>DATAID010000055.1:0-10963 GCA_036262835.1 Burkholderiales bacterium | reverse complement strand
GGTGACGTTGAAGAAGTTGACGTTGATCGTGAGCGAGGCGTTGATGTTGAACGCCGTGTCCATCCGGATGGCTTGAGTGGTGTCTACCGACGCAATATGTCCCACGATTCCCCCTTGTGCTTCTGCTCTGAACTGCCCCGAACTGGCTGAAATGCCCCCGTTGCGTGCTCTGCGCGCGCGTGCGCGACTCTAGCCCCCGGGATAGTGCGCCGCAAGAGAAAAAACTAACGTTCGGTCGCGCTGAGCCGCAGACTTCTTCAGGGATCGTAAAAGGCCGTTTCGCGAGCGGGGGTTGACGCGGCGCGTGTGATACTGCCGCGGTGAGTTTCGGCCTCACTCGCTGCGCACTGCTGCTGGTCGCCCTCGGGGCGCTCGCAGCCGGGGCGCGCGCCGAGCCGGAGGATGCGGCGAGCCTGCTCCGGAGCGCTGAAGCCCTGCAGCAGCGCGGCTTCCGGACCCGGGCGCTCGAGCAACTGGAGCGGGCGAGGGCGCAGCTCGAGGCGGCGCCCAGGGCTGAGCTGGCGCCGGCGGTCGAGGGCGCGCTCGGCAAGGCCTACCTGCTGACCGGCCGGCGCGAGGAGGCCAAATCGCACCTCGAGCGCGCGCTCGCCGAAGCGCGCCGCACCGGCAAGGCGGCGATCACGGCGGCCGTCCTCAACGACCTTGGCAACCTCGCCGCCATCGAGCGGCGTTCCTCCGACGCGACGGGTTTCTACAACGAGAGCATCGCCGGGGCCCGCGCGGCGGGCTTGCCCGGCGGCGCCCTGCAGGCGGCGACCAACCTCGCGCGCCTGGGCCTCGCGGACGGCAATCCGCAAGCGGCGCTCGCGGCGGCGAATGCGAGCGAGAAGGACCTCGCGGCGCTTTCCGATCCGCGCCAGCAGGCCGCGGCGCTGCTGGGCCGGGGCGACTTGTTCGAGCGGCTCTACGCGGCCCTGGCGGACCGCCGCCTGCTCGAGCGCAGCTACCGAAGCTATGCGCGCGCCTCGGCGCTCGGGGAGGGCAACAACGACCTTCGCCTGCTCGCCTTCGCGCGCGGCGGGCTCGCGCGCCTGTACGAGGCCGACAAGCGCTATGCCGAGGCGCTGGAGCTGAACCGGCTTGCCATCGGCGCCGCGCTGGCGGTCGAGGCCGAGGATTCGCTCTATCGCTGGCACTGGCAATCGGGCCGGGTTCTCGCGGCGCTGGGCCGGGGCGACGAGGCGATCGCCGCCTACCGGCGCGCCGAGCTGGCCTTCCAGGGCGTGCGGCGCGACCTGATCCAGGAATTGCGCGCGCTCAACGCCTCCTACCGCGAAGCCGCGGGGCCGCTTTACCTCGAATACGCCGACCTGCTGCTCGAGCGCGCGCGGCGCCTGCCGGAGGGCGCGGAGCGCGAGAAGGTGCTGCTCGGCGCGCGCGACCTCGTCGAGCAGATCAAGTCGGTCGAGCTGGAAGACTATTTCCAGGACGAATGCGTGGCGCGCCTGCAGGCGAAGCAGAAGGCGATCGACCGCGTGGCGGCGGCCACGGCGGTGCTCTATCCGGTTTTTCTCAAGAACCGGGTCGAGGTGCTGATGTCGCTCCCCTCGGGCATGCGCCAGATCGTGCTCGCCGCCTCGCCGCGCGAGCTGGAGGAAGAAAGCCGGGCGCTGCGCCGCCTGCTGGAAAAGCGCACGACCCGGGAATACCTGCCGCACGCCCGGCGCCTCTACGAGGGCCTCTTCCAGCCGCTCGAGCAGGCGCTCTCATCGGAGCAGGTGCGCACCGTCGTGCTGGTCCCGGACGGGCCCTTGCGCGGCGTGCCGCTCGCGGCGCTCCACGACGGCAAGGACTTCCTCGTGCAGCGCTATGCCTTCGCCACCGCGCCCGGGCTCTCGCTCGTCGAGCCCAAGCCGATCAACGCGCAGGCGCCCGCCATGCTGCTGAGCGGCCTTTCGAAAGGCGTACAGAGCTTTCCGCCGCTGCCCTTCGTCAACGAGGAGATCGACGCGCTGCACAAGCTGACCGGCGGGCGCGTGCTGCGCGATGCGGAGTTCAGGCAGCGCGACCTCGAGCGCGAGCTCGCGCGCCAGCCCTATTCGGTGGTGCACATCGCCTCGCACGGACAGTTCGACGCCGACCCGAAGAAGAGCTTCCTCCTCACCTTCGACGGCAAGCTCGACATGGACGCGCTCGAGCGCGACATGAAGCTGACGCGCTTTCGCGAGGACCCGGTGGAGCTTCTCACGCTCTCGGCCTGCCGCACCGCGGCGGGCGATGACCGCGCGGCGCTCGGGCTCGCGGGCGTCGCGGTCAAGGCGGGCGCGAGGAGCGCGCTGGCGACGCTCTGGTTCGTGAACGACCAGGCTTCGAGCGCGCTCGTGGTGGACTTCTACCACCGCATCGCCGCGGGCGAATCGAAGGTCTCGGCGCTGCAGGCCGCGCAGCAGCGGCTGCTGGCCGACCCGCGCTTTCGCCATCCGAGCTACTGGGCGCCGTTCCTGCTGATCGGCAACTGGCTTTGAGCTAGAAAAGCTGCTGGAACGCGAAGCGGAAGTGCACGCCGCGATCCTCCAGCGCGCGGTGGCTGAGCGTCACCTTGGTATGGGGCCGCGCGAGATAGACCTGGAATTGCGCGCCCGGGACCGGGTCCCAGAGCACGCCCAGGCCCGCGCTGCGCAGCCGCCGCGGGCCGGTGCTCGTGTCCTGCTCGTCGGCGCCGCGACCCGCGTCCATGAACGCCGCGAGCTGCAGCCGGCCGATCTCGGGCGGCGCGCCGCCTGCGCCGGCGAACCAGCGCTCGATCGGGTGGCGATATTCGATGGAGCCGGTCCAGCCGCGGTCCTTCACGAGCAGGTTCTCGCGGTAGCCGCGCACGCTTTGCATGCCCCCGACGGCGAATTTCTCCGACGGAAGGAGCGTGCCGTTCGCGTCCTGCAGGTCGAAGCGCACGAGCACCTGGTTGCCCGCTTCCGACAGCCGCCGCGCCCATTGCAGCTGCAGCAGCCGCGCGACGAAGACGGAATCCGGAAAGCCGGGGTTCACCGTCGCGCCTTGCCCGCCGAGCCCGAGCCGGAAGGTCAGGCGCGCGGCGAACACCTGCGACTCGCTCCGGTCGAGAAAATCGCCGGTGAGGCGCAGCGCCTTGAGGGTGCTGCGCCCCTCGGGCAGGCCGGGGGTGAAGCCGAAGGGCTCGCCGAGGAAAAACGTGGCGTTGTCGCGCCGGTACCAGGCGGCGCCCAAGAGCAGCTCGCGCTGCGGCGTGCGCACGAGCGGATGCGAGAGCCCGAGCTCGACGCCGCTCGAGCGGCTCGCGATGTCGAGCGACTGGAGCGGCGACTCGACCAGCACGGAGCGCGTCTTGTCGAGGCGCAGCAGGAACCTCGTGTCGCTCGCGTTCACCGGGCCGCCAAAGAGGAGCGAGTAGTCGCCCAGGCCTTCGGTCTGCGCGGTTCGCACCTGAAGCCCGAAACCGCGGCCGAAAAGATTGCGGGCGCCCAGCCACAGCTCGTGCTGGCTCGCGCCGACGGCCGGCGAGCGGCCGTTGGAAAACGCATAGCCCGCCTCGTAGGGCGGCGCTTCGCGCACGTCGAGCTTGAGCACCGCCTCGCCCGGGCGCTCGCCCGGCGCGAGCTCGGCGTTGATGCGCTCAAGGAGGGGATTGAGGAGAAGCGTCTGCAGCCGCTCCTGCAGGGGGCCGAGGTTGAGCGGCTGGCTCGGGGGCAGGGCGACCCGCTCGCGGATGAAATTGGGCGAGAAGTGCTTCGTCCCGGTGACGATGATGTCGGTGAGGCGGCCCTCGACGATCTGCAGCGTGACCACGCCGCCCGCCACGTCCTGATCGGGAATGACCGCCCCCGAATTGAGATAGCCGCGCTGCACGTAGTGAGACGTGAGGCGGCGGCGCGCATCCTCGAGCTCCGCGTTGCCGATCCGGCGCCCTTCGTAGGGCGCCACGAGCGCGTGCAGCTCGGGCTCTGGAAAGACCGTGGCGCCGACGATCCTGAAGGTCCTGACGAAGACGCGCACCGAGCCCGAGAGCCGGCCCGGGCCCGCGGGCGGCGTGAGCGGCGGCAGGCGGAATTCCGGCGAAGGCGGCGGCTCGAGCGGCGCGGGTGGCAGAAGCGGCGGCAGCGGCCGAATCTCGGTCGGTGGCGTGACGCCGGAGGGCGGCGCGATCTGCGCTGTTGTCGGTGCAGGCAGCAGCGCGAGGGCGCAGCAGATCGCGCAGATCGACACCCTGTGCGCAGCGCTCACCGAAATGGCCGGACTCCCCCTTCCGGGGATTGTAGGGCAGCCCTTATTGGGAGCAGGCGAGGGGCGTGCCAGCCACCTGCAACGGCCGCGCATCGTCCGAGGTCGCGAAGGCATTCGCGACATCGGCATAGACGCCGAAGGAAAGCTGGTCGGGCGCCGCGGCGAGACCGCCGCGACCGGCGCCGGTGAAGCTGTTCGCCGCTCGGCTCGCGCGTACCGAGCACGACTCGCGCATGAGGAGCGAGGCGTCGAAGTAGGCCGACGGGGCCACCTGACCGGCGCTCGCGTCGAGGTTCGGCGCGTTGACCGAGATGGCGCCCGGCGCACCCAGCGTCGAGGAGGCCTGCACGAGGCTCTGCGGGTCCTGGATATACGTGCCGGCCGTGATGCTGATGTTGCCGCCCGGCCCGCCGAACGCGTTCGCGAGGATCTGGCTGTTCTGCAGGATCACGTACGCCGGATCGATGGTGATGTTGCCGCCCCGGCCCGCGCCCTGGCCGACGGAGGTCAGGATGCTGCTGTCGCGCAGCTCCACCTTGTTGCCGGCGATGATCGTGATGTTGCCGCCGTCGGCGACGAGCGAGGTCGTCGTCAGCGAGCCGCCGCTCAGCAGGGTGAGCGAGTCGCTCGCGTTCAGCGCGATGCTGCCGGCGTTGCCGATGCCGGCGCTCTCGGCGCTGATCTTGGCGCCCTCGGCGATCGTGATGCGCGGCGCGGCGGCGGCGATCGAGCCGCCCGGGCCGACGAAGACCGAGCGCGAGACCAGGCCGCTCGTGGCGAAGTCGCCGAAGAAGGGTCGCAGCACCGAGTAGTTGTCGGTGATGATCGGCGGCGCGAGGTTGAACACGAAGGCGTGCAGGAGGCCTTCCGTGGTCGCGGCGTCCCGGCTGCCCGAGATGAAAATGGAGTCGCGCGCGGTCAGGGTTACATTGCCGCCCTGGCCCGAGAAGAAGGTCGTGCCGTCGATGCGCCCGCCGTTCACAAGCGTGGCGGTGCCGACCTGGATGTCCGCCTTGCCTGCGGGCGCGCCGGTGAGCGAGCCGGTGCCCGTGGCGATGATGCCCCCGTCGAGGCGCAGCGCCGGCGTGGACACCGAGATCGAGCCGCCGTCGCCGCCGAAGGTGAAGGCCACGAGGCCGCTGATGTAGTCGAGCGGCGCGGAATGCCCCGACATCGTGGCCGACTCGGTGGCATTGACCGTGATGTTGCCGCCGCGCCCGGTGCCGAACGTGCTCGAGTTGATCTGGCCGCCGTTGATCATCTCGAGCCGGCCGACCTGGACTGTGACGTCGCCCGCGTTGCCGGTCGCGAGAAGCGCCGAAGCCGAATTGACGAGCGAGTCGTCCATGGCGAGGAGCGGCGTGGTGATCGTGATCGAGCCGGCATTGCCGCTGCTGTTGTTCGCCGCGGCGGTGACGAGCGAGCTGCGCTGGTTGAGCGCATTCCGGCCCGAGATGCTCACCGACTCGGAAGCCGCGATCGAGAGGTTGCCCGCATTGCCGGGGCCCGAGGTGCTCGTGCCGATGATGCCGCCGCCGGTCACCGAGAGACGAGCGACCTGGATGTCGACATCGCCGCCCTGGCCGGCTTCCGAATTGATCGCGCCGAGCGTGGAATCGGTGATCGTGAACTGGCCCCCGCGGATGCGGATCGTGCCGGAGGCGAGGCCCGGCGCGCTGTTCGCATCGATGAAGGACTGGCCGGCAATGCTGATCGCGCCGCCCGTGCCGGCGGCGGGGCCGGCGAGCGCGACTTCGCCCGCCGAGGCCGTGGCGACCAGGTTCATCTGTCCGGCCGGCGCCGAGATCGCCGCGCCGTTGATGTTGAGGCTGCCCGCGACGAGCGACAGGCCCTTGCCGGCAGGCACGGCCAGCGTGCTCGAAGTCACGCTGATTCCGGCCGGATTGGCGGCAAGAAAGCCGAAGGCCGAGGGCGCGGCGGTGGAGAGCACGCTCGTGCCGGGGTTGGTCGCGGCGAAGCGGCCGCTGGGCCCCAGGCTCAGGTAGTCGGCGGTAGAGACATGCAGGGAGCCGCTGACGTCGATTTGCGCGTTCGGGCCGAACAGCACGCCCTTCGGATTGATGAGGTAGAGGTTCGCGTTCGCGATGCTCGAGCGCAGCGTTCCGTCGATGCTCGAGGGACTGCTGCCGGTGACGCGGCCGATGATGTTCTGGACGTCGACGGGGCCGGAAAAGGTCGCGCTCTGGCCGGCGGTCAGATTGAACTGCGAGAAGCTGTGGAAGAGGTTGCCGCCAAGCTGCTGGCCAAGGCTCGCGGGAATCGAGAAGCCGGGCCCAGCGAGCGATTGCGCGGCGCCGAGCGTGCCGTCGGTGGCGATTTGCGCGATGGCCGCGTGCGTGACCAGGAGGGCGCCCGCCAGGGCGAGGCTTGCCGTCCAATACCGCCTTCGATGTGCCTTTCCCCGATGCACGCGCTCGCCATCCTGAAGAGGGCCAATACCCGTGTCAACGCGGAACAAATTCACGGTTCTTGCGCTTCGAGGTCGGGTGCCGTGTGGTACTGGGCAAATCTTGCGTTTTCTGACATGCGCTGCCGCATCGGGGTTATCCAGTACTGGGCGCATAATGCCGGACCAGAAATCCGCAGCAGCGGATCGGGGGCATTGTGACGACGATCTACACGTACGTTGACCCGCTCAACATGGACACGTTGACGAGCCAGTGGAACGTCAACTACTCCAACGTCAACCACCTTTACAACGGATATTCGTATATCAACCTGCAACTGTCGAACGGCCTTTGGGCCGAAGCCGACGGTTACTTCCAGTATGTCAGTTACAACTTTGGCCCGTACGGGACTTGGCCGATTCCCACCCCAAACTCGTATCTGACTGACCTCTACATCGGGAGTTTTTCGGGCGGTACGCTCTACTACTCCTACGAGATCCATACCTTCATCAGCGGCGCGCAGATCTATCAACCGATCTACAACGCGCTGATACACGGACAAACGCCGACCTTCAACCTGGCCTCGCTGATCAACGCGACACTCGGGGGCGCCGACGTCATCGTCGGTGCCGGAGCGGCCGATTTGCTGCGCGGCTATGGCGGTAACGACATCGTCAACGGCGCGGGGGGCAATGACCAGGTGTTCGGCGGCGATGGTGCCGACACTCTCAATGGCGGGGCGGGGGATGACACCGTCAGCGGCGAGGCGGGCAATGACATCGTGAGCGGGGCGATCGGCAACGATTTCCTGTCCGGCGGCACGGGCAACGACACGGTCAACGGCGACGACGGCAACGACACGCTGAGCGGCGATAGCGGCAATGACACGCTGAACGGCGGCAACGGCACCGACCTGGCGGTGCTGTCGGGCCTAGCGTCGACGTGGACCTTCGCGCGGCTCTCGGCGACTTCGGTGCGCGCAACCAGCACCTCCGGCGAAGTGGACGTGCTCAACCTGGTGGAGCAGGTGCGCTTCGGCGACAACACGGTGCGGCAGCTGACGGTGGCCGACCTGCTCGCCAACACGGCGAGCCCCTTCGACGACCAGTACAGCGGCGACGCCAACAACAACACCTTCGACGGCCTGGCGGGCAACGACACGATCAACGGCAACGGCGGCGATGACACGCTGACGGGCGGGGCGGGCAACGACACGCTCGATGGCGGCATCGGGAACGACACGATGATCGGCGGCCTGGGCAACGACACGTACATCGTGGACAGCCTGGGCGACGTAATCACCGAAGCGGCGCCCGCGGTCGTGGGCAGCGGCATTGACGTGGAGAAGACGGCGCTCTCCAGCCTGACGCTCGCGGCCAATGTCGAGCAGCTGGTTTACATCGGCACGGGAGATTTCACCGGCACGGGTAACAACCTGGCCAATCGACTGACCGGCGGCGCCGGCAACGACACGTTGAACGGCGACCTGAATAATGACGTCCTTGATGGCGGGGCGGGTGACGACGTCCTCAACGGCGGCGCGGGCATCGATGTGTTTATCGGCGGGACGGGCAACGACACGTTCGTGGTCGACAACACCGCCGACCGGGTCGTGGAAGCAGTCGGGGCGGGCGACGACATGATCACGACGGGGCTGGCGGCGTTGAACCTAAACGCGGTGGACCCGGTGACGCTGGCGCCGCTCTACGCGAACGTGGACGACCTGACTTACACGGGTAGCGCCAACTTCACGGGGACGGGCAACGCGCTCGCCAACGTGATCGTCGGCGGCGCGGGCAACGACGTGCTGAACGGCGCCGGCGGCGACGACGTGCTCGTGGGCGGCTTCGGCAACGACACGCTGACGGGCGGCCTGGGCAACGACGGTGTCGTGCTCGAGGGCGTCGCCACGGACTGGGTCTTCGCGCGGCTCTCGGACACCTCGGTGCGCGCGACCCACGGCACGGAAGTGGACGTGCTCAACACGATCGAGCAGGTCGGCTTCCTCGGCGATCTCTCGGTGCGCGATTTGACGGTGGGCGACCTGCTTGCGAACACGGCGAGCCCGTTCAACGACCTCTACAACGGCGGCACCGGCGCCGACATCTTCGACGGGCTCGCGGGCAACGACACGATCAACGGCAACGGCGGCAATGACAACCTGGCCGGCGGACTCGGCAACGACACGCTCGACGGCGGCGCGGGCGACGACGTGATGACCGGCGGGATGGGCAACGACACCTACGTCGTCGACAGCCTCGCCGACCAGGTGATCGAGCAATCGCCCGCGGTCGTGGGCAGCGGCATCGACGTCGTGCAGACGGCGCTCTCGAGCCTCACCCTGGCACCGAACGTCGAGCAGCTCCTCTACACGGGCACGGGCGACTTCACGGGCACGGGCAACAACCTGGCAAATCGCCTGACCGGTGGCATCGGCAACGACGTGCTGAATGGCGACCTAGGCAACGACACCCTCGATGGCGGGGCAGGCAACGACACGTTGAACGGCGGCGCGGGCGCCGACGTGCTCATCGGCGGCACGGGCGACGACACGTTCGTGATCGACAACGCCGCCGACCGGGTGGTGGAGACGACGATCGCACTGGGCGGCGGCATCGACACGATCCAGACGGCGATGGCGGCGCTCAACATGAACGCGGCGGACCCGGTGACGCTGGCGCTGCTGTACGCCAACGTGGACAACCTCACCTACACGGGCGGCGCGAACTTCACGGGCACGGGCAATGCGCTCGACAACGTGATCACGGGCGGCGCGGGCAATGACATCCTGAACGGCGGCCCCGCGGGCAACGACACGCTGATCGGCGGCGCGGGCAACGACACGCTGACCGGCGGCACCGGAAACGACACGGCAGTGCTCTCCGGCGTCGCCACGGACTGGGTCTTCTCGCGCCTGTCGGCGACCTCGGTGCGCGCCGTCAACGGCGGCGAAGCGGACGTGCTCAACACGATCGAGCTGGTGCGTTTCACCGGCGACGACTCGGTGAGGCAGCTTACGATCGGGGATCTGCTCGCCAACACGGCAAGCGTGTTCGACGACGTCTACAACGGCGGCAGTGGCAACGACACCTTCGACGGCCTTGCCGGCAACGACGCGCTGAACGGCAACGACGGCAACGACACCCTGACCGGCGGCGCGGGCAACGACACGCTCGACGGCGGCGCGGGCGCCGACGTGATGACGGGCGGGCTGGGCAACGATACCTACATCGTGGACGACATCGGCGACTCCATCATCGAGCCGGCGCCTGCGGTGGTCGGCAGCGGCATCGATGTGGAGAAGACCGCGATGTCGAGCCTCACACTCGCGCCCAATGTCGAGCAGCTCATCTACACCGGCTCGGGCGACTTCACGGGCACGGGCAACATCCTGCCGAACCTGCTCAAGGGCGGTGCTGGCAACGACATCCTGAACGGCGATGCGGGCAACGATACGCTCGACGGCGGGGCGGGCAATGACACCCTCGACGGCGGCGCCGGCGCCGACGTGATGATCGGCGGCGCGGGCGACGACACGTTCGTGATCGATAACGCCGGAGACCGCATCGTGGAGGCGACGCAGGCGCTGAACGGCGGCACCGACACGATCAAGACGGGCTTTGCGGCGCTCAACATGAACGCGGTGGATCCGGTCACGATGGCGCCGCTCTACGCCAACGTGGAGAACCTGACCTACACCGGCACCGGCAACTTCACCGGCACCGGCAACGCGCTCAACAACGTGCTGACGGGCGGCATCGGCAACGACACGCTCAACGGCGCCGCGGGCAACGACACGCTGGTGGGCGGCGACGGCAACGACACCTTGATGGGCAGCGCCGGCAACGACACCCTGACGGGTGGCGCGGGCAGCGACCTCTTCGTGTTCAACACGGCGCCGAACGCGCTCACCAACGTCGACACCATCACCGACTTCACCTCACTGCAGGATCACCTGCGCCTGGCGATTGCCGCTTTCCCGGCGCTTGGCGCGCTCGGCACGCTGGCCGGCGCAAAGCTGGCCGAGGGCAATTTCAGCTCTGGCCAGGACGCGGACGATCGCCTCGTCTACAACACCTCGACCGGCGACCTCTTTTACGACGCCAACGGCTCGGTGGCGGGCGGCTCGGTGCTGATCGCGCACCTGGAAGGCGCTCCGGCGCTCGACCACCTGGACATCACGGTGTTCTGATCACTCGTCGGCCTCGCCGGGCTCGTACAGGGCCTCGCGGCCGAGGCGATCGAGGCAGAGCTCGGCGGTCCAGGGGAGCATGAGCGCGCCGCAGCGCGAGTCGCGGTAGAGGCGCTCCAAGGGCAGGCTCTTCAGCATCGATTGC
>DATAID010000054.1:0-43718 GCA_036262835.1 Burkholderiales bacterium | reverse complement strand
TTCGCCGCGATGGAGAAGGCGCGCCTCGCGAAGCTCGCGCGCGAGTGGCTGGAAGTCGAGAGCCGGCGGGCCCCTTTTGAAGTGGTGGCGGTGGAGCGCGAAGGCAGCTTCCGGATCGGCAACCTCGAGTTGAAGGGCCGCATCGACCGGCTCGACCGGCTCGCCGACGGCAGCCACGCGGTCATCGACTACAAGACGGGCGAGCGCGTCAATCCGCAGGACTGGTCCGACCCGGAGCGGGGGCGCCCGCGCGAGCCGCAGCTCACGATCTACGCGACCGCCTCGGCCGAGCCGATGGGCGCGGTCGCCTTCGCGCGCGTGAAGGCGGGCAAGATGCGCTTCGCCGGCTTCTCGCGCGGCAAGGACGTCATCCCTCAGGTGGCGATCGCCAGGCACTGGCCGGGCCTGCTCGAGGGCTGGCAGAAAGGGCTCGCCAGGCTCGCCGGTGATTTCGAGGCGGGCGATGCCCGGGTCGACCCGCGCGACGGCGCGGCGACCTGCCGCACCTGCGACCTGCAGACGGTGTGCCGCGTGCACGAGCGCTTCGCGTTCCTCGACGAGGCGGGCGGGGAGCCCGAATGAAGGTGGCGACGAAGAAACCGGCGGCCGACCAGAAGGAACGCGATCGCGCGCTTGACCCCACGCGCTCCTTCATCGTGCAGGCGCCGGCGGGGTCGGGAAAGACATCCCTTCTCGTCTCCCGCTTTTTAAAGCTCCTGGAGAACGAGAAAGCCCCCGAAAACATCCTCGCCGTCACCTTCACGAAGAAGGCCGCGGCCGAGATGCGCAAGCGCGTGCTCGAGCAGCTTCCGAACGCTGGAGAGATCGCGCATCGCCTGCGGATCGAGACGATCGATGCCTTCTGCCTCGGCCTTTCGCGCCAGACGCCCGTGCTCGCCCAGCTCGGCGCCCAGCCCGACATCATCGAGGACGCTTCCGATTACCATCTCGCGTCGGCGTTCGCCACGCTCGAGAACTTTTCCAATCCCCACGTCGCGCGGCTGCTCGCGCACCTGGACAACGACGTAGAGCAGTGCGCGCGGCTGCTCGCCTCGATGCTCGGCCGGCGCGACCAGTGGCTGCGCCGCGCCGGCGAGCCGCCCTCGCGCAAGGAAATCGAAGCGGCTTTGGGCTTTGAAAGAAACAGGCTCCTTTCCAGAGCGAAGGAATTTCTGCCCCAGGCCTCGCAGGAGCTCGCCGAGGAAGTCTTCCGGAAAGGCTCCAAAGAGCTTCGCACCAAGCATCCGCTCTTTGCCACGCTCGATGGCAACCTCGAGGCCTGCCGCGCGCTCCTCGCCCTGCGCGAGGCGCCGCCCGCGACCTACGAGGAAGAGCAGTGGGCGGTGCTCGATGCGATCCTCGAGCTCCTCAAGCTCGCCGCGGCGGACCTGCAGGTGCACTTCGCCGCGCGCGGCGTCGCCGACTTCACCGAGGTGCTGCAGGGCGCGGTGCGCGCGCTCGGCTCCGCCGATGATCCGAGCGCGCTGCTCCTCTCCCTCGACCGGAGAATCAATCACATCCTCGTCGACGAGTTCCAGGACACCTCCATCTCGCAATGGGACCTGCTCGAGCGCCTCACCGCCGGCTGGGAACAAGGGGACATGAGGGGCGACGGGCGCACGCTCTTCGTCGTGGGCGATCCCATGCAGTCCATCTACCGCTTCCGCGAGGCGCAGGTGGCGCTCTTCCTGAAGGCGCGCCGGGAGGGCCTCGCCTCGGTCTCGCTCGAGCCCATCCAGCTCACCACCAACTTCCGCTCGCAGGCCGGGGTGGTCGATTACGTGAACGCGGCCTTCCCGAAGGTCATGCCCTCGCGGGAAGACGAAGCTTCCGGCGCGGTTCCCTACGCGCCCTCGACCGCGCACCATGATCCGCTGCCGGGCGAGGCGGCGAGCGTCCACCTCTTCGAGGACGTCGATGACGAGGCGAAGAAGGTGGTCGAGCTCGCCAAAGGCGCCGAGGGCAAGTGCGCGATCCTCGTGCGCAACCGCCCGCACCTCGAGGCGATCGTGCCCGCGCTCAAAGCGGCGGGCCTGCGCTTTCGCGCCATCGAGATCGAGCTCCTGGGCGAGAAGCAGGTGGTGCAGGACCTCTACGCGCTCACGCGCGCGCTCCTTCATCCCGCCGACCGCATCGCCTGGCTCGCCGTGCTGCGCGCGCCGTGGTGCGGGCTTTTGCTTTCGGATTTGCTGGTTTTAAGTTCTGACAAAAATAAATTGCTTTGGGAAAGCCTGAACGACGAAGCGGTGCTCTCCCGGCTGTCCGCCGACGGCCGCAAGCGCCTTGAGCGCGCCCGCGAGCCGCTCGCGCATGCGATCCGCGAGCGCCTGCGCGGCACGCTGCGCGAGCGCGTGGAGGCCTGCTGGCTCGCGCTCGGTGGCCCTGCCTGCGTCGCCGATCGCACCGAGCTCGAGGACGCCGAGATCTACCTCGATGAGCTCGAGCGGCTGGAGGAGGCGGGCAGCGCCGATCCGAGCGTGCTCGGCGAGGCGCTGAAGAAGCTCTACGCGCTCCCCGACCTGGAAGCGCCCGAGACCCTCCAGGTCATGACCATCCACAAGGCGAAGGGCCTCGAATTCGACACCGTCGTCCTCCCCGGCCTCGGGCGCACGCCCAATACCGGCGATCCGCCGCTCTTCCTGTGGAAGGAATTCGCGGGCGGCCGGTTCATCTTCGCCCCCATCAAGGAAGCCGGCCGCGACAACAACCTCGCCTACGACTACCTCGCGCGCCTCGAGCGCGACGCCGAGGACCTCGAGGCCGGGCGCCTGCTCTACGTCGCCGTCACGCGCGCGAAGAAGCGCGTGCACCTGCTCGGCTGCGTCAAGCTCGAGCACGACGGCAGCGCGAAGGCGCCCGACAAGCGATCGCTCCTCGCCAAGCTCTGGCCCGTCAACGCCGAGGTCGTGCGCAAAACCGCCGCGCCCGCCGCCGAGTCAGCACCCCGCATCCCGCTCCGGCGCCTTCCCGCCGACTACGCCAATCCCCCGCCGCCC
Source organism: Burkholderiales bacterium (assembly GCA_036262835.1). GTDB lineage: Bacteria > Pseudomonadota > Gammaproteobacteria > Burkholderiales > SG8-39 > RBG-16-66-20. Next base: position 40,722 of record DATAID010000054.1, on the reverse strand, counting down.
GCGCCCGTGAAATGGGACGCCCCGCCCGAAGGCCGCGAGGAAGAACGCATCGAATTCTCCTGGGCCGGTGAAACCGCCCGCCACGTCGGCGTCGTCGTCCATCGCTGGCTGCAGCGCATCGCGGAGGACGAGCTCAAGGGCTGGGACATCAAGCGCGTCGAGTCATTGCGAACGCACTTCGAGCGCGATCTCAAGCGGCGCGGGGTTCAGGATCCCAAGCTGGCGGCGGACCTGGTGGCCACGGCTGTCAGGAATTCCATTACGAGCGAGCGTGGGCGGTGGTTGCTTGGCCCACACGCCGAGGCGAGAAGCGAATATCGTCTGCGTACGGGGGCTCGCAGCTTCGTTGTTGACCGCCTCATGGTGGAGCAAGACAAGACGCGCTGGGTCGTCGACTACAAGACGAGTCGGCACGAGGGAACAAAGGTCGAGGACTTTCTGGATGAGCAGCGCAAGCGCTATGCCGCTCAACTCGATGCGTATGCCGTTGCGCTCAACGCAAAGGGCCGAGGCCTGTACTTTCCTCTTCATTCCGCTTGGCGTGAGTGGTTGCAAGAGTAGTCGTGGATCTACTTCCGCCGCACTCGCTGTTCCGGTAGGCTGCACCCGTTTGGCCATTGGCTATGCAGCCGTGGAGGGGGCATGAGCCGCAAATCTCTTCTAGGGATCGTCGTCGCGCTTTCGAGTGGGTTCCTGTCGATCAGCGCACTTGGACAAGAACCTCTTAGGCCGGAACGCAATCCGGCTGATACCGCCAATCCTGTTGAGTCCTTGTTCAAGGGTATCGGAGGCGCCTTATCTAACATCGTATCGACCAAGGGGTCCGAATTCAGCGAATTGGTCGAGAAAAACGAGCTCGACGAAGCCGACAAGTTTTACGGAAGAGAAAAGGAATACTTCAAGGAAAACGACAACAAGACGGTCGTCAAGACGCTTGCCGACAAACTGAACGCCAAGCTTACGCCCGCGCTTGAGTCGGCCAGAAGTGCATTGAAGAAAGACCTGAGTGCGGACGAATTCGCGGTCGGTAGCTGGCCAATAGTGCGAAAGGACCTTTCAAATGCCCGAGAATTGGCAAAGAGTTATCTCGCTTACAACGTATTTCAGGACAGCGAGCTTCGGGCGAATGGGATATCCGACTTAAAGGCGGAGATCGAACTGCTCACAAAGAAGCTGACGGCGTATGCACCTATTGCCTTTGCTGCTTACGACCACATAAATGCCCCCGGCTTTTTTGGTGAATATCCTGCGGCGCTTTCGGAAAGCTCATTTACATCTAGCCATGCCGCAATGCTCGTCAAGAAAGTCGAGGGCGCTTCGGCGAGCCAACTTTTAACCGTTCTAAAAAAGTATCCCAACTTGCCGCAGCATGAGGCGGCCGCGCTCTCGACCAGATATGTGGAGCGCCTATTTGAAGATAAAGGAGGCGCGCCAAAGGATTTTTATTCGGCTTACAAGGCACGTCTTGAGTTGGAAGCATCCGGCTACGCCCAGTATGCCAAGGGGCTGGCGATCCAGCTCGTGGATTCCAGTCAAGACAATGGGAAGACGCCTTTCTCATTCGAAATGAAGAACGATACGAAGCTTCCGATTGCAAAGACTTCATCGCGATCTGTTCTTGAAAATTTTAACCTTCAGCAATCGGACTATGTCGTTGTCTTGAATGCTCGAGGCCGGGACCCAAAGCGAAAGGTGGTGGATAAGACGGAGGTGAGTTCTCGGGTTATTTCTGGATATCGCAGCATGCCAAATCCCGCTTACGCCCAAGCGCGCGCAAACTATGTAAATGCACAGCAAGAGCTCAATCGGCAGAACCTTAGAAACAGTCTTCAGCCAGGTTATGGGTGGGGTGCAGTTTTGCAGGGGATTGGGCAAGGCATTCAAGCAGGAGCCACGCGAAGATATTTCGAAATAATGCAGGCGACGCCACAAACGATCGAAGAGCCCGTGTATGCAGATTACCAATTCACCGTATCCACAGTCGAATCAACGAAAACCGGGGACATTTTTGTTGCGGCTCTGGACAGACGGGGACGCCAAGTCGCCCAACTCACCGTTCCATGGGAAGAGAAAAGGACGTTTAGTGTCGCGTTTGGGATCGAAGACAAAGATCCAGATCGAGGTTCACTCTCGTCTAGGTATGTAGATGAGAAAGCGGTCGATGGCTACGAGCAAGAGAACAGCGAGCTTTCGATTGGGCCGGTATTGGAGAAATTTCTCGCTGCGAATCTGCCTTTTACCGCCTTGCGCGAAGGCCAAGACCTGTTTCCCGCATCGGCCGAGAACACTCAAGTCGCTGCCGTTCAGGTTAGCGGCGCACAGCCTGTTGTCGACGCTTCGTGGGCGGCAAGGCTCGAATCAGTAGTAATTGTGTTGAATCCCAAAGGCGGGGGTGGTGCCGGATTCTTTGTTGCACCCAATCTTGTGCTTACAAACCAACACGTGGTGGCTGGTGCGAAGTTCGCCGAGGTCAAGCTTAAGAACGGAATCGAAACGGTGGGACGAGGGATAAAGAGCGACGCTGGGCTTGACCTCGCGGTAATCCAAGTCGCAGACAAAGGAACGCCAGTAACCTTTCAGAGTGGACCCATTGGGGCAGGCGCAACGGTCGAGGCTGTTGGGCATCCGAAGGGACTAACCTTCAGCGTGACTCGGGGCATCATTAGCGCGATCAGGAAAATGAAAAATCCTCTTGTTCCGGGTTCGCGCGAAATGTTGGTGGTTCAAACCGACGCGGCTATCAATCCTGGTAACTCGGGTGGGCCGCTATTTTTGGATGGCAAAGTAATAGGGGTTAACAGCCAAAAATTGTCTGCCAAAGGGATTGAAGGCCTAGGCTTCGCAGTGCATTTCACTGAGGTCGTCCGGTTCCTTCAAGAATGAAGCGGCTACTTATATCCAAGTAGCAAACGCATCTCTTCCCCGTTTAAATTTCTTCTCCAAATCCGCGGACTGCTCTTTATTCATTTTTGCCAGTTGCAGACGTCGTCGGCGAGGAGGGCGAGGGCGCCGGGGATGTCGCCGGCGGAGAGGCGCGCGAACAGGTCGTCGGCGACTTTGCGGTTCTCTTCGGTGCTCATGTGAAACTCCCGTAAGGAAAGAACCTGGGTCCCCGATTAAAGCACTCGGGGACGACGTACCATTGTCCCGACCCAACGTACCCACAATCTCAAGGACGAATGAAATGCTGACGCTCTTCTATGCCCCCGGCGCATGCTCGATGGCGCCGCACATCGTGATGGAGGAAAGCGGCGAGAAGTACACGCCGAAGAAGATGAATCTCGCCGCGGGCGAGCACAAGACGCCCGAGTACATGAAGATCCACCCGCTCGCGCGCGTGCCGGCGCTCTTGCTCGACGATGGCGCGCCGCTCACGGAGAACACGGCGATCCTGCCTTACCTCGGCAAGCGCTTCGGCCTCTGGCCCAAGGACCCGGTGAAGGAGGCGCAGGCGCTCTCGGTGATCGGCTTTTTCGCGGCGACGGTGCACCCGGCGAACGGCCACATCGGCCGCACGGAGCGCTACACGGACGAGAAGGCCGCCTTTCCGGGCATCCAGGCGAAGGCGAAGCAGAGCTACGCCGAGTACATGAAGCAGATCGACGCGATGTACGCGGGCAAGGAATGGCTCGCGGGCGAGTACTCGGTGCTCGACCCCTACGCGTTCATCTTCTATTTCTGGCACGCGCGCCGCGGCGAGCCGGCCGCGGAGCTGAAGAACTACACCGCCGCCAAGGACCGGATGCTCAAGCGCCCGGCGGTGCAGCGCGTCATCGCGGACGAGGGCGTGAAGCTGTAAGACAAAGAGATAAGTAACAGGGGCGTTGCGTCATCCCGGGGAGGTATCATTTCGGGCTTTCCCGAGCCCCGATGACGTCCGAGCAGACCCCCGATTCCCGAGCGAGCGACGCCGCGGCGCTGAAGATGCTCGCCGCGAGCGCGCGCACGCTCGGCATGGTGCTCGACAACATGTCGGACCTGGTGGCGATGCTCGACACCGAAGGCCGGCGCATCTATAACAGCCCGTCGTACCGCGCGGTGCTCGGCGACCAGCCGACGAACGGCTCGGATTCGTTCAAGGAAATCCACCCCGAGGACCGCGAGCAGGTGAGGCGCGTCTTTCGCGAGACGGTGGCGAGCGGCGTCGGCCAGCGCATGCAGTACCGGTTCCTCCTCCCCGACGGCGCGGTGCGCTACATCGAGTCGCAGGGCGACGTGATCAAGGACGCCGCGGGCAAGGTGACCCACGTGGTGGTCGTCGCGCGCGACATCACCGCGCGTAAGAAGGCCGAGCAGGCGCTCGAGGACACGAACCGCCAGCTCACCGCCACCGTCAAGCTCCTGGAGGATCGCCACCGCCAGAACCTGATCCTCGGCCGGCTCGCCGATCTCATGCAGATGTGCAAGTCGGTGCAGGAATCGCGCGCGATCGTGGCGCAGCACGCCGAGGAGCTCTTCCCGGGCACCTCGGGCAGCCTCTACCTGCTCAACTCGGGAAGCGACCTTTTCGAGAGCGCGGCCTCCTGGGGCGAATCGGCGCTCGCCGGCGACCCGGTGATCGGGCGCGAGGACTGCTGGGCGCTGCGCCGCGGGCAGATCCACCTCGTGCACGACGCGCGCTCCAAGCTCGTTTGCCCGCACTTGATCGTGCCGCCGGCCGGGCCGAGCGTGTGCGCGCCGATCCAGGCGAACGGCGACCTGCTCGGCCTGCTCCACATGCAGCTCGGCCCCGAGGAGGCGGTGCTGCCCGCGGCGGTGCGCGCGCGGCGCCTGGAGACGCAGCAGGTCTGGGCGCTGACGGTGTGCGAGCAGATCGCCTTTGCGCTCGCCAACCTGCGCCTGCGCGAGTCGTTGAGCGCGCAGGCGGTGCGCGACTCGCTCACCGGCCTCTACAACCGGCGCTACCTCGAGCAGGCGCTCGAGCGCGAGGTGCTGCGCGCGGCGCGCAACGGCCGCCCGGTGGGCGTGATCATGATGGATCTCGACCGCTTCAAGGACTTCAACGACACCTGGGGCCACGAGGCGGGCGACGTGCTGCTGCGGACGCTCGGCGACTACCTCGTGCGGCGCGTGCGCGCGGAGGACATCGCCTGCCGCTACGGCGGCGAGGAGTTCGTCGTCATCCTGCCCGAGGCCTCGCCCGCGATGGCGCTCGCGCGCGCGCAGGAGCTGTGGAAGGGCGTGCAGGACCTGCAGGTGAATTTCCACGGCGAGCTGCTGCGCGGGGTGAGCGCCTCGGTCGGGGTCGCCGCCTTCCCCGGCAACGGCCGCACCGCGCAGGCGCTCATCTCGGCGGCGGACGCCGCCATGTACGCCGCCAAGCGCCACGGCCGCGACCGCGTCGAGATGGCCGAGCGGAAGGTCGCCTCGCCATGACCACGCTCGTCGCCCTCGCCGGGAGCCTCCGCCAGGGCTCCTTCAACCAGATGCTGCTCAAGGCCGCGCTCGAGGCGGCGCCGAAGGACGTGAAGGTCGAAGCCGCCTCGATCAAGGGCATCCCGCTCTACGACGGCGACATCGAGCTCGGCGGCATCCCGGAGGCCGTGAAGACGCTGAAGGAGCAGATCGCGGCCGCCGACGGCGTGCTCCTCGTCACGCCGGAGTACAACAACTCGATGCCCGGCGCGTTCAAGAACGCGATCGACTGGTGCACGCGCCCGCCGGCGGACGTGCCGCGCGTCTGGCGCGGCAAGGCGGTGGCCCTCATGGGCGCGACGCCCGGCGTGGGCGGCACGCGCTTCGCGCAGACGGCGTGGCTGCCGGTGCTGCGCGTGCTCGGCACCCGGCTCTTCACCGGGCGGATGATCTACGTCGCGAGCGCGGGCAACGCCTTCGACGCGCAGGGCAGGCTCACCGACGAGACCGTGAAGGGGCTCCTGCCGAAATTCATGCAGGAGTTCGCGGAGTTCGCCGGCAAGAAGTAGTCAGTCGGGGGTCTTTGGCGTGGATTGCAGGATCCGCGCAAGCTCGTCCTTCCAGAATTTCGCCTGGCCCGTGGTGCCGTGGCCCGCGGTGAAGGGGCTCGCCGGGATGAGGTAGACGCGGCCCTTCTTCACGCGCTTGATCTCGCGGTCCATGACGCCGGTCTCGGGCGGGTTGCGCTCATCATCCGCCGAGTTGATGGCGACGAGCGTGGCGGTGATCTTCTCCAGGCCCGCGGAGGGATTGAAGTCGCGCGAGGAGTCCCACTGGTAGAGGACGTCGTTCGCATCGGCCGGAAAGGGCCCTTTCAGGCGGCCGTTGAGGAGCTTCTCGGCCGCCTCGTGCGTGCCGGCGATGCGCTGCAGGTTCTGGTTGCCGCCGCTCGTGGCAAGCCCGTAGAAGACCGAGGCGAAGTGCGCGCTCTTCGGCTGCACGGTGTAGTTGCCGTCCTTCCAGTCCGGATCGTTGCGGATCGAGTCCACGATCAGGCGCCGCAGCATCCAGTTGCGGCTCGCCATCTCGGTCGGCGTCGCCGCCATCGGCACGGCGATCTCGAAGAGCTCGGGGTTCCGCTGAGCCCAGAGCCAGATCTGCATGCCGCCCATCGAGTTGCCGATGACGAGGCGCGCGCGCTTCACGCCCAGGTGCTCGGTGACGAGGCGGTGGTGCGCCGCGACCATGTCGTCGTAGTTGTAGCGCGGGAATTTCGCGCGCAGGCCGTCGGAGGGCTTGGAGGATTTGCCGTGCCCGATCGAGTCCGGAAGGATGATGAAGTAGCGGCTCGCATCGAGCGGCTGCCCGGGCCCGAAGAGCTCGCCGCCGAACGCGGGGGAGAGCAGGCCGGTCCCTGAGCCGGTGGTGCCGTGGAGCACGACGACCGGCTCGCCCTTCGGGGAGCCGACCGTGAGGTAGTGGAGCTTCAGCTCCGGCAGCGTCTCGCCGGTGTGGAAGCGGAAGTCGCGCACCCCCCACGTGCCCTCCTGCGGCGCCGGAAAGCCCTGGCCGAAGGCCGCGCCGAAAAGTAAAAAGAGGAAAAAAGAAAAAACCAGGCGCGCGAGTGTCATCGAATCCTCCCGGAGAAGGGACTATCCTACCCCCATGCCCGCGAAGGCCGACATCACCTCGCATTACACGAAGGGCGACCTGCTCGCGCGGCTGGAAGCGGCGCTCGTCGAGGACGGCGTCGACCCGGCGAAGCCGACGCTCGAAGCGCTCGCGCCCTACGACCAGTTCCACGGCCGCGGGCTGGAAGCGACCGAGGAGCTGGCGAGCGAGCTGAAGGTCAGTAAAGAGGACCATCTGCTCGATGTCGGCAGCGGCATCGGCGGGCCGGCGCGCTACCTCGCGCGCCGCTTCGGCTGCCGCGTCACCGGGATCGACCTCACCTCCGAATTCGTCGAGGTGGCGAAGAAGCTCACCGCGCGCCTCGGCATGGAGGAGCGCGTGCGCTTCGAGCAGGGCGATGCGCTCGCGCTTCCCTTCGAGGACGCGAGCTTCGCCGGCGCCTACTCGATGAACGTGTCGATGAACATCGCCGACAAGCCGGCGCTCTACCGGGAAATCCGGCGCGTGCTCAAGCCCGGGGGCTGGCTCGTCCTCTCCGAAGTGGCGAGGGGCGAGGGGCCGGAGATCGACTATCCGACGCCCTGGGCGGCGACGCGCGCAGCGAGCTTCCTGCAGACGCCCGCGCAAACGCGCGCGGGGCTGGAAGCGGCGGGATTTCGCGTCGAGGGCATGGCGGACAAGGTCGCGCAATCGAAGGCCTGGGGCCAGCGCGCGCGCGAGCGAGTCGAGCGCGGCGAGAAGCCGCCGCACCGCGCGGTCGAGCTGATCCACGGCGATCTCGCGCCGGCGGCGATGGCGAACATGTCGGCGGGCCTGAGGGAAGGGCGGGTGCTGCCGCTGGAGGTTTTCGCCCGGGCGCCCTAGCGCCACAGGCCCGTCGCGATTTCAACTACAGACGCCCCAGAGTACGTCCGTAATACTTAGCGCCCAAAAATCGGGGTGATGGTGGCCAAGGAACAACCGGGCAAGACGCTTCCGCCTTTCCGCTTCCTCAAGCCGGAAGAGTACGAGGCGCTGTCCCAGGACGAGCGCGCCCAGTACCTCAAGGACGCGCTGAAGGCGCTCAAGGCCGGGCGCCCGTTCGACATTCCCTCCAGCAGCGAGCGCAAGCACTAGGCGCCGCGCCGCAGGCGCGCGCGCAGCAGGTCCATTTCCTCCAGCAGGTCGGCGACGAGCGCGGCGAGCTCGGGCGCGGCGTCGTAGGTGCGCTCGATCTCGCGCATGCGCCGCACCCGCACGAGCGCCGTGGCGGCAAAGCGGCCCTGCGCGGCCGGAATGAGCCCCGCCTCGACCCGCTCGAGGAGCCAGGCCTGCTCGATCGCGCAGGCGGCGCAGAGCTGCTCGAGCGTGAGGCCTTCAAGGAGCTCGAGGTCTTGATCGCTCATGTGCCTTGCCTCCATTCCTTGCGCGGGTCGAAGCCGGTCTCGTTCCTGAGCCCTTCGTAGAGCTCCTTCGCGCGGTCGGTCTCGGCCGGGGGCGCGACGATGCGGATGTCGAAGTAGAGGTCGCCCGGCGGATCGGAGGGAAAGCCCTTGCCGCGCACGCGCAGCTGGCGCCCGGGCTCGGCGCCTGGCGGGATGCGCACGTTCACCGTGCTCCCCGGCAGCTCGACGGGGACGACCGCGCCGAGCGCCGCTTCCCAAGGCGCCACGGGAATGGTCGTGTGCAGGTCGCGCCCCGCGGGCACGAGGCGCGGATGCGGCCGGAAGCCGACTTCGAGGAGCAGGTCGCCGGGATTGCGCTCGCCGCGCAGCGCCGCGCCCTGGCCGGCGAGCCGGATCAACTGGCCTTCGCGGATGCCCTTGGGGATCTTGACGTTGAGGGTGCGGGTCTCCAGGGTGAGGCGGCCCTCGCCGTCCACCTTGGGCGCCTGCAGCGAGATCTGGCGCGTCGGCCCGGTGAAGCTGTCCTCGAGGTCGAGGAGCACGCGCGCGTGGTGATCGCCGGCATGCGCCCGGCTGAACCCGCCCGCGCGCCCGGTCCGCCCGAAGATCTCCGAGAAGAAATCCGAGAATCCCGCCGCTTCCTCGGGCGAAAAACCGCGTCCGGAGTACTCGAACCCCTGGTCCCAGTCGGGCGGGGGGCGGAAGTCCTGCCCGGGCTGGGGTCCCGAGCCGAGCTTGTCGTAGGCCGCGCGCTTTTCCGGGTCGCCGAGCACGGCCCAGGCCTCGTTCACTTCCTTCATGCGCTCGGAGGCGTCCTTTTCCTTGGAGACGTCCGGGTGGTACTTGCGCGCGAGCTTGCGATAGGCGCGCTTCACCTCGTCGGCGGGGGCGTCCCGGGCGACTCCGAGGGTCTGGTAGTAGTCCTTGAATTCCAAGGGAAAAAATATATGGGGCCGGGAACGGGGCTTTCAAGCGCTTGAAAACGCAATCCTCGACCCTATTCTCCGCGACATCGTCGGCAAGTTCGTTTTCAACTTCTTCGGGAGGATGGGACTATGGACTTTTCATTGTTTCCCCGCGACCTCTTCGCCGAGGTCGACCGGCTGCAGCGCCAGGTGCAGCAGGCATTCGAGTATTCCCCCAGCATCCGCGGCTACGCGCGCGGCGGCTTTCCGGCCCTGAACGTGGCGGGCACGCCCGACTCGGTCGAGGTCTACGCCTTTGCGCCGGGCCTGGAGCCCCAGTCGATCCACGTGCAGGTCGAGCGCGGCGTGCTCTCCATCTCGGGGGAGCGCGCGAGCGACCTGCCCGCGCAGGAGGAGCGGCCTAGCGTGCACCAGCGCGAGCGCTTCGCGGGAAGGTTCCACCGCGTGATCACGCTCTCGGACGACCTCGACCCGGAGGAGGTCTCCGCCCGGTACCGCGACGGCGTGCTGCACGTGAGCATCCGGCGCAAGCAGGCGGCCAAGCCCCGCCGCATCAACGTGAACTGAGGAGGACAGCCATGGAAGATAACCGGACCGTGATTCGCGAGCAGGCGGGCGCCGAGCAGCCGGCGCTGCTCCCGCCCGTGGACGTGCTCGAGGACGCGCAGGGCATCACGCTGCGCGCCGACCTGCCGGGCGTGCCCAAGGACAAGCTCGAAGTGCGCGTCGACGGCGAGGCGCTCGTGATCGAGGGCGAGATGGGCCTCGAGATGCCGAAGGACCTCGAGGCGACCCACGTGGAGGTGAGCCTGCCGCGCTACCGGCGCGTGTTCACGCTCTCGCGCGAGCTCGACCCCCAGAAGCTGACGGCCGCCCTCAAGAACGGCGTGCTGCAGCTGAGGATCGAGAAGGCCTCGCACGCGGTGCCGCGGCGCATCCAGGTACAGGCAGGCTAGCCGCGCGGCAAAGCAAAAAAAAACGGCGAAGCGCTCGCGCGCCTCGCCGTTTCCTCGTGCGGGCCGGCTTTACTTCTGGCCGGACTTGACCTCGGCGCCGCCTTTCTTGTCGGTGACGCTCTCGCCGCGCTTGGTGGTCACGTTGCCGCCAGGCTGCTTGGGCTCCTTCGCCTTCGCCTTGGGCAGCTTCGGCGTCGGATGCTGCGGCTTGTCCTTCACGTCCTTGGTGGCGGCGTTGGTCTTGCCGCCGCCCTTGGTGGTGACGTCCTTCTTGTCCTGCGCGACGGCCGTGGTCGCAAACGCGGCCGCGACGACCAGCGCCAAAAGTTTCTTCATGTGTTGCCCCCTGGTTGGTTGGAATTCGGGGCTGCGTCTTGGCGCGCCTTTCCCCGTGCGGCCATTGTAGCGCGCCGCGCGCTCCGGCCGCCTAGTACATGAAGATGACGCCGCGGCTCGAGGGATTGGAGCCCTTGCTGCGCAGGTCCACCAGGCGCGAGCCGATCGGCCGTCCCTGCTCGTCGTAGACGAGCGCGCCGCTTCTCGTGCGCTGCTCGTAGCCGACGATCCTGCCGCTCGCGTCGGTGAGCACGGCATAGAGCTCGACCTTGTGCACGAGCTCGCCCGTGTCGTTGTTGCGCAGAAGCTCGCGATGGCCGACCACCTTGCCCTCGTCGTTGCGGAACTGCTCCCGATTGAGCGTGGTGAAGTTGTCCTGCGTCGCGCAGGCGCCGAGGGTGGTCAAGGCGACGAGCAGGGCGGCGAGCGCGAGCGTGCGGGCGGGCATTTTTTTCTCCTTGGTGAAAGCCGGGCCGGCCCCGATTGTCACGCCGCGGTCGCGCCCTCCACAGGAACTAGGTCACGCCCCCTTGCGCTCGGCGAGCACCTTCCTGGCGATGCGAAAGCTGTCGAGCGCCGCGGGCGCGCCGCAGTAAGTGGCGACGTGGATGAAGATTTCCTTCACTTCGCGTCGGGTGATGCCGTTTCGCAGCGCCGCGCGCAGGTGCAGCTCCAGCTCGTGCGGGCGGTTGAGCGCCGAGATCATGGCGAGGTTCATGATCGAGCGCGTCTTCATCGGCAGCACGCCGCGCGCCCAGCTCGCGCCCCAGCCGTGCTCGGTGACGTAGCGCTGCAGGTCGAGGGTGAAGTCGTCCGCCTCGGCGAAGGCCTTGTCCACATAGTCGGCGCCGAGCCAGCGCCGGCGCATTTTCAGCCCCTCGCGGTAGGCCTTGCTGGGGTTGGCGGGATGTTTGCCCGATCGCTTTGCCATTCGAATCTCCGTTGATAGAGTGGCCGCATGGTAACCGCGCGCGCGCTTTTGCTTCTCGCCCTTGTCGCGGGCGCCGCCCAGGCGCATGTGACCGTGGAGCAGGTGACGGTGCCGGTGAAGGTCCTCAACGTCTATGGCAAGGAAACCGAGCGCGACATCCGGGTCTCGCTCTACTACGAGAGCGGCGCGCCCAAGCCTTATCCGCTGCTGGTGCTCAACCATGGACGCTCATCGAAGGCCACTGTGCGCGCGGCCGTGACGCCCAAGCCCTATGAGGCGGCGGCGCGCTGGCTGACCGGTTTCGGCTTTCTGGTCGCGGTGCCAGTGCGCGTGGGCTACGGGGCGACCGGCGGCGACGACGTGGAGGATTCCGGCGGCTGCGGCAACAAGCAGTATCCGCCGGTGTACTTGGCTTCCGCGGCGCAAACGCTTGCGGTGCTCGAGATGCTGCGCAAGCGCGGCGACACGGCGAAGGATCGCGCCGTCGTCATGGGCCAATCGTTCGGCGGCACGACGGCGCTCACCATCGCCTCGCAGGTGCCGGTGGGCGTGCAGGGCACCATCAACTTCGCCGGCGGGGGCGGTGGCAACCCGGAGGACCGCCCCGAGAATCCGTGCGGGCAGGCGCGCCTGCGCGAGCTCTTCGCGGGGTACGGCAAAACGGCGCGCATCCCGACGCTGTGGATCTACTCGGCGAACGACCGGTACTGGGGCCCGAAGCTTCCGGTCGAATGGTTCGACGCCTTCCGCGCCGCGGGCGGGGTGGGCGAATACGCCGGCTTTCCCCCGGTCGAAGGCGCCGATGGGCACCTCTTCTTCTCGCGCAAGTCCGATCTCTGGCGCCCGCGCGTGCAGGAGTTTCTGAAAGGCCTCGGCTACACGCGCCAGTAGAATTTGAATTCGACTCTGGAGGGCGAAACGCGATGCTGATCCTGCACCATGCCTGGCGCTCGAGCGCGTCGCGCCGCGTGCGCCTGTGTCTGGAGGAAAAGGGACTCAAGTACGAGAGCCACGCGGTGGACCTGGGCAAGCTCGAGCACCACTCTCCCGAATACCTGAAAATCAACCCGAACGGCGTGATCCCGACGCTCGTGCATGACGGGCGCGCGCTCTACGAATCGGGCACGATCTGCGAGTACGTGGACGAGGTCTTTCCCGAGCCGCCGCTCAGGCCCGCCGACGCCTGGGGGCGCGCCAGCATGCGCAACTGGATCCGCTACGCGGACGAGCGCATCGGCAACCTCATCATCTTCAACTGGCGCCACGACCTGCAGAAAGTGGCCGAGAAGTGGAGCGACGCGGAGCTCGCCGAGCGGCTCGCCAAGATCCCGAGCAAGGAGCGGCGCGAGGCGTGGCTGAGAGTCGCGCGCCGGCCCTACACAGAAGAGGAACGCTCCGAAGCGCGCGGCAAGCTCGTGCAGATGCTCGACAAGATGGAAGCGACCCTCGGCGAGAGTGCTTGGCTCGCCGGCGAGCGCTACACGATCGCCGACATCGCGCTCGTGCCGTTCGTGAAAAGGATCGACGAGGAGATCGCGCCCGACGAGATGCAGCCGAACAGGCACCCGCGCGTCGCGACGTGGTGGGCGTCCATCCAGGCGCGGCCCGCCTTCGAGCGCGCGCGCATCCGCGGATTTATCGAGGAGATTCCGAAGCGGTAAGGAAGGGGGAGCCGTGCCGACAAGGGCCAGTTGCGCAGTGCTGTGTGCGGCGATAGTAAGCGCGGCAGCGGCGGGTGATGATCCGGCGTCCGTAAAGCCGCCCTATGTCGAAGTGGGTGACTGCTGGAGTTACCGCGCCTCGCGCCTGTTTCACCACGGATGGATCCGTGAATATCGAGAGTGCGTCACCCATATCGACCGGAGCAAGAATCTCGTACTGGCTCTCGCCACTGTGAAAGAGGATGGACGGGAGATCGAGACGTCGTATTCGCTGGAATGGGCAGAAAGCACTCCGATCGACGGTCGGTACAACGAACCGCCCGCGTCCTTCTTGCGCTTTCCGCTTAATGTGGGCGACAAGTACAAAGTCGCCTTCGGCGCGGTGAACACCCAGGGATTCGGATCAAACGTCCGGCAAGTCACCTACGACATGGAAGTCATCGGGTGGGAGGAGGTCGCCGTTCCGGCCGGGAAGTTTCGTGCTTTGCGAATCGACGGCCGGGCGAGCATTCCGCTGCAGCTCTCGCCCGCAAGCCCGCCAGACAACTTTGAGGTGGAGCTCACCAAGTACGAGCTCAACAAGTGAAAAGCGCACTTCTGTTCGGAGGCCTTTGGGTCGCCCTCGCGGCGAACGCTCAGTCGGGTCTCTTCGTGTCGGCGGACAACCAGGTCGAGCTGAATTGCGAGGCGGGCGCCATGGTCGATGCGCCCTGCACGATCGCGACGGCGCACGGCCAGCCGGTGCCGGTGCATTTTTCTTCCACGGATTCGGCCCGCTATCCTCGCCTGCTCGGGGAAGCGCGCGAGAAGACGCTGGCGAGCGGCCAACTCAAGTTTCCCCTTAACGCTGCCGATGCGGAACTGCTGCGCGGGCTGGACCTGGAGAAGTGCTATCCCGCGGACCGGATCGGCAGCGCGCCGGGACGCTCGCAGGGAGACTTGCTGCAGCTGTGCATTCCCGCGAACTCCGCCGCTACCGTCTTTCTCTTCATGCGCGGCCTGTGCGACCGCTGCACCTTCGAGCCCATCGCGCTCAGGAAGCAGGCCGGGACCCGCCCCAACTCAACGAGAAAGTAGTCGGCCGGCGCCGCTATCCGCCCTTGCGGATCCAGTCCTTGATTTTCTCCATCGTCTCGCGCTCGATGCCGTTGTAGCCGTGGTGCGAGAAGGCCTCGCAGTACTCGCCCACCGAGATGCCGCCCTGCATCGCGATGAAATCGGTGCCGTAGCGCTCGGCGGCGTCCTTCGAGGCGCTGAAGCGCGTGGCGCGGCAGACGTCGTCGACGTGGCTGACGATGAGCTGGCGGTTCTTGTACTGGCGCGAATCGAACTGGCTGATCGCGTTCAGCGAGGAAGTGTGGATCACGCCGGCCACGCGCCCGGACAGGTACTCGGCGAGCCGCATCGTGGCGTAGGTGCCGTTGCTCGTGCCCATCACGTACACCTTGGCCTGCGGAAAGCGGCGCCCGATGTCGTCGAGCAGCGCCTGGACCCGCTCTTCGCTCGTCGTGGTGTTGGTCGCGACGCTGGCGAACTCCCGGTCGACGAGGTAGCGCCGCGCGCGGATGAGGAAGTTGCCGCGAAAGCCGTAGACGAGCCTGCCGTCCTGCAGGCGCGGATCCATCACGCCCGAGCCGCCGGGAAAGAGGAGGACGACGTAGCGCGGCGCGTCGCCCTCGGAATCGAGGATATACGGTATGACTTCGCCGCTCGGGTACTTCGCCGTGCTGACGAGCTGCTCGCCGGCAAGCGCGGGCGCCGCGCAAAAAAGCGCCAGACTGCAAACCAGTTGTAAGCGCCGCAACGTCTGGTAACAACTTCGCATGCCGACCGCTCCCCGGCGCGATCAAACTCTCATGAAACGGATCCGGAGGATGTCATGAAAAAGACCCTGCTTGGCGTGCTGGCGCTCGCAAGCGTCGCGCTTGCGGGCTGCGTCGCGGTGCCGGCCTACGATGCGCCGTACTACGGGCCGCCGGTGGCTTACGGGCCTGCCCCGGTCGTGGTGGCGCCGAGCGTCTCGTTCGGCTACTCGCGCGGCTACTACGGGCACGGCTACCGGCACTATCGCCACTGGCGGTAGCAGCGCCGGGAAAGAAAAAGGCCGCCCTCGGGCGGCCTTTTCCTTTGCGGCCTCTTTCTTCAGGGCTGCAGCTGCGCGCGGATCTCGCCGCCCTTGTGCGCCGGCGTGTGCACGTTCACGTAGGTATCGCCGGCGAGGAACGCCTTGTACTGGTCGTCGTTGAACTTCGCGCCCGAGGGCGTCGACCAGGTGTTGGCGCCGGTCTTGGTGAGCCCGACGGCGACGGGGCCGTTCTTGCCGCGCCCGCCCACGTGGATGTGCGCCGCCACGGGCGCAAGGCCCGAGACGGTGATGCTGCCGTTCACGCTGTGATCGTCGTTGACCGTGAAGCTGCCCTGCCCGGAGGCCGGCGTGCTCACGGGCGGCACCTGCTCGGCGCCGCTCAGGTTCACTTTGACGGTCTTCTCTCCCCCGCCCATCGAGGCGCAGGCGCCCACCAGGATGGCGGCGACGACGACCAGACTGCGGGCTTTCGGTGTTTTCATGGGTGATCCCTCCTCGTTGAAAAACAGTCCTGCGGCGCGGTTATTCCCTCCAGTCCAGGCCTGTCTTGACGCGGCCCCCCGCCGGGGCGACAGTGCTCGCTCTTCCCGGAGGACAAAAAGAATGGCCGCCTACCTCATCGCCGACATCGACGTCACCGACCCCGTCAACTACGAGAGCTACCGCCCGCTCGCGAGCGCCGCGGTCGCGCGCTTCGGCGGCAAGTTTCTCTCCCGCGGCGGCAAGGTCGAGTCGGTGGAGGGCGGCTGGGCGCCCACCCGCCTCGTCATCCTCGAATTCCCGTCCATGCAGCGGCTGCGCGAGTTCTACGACTCGCCCGAGTACCAGAAGGCGCTCGCGGTGCGGCTCAAGTACTCCAGGGGCAAGCTGATTTTCGTCGAGGGCACCTAGGCGAGCAGCCAGTCGCCGGCCGGATCGAGGCCGGTGACGCCCTGCAGGACCGCGAGGTCGGCGAAGTCCGCGCCGGCGCCCGCACCGTCGGCGTCCACGCTCACGGTCGTGTTGCCGCCGCTTTCGGTCAGCCGCACGAAGTCGCCGATCGCCGAGCTGCCGGCCACGTAGCCCGTCAGCGCGTCCTGCAGGTCGAGCGTATCGTTCGCGGCGACGAAGTCGGTGATCGTGTCCGTGCCGTCGCTCGCCGAAAGGAACACGAAGCGGTCGCTGCCGCTGCCGCCCTCGAGCAGGTCGTCGCCGGCGCCGCCGACCAGCACGTCGTTCGAGTTCAGGCCCTTCAGCGTGTCGTTGCCCGCGCCGCCGACGAGCAGGTCGCTGCCCTGGCTGCCGGTGAGCGCGTCATTGCCGCCGTTGCCGAAGACAAGGTCGTTGCCGTTGCCGCCGTCGCTCGCCTGGCTCGCGTTGGACGAAGCAATGATGTCCGCGCCGTTGCCACCGCTCAGGCCCTGGTTCACGGTGTAGCTGCCGGCGAGCGCGAAGCCGTGGAACGTCGTTCCGGCCGGGAAGGTGAACGTATTGTTCGTGAACGCGGCGCTCTGCCCGTCGCCCAGCGCGAAGCTGCTCGTGCCGCTGTGGCCCGCGCCGAAGAAGCCGGCGAAGGTCTGCGTCTGGCCGTCGATCGTCACCTGCAGGGCGGTGCCGGATTGCAGGAAGCCGAAGTCGTCCGCCAGCACGGGGGGCTCGATGACGTTGCTCACCGAGATCGCCACGTCCCGGGAAGCGGCTGCGCCGAGCGGGTCGGTCGCGATGACGCTGAAGTCGTAATCGTTGTCGGCGCCTGCATCCTGCGGCGACTCGAAATCGGGCGAGACCTTGAAAGTGACCGCGCCGGTGGCGCTGATGCTGAAGAGCGCGGCGTCGGCGCCGCCGAGGCTCCAGACGAGCGCATCGCCGTCGGCGTCGCTCGCGGTGGCCTGGTAGACGACATGGCTCGGCGCTGAATTCTCGGGCTCGCTGCCTGTCGCGCCCGAGGTGATGACGGGCGCGTGGTTGTCGGTTGCGCCGAGGATCGCGATGTCGATCGTGCGGGTCGCGGTGCCGTCCAGGCTCGTCACGAGGAAGCTGTCGGCCGCGCTCTGCCCGTCGTTCAGAAACTGGACCGCGGCGTTGTTGAGCGCGTAGCTCCAGTTGCCCTCCGCGTCCACGCTCCAGCGGCCGAAGTCGGTCTCCCCGCTCGCCGCCACGGTGTGCGCCTCGTCATGGTCGACGTCGCTGACGATGAGCCTGCCGGTCAGCGGCACGGTGTCGTCCTCGCCGAGCGAGGCCGCGCTCGTCCCGTCGATGGCGGCCGCGTCGTTCGTGCCGGTGACGGTGACCTCGACGGCCTGCTCGGCCCAGGCGCCGTGGTCGTCGGTGACGCGCACGAGGAAGGCTTCGGTGTGCGTCTCGCCGCCGCGCAGGCTCTGCACCACGGGCGAATCGTTGTCGAGCGCGTAGAGCCAGTCGCCGCTCGCGGCATCGACGCCGAGCGTCCCGTAGCTGCCCGCGCCGCTCCCGTTGAGCGCGTAGTGCAGGTGATCGCCGTGGTCGACGTCGGTCGCGACGACCTGGCCCGAGGCGCTCTGCGACCCGTCTTCCTGCACCGCGCCCGCTTGCGGCGAGGACACGATCGTCGGCGCGTCGTTCAGGCCGGCGAAGCTCACATAGACCGTGGCGGTGCTGATCGTGCCGTTGCCGAGCTGGATCGAGTAGGTGAACGAGTCGTTCATCGACTCGCCGACGCCGAGCGCCTGCAGCTGCGCCTTGAACGCGTCGCTCAGGCTGCTCGCGTCGTAGCCGATGCGGCCCTCCGCGGTGATCCAGACGTTCGCGCCGTTCAGGCTGTGATCGAGGCTTGCGCTTTCGCTGCGCGCGCTGTCGCGCGCAATGAGGTCCGCCGGCGCGCTGCCGTCGTCGACCGAGTACAGCGACTTCGCCGCGCCGCCGAGATCATTGGCGAGCACGTCCAGGGTCACGAGGCCGAGCGCGTCCTCGGTGAGCCCTGTCAGTGATGAGGCGAAGAGGTCGTCGCCCGCCTGCGGCGTCTTGCTGTAGGAAACCGTGGAAACCGCCATCGTTGCCTCCCTTGGAAACGAAGGAAGGTTCTAGCGAAGGCCACATGACACTGCTAGCGCGAGCATTCCCGTTTGACGGCCTTGCGCAGGAGGTCGGCGAGCAGTAGCGCGCCGGGGCCCGCGGCTTCACGATCGGCAAACATGAGATAGAGGGTCGCGGTGCGCTCGCCGCCTTCGCGCAGGGGCAGCGGCTTGAGCTTGCCGCCGGCGATCTCCTCGCGCACGCTGTCCTCCGGGTACCAGGCGTAGCCAAGGCCTAGGGTCGCGGCGCGGATCGAAGTCGCCTTGTGCGACACGGTCCAGCGCGTCTCGTTCAGCCAGCCGCCGGCGCGCGCGCGCAGCGCGCCCGAATCGCGAATGACGAGGTGCCGGTGCCGGCGCAGGTCTTCGAGCGTGAGCAGGCGGCCGAGCTGGTGCAGCGGATGCTGCGGCGCCGCTGCGCACACGAAGCGCACCGGCATCAGCTGGTCCCCGACGAAGCCGGCGGGCACGAGGCCGCCGATGGCGAGATCCACCTTGCGCCCGGTGAGCGCCTCTTCGTGGCCGCCGAGCACGGTCTCGTAGAGCTCGATGCGCGTGTCCGGGCGCTCCTTGCCGAACGCAGCGAAGCATTCGAGCAGCAGCCAGGTCGGGAAGACGATGTCGACGGCGAGGCGCACCTCGCTCTCCCAGCCCTTGGCGAGATCGGCCGCCGCGTGCTCAAGGCGGCCGGCCTCCTCCAGGAGCGCCTTGCCGCGCCGGTACAGGACTTCGCCTGCCGGAGTGAGCACGGCCTTGCGGCCCTTCAGCGCGAAGACCTTCAGCCCGAGCAGTCGCTCGATTTTCTGGACCGCGTAGGTGAGCGTCGACTGACTTTTGTGAACCCGCTCCGCCGCCTTCGCATAACCACCTGATTCAACGACTGAAACCAGGGCACTCCATTGCTCGAGCGAGATCTTGTTCATCTATTATGTAGATAGATATGGCCGAAAGAATCCGCTTTTTAATCGATTGAGTCAATGATGAAATGGTCGCACCTGCACTCAAACACTCAAGGAAGGGCCATGAAAAACATCCTGCAGATCCATTCGAGCCTCGGCTCGGAGGCCGGCGAATCCACCAAGCTCGCCGGGCTCTATGTCCGCGGCCTGCTCGCCGCCCATCCGCGCGCCGAGCTGGTCGTACGCGACCTCGCCAGGGACGTCGTGCCGCACCTGGACGCGGAAAGATTCGGCGCTTTCCTCACGCCGGCGGATCAGAGAAATGCCCGGCAAAACGAGATCGTCCGGTACTCGGACGGCCTCATCGAGGAGCTCAAGCGCGCGGACGTGATCGTATTGGGCGTGCCCATGTACAACTTCAGCGTGCCCTCGCAGCTGAAAGCCTGGTTCGACCACGTAGCGCGCGCCGGCGTCACCTTCAGGTACACGCCGAGCGGGGCCGTGGGGCTCCTTACCGGCAAGAAGGCGATCGTCATCGCGACGCGCGGCGGACACTATGCGGCGATGGGCACCGATCACCAGACGCCGTACCTGCGGCAGTTCCTCGGGTTCCTCGGCATCACGGACGTGCAATTCGTGTACGCCGAGGGCCTTGCAATCAGCGAAGCATCCAAAACCGACGCTCTTGCAGCGGCGCAAAATGCGATCCTCGCCCGCACCGCGCAGGAGAAAATCGCAGCCTGAAAGGAGAATCTCATGAGCCACCGCGAACTGAAGCGCGTCATCCGCTCCCTCCCGACCTCCGACGGCGCGGGCGTGAAGCTGCGCCGCAGCCTCGGCTCGAGCCAGACCTTGCGCCACGACCCGTTCCTCATGCTGGACGAGTTCTATTCCGACGACCCGAACGACTATCTCGCCGGCTTCCCCGCGCATCCGCACCGCGGCTTCGAGACGGTGACCTACATGCTCGACGGCCACATGCAGCACAAGGACTCGGGCGGCAACACGGGCGACCTCGGCCCCGGCGACGTGCAGTGGATGAGCGCCGCGCGCGGCATCGTGCACTCCGAGATGCCGCAGCAAAGCGAGGGCCGCATGCGCGGCTTCCAGCTCTGGCTCAACCTGCCCGCGAAGGAAAAGATGAAGCCCGCCGCGTACCGGGATATCTCGAGCAAGGAAATTCCGGTGGTGACTTTGGAAAATGAAGCCAGCGTAAAAATCATCGCGGGCAAATTCCAGGACACGGCCGGGCCCGTTCACGGCACGAGCACCGATCCCTATTACCTCGACGTGATCCTGCCGCCGAAAGCGAGCGTCGAAGTGCCGCTGCCCGCGGGCCACAACGCCTTTCTTTATCAGTACGAAGGCTCGTCCTTCGTCGGGGCGAAAAAAGAGGCGCTTGAAAACAGGACCGCCGCGCTCCTCTCCGACGGCGATGCGGTGCGCATCGAAGCGGGCGAGGAGGGCGCGCGCGTGCTCGCGCTCGCCGGCAAGCCGATCGGCGAGCCGATCGTGCAGTACGGGCCGTTCGTGATGAACACGCGCGAGGAAATCGAGCAGGCGCTGCAGGACTATCAGGCCGGCGCGCTCGCGAGCAGGCACGTCGAGAAACTGAAAATCTTCAACGCCGCGTAACGGGGCTGTCGCCGTCCCCCGACGGGGGCGCGTGTCAAAAATCGTGAAATAGTCGCTCGCTCCCGCAGCGCGACGAGCGGTAGCTTGGGCTCTCCAGGAGGTCCTGCATGGGGAGCAGCGGCGGGGACGGTTTCGGTGCTCGGATTCCGGGTTTTGCGGATCGGATTCCGATCGCGCTTGCGGCGCTGATCGCGCTCGTCTTCATCGCCGGGCTCGCGGCGGTCGCCGGCTGGCTCGCGCTCGTGATGAAGGCGCCGCCTGAGCGCATGGGCCCTCTCACGGCGGTCTATTCCACGCCGCCCGCCTGCCGCATCTGCGGCGTCGTCGAGGAGGTGCGCGAGGTCGCGCGGCCTTCCGCGGTGCAGCAACTGAACGGCGACCAGTCCGAGAGCATCGTCGTCCTCATCGCAGCGCTCGGCGGCGGGCCGGGCCGCCTGGTGGCGTTGCCCCGCACCTTCGAGACCGAGGTGCGCCTGGAGGATGGCAGCGTGCGGGTCCTGCGCGATGCCCGGACCCCGCTCTGGAAGCGCGGCGACCGCGTGAAGGTCACCCGCGGCCGGGTGGAGGTGACGCACGAGCAGCGGGATGTGACGCGCGAGCGCACCGGGCCGGCCGTCGCCAATGCGGCCTTCTGAGTGGACGTAGCCGAAAAACGACGCCTGAATCGAAGGTTGCGTGATAGGCGCCGGGGCCGGGCTCCGATAGCGTTGGCATCGGGTCTTCGCAGGTCGGCAACAAGCATGGAAAAAGCTGGAACGATGCAGCGCTGGACGGCCACTTCGGGCGTCGCGCTGCTGCTTTTGTGCCTCGCCGGGGGCGCCATGGGCTGGATCGGCTGGCAGCTCTTCGAGCTGCGCGAGAACGCGACTTTCCGCATCTCGGGCGTGTGCAACGTCTGCGGGCGCGTCGAGCGCGTGCGCGAGCTCGAGCGCGCGAGCCCGGCGGCGCTGCCCCTGAACGGCGACCAGTCCGAGAGCATCGTCATGATGATCGCCGCGCTCGGCGGGCGCGTGCCGCACCCGAGCGCGACCCCGAGCTTCCATACCTACGAGACCGCGGTGCGCCTTGATGACGGCTCGATCCGCATCGTGCGCGAGCCGACGCAGCCGGCCTGGAAAGCGGGCGACCGCGTGAGAGTGATGCGCGGGCGAGTCGAGCCGCTTACCCGCCAGGGGTAAGCGCGGGGCGGGGAGGCTTCCTCGCCATCAGGAAGAACACCGAGCCCACGCCCGCGAGCAGCGCGAGCGTGGTGAAGCCCGTGCGGTAATTGCCCGTCGCGTCGGCGAGCGCGCCCGCGATCAGCGGCCCGCCGATCTGCCCCACCACGATGATCATGAAGGAAAGCCCGAGGATCATGCCGATCGCGCTCGTGCCGAAGTAATCGGCGCGGATCGCCTGCATGAACGGCCCACGCAGGCCCCACGCGTAGCCGTGCAGCAGGGCGAACGCCATCACCATCGCCGGACCGCTCGCATAGGTGAGGCAGAGCAGGCCCGTCATGTGCCCCAGCATGCACGCCGCCGAGAGCAGGCGCTTGGAGTAGCGGTCGCCGACCCACCAGCCCGTCGCGATGCCGAGGAGCTGGAACACCGTCTGCAGGGTGATCACGCCCGCCGCCGCCTCGACCGAGTAGCCCAGGCCCTCCTTCATGTGGGTGATCGCGTGCACGTTCACCGCGGTGACGACGAAGAGCGAGAAGCCGTGCCCGAGCGAGATCAGCCAGAAGGCCGGCGTGCGCAGGGCCTCGCGGGCGGTGAAGTCGCGGGTTTGGGGCCTTGATTCGGCTTTTATTTCCGTCTTGTTCTGCCCTTCTTCTTCCCGAAAGCCATCCACGACCTCGCCATACTCCGACGGCTTGTTTCGCATCACCAGGGAGAGCGGGAAGCCGAGCGCGATGACGATCAGGCCCGAGCAGAACGCGGTCGAGCGCCAGCCGAAAGTGGCGAGCGACCAGGCGACGATCGGCACGGCGAGGCCGCCCAGCGCCATGCCGATCTGCATCGAGGAGAGGGCGCGCGCGCGCTTTTTCTCGAACCAGTGGATGAGCGCGACGTTCAACGGGAAAAAGCCGTACAGGCTCGAGCCGATCGCGGTGACGAGGAACGCGCCGTAGAAGGCGAGCAGCCCGTCGATCTGCGAAAGGAGCATGAAGCCCGCGCCCATGACGAAGACGCCGGTGCGGATCACGCCGCGCGGGCCGAAGCGGTCGAGGAACCAGCCAAGGAGCGGCCCGAGGATCGCGGCTTCCATCTGGTGCATCGCCGCCGCGCCGGCGAGCTCGGTCTTCGACCAGCCGCGGTCGTCGCGCAGCACCGCCACATACGCGCCGAAGGCCTGCAGGAGGAGGCACGATTGCACGAACTGCATCGCACAGCCGGCCGCCACCATGCGCCAGCCGTAGAAAATCCGCTTCATGGCAGCGCGCAGCCTACCTTACGCCGGGCGCTGTCGTTGCAATCCGACAAACTGTCGTTGCCGTGCGACTCGCGAAAGCCTGACTCGTGGGATACCCGCACCGCGCGCGTTTGGCTACCGTGGGGCATGGTCGCGAGACTCCTGCTCGCAAGCCTCCTGGGCCTGGCCCTCGCCGGATGCGCCGAAGAGCAGCGCGGCGGCGCCTGGGACCAGCTCGACACGCAGTACCGCGCCGATTGCGCCCCGAGCGGCGAGGAGGCCGTGCTGCATGCATGGAAAGGCGGCAAGCGCTACTGCTTCCGCTACACCATCGAGCGCATCAAGCCGCGCCAGGGCCATGCGGTGGTGGTCGCGCTGGCCGGCCCGATCCCGCCGAACTAGGCCGGCGACCCCTACTTCTTCGCCGCGGCTCCTACCGAGCCGAAGTCGATCTCGATTTTGCTCACGTCGACGCTCGCCTTGGCCTTGGCCTCGGCGCGGGCGCGCGCGGCGGTGTTGAACTTCAGGTTGCCCGCGGAGAACGCCTCGGCGAGCCGGAACGAGAGCTCGACCAGCTTTTCGTGCGGCGGCTTCTCGCCGGGGGTAGCCCAGACGTTGGCCGAGAGCTGGATGAAGACCTGCTTCGCCAGCTCCTCGATCGGATCGACCGGCGCGGCCGGGCCTGCTTTCGCCGGTGCCGGTGCTGCGTGTTCTCCGCCGCCGCCACTCATGGTCGTTCCCCCTGAGAAATGAGGCCTGAATGCTACCCCAGCCGGAGCTGCTCGGGGTGCGCCACCTCGCCCGAGAGCTCGTGCGCGCCCACGCCGAGCAGGCGCACCGGCCGGCGCGCGGCCTCGGTGCGATCGAGAAGCGCCGCGGCGCGCGCCGCGAACCCGGCCGGCTCGCGCGTGGCGGGATCGGCGGTGTGGCTGCGCGTCACCGTGGTGAAGTCGGCGTAGCGCACCTTGATGGTGACGCTGCGCGCGAGAAGCTTCTTCTTCTGCATGGAGCTGCACACCCGCGCGGCGAGCTCGGCGAGCTCGCGCCGCATCTCCGCGATGTCGGTCAGGTCCTCGACATAGGTCGTCTCCGCCGAAATCGACTTCCAGGGGCGGTTCGGCTTCACTTCGCGCGGATCGTCGCCGACCGAGAGGCGCTTGAGCCATGCGGCAAGGGACCCCACGCATTTCTTCAGGACTTCGTCTTTCGTATTTCTTATGTCGACGAGCTTCGTGACCCCGATGCCGCGCAGCTTTGTCGCGGTGACCGGCCCCACGCCCCAGAGCGCCTCCACGGGAAGCTGCTGCAGGAAGTGCTCGACGCGCTGCGGCGAGATGACGGTGAGCCCGTCGGGCTTGTCCCAGCCCGAGGCGATCTTGGCGAGGAACTTGTTCGGCGCGACCCCCGCCGAGGCCGTGAGCCCGATCTCCTCCTGGATGGTGCGCTTGATGCGGCGCGCGACCTCGGTGGCGAGCGGCTCGCCCCAGTTGTTCTCGGTGACATCGAGATAGGCTTCGTCGAGCGACAGCGGCTCGACCAGCGGCGTGCAGTCGCGCAGGATCGCCATGACGCGCTGCGACTCGGCGCGATAGCGCGCGAAATCCGGGCGCACGATCCGGAGCTCCGGGCAAAGGCGCACCGCGCGCGCCATCGGCATCGCCGAGCGCACGCCGAAGGCGCGCGCCTCGTAGCTTGCCGCGGCCACCACGCCGCGCGACTGCGGCGAGCCGCCGACCGCCAGGGGCTTGCCGCGCAGCGCCGGGTCGTCTCGCTGCTCGACCGAGGCGTAGAACGCATCCATGTCGATGTGGATAATGCGGCGCAGGGGGTCGAGGGTGGCCACGGGAAAAGTGTAGGCGATGGGCAATCGAGCGTACATGGCGTTCGCGGGCGCGCTGCTGGCCGCGCTTTTCGTCTACGCCTTCCGGGACGAGGGCGCGGCGCTGCTGCCCTGGGACCGCTACGCGGTGCATTCGGCGCGCGTGCGCCCGACCTGGACGCTCGATCTCGAGACGGGCGAGCAGGGCACCGAAGGCGCGGACCTGCACTGGGGCATGAAGTCGCGCGACGACCCGTATCTCGCCACCTATAACGGCGCCTGGATCGCCGCGCCGAGGGCGGCGTGGGACGCGCTCGACGCCCGGGCGCTCGATGCGCTCGTCTACCAGCCGAACACCTACTCGGCGCGCGGCGCGGACGCGCCGGTGAAAAAGGGCGCCGTCTTTGCGATGCGCACGCGCGCGGGCAATTTCGCGAAGCTGCGGGTGAAGGACATCCGCGGCGACTACTCGCTCGTGCTCGAGTGGCAGGTGTTTGCCCCGCCGCCGGCGGTCGCGGTCCCGCCGCCGATGGACAGAACGGCCACGGAAATTCCGAAAGCAAGATCGAAGCCGGCAGCGAAGGGAAAGCCCGGTCCGTCGCCCGTCTGGCAGGCGCTGCAGGATGAAGCGCTCGCGGCCTATCGCGAGCAGCGCCCCGAGGACGCCTACGAGGCGTGCAACAAGGCGATCGCCGCCGCCGCCGCGGCGGGCGAGCCGCAGCGCGCGCTCGCGCTCGTCACCTGCGGGGGCCTCCTTGACCTGCACCGGCGCTATCCGGAGCGCATCGAGGACTGGCTCAGGCAGGGCAAGGCCCTCGCGCTGAAGCTCGACCAGAAGGCGATCGTCGAGGCGTTGGGTGAGCGCGAGTCGATGCTGAAGGAAAGGGCGCTGCGCATGCTGGGCGTGTTCTATCGCGACCGCAACCGGCCGCGTGACGCGGTCGACAACTTCGCGCTCGCGGTGGACACGGTGCGCGCGATGCCGCCGCCCGAGACCGCCGAGCAGCGCCTCGCGCTGCGCTCGGACCTGTACGACCTCGGCAGCACGCTCGCCACGCTCGGCTATCGCGCGGTGGCGCGCCGCGCGCTCGAGGAGTCGCGCGAGATCTACCTCGGCACCGAGCCGACTCACCCGACGCTCAAGTCGATCGATGCGCAGCTCCAGCGCCTGCAGGCGCCGGCGCGAAAGTAGCTAGCGGCGCCGGCGGTACTCGATCATCAGCCAGCCGCCGAGCATGCCGCCCAGGTGCGCGAAGTGCGCGACGCCCTGCTGCGTGCCGGTGACCCCGAGCACGAGCTCGAGCGCGCCGTAGAGCGTGACGAACACGCGCGCCGGCATCGGGATCGGCGGAAAAAGCAGCAGCACGCGCCGGTGCGGGAAATACCAGCCGAAGGCGAGCAGCAGGCCGAACATCGCGCCAGAAGCGCCGATCGTCGGCGCGGGCTCGGCGCCCAAGACGCCGGTGATGACGAGGTGGGTGACCGCCGCGGCGACCACGCAGACGAGGTAGTAGGCGAGGTAGAAGCGCGAGCCGAAGAGTCGCTCGATGTCCGAGCCGAACATGTAGAGCGCGAACATGTTGAAGGCAAGGTGCACCGTCTGGACGTGCATGAACCCGTAGGTGACGAGCTGCCAGGGCTCGAAGCCCGGACCGCCCGGCACGCCCGGCGGCCAGAGCGCGAACCACGTCAGCAGGCCGACCTGGTCCGCGCCCTGCAGCAGGAAGAAAAAGACGGCGTTGGCGGCGAGCAGCGCGAGGGAGACCGGCGGCATGGGGTGAAGTGTGTCAGATGTCGCGGCCAGGGCGTTTTCGCGCCCTTTTTACCCCCTAGTCCGAACAACCTTTTGCACGCGGTCCCGGGCCGGCTTGCTAGCGTGGCGGGCGATGGGATGCCTGATTCACTACGCGGTGCGCGACGGGATGCTCCAGGCAGTGGTCCGGGGGAAGACGCTGGGGCGTGGAAAGTCCGCGGTTGCGGCCTGGGTGGCGCACGACATCGCCGAGCAGGCGGGTCGCGCGACCTGCAATCGGGTTCTCATCGACGTCCGGGGGATTGCTGACCGGCTCGGCTCGCTCGGGGCGCTCGCCGCAGTAGGCAGGGCGGCGGGCGGCGAGTCGGGCCGTGTCAGTGATTACCGCGTCGCGGTGGTCGATGCGCTCCAGAACGACGCGTACTACGCGCTGCACGAGATGGCGGCGCAGGCGCGCGGCGTGGCGCTGCGCTGCTTCACGAGCGTCGCGGATGCGGCGCGCTGGCTGCGCGGCCGCGACTAGGCGCCTGCGGCGCTAGCGGCCTGCGGAGACCGAGAGGTTGTCGGCCACGCCGCGCACGCCGGGCGTGCGCTCGGTGGCGCTGATGGCGGCTTCGCGCGCCGCGGAGGTGGCGACCTGGCCGTAGAGCGACACGACGCCCCCGAGCACGATGATGTTGATGTCGCGCGAGCGAATGCCGATGGTCGCGTTCAGTGTGCTCTTTACCCGCTTGGCAAGCTCGGTATCGGTCGGGTCGCCTGCGGCATGCGCATTGAACATGCCAGCGGCAAGCATGAGAAAAACTGCTGCAAGGATTTTTCGCATCGTCGTCTCGGACGGTTCCCGCTCAATCGGGTTCCGTCACGATTCGATATACGAACTTGCGCGCCCGTCAGATGCGGCGCATGAAATAAAAAACTAGCGCGCCACCTTTGCAGTGAGCACTTTCAGCCGCTCGGCGAGCCGCGCAAGGAGCGAGGCGGCGAAATCCGGGCTCGTCTTGACGATCTGCAGGAAGCCCGCGCGGTTCACCGGCAGCACCTCGCAATCGGTTTCCGCGAACACGCTCGCCAGGCGCGGCGACTGCTCGACGAGCGCGAGCTCGCCGAAGACGCCGCCCGGCGCGAGCCGCTCGACCACGCGGCCGGTGACCGACACCGCGACCGTGCCCTTGATCACGACGTACATGCGCATGCCGGTCTGGCCCTCGCGCACGATCACCTTGCCGCGGTCGAAGTAGACCGGCGGGTCGTCGGTCATGCCGGCGACGAGCTCGGCGAGCCGCTTGGGGTCGAACACGACCGATTCCTTGACCGCGCCCGCGGCCGAGAGCGTCTCGGTGCCCTCGAGCTTCTCGATCGTCTCGCGCAGCCGGCCGATCATGAGGCTCATCATCATGAGCGCGAAGCCGGGCTGCGCCTTGAGGCCCGCCTGGAACTGCTTGTCGTCGAGCGCGATCACCTCGCAGGCGCCCTTCGCCACGGCGCTCGCGCTGCGCGGCGTATCGGTAAGGGAAGCCATCTCGCCGAAGACCTGGCCCTCGGCGACGCGGCCGATCACTTTCTTTTTCGCGATCAGCTCGACCTGGCCGTCGAGCAGCAGGTACATCTTGTGGCTCTTGAAGAGCAGGCCCTTCGCCTTCTCGTGCTCCTCGAAAATGGTCGTACCGGCGGGGATCTTTTCCGCCTTTCCCGCGGCCTTGAAGAACTGAAGCGCGACCGCGGGATCGTAGGCGCTCATGCCGCCTCCGTGACGACCGCGTCCTCGTAGCGCGTCTGGCCGAGCCCTTCGTCGAAGATGTGGTGCTCGGCGATCCAGCGCTGCGAATCCTCGTAGGACTCGCGCGTGTAGGGCTCGAACACGATCCGCTCGCCCGGGCCCCAGCGGCGCGTGTCCATCTGGTCGCGGAAGCGCGCCGGGAACTCGTTCTTGTAGTAGTGCGTGTAGCGCTCCGGGCGCAGGTCGATGTCGCGCTGCGCGCGCCTGAGCGCGCGGAAATATTTCTTCACGTCCTCGGGGTCCGGGCTGCCCGAGACCATCGCCGCGATCATGAAGGTGGTGTCGATCACCTTGCGAAAGCCCATCTGCTCGGCGAAGTAGTAGGGGCCGGAAAAAAGCGCCGCCGCCGGCACTTCGCGGTCGATGAGCTTCTGCATGCGCGAAAAGAGGATGCCGTCGGCGAAGGAGAGCTTGATCTCCTCGGCCTTCAGGTATTGCTCGAGCGCCTGGATCGTCGAGTAATGGCTGCCCGACTGGTAGCCCACCGAGATCGGCACGTTCTTCAGGTCCTCGGGGCGCTTGACCGGCGAATCGGCGGGCACGAACACCGCGGCCGGCGCGACCGAGTAGCAATCGCCGTAGAGCTTGCCGTGACCGCGCGCCGCGGCGGCGTTCACGGTCCAGTGGCAGGCGCACGAGACACCTTCCTGGCGGCCCTTCTCGAAGGTCTGGTAGGCGCCGAACTTGTTCGGCACGGCGTGCGTCTTGCCGGGATCGTCCTTGCCCCAGCTATCCCGGAATTCGTAATCCAGGCCCTCGGCCTTGAAGTAGCCCTTTTCCTCGGCGACCCATTCCTGCAGGCGGAAATGCGGTGCGATGACGAACTTGCCCATGCTCGAAACCTCCTCCATGAGAGTATAGCGGCCTATGAACATTTCCATGTACCAGGCGAGCGCGCCTCGCTTCATCAACACCCTGAAGAACCTTGCCGCCATCCTCGAGAAGGCACAGGCCCACGCGGAGGCGAAGAAGGTGGACGCGCTCGTGCTGACGGGCGCGCGGCTCTATCCGGACATGTTCGCCTTCTCGCGCCAGATCCAGACCGCGTGCGATACGGCCAAGGGCGCCATCGCACGCCTTGCCGGCGTGGACAACCCCAAGCATGAAGACACCGAGAACACGTTCGCCGAGCTCAAGGCTCGCATCGAGAAGACCATCGCCTTCATCGAAACGGTCAAGCCCGCCCAGATCGACGGCAGCGAGGAAAAGGAGCTCACGATCAAGCTCGGGCCGCGCGAAGTGCAGTGGAAGGGCATGCAATACCTGCTCGGCTTCGCGCTGCCGAACTTCTATTTTCACGCCGCGACGGCCTACGACATCCTGCGCCACAACGGCGTGGAGCTCGCCAAGCGCGACTTCATCGGCAACGTCTAGCGAGGCATTGCCGGCGTCGTCGCACGGCGACGGCCGCGCTTACATCCTGTTGCACTCTGGCGTCAACAAGCGGCGCCATGATGCGTCCAAGTAAGGGATAGTCCCCGAAAGGAGCTCGTCATGAAAACGAAGAAATTCCTGATTGCCGCCGGCCTGGCGGCCGCCGCCTTCACCGCGCCGGCCATGGCGCAGGTGAACTTGAGCATCGGCATCGGCGCCCCGGTGGCGCCGCCCGCGCCGGTCTACGAGGTCGTGCCGGCCGTGCCGGCGCCCGGCTACGTCTGGGTGCCGGGCTATTGGGGCTGGAACCACGATCGCTACGTCTGGGTCCGCGGCCGCTACGTGGTCGGCCGGCCCGGCTATGCGTGGGTGCCGGACCGCTGGGACGACCGCGGCGGGCGCTGGCATCACCTGCAGGGCCACTGGGCGAGAGAGGGCCACTTCGATCACGGGCGCGGCCACGGCCATGGCCGCGGGCACCGCGGCTAGCGCGCGCTGCAGCTAGACTCTGGGCGATGCGACTCGTCATCGCCCAGATGAAGCACGAGACCAACACCTTCTCGCCGGTGCCGACGCCGCTTGCGCGCTTCGCGAGGGGCGGCGGCGCCGTGCTCGAAGGCCGCGCGGTGCGCGACGCTTTCAAGGGCACCGGCAGCGCGATCGGCGCTTTCATCGACCTTGCCGAGGCCGCGGGCGCCGAGGCGGTCTACCCGGTCGCCGGCAACG
Organism: Burkholderiales bacterium; assembly: GCA_036262835.1. Lineage (GTDB taxonomy): Bacteria > Pseudomonadota > Gammaproteobacteria > Burkholderiales > SG8-39 > RBG-16-66-20. The sequence goes on along the minus strand of DATAID010000054.1, from coordinate 10,045 downwards.
CCGCGCCGAGCGCGCCGGTCGAGAGCGACGCCTACGAGTGGATGGCCTCGCGCATCCTCGAGGCGGTGAAGGCAGGCTGCGACGCGGTGCTCCTTGACCTGCACGGCGCGATGGTCACGAAAAGCTTCGAGGACGGCGAAGGCGAGCTGCTCGGCCGGATCCGCAGGATCGCGCCCGGCATTCCGATCGGCGTGGCGCTCGACATGCATACCAACCTCTTCCCGGCGATGGCCGAGCACGCGACCGTCATCGCCGGCTACCAGACGTATCCTCATGTGGACATGTATGAGACCGGAGCGCGCGCCGCGGCTCCGATGTTTTCTCTTTTAAATAAAAAAATCAGACCGACGATGGCCTTCGGCCATCGGCCCATGCTGCCGCACGTCATGCGCCAGTCGAGCCTCGATCAGCCGAACAAGGACATCCAGGCGCGCGCGAAGGACATGGAGAGAAAGGGCGAGGCGCTGTGCGCGAGCTTCTTCGTCGGCTTTCCGCACGCCGACATTCCCTACGCCGGCTCCTCGGCGGTCGTGGTGACCGACGGCGACGAGGCGAAGGCGAGGCGCCTGTGCGAGGAGCTGCTCGAGATGGCCTGGCGTGCGCGCGAGAAGTTCGTCTACGAGATCGAGCCGCTCGAGAAATCGATGCGGCGCGCGAAGGAGCTGGGCGGCGGCTCGCTGCGGCCGGTGGTGCTGCTCGACCATTACGACAACTGCGCCTCGGGCGGGACGATGGACACCATGGCGGTCCTCGGCGCGATGCTGGAAGCGGGGCTGGAGGACGCGGCGGCCTTCGCGGTGTGCGATCCCGAGGCCGTGGAGCAGATGAAGCGCGCGGGCGTCGGCGCGCGCGTGACGTTGCCGCTCGGGGGCAAGAGCGCCATGCCGGCGCTCGGCCTCGCGGGCAAGCCGCGCAGCGTCACCGGCAACGTGCGCCGGATCGTGAGCGGTCTCTATCGCAACGAAGGGCCGATGGCGCGCGGCGAGCTCGCCGACATGGGCGCGGCCGCGGTGCTGGACACCGGCAAGGTCGAGATCGCCGTCATCTCGCGCCACGTGGAGCCGCACGACATCGCCTCTTTTCGAACGCTCGGCATCGAGCCCTCGCGCAAGCGCTACGTGATGCTGAAAAGCCGGGTGCACTGGCGCGCCGGGCTGGGGCCGCTCGCCAAAGCCGTCGTCGAGTGCGCGGGCGAGGGCGTATGCACGTCAGATTATTCACAGTTGCGCTTTGCCCGCGTGCGCCGCCCGGTCTTTCCGCTCGACCCTGGCGCTCAACCGTCCGTCTGAAGGCGCCGGAACCAGTTCACGAATCCCCCGGCGGGCGTGACAAAAGAGCCGTTTGGAGGGTGGAAGCAAGTCACAAAGGGGGCCAGAAATCATCAACCCCCGCCCGGGCAGGCGTACAAAAGAGTCATGACGAAGCAAAAAGGAGCCGTCATGAAAAACAGCAGAATCTGGGCAGCAGTTGCAGTCCTCGCGGTCGCCGGCCTCGCCGGTTGCGCGAGCACGCAGGTCGCGCCGGGCTCCGACGTACAAGCTGCGGCCGAGCCGCAGCAGGTGTCCCGGCCGGCGCCGACCTACGGCAGCATGGGCGGGTATCGCTTCCGGCGCCTGGTCGCCACGCCGGTGGCGGGTTCCTAGGAACCTTTAACGACCACGAGGTTGTTCACCACGGACCGCACCCCATCCACGTCCATGGCGTGCAGGGCGGCGCGGTCTTTCTCGACCGGCGCATCCACGGTGCCATAGAGGGTGACCACGCCATCGGAGGAGGCGACTTCCAGTCCTCCCGCGGTGATGTCGGTCGCAGTGGTGAGCGCGCTCTTCACTTTCTTGGAAAGCTCCGCGTCCGCGGCCTGAGCGCTGCCGGGCGCGGGCTTGCCGGTGACCGCGCTCTTGAAGGGCTCCTCGGCCTTCGGTTTCGCCTCGTCGGCGCCCATGGCCTTCGGCGTGGCGGTGCTCGCCATGGGCGAGGTGTTGGGCTTGTTCGCAGCCCGATCGCTCGGACCGCGATTGCATGCAGCCAGCGCGACGGCTGCAAGCGCGCATATCGCGACGACCCTGCTTGTCCTCATGTGGCTTCTCCGCACGAAATGAACCTCAAGCTGCATGCGAGCTTCGTGCCATCAGAATCACCTGCCGCGCGGAATCAACCGCTTGAATTGCGCGCGGGCACGACGGGCGCGCGAATCCGTCGCCCTGCGGCGACGGAGAAACGGCTAGCGCGAAACGCCCGGAGGCGGGGGCGGCGGAGTGCCGGGCGGTGGCGGAGGCGGTGGCGTGTAAGCCTGCGCCGGGGCGGGCCGGGAGGATTCGAAGCGGCCCGCGACCGGAACGCGGTGGCCCTTCGAGTACATGCACTGCTGGTAGCCCACGTCGTAGCGCCGCTGCAATCCGTATTGCGAGCTGCCCGCGGCGCCCGCGCCCGCGGCCGAGCCGACGAGCAGGCCCGTGCCGGCGCCCACCGCGGCACCGCCGCGGTTGCCGCCGATCAGCGCGCCCGCAACCGCGCCCACGCCCGCGCCGACCGCGGCGCTCTTCACGCCGCTCGATTCGGCCGCGCTGTCGGGCGTGCCGCCGTTCACCTGGTAGCTCGCGAACTGGCGGCACTCATAGTCGTCGGACTTGAACTGATCGAAGCTCTTGCCGGTGCCCGGCAGCACCATCACGGACGGGCCGGTGGGCATCGTCGTGCACGCACCGAGCAGAAGCGCCGCGCCTGCGGCAGCGAAGGCGATTTTCATGGGAGTGTCAGCCGTGCGGTTGCGGAGAAACGCGCTGCCAGCCCGCCGGGCAGTCCTTCACGTACGGGTAATACGCCTTCGAGTCCGGGCAGTAGTACCAGTAGTTTTGAGCGGGCGGTGCCGCCTGCGGGGCCTGCGGCGCCTGCTCGATGTAGGTCTGCGGCTGCGCGGGCACGACCACCGTCGTGGGCGGATAGTAGGGATAGTAGGGCGGGTAGTAATAGCCGGGGTAATAGCCGGTGACCGGAACGCCGAAGTAGAAGCCCACGCCGACGCGCGCGCGGTGCCACGCGAAGGCCGATTCGGTGGCGAGCAGGCCGAGCATCACGGTCGCAAGGGCGATGACAGCTTTTGTCGTCTTCATGACCACTCCTTGGACGCCGAGAATAGCGCCGGCGTTCCGTGCCGTGGCGGGGTTTTGGTAAGTAAATGTTTCAATCTGATAAATTCGCCCGCATGGCGGGGGAATTCACGCTCGATTTGAGCCTGCAGGTCGGGAAATACGACGTGCAGAAGCTGCTCGGCAAAGGCGCGACGGGGACGGTGTACCTCGCCAAGGACACGTTCTCGGGCAACGAGGTGGCGCTGAAGACGATCGAGCCCGAGGTATTCCGCGACCCGGAATTCGGCTCCGTGTACCGCTCGCAGTTCCTGAACGAGGCCTCGCTCGCCGGGAAGCTCCGGCACCCTCACATCGTCGCCATCCTCGACGCGGTGGTCGAGGAGGACTCGGGCTATATCGCCATGGAGATCGTCTCGGGCGGCGACCTCGCGCAGTTCGTCAAGCCCGACAAGCTGCTGCCGGTCGAGGACGTGCTGCAGATCGGCTTCAAGTGCTGCGGGGCGCTCGAGTACGCCTTCGCGCAGGGCATCGTGCATCGCGACATCAAGCCCGCCAACATCATGATCGTGCAGGGCACCGACGTGAAGATCGCCGACTTCGGCGCCGCGTTCCTGAGAAAGAGCAAGAACGTGCAGAACGTCGCCATGGGCTCGCCCTTCTACATGTCGCCCGAGCAGATCGAAGGCAAGGAGCTCACCTTCCACAGCGACATGTATTCGCTCGGCGTGGTGCTCTACGAGCTGCTCACCGGCAAGCGCCCGTTCCTCGGCGCCAACATCGAGGAGCTGGTCAAGAAGATCCTCACCGAGGCGCCGACGCCGCCCTCCTCGCTGAGAAAGGGCCTGCCAAAGGACATCGACATGATGATGCTCAAGCTCCTCGGCAAGCGGCCCGAGCATCGCTTCCCGACCTGGACCGAGCTCGAGTTCGAGCTCTCCAAGATGGTGGCGCTCGTGCTGCCGCCGGGCACCATCCCGGACAGCGAGAAATTCGTCGCGCTGAAGAAAGTGCCCATGCTCTCGGGCCTCTCGGACGCCGAAGTGTGGGAGCTCGCGCGCGCGGCCAGCTGGACGCGCCTCGAGCGCGCGAAGAACATCGTCAAAGAAGGCGAGCCCGGCAACAGCTTCTTCTTCGCCGCCAAGGGCGACGTCAAGGTGCACCGGCAGGGGCGCCTGCTCAACATGGTCGGCTCGGGCGAATTTTTCGGCGAGATGGCCTACATCTGGGGCGGCGAGCAGCCGCGCCATGCCACCGCGGATGCGATGAGCGACCTGACGCTCGCCGAATTCACGAACGAAGCGATCCAGGGCATGAGCGCCGGGGCGCAGCTCCAGCTCACGCGCTCGCTCCTTCGCAACGCCGTCGACCGGCTCGTCCTTTCCAACCAGCGCGTCGCCACCGCCCAGGGGCGCTGAGCCGGTGAGAGTCGCCCTGCTCGCGGTTCTCGCGTTTTTTTCGGTCCACGGTTTTTCGCAGCCCTATCCGTCGCGTCCCGTGAAGCTCGTGGTCGGCTTCGCGCCGGGCGGGGCGGCCGACTTCGTCGCGCGCGCGCTGCAGGAGCCGCTCGTGCACGCACTCGGCCAGCCGCTCGTCATCGAGAACAAGCCGGGCGCGGGCTCGAGCATCGCCGCCGAGCAGGTCGCCAAGAGCTCGCCCGACGGCTACACGATGCTGATTGCGAGCCCCTCGAGCATCCTCGTCAATCCGATCATCAGCCCGCGGCCCGGCTTCGAGCCGCGCCGCGACCTCGCGCCGGTCTCCAGGGTGAGCGCCTCGCCGCTCGTGGTCGCGGTGCACTCGAGCGTCGGCGTGACGAGCCTGCGCGAGCTGATCGCCTACGCGAAGAAGAATCCGGGCAAGCTCAACTACGCGACCTCGGGCCCCGGCGCAGCGCCGCACCTCGCCGCGGTGCTGTTCATGAAGCTCGCCGGCGTCGAGATGGTGCACGTGCCCTACAAGGGCGGCGGCCCGGCGGTGCAGGCGCTCGTCGCGGGCGACACGCAGCTTTCGTTTGCGACGCCGCCTTCCGTGCTGCCGCACGTTCAGTCGGGAAGGCTGCGCGCGCTCGCGGTGACGAGCCGCAGCCGCACGCCGCTCGTGCCGGGTGTGCCCGGCATGGTGGAGGCCGGGCTGCCCGATTACGAAATTTCCTTCTGGTACGGCTTTTTCGTGCCGGCCGGCACGCCGAAAGAGGTCGTGGGCAGGCTCTACGAGGCGACCTCGGCGGCGCTCGCGCAGCCCTCGGTCGGCAAGACGCTCGCGAGAGAGGGCACCGAGGCGGTCGGCTCCGCGTCTCCGGAGGATTTCGGCGCGTTCATCGCGGAAGACGCCAAACTCTGGGCGCGCCTCGTCAAGGATTCCGGCGTCAAGGCGGATTGAGAGGAGGATGGCTATGAGACTGCTCGCGGCGCTGGCATCGCTCGTATTTTCCTTCGGCGCGCTCGGCCAATATCCGAGCCGGCCGATCACCACCCTCGTCGGCTTCGCGCCGGGCGGCGGCACCGACACGGTCTCGCGCATCATCGCGAAGACCCTTGGCGAGCAGCTCGGCCAGCAGGTCCTCACCGACAACAAGGCGGGCGCCGGCGGCAACATCGCGACCGACCTCGTGGTGAAGGCCGCGCCCGACGGCTACACGATCTACCTCGCCAACGTGGGCGCGATCGCGGTCAACCCGCACCTGCTGCGGCTCACCTACGATCCGCTCAAGGACCTCGCGCCGATCGGCATGGCGGTGGTGTTTCCCAACCTTGTGGTCGTGCATCCCTCGGTACCGGCGAACACGTTCGCCGAATTCATCAAGCTCGCCAGGGAAAATCCCGGCAAGTACAGCTACGGCTCCTCCGGCATCGGCGGCGCCGGCCACCTCGCCGGCGAGCTGCTGAAGACGATGGCCGGCATCAACATAGTGCACGTGCCCTTCAAGGGCGGCGGCCCGGCGATGCAGGCGATGCTCGGCGGCCAGATCTCGGCCTACATGGCGACGCCGGTCGCGGCGCTTCCGCACGTGAAGTCGGGCAAGGTGAAGGCGCTCGCGGTGACCGGACCCAAGCGCGATCCGGGCCTGCCCGACGTGCCCTCGGTGGCCGAGTTCTATCCGGGGTACCAGGCTATCAACTGGTACGCCTACTTCGCGCCGGCGAAGACGCCGAAGGACATCGTCACGCGGCTCAACCACGAGATCGTCAAGGCGCTCGGCACGCCGGAAGTGAAGGCGCTGCTCGAGAAGCAGGGCGTCGAGCCGATGCCCGGCACCCCCGAGGAGCTGGCCGCCTTTGCCCGGCAGGAAACGGCGACCTGGGGCAAGGTCGTCAAGGACGCCGGCATCACCGCGAACTGAGAACTGTCGCCGGCAGGCGACAGGTCCGGGGGAGAGCGTTCCGGTCGCAGATCCACTATTGCGTGCAACATCGGGCCGCCATCATGGACGGCAAAGGAGGCCCAACAATGCCCGCCATCGTCCGTGCCGTGTTTGCCCTTGCTGTGACCGTTTTTGCCTTCGCGACGCTGCTGCAACCGAATCCCGCGCATGCCGGCATGATCGGCACCGACGGGGTCGCGCCGCAGAGCCAGGAGCGTCAGCGCGTGAAGGACCTGATCGCGCGCCCGGAGGTCGCCCGCAAGCTCGAGTCGCTCGGCGTGCTGCCGCAGGATGCCGCGAAGCGCGTCGATGCGCTCACCGATGACGAAGTGCACGCGCTCGCCACGCAGATCGACGCGCTGCCGGCCGGCGGCCTGAGCGACACGAACTGGCTGCTCGTCATCGTCGTCGTCCTGCTCATCATCATCATCCTGTAGCTTTTCCGCTCGTTCCGTTCAGTGCCCGCCACACCCGCTCCGGGGTGGCGGGCATTGCCAATGTTTCGCGGCCGGTCGCATCCACGATCGCGTTCATGATCGCGGCGAGCGCGCCGACGGTTCCGGCTTCGCCGGCGCCTTTGACGCCGAGCGGATTGAGCTTGGTCGGCACCGCGTTGTGCCCGACCTTGAACGGCCCGACGTTGTCCGCGCGCGGCATCGCGTAGTCCATGAAGGACGCCGTGAGGAGCTGCCCCGTTTCGGGGTCGTAGGCCATCTCTTCCATCAGCACCTGGCCCAAACCCTGGACGATGCCGCCCACGACCTGCCCCTGCAGCGTGAGCGGGTTGATCTCGTTGCCGACGTCGTCCACGACCGTGTAGCCGAGGATCTCGACGCGGCCGGTGTCGGGATCGACCTCGACTTCGCACACGTGCGTGCCGTTCGGGAACGTCTCCTGCGGCGGCGAGAAGGTGGCGTGCTCGAAAAGGCCGGGCTCCATGCCCTTGGGCAGGCTCGCGAACGCGAACGAGGCGCGCGCGACCTCCTTCAGGGTCACGCCGCGGTCGGTGCCGGCGATGGAAAAGCGCCCCTTGGCGAAGGCGACGTCGGCTTCGGAGGCTTCGAGCAGCTGCGCGGCGATGCGCTTGCCCTTGGCGATCACCTTGTCGGCGGCGAGCCAGAGCGCCGTGCCGCCGATCACTGCCGAGCGCGAGCCGGCGCTGCCCTGGCCGAACGCGACTGCGTCCGTGTCGCCGTCGATCACGCGCAGGTCCGTGGGCGCCAGACCAAGCCGCTCGTGCGCGATCTGGCGGTACATCGTCTCGTGGCCCTGGCCCTGGTTCTTGGTGCCGACCATGAGCGTGGCGCTGCCGCCCGGCTCGAAGCGGATTTCCGCGTACTCGATCCCGGGCGCAGCGGCGCGCTCGATCGCGTTGGCGAGGCCGATTCCCCGAAGCTTGCCTCTGGCTTGCGATTGTTTTTTTCTTTCCGGGAAGTTTTTCCAGTCTGAGAGAGAAAGGGCTTTGTCCATTCCCTTCTCGAATTCTCCGCAGTCGTACGTGAACTGAATGGACGTCCTGAACGGCATTGCGGAAGACGGAATCAGGTTCTTCCGGCGCAGCTCGACCCGGTCGGCGCCGAGCTCGCGCGCCGCGTCGTCGATCAGGCGCTCGAGGAAGTAGATCGCCTCGGGCCGGCCGTTGCCGCGGTAGGGCGCGAGCGGCGCGGTATGCGTGAAGACGCCGCGCACTTCGACGTGCGCCGCGGGGATCGCGTACATGCCGACGAGCGAGCCGAGATTGGCGAAGGAGGGCAGCAGGTTGCGGTCGGTCGACACGTAGGCGCCGAGGTTGCTCGTGTTTTTCGCGCGCAGGCCGAGGAAGCGGCCTTCGCCGTCCAGCGCGAGCTCGAGCTCGGCGACGACGTCGCGCGCGTGCTCGTCGGCGAGCGGCGCTTCGCTGCGCTCGCAGGTCCACTTCACCGGCCGGCCGAGCTTGCGCGCGAGCCACAGCGCGAGGCGATGCTCGAGGTGCGCCCAGCCCTTGGCGCCGAACGCGCCGCCCACGTCGCCGCTGACTACCCGGACGGCGTGCTCGGGGACCTTGAGCACCTGCGCGAGCACCTCGCGCACGCGGTGCGGATACTGCACGTCGCAGTAAAGCGTGTAGCGCTGGTCGCCCTCGCGCCATTCGCCGAGCGCGCCGCGCGGCTCCATGAACTGCGCGTGCACGCGCGAAACCTGGTAGCGGCGCTTGACTATGCGCGCGGCTTTCGCGAACGCGGCCTCGGTCGCCGCCTTGTTGCCGATCTCGAACATGTTGGAAAGGTTGTCCGGGCACTCGTCCCAGACCGGCTGCGTGATCGGCAGGTCCTCGTAGTCGACTTCGACCTGCTCGGCGGCGTCCTTCGCCTGCGCCCAGGTTTCGGCGACGACGCAGGCGACCGGGTCGCCCACGTGGCGCACCTTGCCCTTGGCGAGCCCGGGATGGGCGCGCCAGAACATGGGCTTGCCGTCCGGCCGCGTGCGCTTGAGCGCGGGGGAGGTGGTGCCGATGCCGTCGCGCTCGAGGTCCTCCAGGGTGAAGACGCCCAGCACACCCGGCGCGGCGCGCGCCGCCCCTGCGTCGATCGAGCGGATGCGCGCGTGCGCGTGCGGCGAGCGCACGAAGACGAGGTGCGCCTGCCCGGCCAGGTTGAAGTCGTTGATGAAACGGCCCTCCCCGCGAAGCAGGCGGGGGTCTTCGAAACGCTGGACGGGCTGGCCGAGGCCGAACTGTTGATCCACTCCTTTCATTCTAGAATGCAGGCCACCCATGGCGTACAAGGCTTTCGACCTTTCCGGCAAAACAGCGCTCGTCACCGGCGGCAACAGCGGCATCGGCCTCGGCATGGCCGAGGCGCTGGCGCAGGCGGGGGCCTCGATTTGCGTCTGGGGGACGAACGAGCAGAAGAACAAGGCGGCCTTGAAAAGCCTCGAATCCCACGGCGGCAAAGCCATGGCACTTCATTGCGATGTCGGCGATGAGGCTGAAGTGGAAAAACGCTTCGCCGAAACGGTTGCCGCGCTGGGCCCGATCCATGCCTGTTTTGCAAACGCGGGCGTCTCCGGCCGCGCCGGCGTCAAGTCCTTCGCCGAGATGGACGCCGAGGAGTGGAAGCGCGTGACGCGCGTGAACTTGGACGGCGCCTTCTATACGCTTCGCGCCGCCGCCCGCCACATGGTCGGTCACGGCAAGGGCGGGGCGCTCGTCGGCACGGCGAGCCTCGCGGCGATCTCCGGCCAGCCGCGCGGCGAGCATTACGCCGCCACCAAGGGCGGCCTGATCTCGATGATCCGCGCGCTCGCGGTCGAATTCGCGCGCCACGGCATCCGCGCCAACGCCATCCTGCCGGGCTGGATCGAGACGGCGATGACCGAAAAAGCGCTCAACTGGGACAAATTCAGGGAGAAAGTCCTGCCCCGCGTGCCCGCGCGCCGCTGGGGAAGACCTGAGGACTTCGGCGCGATCGCGGTCTACCTCGTCAGCGACGCGAGCAGCTATCACACCGGCGATACCTTCCTCATCGATGGCGGATACTCCCTCTTCTAGGAAAGAGCACCTCGACGCGCTGCTCCTCGCGATCAAGGGGGTCGAGGCGCGCACGATCAAGGGGCT
>DATAID010000053.1:0-35162 GCA_036262835.1 Burkholderiales bacterium | reverse complement strand
CCGGTTTTCATTCGTGACAGCTTTGATCACGACGGCAAGAAAGTCCTGGTGACTGAAGCCTTTGAGCTACAAGGGCAGAGAGCTGTGAAGTATGTGTTCAACGTTAGTGGGCCTTCCGGGCCGCCGATCTATCGCATCAGCTTTGGATCCTACGAATCTACAAACCGCGTGGCGCGAGAGCTCGGGCAGATTAAGGAAGGCCAGCGCTTGTATCATTTGGATAGATACTTTCCAGACAACAAGCATGAGACCCTCGGTTTCTTTTCTACCGAGCTTCCATACGAAGACGTCAAGGCGATGGCCTCGGAAACCATCTCCGGAAAGCGCGGGCCTATGGCGGCACCAAGAAAGTGATCTGTCGTCTGGCGCAATCTAACCACCGGTTCTTGGTCGACGCGTTTGGCTCGCATTCCCATGGCGAAGGATGCTCAAGCAACTGCTCGAAGGGCTAGTCCTCGTCCCGTTCCTCGGCGTGCCGATCGCGCTGCTGGCGTGGACTGTGTTCCAGGTCTTTGTGAGGAATGCGCCACTCAAGGGCTGCGTTGGCCTCATCGGCGGCGGGGCGCTCTGCTTTGTCGCGTTCTTCCTGTTTCTGGCGAATGTGTACTGCGAAAGCTGCGCCGATCGGCCCTTGTCGCTGCAGGAGACGGTGGCCATGCTCATGTACTTCGGTTTCGGGGTCGTCATGCTGCTCGTCCTCTGGTTCACCGCCGCGCCTCTTGAAAAGAAAGATCGCCGGGTTCCATAAGGACGAGGAAGGGCACTGGGTGGCGCGGCTCGAGTGCGGCCACAACCAGCACACACGTCACCAGCCGCCGTTCGTGAATCGTCCCTGGGTGACGACAGGAGAGGGACGCGAGGCGGCGATTGGAACGTTGCTCGAGTGCAAGAAGTGCGACAAGGGCGCGCCGCCGGACTAAGATTTCCCGATGGATAACCTTCTCGACTTACTGCAGTGGCCGGCCATGGCCGCCACGCTGCTCGCGGCGTGGTTCGTGGCTTCCTCGCTTGAGCACAAGCGCAATTGGGGTTTCTGGTGCTTCATCGTGAGCAACGTGCTCTGGGCGATCTGGGGCTGGCACGACGAGGCCTATGCGCTCATCGCCCTTCAGTTCGGCCTCTTCGCGCTCAACGTGCGAGGCGCCCGCAAGACCGAGCACGCGGCGTAAAATCCTCTTCGCCGGTCCGAGGACCGGCAAGCGTTCTCAGGGCGGGGCGGAATTCCCCACCGGCGGTATCTGCAGGCAACTGCAGGAGCCCGCGAGCGCCCGGCACGAGCTTCGGCCCGTTTCGGGGTCAGCAGACCTGGTGAGAGGCCAGGGCCGACGGTCACAGTCCGGATGAGAGAGATCGCGTAGCGGCTTCGGCGTGCTTGCGTGCCGGTGCCGCCTTTGCGTGCGCCCTGATTCTGGTCACCACTTTTAAAGAGGACAGCCATGAATCAGAGTTTCAATCTGGAGCACTCCAGGATAGCCATCGTCTCTTCCGCTTGGCACCGTGAGATCGTTGCCGGCGCGACCGCTGCCGTTCGGGCGGAGCTGGGGAAACTGGCGGGCCCGCCGGAGCTGGCTCACTTCGAGGTTCCCGGCGCTTTCGAGATTCCCCTGCACGCGAAGCGCCTTGCCCGTTCGGCCCGTTACGACGCCATCATCGCGTGCGGCCTGGTGGTGAACGGGGGCATCTATCGGCACGAGTTCGTCGCGTCCGCGGTGATCGACGGGTTGATGCGGGTCCAGCTCGACACGGATACGCCGGTTTTTTCCGCGGTGCTTACGCCCCGGGACTTCCATGAGCATGAGGAGCACCAGCGCTTCTTTTCCGAGCATTTCGTGAAGAAAGGCGCGGAGGTTGCCCGGGCCTGCGTCGAAACCCTGGCCAGTCTCGACCGGCTGCGGAATTCGCGAAGCGCGCGCTTGTCCAAACGGCCATGAGGAAGACATGCGTGAGGGGCCTGGCGACGGCGGCGGTCGTTCTGCTCGCCGGCTGCGCGTCCTTCGACGGGCGCGGCTTGGTCCCCGGCAAGAGCACCGAGCAGGAAGCGGTGGCGCTGATGGGGCCGCCGGCGCAGGTGCTGCCGCTCGCCGACGGCGGCAAGGCGCTCTACTTCTCGCGCATGCCCGAAGGCCGCGCGGTGTTCGAGGCGCGCGTGGACGCGAACGGCGTCTTGCGCTCGATCGAGCAGAAGCTTACGCGCCAGCACATCTGGGAGATCGCGAACGGAGCCTCCACCAAGGACGACGTGCTGCGGCTCTTCGGCCCGCCGGGGCGGCGCGGCTACCTTGCGCTTAGCGACAAGGAGTGGTGGGAATACAAGTACCAGGACTACCAGGACCTGCGCATTCTCTACGTGCAGTTCTCGCCCGACGGCGTGGTGCGCGACGTGGTTGATCTCAGGGACTTGTCGCGCGAGCCGGGCGGCCGGCGCCGGGGTTAAAGGTTTATTTCTTTGGAGTGGGGCTGAAGTCGAGGTCGTGAATGCCCTCGAGCTCGTCCTTGTACTTCGCGCGCACCGCTTCGAACTCCTTCCACATGCGCCCGAAGGCGGCGACGACGGTCGGATCGAACTGCTTGCCGGCCTCGGCCTGGATGCGCTTGCTCGCGTCGGCCGAGGACATCGGGCTGCGGTGCCGCTGCGTTGAAGTCATGGCCTCGAACGCGTCGGCCACGGCCATGATGCGGCCGGGCACCGGAATCGCGTTGCCCTTCAGCTTCGCCGGGTAGCCGCTGCCGTCCCAGCGCTCGTGGTGCGTGAGCGCCATGATGCGCGCCTGCTCAAGGAGCGGGTCCTTGTGCTCGCCGATGATCTTGGCGCCGGTCTCGGGGTGCTTGCGCATCTCGGCCCACTCCGAATCCGTGAGCTTGTCGCTCTTTTTCAGGATGTGGTCGGGCACGCCCATCTTGCCGATGTCGTAGAGCGGCGCGGCATCGGCAAGGATTTCGGCGACGCGATCCTTGAGCCCGACGGCCTTGGAGAGCAGGGCGACGTATTCGCTCACGCGCAGCACGCGGTTGGTGAGGCCGCCCTCGCGGAACTCGGCCGCGCGCGCGAGGCGGCGGATGAGCTGCAGCCGCGTCTCCTGCAGCTCCTCGGTGCGCTGCTGGACCTGGTCTTCGAGCGCGCGGCGCTGGTCGACGGCCGCGAGCTGCTGGCGAACGCGCAGCATGGTGATCGGCGCGGAAATCGGCTTGACGATGTAGTCGACCGCGCCCGCCATGAGCCCCTGCGCCTGGTCCTTGGGATCGGTGCGGCCGGTGACGAAGATGATCGGGATGTGCGCGAGCGCGGGATTCGCCTTGAGCTTCTTGCACACCTCGTAGCCGTTCATCGACGGCATCTCCACGTCGAGGAGGACGAGGTCGGGCAGGGGATCGGTATCGGCCGCGGCGAGGGTTTCCTCGCTGTTGGTCGCGTACTTGACGTCGTAATGCTTCTTCAGCATCACGCCGAAGAGATTGCGGATGTCCTCGGAATCGTCGGCAACGAGAATCGTCGCGCGGTGATCGCTCATCGTAGTGACCCGATTATAGGCGCTTGCGCAATTCGGTCTTTAACACCTTGCCATAGTTGTTTTTCGGCAAGGCGTCGACGAACCGGTACTCGCGGGGCCGCTTGAAGCGTGCGATGTTCTCGAGGCAAAGGCTGTCAAGTTCTTCAGGTTTTAGCAGGGAAGTATTTTTCAAAACGACAAAGGCGATGACTTCCTCGCCCCATTCCGCATGCGGCCGGCCGATCACCGAGCACTCCGCGACCGCGGGGTGGCGCAGCAGCACCTCCTCGATCTCGCGCGGATAGATGTTCGAGCCCCCCGAGATGATCATGTCCTTGGAGCGGTCGCGAAGGGTGAGAAAACCCTCGGCGTCGAGGCTGCCGACGTCGCCCGTGTGCAGCCAGCCGCCGCGCAGCGTTTTCGCGGTCGCCTCGGCGTTCTGCCAGTAGCCCGCCATGACGCAATCCGAGCGCGTCACGATCTCGCCCACCTCGCCCGCAGGAAGTTCTTCGTCCTCGTCATTGAAGATTTTGACTTCGACGCCGGTACGCGCCATTCCGCACGTTTCCAGATGAATTCGTTCCTCATGAAAAAAAGAAGACAAGCCGGTGATCGTCATCGGGCTCTCGCCCTGCCCGTAGAGCTGGTAGAGGTGCCTGCCGCCAAAAAGCTCGATCGCGCGCAGCGCGTCGGCGACGTACATCGGCGCGCCGCCGTACATGATCGTCTTGAGACGCCGGGGCGCGCGCGCGGCGCCGCTGGCAAGGAGCCGCACGACCATCGTCGGCGCGGCGAAGAAGGAGGTACCGGGCCAGTGATCGAGCAGCCCGAAGATTTCCTCGGCATCGAACGATCCGCTCTCGGGAATGACGTTCACCGAGCCCGCGCCGAAGTGCGCCAGCCCGTAGAGGCCGGAGCCGTGGGTGAGCGGCGCCGCGTGCAGGATCGCGTCCGCTGGCTCGACCTTCTCGATGTCGGCGTAGTAGGCCTGCGTCGAGAAAAGAAGGTTGCGGTGGGTGAGCATCGCGCCTTTCGGCACCCCGGTCGTGCCGCTCGTGTAGAAGAGCCACGCCAGGTCTTCAGGCTTCGATGGGTGGGGTCCTTCGGGTGTGCCTTCGAGAGTCTTGAACTCCTTCGTTCCGGTGGAAATCACATTGGGAAAGAATGAAAGAGAAGATTCAAGGTCGCTCGTGACAAAACACACCTTCGCCCCCGAATTGCCGAGGATGTACTCGAACTCCTTCGGGTGGAGCTTGGCGTTCATCGGCACCGCGGCGAGGCCGGCGTGCCAGATCGCGAACAGCACTTCCCAGTACTCCGGGCAGTTCTTCATCGCGAGGGCGACGCGGTCTCCGGGGTTGAGACTGAATTTGCCCGTGATTGCCGAACCGAGCTTTTGAGCTCGAAAAGCGAGTTCCCGGTAACTCTGTACGGTTCTCTTCCCCACCGCAATCGCGGGGCGCTCAGGCAGCCAGCGGGCGCTGCGCAGCAGTAGCTGAGCCTGATTCATTCAGTCGGAAGAGCCGGAAGGCGTTTTGGGTGGTCTCGGCCGCGACCTCCCCGGCCGGGCGGCCGAGCGCGCGGGCGACGGTGTGCAGGATGTGCGGCAGGAACGCGGGCTCGTTGCGCCGCGCCCTGGGCTGCGGGCGCAGGCTGCGCGGCGTGAGGTAGGGCGCGTCGGTCTCGAGCAGGAGCCGGTCGCGCGGGATCTCGCGCACGAGCTCGAGCAGGTGCGTGCCGCGCCGCTCGTCGCAGATCCAGCCGGTGATGCCGATATAGAGGCCGAGGTCCAGATAGGAGCTCAGCTCCGCCTTTTCGCCGGTAAAGCAATGAGCCACTGCATGTTCGACCTTGTTTGCTTTCAGGATCTCGGCGAATCTGGGATGGGCATCCCTGGAGTGAAGGAACAAGGGCTTCCCGAGTTCAAAAGAAAGCCTGATCTGTTCCTCGAACCATTTTTCCTGGTCGGGATGCGGCGAATAGTTGCGGTTGAAGTCGAGGCCGCATTCGCCGATGGCGACGACGCGCGGATGCCGCGCGAGCTCCCTCAGTTGCGGAATCGTGCGCTCGTCGCACTCGCGCGCGTGATGCGGATGCACGCCTGCGGTTGCGTAGAGGTTGGGGTTTGTTTTTGCAATGGATATTGCTTCTTCGCTTTCCCGGATCGAAGTGCCCGTGACGATGATGAAAGCGACCCCCGATCCGGCTGCTCGCGCGATCACTCCGGCGCGGTCGTCCCGGAAGGCCTCATGACCAAGATTTGCACCGATATCAACGAGTTGCATCGAGCGGCGGAGTATACTCGCGCGCGATGCCGAGCACCGACGCCGCGCTCGAAATCGACACCGGCGGACCAGCGCCGGCGCCCTTGCGCGTGCGCGCAAGCGGCGCCTGGACCTTCAACGGCTTGAAGGAGCGCCGCGAGCAGATCGTGCGGCGCCTGGCCGAGCTCGAGAAGGAGCCGGCCGAACGCATCGCCTGGGACCTGAGCGGCGTCTCCGCGCTCGATGATGCGGGCGCCGTCTGGCTCGCCAACGCGATGCGCGGCAATCCGCGAGTCGAGATCGCGCCGCGCTACCGCGAGATGCTGCAGCAGGTGAACGAGGGCCTGCTCGTGCAGCGCGAGCCGAAGAAGTTCGACCCGCTCAATACCGTGGAAAGCATCGGCCGGAACGCGATCGGGGCCGGCGTGCATTTTCGCGACGGCATCACGCTCCTTGGCCAGCTCGCGCTCGACGTCGGCTGGCTCGCGCGGCGCCCGCCCGAGATTCCCCTGCGCGAATTCTCGGCCGGCATCTTCCGCGCCGGGGTGACCGCGCTGCCGGTGACGATGCTGGTGGGATTTCTCGTCGGCATCGTGCTCACCTACCTCTCCGCGCTGCAGCTCAAGCGCTACGGCGCGGACATGCTCGTCATCAACATCGTCGGCGTGGGCGTCGTGCGCGAGCTCGGGCCGATGCTCGCCTCGATCATCGCCGCCGGGCGCTCGGGCTCGGCGATCACCGCGCAGCTCGGCGTCATGCGCGTGACCGAGGAAGTCGAGGCGCTGTCGGTCATGGGCATCTCGATCACCTCGCGCCTCGTGCTGCCGAAGGTGCTCGCGCTCGCGATCGCGCTGCCGCTGGTCGCGTTCTGCACCGACATCGCGGCGCTCGCGGGCGCGCTGCTCGTCTCGCGCTTCACGCTCGGCATCACGCCCGAGGCGTTCCTGCAGCACCTGCCGGAGGCGGTGGAGGTGGTGAATTTCTGGATCGGCATCGGCAAGTCGGCGGCGTTCGGCTTCGCGGTCGCTTTCGTCGCCTGCCACTACGGCCTGCGCGTGCTCCCGAACACCGACAGCCTCGCGGTGGGCGTGACGCGCTCGGTGGTCGCCGCGATCACCTGCGTGATCATCCTCGACGCGATCTTCGCGATCCTGCTTCGCAATGTGGGCTGACGACAATCCCCACTGCATCGAGATCGACGGCCTCGTCAACACGGTCGGCGCCGGGCAGATCCTGCACCGCGACCTGAATCTCAAGGTGAAGCGGGACGAGGTACTGTCGTTGGTAGGCGGATCGGGCAGCGGCAAGACGCAGCTCCTGCGCGTGATCCTCGGCTTGAAGCGCCCGAAGGCGGGGCGGGTGCGCGTCTTCGGCGTGTCGTGGGACGATCCGAGCGTGAAGAAGGTGCGCGACGCGCGCCGGCGCATGGGCATGCTGTTCCAGAACGGCGCGCTCTATTCGGCGCTCACCGTGTACGACAACATCGCGTTTCCCCTGCGCGAGCGCGGCGGCCTCTCGGAAGGGGAGATCCGCGGCATCGTCAACACCAAGCTCGCCCAGGTCGAGCTCGAGCCGCGCCACGGCAGCCTGCTGCCCGCCAACCTGTCCGGCGGCATGGTGAAGCGCGTCTCGCTTGCGCGCGCGCTTGCGCTCTCGCCCGACCTGCTGATCCTCGATGAGCCCACGGCCGGCCTCGATCCCGACCGCTCGGAGCGCTTCGTCCATCTGATCAAGCGGCTGCGCGAGGAGCACCGCTTCGCCGTCGTCATGGTCACCCACGACCTGGACACGCTCTTCGAACTGACCGACCGGGTCGCGGTGCTCGCCGACCAGCATATAATCGCCTGCGATTCGCTCGCGGCCGTTCGCGAGCTGGATCACAAGTTCGTGCAGAATTTCTTCGGGGGAGACAGGGGCAAGCGCGCGCTCGAGCACGCCTGACCCACGCACATGGAAAGCCGCGCGTTCGCGCTCATCACCGGGCTCTTTGTTCTGGGCATCAGCGCCTGCATCGCGCTGTGGGCGCAATGGCTCGCCAAGGTGCCGCTCGACCGCACCGAATACCGCGTCGTCTCCACCGTTCCCGTCTCGGGGCTCAATCCCGAGGCGCAGGTGCGCTATCGCGGCATGAGCGTCGGGCGCGTAAAGTCGATCGACCTGGACAGGAAGGACCCGCGCCGGATCCTCGTCGGCATCGAGGTCAACGACAACATCCCGGTCCGGCGCAGCACCTACGCCCAGCTCGGCATGGAAGGCATCACCGGCATCGCCTACGTGCACCTGCTGGACGACTACAGCAACACGCAGCCCGCCGAGAAAGGCCCCGACGGCGTGGCCGAAGTGCCGCTGCGGCCCTCGTTCATCGACTCGCTCTCGGACAATGCCGAGGGCGCGGTGCGCGACGCGCGCCAGCTCATGACCAGCCTGAACGATCTGATGACGCCCGAGAACCGCAAGCGCATCGCTGCGACGCTCGCCTCGCTGGACAAAATCACCGCCAATCTGCAGGTGGCCTCGGAGCGGCTTCCCGTCGTGCTCGAGCGCACCGAGGCGTGGCTCGGCGAGGACAACCGGCGCCTCGCGCGCGAGTCGCTCGAGCGCGTGAATGCGGCGGCGAAGACCCTGCCCGAGCTCGCCCGCGAGACGCAGGCGCTCGTCAAGGATGCGCGCACGCTCGTCGACGGCATGGGCAAGCTCGCCGGCGAAGCGCACGGCACCACGGGATCGCTGCGCGAGGACACGCTGCCGCGCTACAACGCGCTCGCCGAGTCGGTCGAGCGCAGCGCGCAGCGCGTCGGGCGGCTCGCGCTGCAGCTCGATCGCGATCCGCAGAGCGCGCTCTTCGGTCGCAAGCCCGGCCGGCCCGGGCCCGGGGAGCCGGGGTTCCAATGAAGCGGATCCTCGTTTTCGTTCTGGTTCTTGCCGGTTGCGGGGGCGGCGCCGCCCTGGAACCGAAAACCTACGACCTGGGGCTGAATCCGCCGAGCGCCCCGTTGCCCCCCGTGCGCCTCGGGCGCGTGCTCGCCGTCGCGCCCTTCGACGGCACCGACATGCACTACCGGCTCTCCTTCCGAAACGCGGCCGAGATCGCGCCTTTCGCGACGAGCCGCTGGGCGGCGTCGCCGGCGGAGCTCATGCGCAAGCAGATGCTGCGCGGCGCCGACGGCAAGGCCGGCCGCTGCCTGCTGGAGGTCGAGATCCAGGAGTTCACGCAGGTGTTCGCCTCGAAGGAAGCGAGCGAGGCGCGCATCGAGCTGCGGGCCGCGCTTGCACAGCCGGCCGGGCTGGTCTCCAGGCAGGTCGCCATTGCCGAGCCGAATGCGGGGCCGGATGCCGCCTCCGGCGCGGCCGCGTTTGCCCGCGCCGCCGATCGCGCGCTTGGCGAGCTCGGTCGCTGGATCGCTACGCAGCCCGCCTGTAACTGACGACAGGGCACATGGCTTGCTTCTATCCCGTCATTCGACGGAATGGAGCAAGTCATGGAACGTCTCAAGCGCTGGAAGCAGCAAGGCAAGATCGGCTACATCCTCCTCTGGTTGCTCGGAGTGCCGATCCCGGTCCTCTTTCTGTTCTACCTGCTGCGCGGGTGCACCTGATGTCGTCACGCCCCGCCGCCCGCGAGCCGCAGCCGCCGTTTCCGAAGCAGCACCAGGATGCGCCGGGCGTGGAATCGGCGCTGCAGCCCGCTCCTCGCTATCGTGCACCCGAGTACAAGGCGGCGGGGAAGCTTCGTGACAAGGTCGCGCTGATCACCGGCGGCGATTCCGGCATCGGCCGCGCGGTCGCGGTGCTCTTCGCGCGCGAGGGCGCGAGGGTCGCGATCAACTACCTCGAAGAGGAGCAGTCCGACGCCGAGGTCACCTGCCGGGAAGTGGAGAGAGCGGGCGCGAAGTGCCTGCTGCTGCCCGGCGACCTGACCGAGCCCGGCCTCTGCGATGCGCTCGTCGAGCGCACGGCGAAGGAATACGGACGCCTCGACATCCTCGTCTCGAACGCGGCGCACCAGGAGCGCAAGAAGTCGCTCGAGGCGCTCACCGACGAGGCGCTCGCGTATACGTTTTCCACCAACTTTTTCGCGTACGTGCGTCTTGCGCGCGCGGCGCTCAAGCACATGAAGCCGGGCGGGGCGATCATCGCCACGAGCTCGGAAACGAGCATCTTCGGCTCCCGGCAGCTGCCCGACTATTCCGCCACCAAGGGCGCGATCAACGCCTTCACCAAGAGCCTCGCGCAGTCGCTGATCGAGCGCGGCATCCGCGTGAACGTGGTGGCGCCGGGCCCGGTGTGGACGCCGCTCAATCCCTCGGATGCCGGCCTGCCGCCCGACGCGGTGGCGAAGTTCGGCCAGAGCAATCCGATGGGGCGGCCCGCGCAGCCCGAGGAAGTGGCGCCGGCCTACGTCTTTCTCGCTTCCAACGCCGACTCCTCCTACATCACCGGCACCGTGCTGCAGGTGATGGGAGGCGAAACCACCGGAGGTTGATCATGAAGAGGGCCGTCACGAGAAAAGTCCCGCAGCGCTGGTCGCCCGAAACCCGCCTCATGGCCGGCGCGCTCGGCGGAACGGTGATCGCGATCGCGCTGGTCAAGCGCGCGCCGGTGATCCTCGCTCTTGCGGCCGGCGCCGTCGCGCTGATCGGGCGCCTCGGCGCGAGCCGGTAACCGTCAGAGCTTTTTCAGCCGGTAGAGCAGCTCGAGCGCCTCGCGCGGCGTGAGCTCGTCCGGATTCACCGCCTGCAGCGCATCGCGCAGCGGATCGCCTTGCGGCGCTTCTTCTTTTTCTTTCTTCATGAAGAGGTCTTCCTGGCCTCCGTCGCGCAGGCTTTTTTCCTCCAGCATTTCCAGGTACTTCTTCGCCTGGCGGATGACGGGCTTGGGCACGCCGGCGAGCGCCGCGACCTGCAGGCCGTAGCTGCGATCGGCCGGCCCTTCCTCGACCGCGTGCAGAAAGACGATCGTGTCCTTGTGCTCGACCGCATCCAGGTGCACGTTGGCCGCGGTCTTGTAGTCGACGGCGAGGCGCGTCAGCTCGAAGTAGTGCGTGGCGAAGAGCGCGAGCGACCTGTTTTTTTCCAGCAGGTGCCGGCCGATCGCCCAGGCGAGCGATAGCCCGTCGAAGGTCGAGGTGCCGCGGCCGATCTCGTCCATGAGCACGAGGCTCGAGGCGGTGGCGTTGTGCAGGATCGCCGCGCTCTCGGTCATCTCCACCATGAAGGTCGAGCGCCCGCCGGCGAGGTCGTCCGAGGCGCCGATGCGCGTGTAGATCTGGTCGATCGGACCGAGGCGCGCGCTTTTCGCCGGCACGTAGCAGCCGGTGTGCGCCATCAGGGCGATGAGCGCGACCTGGCGCATGTAGGTGGACTTGCCGCCCATGTTCGGGCCGGTGACAAGGAGCAGCTGCCGGAGCGGCGAGAGCCGGCAGTCGTTGGCGATGAACGGGTCCACGAGCGATTCCACGACCGGGTGCCTGCCGGCTTCGATCTCCACCCGGGTGTCGGAGACGAGCTCGGGCCTGCAATAGTTTCTCTTCGCGGCGATGACGGCGAAATCGCACAGCACATCCACCTGCGCCAGCGCGCGCGCGATGCGCTGCAAGGCCGTGATGTCCTTCTGCAGCAGGTTGAGGATCTCCTCGTACAGCGTTTTTTCCAGCGCGAGCGCGCGATCGCGCGCCGAGAGCGCCTTGTCCTCGAAGGTCTTCAGCTCCGGCGTGATGTAGCGCTCGGCGTTCTTGAGCGTCTGGCGGCGGCGGTAGTCGGTCGGAATCTTCTCCGCGTGCGAATTCGTGACCTCGATGTAATAGCCGTGCACCTGGTTGTAGGCCACCCGGAGGTTCGGAATCCCCGTCCTCTGTCTTTCTTTTTGCTCCAGCTCCACCAGAAACTGGCTGGCGTTGGACTGCAACCCGCGCAACTCGTCCAGTTCGGCTGAATAGCCCTCCGCGATCACGCCGCCGTCGCGCAGCATCGCGCCCGGCTCCCGCGCGATTGCCTTGGAGAGCAGGGAATGGCATTCCGAGGGGATCTGCAGCTCCTGCTTCAGTTGCTCCAGTAATTTTCCGGAGGGGAGGAGCCCCCTCAATGCGTCGAGCAGGCCCAGGCTGTCCCGCAGCCCGGACAGGTCGCGCGGGCGCGCGTTCCTGAGCGCGATGCGCGCGGCGATGCGCTCGACATCGGCGAACTGCCGCAGCGCGGCGGTTATTTTCTGAGTGTCATTGAGAAGAATTTCAATCGCCTCATGCCGGGCCCTCAGCGCTTCATGGTCCCTGAGCGGATGGTGCAGCCAGTGGCGCAGCAGGCGGCTGCCCATGCCGGTGGCGCACTCATCCAGCAGCGAGAAGAGCGTCGGCGCCGGCTCGCCTCGCAGCGTCTCGGTCAGCTCGAGGTTGCGGCGCGTCGCCGCGTCCATGCGCACGTACTCGCCCGCCCGCTCTGCGCGCACCGCATTGACGTGCGCGAGCGCCTGGCCCTGCGTCTTGCCGGCGTACTCGAGCAGCGCGCCGCAGGCGCCGAGCGCAGGCTCGAGATCCTCGCAGCCGAAGCCGGCGAGCGAGGCGGCACCGAGCTGCGCGAGCAGCTTCTTCCTGCCGGCCGCCACATCGAAATTCCACTCGGGAATCTTCGTCGTCAGGTAGCCGGGGATCTCCTCATTCGCGAGGATTTCCGCCGGGCCGATGCGCCGCAGCTCGTTCGCCAGCGCCTGGGGCGCCACTTCCGCGAGGCGAAGTTCGCCGCTCGCCAGAGACAGCCACGCCAGCCCGGCCGTGGATTTCGTTCTCACGATGGACAACAGAATGTTGTCGGCTTTCTCGTCGAGCAAGGCCGGATCGGTGAGGGTTCCCGGCGTCACGATGCGCGTGATCTCCCGCTCGACCGGCCCTTTCGCGCTCGCCACGTCGCCGACCTGCTCGGCGATGGCCACCGACTCGCCCATCTTCACGAGCTTGGCGAGGTACTGCTCGACCGAGTGCACAGGAACGCCCGCCATCTTGATCGGCGCGCCAGCCGACTCGCCGCGCGTGGTGAGCGTCAGGTCGAGAAGGCGCGAGCCTTTTTCCGCGTCGCCGTAGAAGAGCTCGTAGAAATCGCCCATCCGGTAGAACATGAGGATGTCCGGATGCCGCGCTTTCAGGCGCAGGTACTGCTGCATCATGGGCGTGTGGGGGAGGGCGGACATGCCGCCCGCATTATTGCCCAGCCGCCAGCGGCTGACATCTGGTGAAATAGCGCATCCGCATTCGCTACGCGATCCATGAACCTTCTCGCCGATCCGCAGGCCTGGCTCGCCTTCGTCACGCTGGTGGCGCTCGAGCTGGTGCTCGGCATCGACAACATCGTCTTCATCTCGATCCTCGCCGACAAGCTGCCCGCGCAGCGCCGCGAGGCGGTGCGGCGCCTGGGCCTGCTCCTCGCCATGCTGATGCGCATTGTGCTGCTCGCGCTGCTCGCCTGGCTGGTCGGGCTCACCGCGCCGCTTTTCGAGGTGCTGGGCCGCGCGGTGTCGGGGCGCGACCTCATCCTGCTGGGCGGCGGGCTGTTCCTCCTCTGGAAGAGCACGACCGAGATCCACCATCTCTTTCAGGGAGAAGAGGGCGGCGGCGCGGGCGCCGTGCCCGCCACGGTCGGCGCGGTGCTGGTGCAGATCGCCTTGCTCGACATCGTCTTCTCGCTCGATTCCATCATCACCGCGGTCGGCATGGTGGACGAGATCGAGATCATGGTCGCGGCGGTCATCGTCTCGGTCGGCCTGATGATGGCGTTCGCCGGCCCGGTCGGGCGCTTCATCTCGGCTCGGCCGACGCTCAAGATGCTCGCGCTGTCGTTTCTGCTGATGATCGGCCTGGTGCTGATCGCCGATGGGCTGGGCGTGCACGTGCCGAAGGCCTACGTGTACTTCGCGATGGCGTTCTCGGTGCTGGTGGAAATGCTGAACCTGCGCCTGCGGCGCAAGAGCGGCCGTCGCGCGGAGCGGTGATCGAAGGGCCGCGCGTTCCGCGGCGCGATTTTTGCTTCTAGGAATCCCCCTTCCTGGAGACGACGATGCCCTTAATCCTCTTTTTCGGCTGGCTTGCAGGACTCCTGTCCTGGGCCGTTCCCCTCGGCGCCTTGTGGATTCTATGGGCGCGGGCGACCAATGAGCTGACGGGCGCCGCGTGGCCGCTCGCGGCCCTCGTCATGCTGGCATGGTCGCTTTTCGGCCGGCATCTCGTGCTGGCCTTTTATTCGCGCGGCGATGAGCCGGACGTGCGCAACCCGGGTTGGCCGGCCGGAAGGCTATCGGCGCCCGACGGTAGCGCGCTTTACGTGGAAAAGGACGGGCCGGCCGACAAGCCTTCGCTCGTGCTGACCCACGGCTGGATGCTCGACAGCGCCGCCTGGTGCTACGCGCGCGGGCATCTCGCGCAGCACTATCGCCTCGTTCTCTGGGACCTCCCCGGGTTGGGACAGTCGTCGCAGCCCGCCGATGGGCGCTACACGCTCGAGCGCTTGGCCGAGGACCTGCGCGCCGTGATCGAGAAGGAGACGCCCGAAGCCGAGCGCGTCACGCTGGTGGGGCACAGCATCGGCGGGATGATGATGCTCACGCTCTGCCGGCTGCATCCCGACTTTGTGCGACGCCGGGTGAACGGCCTCGTCTTCATCGACACCACCTACACGTATCCGCTCAACACGATCAGCGGAAGCGCGGTGCAAAAAGCGCTGCGCTGGCCGGTGCTCGAGCCGATGCTGCACCTGACCGTGTGGCTCTGGCCGCTGGCGTGGATCACCAACTGGCTCACCTATTTCAACGGCACCGGCCACCTGATCGCCCGCGCCGCCCTGTTCAGCGGCAACCTGACGCGCGGCCAGCTGGATGCAGGCGCCTGGTACGCGGCGAAGGACCACCCGGGCGTGGTGGCGAAGGGAATCCTCGCGGCGCTGCGCTGGAACGAGGAAGCTACGGTTTCGCAGGTTAGCGTGCCCGCGCGCGTGATCACCGGCTCGGCCGACCGGCTCACTCAGCCCGAGGCGGCGCGCGAGATGAACCGGCGCCTGCCTCGCAGCGATCTCGTCACGATCGATCCGGCGGGCCACAACGGATTGCTCGAAAAGCACGGCGCAAGCTACGGGCGGGCGATCGACGAGGCCGCGCACCGGTTTGCCCATTGAAAGGAATCTCCGCGCCCGTTTTTCCGTCCGGTTGGGCCGCCCCGACGTCATCACTCGGCTTTTTCGTCGGCTCGGGACACATTCCCCGAAAACATGTTGCCTGCGGCCAAACGAGCGTATAAGTCAGTGGCGCAGCGAGAAACGAACCGATGGAATGCGTATCGTGATCTTAGCGCAGACAACTGCAGATCAATGAGACCCGGCTTTCAGCCACACACGCACTATGCCCGTAGCGGCGACGTCAACATCGCTTATCAGGTCGTTGGCGACGGCCCGCTCGATCTCGTGCTCGTCATGGGCTGGGTCTCCAATATCGACGAGTTCTGGACTGAACCATCGTTCGCCTACTTCCTGCAGCGACTCGCGGCATTTTCCCGGCTGATCCTGTTCGACAAGCGCGGCACCGGGCTTTCGGATCGCGTGGACGAAAACCGCCTGCCAACGCTCGAGCAGCGCATGGATGATGTGCGGGCCGTCATGGATGCATGCGGTTCACGGCGGGCTGCGCTGCTCGGCATTTCGGAAGGCGGGCCGATGTGTGCGCTGTTCGCTGCGACTTATCCCGAGCGGACTGCCGCATTGCTGACGTTCGGCTCGTACGCCAAGTCGAGCGCGGGGCCTGATTACCCGTGGGGCCGTACGGAAGCGGAGTACGCCGAGTTCTTCGCCGACGTGCGCAACAATTGGGGCGAGCATCCGGTCGGCCTGCAGGCGCGCGTACCCAGCAAGCTTCATGATCCTGCGTTCCGGCAATGGTGGACCCGCTATCTCATGCGCAGCGCCAGTCCGCAGGCCGCGCTTGCCCTCGGGGCGATGAATTGCCAGATCGACGTCCGGGCCGCGCTGCCGGTGATCAATGCGCCGAGCGTGATCATGCATCGAAGCGGCGACGGCGCGACGCGAATCGGCGGCAGTCGCTACATGGCGCGCGAGATTCGCGGCGCGAAATTCGTGGAGTTTGCCGGCGATGATCACCTGCCATGGACGAGCGAGGTCGAACCGGTGCTCGGCGAGATCCAGGAATTTCTGACCGGCAGGCGCCACGTCCAGGAGGCAGACCGCGTTCTCGCCACAGTGATGTTCGTCGACATCGCCGGTTCCACGGACCGCGCTGCCGCCATGGGGGACCGCGCCTGGAGCCGGCAGCTGGAGCGCTTCTGCCTGCTGGCCCGAGATCAGGTCGAGCTTCATCGCGGTCGCGAGATCGACACGGCCGGCGACGGCTATTTCGCCACTTTTGACGGTCCGGCGCGCGCCGTGCGCTGCGCTCAGGCGATCGGTCACGACGCGCTCGAGCTCGGCTTCGATGTGCGCGCCGGACTGCACACCGGTGAAGTCGAGATGCTCGGCGAAAAAGTGACCGGCATAGCGGTCCACATCGGCGCGCGCATCGCCGCGCGCGCGGTCCCAGGGGAGGTGATGGTCTCCAGCATCGTCAGGGACCTTGTCGCCGGCTCTGGCCTGCGCTTCGAAGACAGGGGATTACATGAGTTGAAAGGCGTCGGGGCACACTGGCATCTCTACGTCGCAGGCGCCTGAGCATGATCTACACGGTCGGCCACTCGACGCGCGCGGCCGCGGATTTCCTGGAGCTCCTGCGCTCGCACGGCGTGCAGCGGGTCGTCGATGTGCGGACCGTGCCGAAATCGCGCCATAACCCGCAATTCGGCCAGGAAAACCTGCGTGCGTCGCTTGAGTCCGCGGGCATCGGCTACACGCATATGCCGGCGCTCGGCGGACTGCGCCGCGCGCGCGCCGACTCGCCGAACGCCGGATGGCATAACGCCTCCTTCCGCGGCTACGCCGATTACATGCAGACGCCAGAATTCGCCGGGGGCCTGGAAGCGCTTATCGCGCTGGCCGAACGCGAACGCATCGCCGTGATGTGCGCCGAAGCGGTGCCCTGGCGCTGCCATCGTTCGCTCATCGCCGATGCGCTCCTTGCACGCGGCATTGCGTCGGAGGACATTTCAAGCCCGACTCGCACGGTGCCGCACCGCATGACGCCGTTCGCAAAGGTGAACGGCACCGCCGTGACCTATCCGCCGCTGACTTAGGATTTCTAGGTGGCTTGGCCGTGCGAAAGCACGGTGCGTTTGCCGTCGGCGTGATACCAGACGAGCCGCGACTCCGAAAATTCCTGGGGCGGCCCGTAGTCCTCGATGAGCCGGCGGGCGGTGTCTCGCGGTGTCTCGGGCCATGCGCCCACGATCTGCTCAAGGTGCGCCGGCGGCACTTTCGCGCCGAAGCGTCCGCGCCGCTCGCCGCTCGGCGTCTCGTCGCCCGGGCTGGGCTCCATCGCATTGGAAGCCGCCGGCACTTCGGCGTCATCAGGGTGCTTGGGCTCGATGCGGTGCTCTTCCCGGAACGAGGAGTGGCTCATGACCGAATTCAGTATGGAGCCCTCTGCCGGCGGCGCCTAGCGGACGGGCTGGCAATCGCCTGTCCCCGCCGGCGCGACGCCCTGCGGTCAGCCGCGTCGCACGAGGCGCCGCTCGAGCAGGCGACCGAAGGCGGCGATGCCGCCGAGCAGGCCGCCGATCGAGGAGAGCTGGTTGATCGAGCGCGCGCCTTCCATCGCGAGCGCCTGCACCACCTCGTGCTGGGGCACTTCGCCCTCCTCGCGCAGGCGCGAGAGCGCGTGCATGACGTAGAAGCCGGCCGCGGTGGAAATCGCGAACAGAAACTCCCAGTGCTCGAAGCGGAGCACCGCGAACTCCGCCCGCCTGGCGGAGGAGGACCAGTGCACCACCAGCGAAAGCTCGGCGGCTTTCAGCGCCTCGGCGATCGCGCCTCCGAGCATCGGCGCGATGCCGCCGGCGAGCGCGACCGTGAGGCTGACGGCGGCGAGATAGGCGGTGCCCTGGCCGCTCGGCGCGAGCTTGAGCCCGAGATTGCCGGTGGCAAGGCCGATGCCGCCTGCGGCGGCGCCCATCGCCACGTGCGCGAGGAAGAGCAGCGGCAGCGTGAGCGAGTGCGGCTCCGGGACGCCCGCGAAGATGAGCGCAAAGAGGCTCGCAAAATACACGGGCAGCGCCGCCGCGAGCACGCCCTTGTTGGAAAGCCGGTCGGAGACGCGGCCCCAGGCGTAGAGCGTGAACGCGTTGGCGAGCTGGCTCGACACGGTGAGCACCGTCACGGTGCTGATCGAGTAGGCGAGCTGGCGCATGAGGTAGACGGCGATGAAGGGCGCGGCGAGGTTGGAGGCGATGTTCCAGGCCCCCACGAACACGATGAGGCGCCGGAAGTTGCGGTCGCGGAAGGGCGTGCGGATCTTTTCCCAGGTCGAGACGCGCGGGCCGGCGTTTTCCATCCTCGGCTCGGGCACCTTGGCGAGGAAGTGCGAGCTGAGGAACCCGGCGAGGGCGCCGGCCGCGAAGACGAAGGCGTAGGCCTGCAGCGGATCGCCGAAGGGCCAGCGATCGACGAGCAGTCCCGCGGCGAGCGCGCCCACGCACGCCGCCGCGGTGCCCCAGAAAAGGCGCCGGGCGAAGAAGCGCCCGAGCCCCTCGCGCGGCAGCAGCTGGTGCAGCCAGGAATTGAGCGCGCAGGCGGCGATCGAGCCCAGGCCCGCGATCGCGAGCTCCGCGGCGATGAGGGCCGGCAGGCGGTGCTCGGGCGCGAGCGCCCAGGGGATGAGCGCGAGCGCGAGGATGCAGGCGCGCGCTGCCGTCACCGAGACGAGCACGATGGCGCGGCGCCGCCGCAGGCGCTCGACGAGCGCGATGGCCGGGAGCTGCAGCGCCTGCGCGATGAGCGGCAGGGCGGCCAGCACGCCCACCGCGAGCGGCCCGGCGCCAAGCGCGAGCGCGAAACCGACCAGGATCACCCCGCCGTAGAGCGATCCGGCGAGGCTCGCGAAGGCGGAGTCCTGCACCAGCGCGGTTTTTCCGCGCTCGAGGCTGCTTGCGCTGATAGCGTCGCTCAGGCGGCCTTCGCCTGCGCCCGCGCCGCGCTCTCGCGCACGGAGAGCTGGCCGAGGAAATGGTCCGCGGTGCGCTTCAGGCCCGCGGCGAGCGGCGTCGAGGGCCGCCAGCCGAGGAGCGTGCGCGCGAGCGTGATGTCGGGCCGCCGCTGGCGCGGATCGTCGGCGGGCAGCGGCGCGAAGGCGATCTTCGAGCGCAGCCCGGTGCGCGCGTGCGCCTCCTCGACGATGTGCTCGGCGATCTCGAGCATGCTGAGCTCGTGCGGGTTGCCGAGGTTGACCGGGCCGGTGACTTCGTCGGGCGCGTTCATGAGCGCGACCAGCCCGTCGACGAGGTCATCGACGTAGCAGAACGAGCGCGTCTGCCGCCCGTCGCCGTAGACGGTGAGCGGCGCGCCGGCGAGCGCCTGCATCATGAAGTTGGAGACGACGCGCCCGTCGCAGGCGTGCATGCGCGGGCCGTAGGTGTTGAAGATGCGCGCGATGCGCACGCGCAGGTTGTACTGGCGCCGGTAGTCCATGAAGAGCGTCTCGGCGCAGCGCTTGCCCTCGTCGTAGCACGAGCGCCGCCCGATCGGGTTGACGTGGCCCCAGTAGCCCTCGGTCTGCGGGTGCTCGGCCGGATCGCCGTAGACCTCGCTCGTGGAAGCCTGCAGGATCTTCGCGCGCAGGCGCTTGGCGAGCCCGAGCATGTTGATCGCGCCGTGCACGCTCGTCTTCAGCGTCTGCACCGGGTCGTGCTGGTAGTGCACCGGCGAGGCGGGGCAGGCGAGGTTGTAGATCTCGTCCACTTCGACATAGAGCGGGAAGGTGATGTCGTGGCGCAGCAGCTCGAAGCGCGGCTCGGCGAGCAGCCGCGCGATGTTGTCGCGCGTGCCGGTGTAGAAGTTGTCCACGCAAAGCACGTCGTGCCCGTCGGCGAGCAGCCGCTCGCAGAGGTGCGAGCCGAGAAAGCCGGCTCCGCCCGTCACCAGCACCCGCCTGCGCAAGCTGTCTCTCATGGTCGGTCTCCTTTCTTCAGGTGGCCACTTCGGTCAGCAGCCGGTCCCAGTCGGCGGCGAAGCGGCGGATGTCGAAGCGCTCGGCCGCCTGCTTGCGCGCGGCTTCGCCCCACGAGCGGGCGAGCTCGGGAACGGCGATCAGCGTGCGCATGGCATCCAGCACGCGCCGGGGGTCGTTGTCGAGGTAGCCGCTCTCGCCATTGCGGATGACGGTGGCGAGCTCGGTGGTCGGAAAGCCGACGATCGGCAGGCCGACCATCATCGACTCGATGAGCGCGAGCCCGAGGCTCGTCCAGCGCATCGGATTGAACAGGAACCGGTAGCGCGCGCTGAAGGCGGCGAGGTCCATGTTGCCGACCTCGCCCAGGCCCTCCATCGATTCGGCGTCCATGCCGACGAGATCGAGCGGAACGCGCTTGCGCATGTCGGCGTAGGCGTCAGCGCCGAGCCGCCGGCCGCGCTCGCGCAGATGGTTGACGATGACCAGGCCCTTGGCGAGATCGCCGCTGTAGCGCACGCCCTCGGGCACCTTGACGCCGTGCTCGATGACGGTCGCGCGCGTGACGCCCGAATCCCACATGAGGCGATTGAAGTGCGTGACGTGCACGAGCACGAGGCCCCGGTCCTGGGCCCAGTGGCGCTGGCCGAACGGGCTCTCGAACGGCGGGTCGTGCTCGATGTAGAGGCGCGGCAGCTTGCGTTGCGATTCGGTCAGCACTTCCTGGCGGTCGCGCTCCCAGTGGATGCGGTGCTGGTAGAGGACGACGTCGAAGGTCTCCTCGGGAACGCGCTCGGCCGGCACCTCGTGCAGGTTCTCGCCCCAGGGCAGCTGGCCGACCTTGCCGGCATAGCCCGGCGGGTTGCCGGGGCGCGTGACGAGATGAAACTCGTGCGGCGCCTGGGAGAGGTAGTACAGATAGTTGCCGTGCACGTGCCAGGTGAGCACGCGCAGGCGCCTGCCGCGCGTCCTAAGCAGCATGAAGCTCCTTGCGATGAAGGCGCAGTTGCAGGCGCGCCGCGGCGATCGCCTCGCCGGCCGAGACGCCGAGGGCGCACTCGTGGCCATAGGGGCAGACGCGATGCATGCAGGGGCGGCAGGCCGGGTAGTGGGCGAGCACGCGATGGCGCTCGCCGTCGGCGGGCGCCCAGCGGCGCGTGTCGCTGCCCGAGGCGATGACGAGGCTCGGCGCGCCGAGCGCGGCGGCGATGTGCGAGATGCCCGTGTCGTTGCACACGGTGAGCGTGGCGCGCTCGATGAGCGCCGCGAGGCCGCCGATCGAGAGCGCTCCGGTGAGATCGAGCGCGGGATGCGTCATCGCGCGGCGCACCGCCGCGGCAATCGGCGCTTCGGCCGCGACTCCGGTGAGCGCGACGGTCAATCCCAGGGCGGCGAGCGCGTCGGCGACCGCGCCGAAGCGCTCCGCCGGCCAGCGGCGCGAGGCCAGCTGCGCGCCGGCGTGCACGATCGCGATCTCGGCCCGGTGCGCGCCGAAGCGCCTGAGGGCGGCCTCGCACTCCTCGAGGTCGGCGCGCCCGAGCGGCAGCCACATCGGCGGCGTTTCCGGCACGAGCCCCATGTAGCGAAAGAGCGCGAGGCAGCGCTCGGTTTCGCGCCCGCGCTCGGGCCAGGGCATGAAGCAGCCTCGGCGCGCCTCGCCGGGCTGCACGAACCCCGCATTGGAGCGCGCGCCCAGGCCGAGCACGATGTCGTTCGCGACGCCGCCGCTGCCGTGCAGCTGGATCGCGAGGTCGAAATCGCGCCGGCGGGCGTCGGCAAAAAACCCGGGCAGGCCGTGGCCTTCCTCCGATTGCTCCGGGAAGCCGGGCGCGCCGGGAAAGACGATCAGCTCGTCGACGAGCATCGGATAGCGCTCGGCGAAAGCCCGCGCCCAGGGCAGGCCGATGAGCGCGATGTGCGCCGAGGGCCACGCGGCGCGCAGGGCGGAGAGCGCCGGCACGGCGCATAGCATGTCGCCGAGCTGCAGGGCGCGAAAGACGGCGATGCGCTCCATCAGAAGAAGGCCACCCGGAACTTGCAGGCGCCGTACAGGCGCCAGGCCACCGCAAGCGGCGGGATCACGATCGAGGTCCAGAGCATCTCGGCCACATGCGCGGGCTTGAGCGAAGTGGCGCGCAGGCGCTTGGCCGCAAAGGCGAGCGTGAGGATGAGCCAGAGCGTGCCCGCCGCGGCGCCGATTCCGGGCCGGCCGACGAGCGCCGCAAGCACCGCCGCCGCGAGCGCGGCCACGATCAGGTAGTAGTTCCAGGGCGTGGCGGCGATGCGCGTGCGGTAGTAGTCCGCGTGCTTCTTGTAGAGCAGGGCGTCGAAGTGCGACTTGCGCACCTGCGAGATGCTCACGCCCCAGGGGGCGGGCCGCACCGGATGCACGACGAGCGCGCTGTCGGTGCGCATCACCTTGCCGCCGGCGCGCAGGAGCGAGAACTGGAGGTCCGAGTCCTCGCGCCAGGCCGCGGTGAAGCGCTCGTCGAACCCGCCGATCCGCTCGAGCGCGCTCCTGCGCACGAAGCAGTTGGCGGTCGCGAACTCGGTGCGCTCGAGCTCGGCCGTGTTCCGCTCGTAGTCGGTGGCCTCGGGCGGCACCGGCACCTCGATCCGGCCGGCGATCGCCCAGGCGTCCCAGCGCGCGAGCGCCGCCAGGCCCGCGGCGAGCCAGCCGCGGCTGGGCACCGTGTCGTCGTCGGTAAAGGCGATGACGGGGGCGCGCGCGGCGCGCCAGCCGCGGTTGCGCGCGGCGGCCGGCCCCTGGGTCCCGACCACCGCGATGTAGGTGAGGCGCACGCCGCGCGCCGCGGCGCGCGCGGCGTAGGCGGTCGCGACGCCCTGGGTCGCTTCATCGGGCCCGTCGTCGCAGACGAGGATCTCGTAGCTGTGGGCGATGCCTTGCTGGTGCATGAGCGCCTCGAGGCAGCCGGCCAGCAGCGCCGGTCGCCGGTAAGTCGGAATCACGACCGAAACGGCGGGCGTCATGGCGCGCCCCGCTTCTCGAGCGCGAACGGGCCGATGACGAGCGCGTCCAGGGGCGAGGTCCAGAAGCACTCGACGGCGTCGCGCGGCGTGCACACGATCGGCTCGCCGCGCGTGTTGAAGGAGGTATTGACGAGCACGGGCACGCCCGTGCGGCGCCGGAACGCCTCCAGCAGGTCGTAGCAGAGCGGATGCTGCGCGCGGTTCACGGTCTGCACGCGCGCCGTGCCGTCGACGTGGCGGACCGCGGGGACGAGGGCTTCCTTGTCGCGCCGCACGTCGCACACGAACACCATGAAGGGGTCGGCGTGCGCGTCCTCGAACCATTCGGCCGCGTGCTCCTCCATCACCACCGGGGCGACCGGCCGGAAATCCTCGCGGTCCTTGATCTCGTTCAGGCGCGCCTGCATGGAGGGATCGATCGGCGAGGCGAGGATCGAGCGCGCGCCGAGCGCGCGCGGGCCGAATTCCATGCGGCCCTGGAACCAGCCGACGATCCGGCCCTCGGCGAGCATGCGCGCGGTATCCTCGGCAACGTTCTCCAGCCGGCGGTAGGGGAGCTTCGACCAGGCGAGGAAGCGCTCGATCTCCTCGTCGCCGAAAGAGGGGCCCAGATAGGCGTGCTCCATATGCCAGCGCCGGCCGCCCTCGCGCTCGCCGTGATCGATCCAGAGCGCGGCGCCGAGCGCGGTGCCCGCATCGCCCGCGGCCGGCTGCACCCAGACGCTTCGGAACGGACCCTCGCGGCGGATGCGCGCGTTCATGACGCAGTTGAGCGCGACGCCCCCCGCCATGGCCAGGTTCTCCATCGCCGTTTCGGCGTGCAGCCAGCCGACGATCTCCATCACGGCTTCCTCGAGCGCCCATTGCAGCGAGCGCGCAAGGTCGAAGTGGCGCGGCTCGAGCGGCCCGCCGCGCGGCCGCGGCGGACCGAAGCGCTCGGCGAGGCGCGCGGGCGCGAGCTTATAGGCCCCGCCGCGGGCCGGGCGCAGGATGTCGCGGAACTCGGCCGCGTACGCCGGCTCGCCGTACGAGGCGAGCGCCATCACCTTGTACTCGTCGGAGGAGTGCAGGAAGCCGAGGTAGTCGGTGACTTCCTCGTAGAGCAGGCCGAGCGAATGGGGCAGGTCGACCTGCCCGATGCGGCGATACCCGCCCCCGGCGAAGACGCCGTAGCTTGTCGTCGCGCGCTCGCCGCGCCCGTCGAGCGCGAGCACCGCGCACTCCTCGAAGGGCGCCGCGAGAAAGCAGCTCGCCTCGTGCGCGAGGTGGTGCTCGACGTTGTGCCAACGGTAGGGCCCGTCGGCGCGCGCGCCCGAGAAGCGCTTTTTCAGGTGGTGGGGCGCGCCGTCGGCGAGCTGCCCGCGCGCCTGCAGCACGTAGGAGCGGAAAAGCTCGTCCAGCGGCGTCTCGGGCCGATAGAGCGCCGGGTCGTAGGAATAGGCGACGTGATCGACCTGCGCGAGCGCAATGCCGGCTTCGCGCAGGCAGTAATCGATAGCGTGGAACGGCAGCTCCCAGGCGGAAAACGGCACCGGGCGCTTGCCGTGCTTCACGTGCGTGAAGCGCTCTTCCTCGGCGGCGGCGAGGACCACGCCGTCGCGCACGAGCGCCGCCGAAGGGTCGTGATAGGCCGCGTTGATGCCGAGCGTGACCATCGTCAGTGGGCCGCCTGCCGCAGGGGCGGCAGCGGCGCGTGCGCCGATGCGGCGACTTGCGCCGGCGCATCGAGGAGCTCGCAGGCCGCGGCCACGACTTCGCGCGGCTCGACCGAATGCAGGCAGTCGTTGTGCCCGAGCGGGCAGACGCTCTTGTAGCAGTACCGGCAGGGCACGTCCCGGTACAGCACGCGATGCGGCACCCCCCAGGGCGTGTGCTGGGGGTTGGTGAGCGCGTAGAGGTCGACCACGGGCGTTCCCACCGCCGCAGCGATGTGCGCGGGCCCGCTGTTATTGGCGATGAGCAGCGCGGCGCGCTCGATGAGCGCGCCCAGGCCGCCGAGGTCGAGCGCGCCGGCCACGTTGCGAACGCGCGGGTGACAGGCGAGCGCGCACACGCACGCGGCGAGCTCCTGCTCGCCCGCGCCGCCCGTGATGAGCACCGCGCAGCCGCGCCGCACGGCGAGGGCGCGCGCCACCGCGGCGAATTTCGCGGCCGGGTAGCGGCGCGAGGCGGCGCTCGCGCCCGGATGCAGCGCGATGAAGGGCGGCCGCACGCCGACTTCGGCGAGCAGGCGCGCAGCCTCGGCGCGCGCCGCGGACGGCACCTCGAAGCGCAGGCGCACGTCGGCGGTGCTGGCGCCGGTCTCGGCGACGAGATCGAGCTGGCGCTGCGCTTCGTGGCGCACGCGCGCGTCGGGCTCGGTCTCTCTCACCCAGTCGGTGAGGAGCTCGTACGGGTTCTCGCGGCAGTGCGCGATGCGCAGCGGAATGCCCGCGAGGCGGCAAAGGAGCGCCGCCGGAAGCGCGCTCTGGCTGTAGACGGTGAAGAGCACCGCGGCGTCGAAGCGCGCTTGCGCGAGCGATTCGACCATGGCGCGATCGCCCTCGGTCCCGCTGCTTGGCGGCTTCATCCACGGCGCGTCGTAGTGCAACACCCGGTCGATGTCCGGCAGGTAGCGGGCGACCTGCGCGCCGGCGGCGGAAGCGAGCAGCGTGATACAGCGCTCCGGCGCGGCAGCCTTGAGGGCGCGGATCGCCGGCGTCGTCATGAGCACGTCGCCGAGGTTGTCGAGCCGCACGCAAAGCACGTTGCGCGCGTTTTGCCAGCGGGCCGGAGCGGCGCTCATGCGGCGGCCAGAATGAGATGCGCGGCCTCGGCCGCGCTTCCGACGACGTGATGCGGCGTGCGCCGCGGGCCGGAGCGCCACACGGTCTCGTTGCCGTTGTCGATCAGCACGGTGCGGCAGCCGGCGCGCCGGCCGGCTTCCACGTCATCCAGGATGTCGCCCACCATCCACGAGCCGGCGAGATCCACGCCGAGCTGCCGCGCGGCGCGCAGCAGCAGCCCCGGCCGGGGCTTGCGGCAGCGGCAGGCGAGGCGATAGAGCGGATCGACGCCCTCGGGATGGTGCGGGCAGAAGTAGAAGGCGGCGAGCCTCGCGCCGCATTCGTCGAACATGGCCTGCAGCCGGCGCTCGACCGCCTTCATGTCGGCGATCGCGCAGCGGCGGAGCGCGACTGCGGGCTGGTTGCTCACCACGACGAGCGGAGCGCGCAGCGTCGCGAGCCGCCGCAACGCCTCCTCGGCGCCGGGCGCGAACTGCATGCGCGCGGGGTCCGCGTTGTACGGCACATCGCGCACGAGCGTGCCGTCCTTGTCGAGGAACACGGCCCAGCTCTGGCTCACCCGGCGGCTCCCGCCTGGAGCGCCACTTGCAGAGCGCTCCGGGCCGGGCGCGCCTCGGGCGCCTTGCTGGCGAGCGCGCGCTCGTAGACGACGCCCAGGCGCCGCGCGACGCCGAGCCAGGTGTACAGGCTCGCCGCACGCGCGCGTCCGGCGCGGCCCATCGCTTCGCCTTCGGCCGGATTGCGCCTGAGCGCATCCAGCCGCGCGGCGAGCGCGGCCGGATCCTTGGGCGGCACGAGATAGCCGGTGACGCCGTCGACGACCGTGGAGGCGATGCCGCCGACGCGCGAGCCGATCACCGGCCGTGCGCAGGCCATGGCCTCGACAGGGGTAATGCCGAAGGGCTCGTACCACGGCGTCGTCACGAAGACGTCGCAGGCCGCGTAGTAAAGGCGCAATACGGCGCGCTCGCGGCGACCTACAAAGACGGCCTGGTCTTCGACGCCCGCGTCGCGCGCGATCTTACGCAGGCGCGCGATTTCCGGCGTTGCCTGCTCATCCGGCTCGTCGCTGTCGCCGCCGACCACGTACAGGCGCGGCTCGGGCGCTTCTGCGCCGCGAAGAAGCCCGAGCGCGTCGATCACGTTGTCGACGCCCTTGCGCGGCACGAGGCGCCCGAGCTGCAGGATCACGAAGGCGTTCGGATCCCAGCGCAGCGCCGCGCGCGCGAAGCGGCGCTCGAGCGGCGAGAATTCGCCCGCGTCGAAGCCGCAGGGCACCGTATGGATCTGGCGCGGCCGGGCGCCGTAGAGCGCGATCAGGTCCTCGCGATCCTGCGGGCACTCCGCGACGATGCGATCGGCCTCGCGCACCAGCATCTCCTCGATCTCGAAGCGCGCGTCCGGAAAGCCGTCGGCCTCGCGCTGGTGCCGGCGGCGTACTTTGCCGAGCGCGTGGAAGGTCATGACGAGCGGCACGCCGAAAGCGCGCTTCACCGCGAGCGCGGCGAGGCCCGACATGAAGAAGTTGGCGTGCGCGAGCTCGTACGGAATGCCGCCGGCGCGCGCGCGCCAGAACCAGCGCAG
The DNA here is from genome assembly GCA_036262835.1 of Burkholderiales bacterium. Classification (GTDB taxonomy): domain Bacteria; phylum Pseudomonadota; class Gammaproteobacteria; order Burkholderiales; family SG8-39; genus RBG-16-66-20. The sequence goes on along the minus strand of DATAID010000053.1, from coordinate 7,976 downwards.
CAGCCCTTCGGCGAAGTCGCCCATGTGGACGAGCAGCTTTTCCTTGGCGATCGGCCGCGCCGGCCCGGCTCTCAGGTGGATGACGCGGTAGCCGTCGTCGGTGCGCACCGTTTCGGGGGCGGCCGCCTCCTCGCGCCGGGTGAAGACGTCGACGAGATAGCCGTGGCGCGCGAGCTGGCGCGCGACGTGCGCGACGTAGATGTTCTGGCCGCCCGCGTCCGCGCCGCCGGTGGCGGCGAGCGGCGAGGCGTGCTCGCTGATGAGGGCGATTTTGCGCATCTTGCGGAGAACACGAAGCGCTGGTGAAGTTCAAAAGCGTTTGGCGCGTTTGCACCGCACGACGACGCGCTCGAAGCTGCGTCGCGCGGCGTCCTACGAAACGCTCGCGAGTGCGGTGACGGGAAGCGCCTGAACTTCGCGCTGGCGGCCGCGTCCCAACTGCTTTTACATGGAGAGGCGACGGATCATGGAACGAGTCGAAAAGACAATCGAGGTCGGCGCGCCGCTGCGCGCGGTGTACAACCAGTGGACCCAGTTCGAGGAATTCCCGCGCTTCATGGCCGGCGTGAAGGAAGTGCGCCAGCTCGACGACACGCACGTGCACTGGCACGCCGAGGTGTGGGGCAAGGACAAGGAGTGGGACGCCGAGATCACCGAGCAGGAGCCCGACACGCGCATCTCCTGGAAGAGCGTGAGCGGCGCGCCGAACGCGGGCACCGTGCGCTTCCACCCGGTCGACGACAACCGCACCGCGATCCATCTCGCGATGGCCTATGAGCCCGAGGGGATGCTGGAGCACGCGGGCGAGGCCGTCGGCGTGCTGAGCGGGCGCGTCGAGAAAACGCTCGAGCAGTTCAAGGAATTCATCGAGGAGCGCGGCAACGAGACCGGCGGCTGGCGCGGCTCCGTCCACGACAGCGAGCGCAAAGCGTAGCGCCATGGCCGGAACGAGCACGCTTGATCCGGACAACGCGCCGGACGATTCGAAAAAGCGGCCCAAAGGCCACGACACCCGCACGCTGGGGCCGAGCGACAGCTCCGACAGCGGCTCGGACATGCCCAATACGCCGGCGACGGAGCGCGAGGGCATGGACGCCGACAGCGACCGTCACCGCACCGGCGAGCGCGCCGGCCCGGGCAACCGTCCGCCCGACCCGGGAGCGGATCGCGGTACCGATCGCGTCGTCGGCGCCGATGAAGCGGGACTGGGCGGCGGCCTGGATGAAGCCGAGGAGGCCCGAAAGAAACCCAGGCGCAGATAATTCATTCGCACCGGTCAATCCGTCTTCGCCCGGTTGGCGTTTTGGACACTTAGGCACCGGCCAAGGGATAGATGAAACATGAGCACGAGGGCGGGCAGGATTTTGCGGGCGGCGGCGGACCTGGTGGGCGGAATGCCCGAGCTTGCGGTGCGCCTCGGTACGAACGAAACGATCTTGGCGCAGTACATGGTGGGCCACCGGCGCGTTCCCGACCCGTTGCTGCTCGAAGTCCTCGACCTGATGCTGGCCGAGCGGGACAGGCCGGCGCTGCGGCGCTTCACGGAATTTCCCGGCTCTCTGTAGTGCATCCAGTGACTTTCCCGTTCAAAGACGTTGTGTATCCTTCGCCCTCGGCATGGACTACATCGAGACACGGGGCGAGGGTGCCGCGACGCCGACGGCGCCCACTGTCGCGCGGGTTGCCGAGCCGACGCTGGGCGACGTGCTCTATGCGCGCAAGCCCGCGAAGCTCGTCACCGAGCGCGAATGGGTCGATCTCGTTCGCGCGAGCGCCGCGGGCGACCAGGTGGCGCTGCATGCCCTGTACGAGAGAGCCCACCGTCCGGTCTTTACGCTCGCCGTGCGGCTCACCGGCAGCCGAGAGGTGGCCGAGGAAGTGACGCTCGACGTCTTCCACGATGTGTGGCGCAAGGCCTCGCGCTATGACCCGGCCAACGGCACCGTGCTCGGCTGGATCATGAACCAGGCGCGCTCGCGCTCGATCGATCGCCTGCGGTTCGACCAGCGCAAGAAGCGCGCGAACGGCGGCGCACCCGCCGATGCGGCCGAGGAGGCGGCGCCGCCCGCGAAGGACCCCGTGGAGCTCCTCGAGCAGGCTGCTTCCCTGCAAGGGGCGCTTGCGTGCCTCAACGCCGATGAGCGCAGGGCGATCGAGTCCGCGTTTTTCGACGAGCTCACGCATGTCGAGGTGGCCGCGCGCCTGAACGAGCCGCTCGGCACCGTCAAGACGCGCATCCGCTCCGGGCTGCACAAGCTGCGCAAGGCCCTCGCCGCCGGACCGGAAACGTCATGAGCCTCGAGCCGCGCCTCTGCGACCAGTCGGAGCAGGTCTGCGCCTACACGCTCGGCGCGCTCCCTGAGAGGGAAGCGGCCGCGGTCGAGGCGCATCTCGCCTCGTGCGAGGCCTGCACGCGCGAGCACGGCATGCTGAAGCCGCTCCTCGACTCGTTCGTCGCCTGGCCGAAGGACGTGCTGCGGCCGGCCCCGTCGCTGCAGGCGCGCCTCGCGCTGCGCATCGCGGCGGGAACCGGCACCGCGCCGCTCCTGCCTTCGCGCCGCCAGGCGAGCTGGCCGGCGTGGGAGAACGTGGCGCCCGGCATCAGCGTGAAGCTGCTCGCCACCGACGAAGAAAAGCATGTGGTGAGCATGCTCGTGACGCTCACGCCGGGGGCCGAGTATCCGCCGCACACCCACGCGGGCGTGGAGGAGCTCCACCTTCTGAGCGGCGAGCTCTGGATCGACGACCGCAAGCTCTTCCCCGGCGACTACAACCGCGCCACGCCGGGCACCGGCGACAAGCGCGTGTGGAGCGAGACCGGCTGCACCTGCGTGCTCATCACGAGCACCAAAGACGTCCTGGGCTAGCGGCGCCGTCCCCGAAAGGACGACAGCAGCGCGCGGGAACTTCGCGCGCGCGGGGATTTCCCACGCTATTCGAAAGGAGACTCCCTATGCGCATACGAGACGTCATGAGCCGCGACGTGAAGCTCGCGTCGCCGAACGACACCGTGCAGCACGCCGCCGAGATGATGGCGGAGATCGACGCCGGCAGCATTCCGGTGGGCGAGGACGACAGGATCGTCGGGATCCTGACCGACCGGGACATCGCGCTGCGCGCGGTCGCGCGCGGCAAGGCGCCCGACGAGTGCCGCGTGCGCGACATCATGTCCGCCGAGATCAAGTACGTCTACGAGGACGAGTCGGTCGACGATCTCGCCCGCAACATGGGCGAGCTGCAGATCCGGCGTTTGCCGGTGCTCAATCGAGACAAGCGCCTCGTCGGCATCGTTTCGCTGGGCGATCTCGCCGCCGCTAAAAAAGGCAAGGCGGGCGATGCGCTCGCCGGCGTGTCGCGCCACTGAAAGGAGGCGCCATGCTGAACGGCAAGAAAGTTGCGATCCTCGTCGCCGAGGGCTTCGAGCAGTCGGAGATGACCGGCCCGCGCAACGCGCTCGAGGAAGCGGGCGCGAGCACCGCGATCGTGTCGCCCGCGAAGGGCGAAGTGCAGGGCTGGAACCATTTCGACAAGGGCGACCGGTTTCCGGTCGACGTGGAGGTGGCGAAGGCGAACGTCGACGACTTCGACGCGCTGCTCCTGCCGGGCGGCGTGGCGAACCCGGACCAGCTGCGCACGAATCCCGCCGCGGTGAAGTTCGCGCGCGAGTTCGTCGAGCGCGGCAAGCCCGTCGGCGTGATCTGCCACGGCCCCTGGACCTTGATCGAGGCGGGCGTCGTGAAGGGCCGCACCCTCACCTCCTGGCCTTCGCTCAAGACCGATCTCGCCAACGCCGGCGCGCGCTGGATCGACGAGCCGGTGGTGGTCGACCACGGTCTTGTCTCGAGCCGCAAGCCGGCCGACATCCCGGCCTTCAGCCGCAAGCTCATCGAGGAAATCGGCGAGGGCCGGCACGCGGGACGGCGCCAGGCAGCCTAGGGGCAGGGTAGCCGCGCCCCTGGATTTGCTGGTAAGACGGACGGGCGTGGAGCCCGTCTCAAGTGAGGCGCGCGCGCCGCAGGTGAGCGTGCGCGACTTCCTCGCCATTTTTTCGGCGGTCATGCTGCCGATGTTCCTCGCGGCGGTCGACCAGACGCTGCTCGCCACCGCGACCCCGGCGATCGCCGCCGATCTCGGCGGCCTGCGAGACACTTCCTGGATCGCGGTGGGCTACCTCCTCGCGGTCACCGTGATGGGCCCCCTCTATGGGCGTCTCGGCGACCGGCACGGACGGCGCGACGTGCTCGCCGGTGCGGTCGCCGTTTTCGCGCTCGGCTCGATCGCCTGCGGGCTTGCGCCCTCGATGCCGGTGCTGATCGCCGGGCGTGTGGTGCAGGGGCTGGGCGGCGGCGGCCTCATGGTGATGTCGCAGGCGCTGATTGGCGAGCTGGTGCCGCCGCGCGAGCGCGGCCGCTTCCAGGGCTATTTCGCCGCGGTGTTCACGCTCGCGAGCGTCACGGGGCCGGTGATCGGCGGCTTCGCCGTCGCGCACGCGAGCTGGCGCTGGCTCTTCTGGGTGAATCTGCCGCTCTGCGCCTTCGCCGCCTGGCGGCTATCGCGACTCGCAAGGACGCCGCTCGCCGACCGCGGCGCGGCGCTGCAAGACCGGCTCGGGGTCGCCTGGTTCGCGCTCGCCGCGACGACCGGTCTGCTCTGGCTCGGCTTCGGCGGCAGCCGCTTTGCCTGGCTTTCGGTCCTCGGGGTCGCGCTCGCGCTCGTGTCGATCGCCTTGTGGTCGGGGCTCGTCTGGTATGAGCGCGCCCGCGCGGCGCCCTTTCTCCCGCTCGAGCTGCTGCGCATCCGGCCCATCGGCCTCATCGCCGCCACGGTCGTCTGCTTCACCGCCTGCATGTTCTCGCTCATTTTCTTCCTGCCCATCTACCTGCAGCTCGGGCATCGCGTCGATCCGGCGCGCGCGGGCCTGCTCATGCTGCCGCTCACCTTCGGCCTGGTGGCCGGCGCGACGATCACCGGGCGCATCATCGCGCGCAGCGGCCGGATCTCGCGCTGGCCGAGCCTCGGCCTTGCTTGGGCGGCGGTGATGCTGCTCGTGCTGGGCTTCGTGCCGCCATCGCCTGCGCTCGTCTGCGCGGTCGGCTTCGGCGCGGGCGTCGGTTTCGGCACGGTGATGCCCTGCGCGCAGCTCATCGTCCAGACGGCGGCCGGGCGGGCGCGCCTGGGCGCGGCGGCGGCGACGGTATCGCTCTTTCGCTCGCTCGGCTCGGCGGTGGGAACCGCGCTCTTTGGCTCGGTGGTGTTCGGGCTGCTACAGGGGCTCAACCTCGAGGCCGCGCTGAAAGGGAGCGCGGACGTCGCGCCCGTGGTGCACGCTTTTCACCTTTGCTTCATGGGCGCGGCGTGCGTCGCGGTGCTTGGCGCCGCGTTTGCCTCGCGTATCCCGCAGATTCGCTTGTGAAAACGGGTCAGGACCGGCGTTTCGGATAAGGTTTCGGATAAGATTTGCGCTCGGGGGTTTTTCGAAATGTCGATTCATCCGCATCCAGCCGCGGGGCGGGGCACTGGGCCCAGCATCGAGCAGGAGGAGCTGCGCGGCATCTCGCGCACGGTGGCCGAGATCCACTGGCTGCTGCTGATCCTCGTCCTCCTTTACTCGATCTATGGCGGCGACAGCACGGACAAGGAGTCCGAGGCCGCGGTGCTTGCCTCGTGCTTCTTCTACGCCGCCTTCGTGCTCGCCTTCCGCTACGCCAACTTCTACCGGCGCGAGTCGCGCTGGAAGGTCGCCCTCGAGACCTGGGCCATGATCGCCTTCATCACCTGGGTGCTCTATTTCAGCGGCGGCCTCTCGAGCCCGCTCATCAACACCTACCTCCTGCCGGTGATCACGGCGGCGCTCACCCTCGGCAAGCTGACCACGCTCGTCGAGGTGGCGCTGATCGCGGCCTGCCATGTGTACCTGGGCGGCATCACGATGGACCGCCTGTTCACGCTCAACTTCCTCGGCGGCTTCGCGGCGCAGATCGCGCCGGTGCTGCTCGTGGCCTACATCGTGACCATGTTCTCGGCCGACATCCGCTACGGCCTCAACCGCGCGAAGCTCCTTTCGGAGACCGACGAGCTGACCGGGTTGCTGAACATGCGCGGCTTCTCCATCGCCGCGAACCGGCTCTTCGGCCAGGCGCTGCGCTATAACCGCCCCGCGACCCTCCTCATGATCGACTCGGACAACCTGAAGGCGGTGAACGACAACTACGGCCACGACGCGGGCAACCGGCTGCTGCGCCAGCTCACGCGCACGATCCAGGCCGAGCTGCGCTACACGGATGTGCTCGCGCGCTACGGCGGGGACGAGTTCATCGTGCTGCTGCCCGAGACGCCGCCCCGCGGCGCGCTGGAAGTCGCCGAGCGCATCCGCGATGCGGTGATCGGCGCGCCGCTCGAAGTGAACGAGAAGCGCGTCGTCTGCAGCGTGAGCATCGGGCTCGCCTGCCATCCCGACGACGGCAACACGATGGACGCGCTCGTCGCGCGCGCCGATCGCGCCATGTACAAGGCGAAGCAGGAGGGCAGGAACCGCGTCATGCAGTTCCGGGCAGCCGCGGCGTAAGCTTCACGCTCGTACCGCGCCATGGACATCACTCTCGCGCGCACTTTTCTCGAGATCGTCGACTGCGGAAACTTCGCGCGCGCGGCGGAGCGGCTGCATGTCACGCAGACGGCCGTGAGCGTGCGGGTGCAGTCGCTCGAGTCGCAGCTGGGCCGGAAGCTCTTCGTGCGCAACAAGTCAGGGGCAACGCTCACGCCCGCGGGCGAGCAATTCCTGCGCTATGCGCCGCTGCTCATCCAGGTCTGGGAGCGGGCGCGCCACCAGGTGGCGGTGCCGCCGGGCCTGCGCGCCGTCGTCGCGTCGGAGGCGAGCTGAGTCTGTGGAATCCCTTCCTGCTCGACTGGCTGGTCTGGATGCGCCGCTCGACGCCGCAGCTCGCGTTGCGCGCGCAAGTCGGACTGCCCGAGGGCCTCATGAACCAGGTCAGCGAGGGGATCCTGGACATTGCCGTCCTGTATGCGCCCCAGCTTCGGCCGGGGCTCAAGGTCGAGCTGCTCATGGAGGAAAAGCTCCTCCTCGTGACGACCAGGAAGTCCAAGGGCGAGCGCAGCGCCGCCGATTATGTGTACGTCGACTGGGGGCCGGACTTTGCGGCCCAGCACAGCCTCTCCTTTCCCGAGTTCTCCAACCCCGGCACCTTCGTCGGCCTCGGGCCGCTCGGGCTGCAATACATCCTGAAGGCGGGCGGCACCGGTTATTTCCGCGCCCACGCGGCGGCCCCTTACCTGCGCAGCCGCCGCCTCCGCCTGGTGCGGGGGGCGCCGGAGTACCTCTACCCCGTCTACGCCGTGTATTCGGAAGGCGCCGACCTCAAGGTCGTGGCCCCCGCCCTAGCCGGCCTGCATCACATCGCCAAGAAGCAGGGCGAGCCGCGGGCGCGCCCCGGCGCTCGGGAAAGAAAACGCGCGCCTAGGCGGCCAGCGGGTCGAGCGGTACGGGCGCGTAGTGGCTGAGTACGATCCAGCAGCGTGCGTGCTCATAGGCCATCAAGCGCAGCTCGGCGGGGAATCCGATCAGGCGGGCGAGCGGAGCTTCGCCGCGCACCACGGCGTGGAGGGTACGGACGTACTCCTCCTCGATGCTCGCTCCCCTTTCTCGCAAAGCGCGCTTCACCGCCGGCAGATCCGCCGTGTGGAGGCTGACCCTGAAGTGCATGATCGGCTCCTGCACCGGGATTCCGTGGATGAGGCGCGCGGCGGGTCGGCCAATCTCCAGCGCCGGGCCGTAGAGCGTGAGCAGCGTCTGCAAGGGCGCGGCGAGCTCGCCCTCGTTGCGCGCGAGCACATGCAGGCCGGCGCGCGAGGCCGACAGGACGAAGCCATCCGCGGGCTCGACGCGCTTCTTCGCTTCGGTCGCGAAACCGAGCTGGAAGCGCGTGTCGGCCCGCCGCACGGTCTGCTGGATCGGCAGG
>DATAID010000052.1:0-30046 GCA_036262835.1 Burkholderiales bacterium | reverse complement strand
CGAGGAATGGCACGCCGAGCATGGAGGCGGTCTTGCGGCCGCCGCCGTGACCGAAGATCTCTTCGCGCTCGCCGCAGTGCCGGCAGAGGTAGTAGCTCATGTTCTCGACGATGCCGAGGACCGGAACGTTCACTTTGCGGAACATCGCCAGCCCTTTGCGCGCGTCGATGAGCGCGACGTCCTGCGGTGTCGTGACGACGACCGCGCCGGTGAGTCCTGCCTTCTGCGTCAGCGTGAGCTGCGCGTCGCCCGTGCCGGGGGGAAGGTCGATGATCATGAAGTCGAGGTTGCCCCACTTCACGTCGGTGAGGAACTGGTCGATCGCCTTCATCACCATCGGACCGCGCCAGATCACCGGCGTGTCCGGATCCGTGATGAGTCCCAGCGACATCGTCTTGATGCCGTGCCGCTCCATGGGAACGATCTTCTCGTCCTGTTCGTCGATCTGCGGCCGCCCCTCGATGCCGAGCATCATCTGCTGCGAGGGGCCGTAGATGTCGGCGTCGAGCATGCCGACGGTGGCGCCCTCGGCGGCAAGCGCGAGTGCCAGGTTGACCGCCGTGGTGCTCTTGCCGACGCCGCCCTTGCCCGAGGCCACCGCGATGATGTTCTTGATGCCGGGGACGAGCTTCACGCCGCGCTGCACCGCGTGCGAGACGACCTTCGAGCGCACGTTGACGCTCGCGCCCGGCGCGCCGGCGCCTTTGAGCGCATCGATCACCATGCGGCGAATCGGCTCGAACTGGCTCTTGCCCGGATAGCCGAGCTCGATCTCGACGGAAACCTTGCCGCCGTCGACCTTCACGTTCTTCAGCGCGCGGCTGGCTGAAAAATCCTTCCCGGTATTCGGATCGACGACGCGCGAGAGCGCGGATTGAACGTCGGCTTCAGAGACGGACATGCTTCAAGTGTAAGCTAAAATTAGCCTTTTCCCGCGCAGGTCTTCCGCTTCACGATGTCCCGCCGCAGGCTCTTCGTCACCACTGCTCTGCCGTACGCGAACGGCCCTTTCCACATCGGCCACATCATGGAGTACATCCAGGCCGACATCTGGGTTCGCTTCCAGAGAATGCAGGGCCACGAAGTGCATTTCGTCGGCGCGGACGACTCGCACGGCGCGCCGATCATGCTCGCCGCGGAAAAAGCGGGCGTCACGCCCGAGGCGTTCGTCGGGCGGATCCAGGCCGGGCGTCGCGAATACCTCGACGGCTTTCATCTTTCGTACGACAACTGGCACTCGACGCATTCGGCCGAGAACACCGCGCTCTCGCAGGACATCTTCCGCAAGCTCGACAAGGCCGGGCTCGTCTATTCCAAGCCGGTCGAGCAGTTCTTCGATCCGGTGAAGGGCATGTACCTCGCCGACCGCTACGTGAAGGGCGAATGCCCGAACTGCGGCGCGAAGGACCAGTACGGCGATGCGTGCGAGAACTGCAGCTCCGTCTATCCCGCGACCGCGCTGAAGAATCCCTACTCCACCCTCACCGGCGCGAAACCGCTCCTGAAGAGCTCGGATCACTACTTCTTCAAGCTCTCCGACGCGAAGTGCAAGGCCTTCATCCAGCAGTGGCTCGAGCAGCCGGGGCGCCTGCAGCCGCAGGTTGTCAACAAGGCAAAAGAGTGGCTCGAGGGCGAGGGCGACAAGGCGCTCGGCGACTGGGACATCTCGCGCGACCCGCCCTATTTCGGCATCCGGGTGCCCGATATCAAGGAAGAGAAATACCTCTACGTCTGGCTGGATGCGCCGATCGGGTACCTCGCCAGCCTGAAGAACTACTGCACGAAAGAGAAACTCGATTTTGAGAAAACACTGAAGGACTTCGAGCAGATCCACTTCATCGGCAAGGACATCATCTACTTCCACACCTTGTTCTGGCCGGCGATGCTGAAATTTTCCGGCGTTCCTTACAAGGAACCCGATCACGTGTGGGTGCACGGCTTCATCCAGGTCTCGGGCGAGAAGATGTCCAAGTCCCGCGGCACCGGCATCGACCCGCTCAAATACCTCCAGCTCGGCATGAACCCCGAGTGGCTGCGCTACTACATCGCCGCGAAGCTGAACGCCAATGTAGAGGATCTGGATTTCAATCCGGACGATTTCATCGCGCGCATCAACAGCGACCTCATCGGCAAGTACGTGAACATCGCGAGCCGCGCGGCCGGCTTTCTTTCCAAGCGCTTCGGCGGAAAGCTGGTCGAGGCCGACAGCAAGCTGGTGGGCGAGATCCAGGCGGATGCGAAAAATGTCGCCGACCTTTATGAAAGCCGGGAATTCGGCAAGGCGCTGCGGCAGGTCATGCACTGGGCCGACCAGGCCAATGCCTACGTCGACCAGGTGAAGCCCTGGGAGCTGGCGAAAAAACCGGGCGCCGAGGCCGCGCTCCAGAACGCCTGCTCCGACTCGATGCAGATCTTCCGCCTGCTGACGATTTACCTCAAGCCGGTTTTGCCGCGCCTCGCGAAGCAGGTCGAGGGCTTCCTTGACGTGAAAGAGCTCGGCTGGGCGGACGCGCAGGCACTGCTCCCGGCGGGCCACGCGGTGGGCGAATACAAGCACCTCATGCAGCGGGTCGAGGAAAAGCAGCTCGACGCCCTGTTCGGAGTGGAAGAAACCAAGGAGAAGTCCGTGACCACGGCAACGAGCGATATCTCGATCGATGACTTCAACAAGCTCGACCTTCGAGTGGCGAAGATCGTCAAGGCCGAACCGGTGGAGGGCGCGGACAAGCTCCTGAAGCTCACGCTCGACACGGGCGGCGCGACGAGAACCGTTTTCGCGGGAATCAAGTCGGCCTACGACCCGGCCAAGCTGGAAGGCCGGCTCACGGTGGTGGTGGCGAACCTCGCCCCGCGCAAGATGAAGTTCGGCGTCTCGGAAGGAATGGTGCTGGCCGCATCGGGCGAGGGGCCGGGCGTGTTCCTGCTCTCACCGGACTCGGGTGCGCAGCCCGGCATGAGAGTCAAGTGAATGAGAACCAGATGATATTTACATTATAATGTCGTTGTAATACCATCGCGGTGCCCCACGGGAGCACCGCATGGAGAACAAGACCGCCCGCTTCACCGTCCTGCTCGACCCGCGCAAGAAGCGCATGTTCGAGGAGATCTGCGCGGCGCAGGACCGCACGCCCTCGCAGGTCGTGCGCCAGCTCATCCGCGAATACGTGATCGCCAACGCGGGCGACCGCCCGCTGCCCGACTGGCTGCTCCGCGCAAGCAAGCGCCCGCCGAAAGCCTGAGCGCCGCGTGAGCCTGCTGGCCACCCCGCTCGACCAGGTGCTCGCCCTCGCGTGCGCATGGCTCGCGCTCGGCGGGCTCGGCCTCGCGCGACCCTCGAGCGTGCAGTGGGCGACGCGCGTGCTGTATCCGGCCGGGGCGCTCGTCGGGCTCGCGCTCGCCGCGGTCGCGCTCGCCGCGATCTTCAGCCCCGCGGCCGAGCTCGTGCTGCCGCTCGGCCTGCCGGACCTGCCGTTCCATGCGCGCCTGGACGCGCTTTCCTCCTTTTTCCTGCTGCTCCTTGGCGCGGTCTCGGCGGGCGTCTCGGTCTACGCCTGCGGCTACTTCCGCCAGCCTCAGGGCACGGCGCCGGGGCTGATCGCGCTCTACCTGCACGTGTTTCTCGCCAGCATGGCGCTCGTCATGGTTGCCAACGACGCGTACTTTTTCATGGTCGCCTGGGAGACGATGGCGCTCTCGTCGTTCTTCCTCGTCACCTGCGACCACCAGCATGCCGAGATCCGGCGCGCGGGCTACCTCTACCTCCTCATCGCGCACATCGGCGCGATCGCGATCCTCCTTTCCTTCGGCGCGCTGCAGGCGGGCTCGGGCGACTACACCTTCGAGCACATGCGCGCGCTGCAGCCCACGCCGGGCTGGGCGACCGCGGCGTTCCTGCTCGCGCTCCTCGGCTTCGGCGCCAAAGCCGGGCTCGTGCCGCTGCACGTCTGGCTCCCGGAGGCGCATCCGGCCGCGCCCTCGCCCGTCTCGGCGCTCCTCTCGGCGGTAATGCTGAAGACCGCGGTGTACGGCCTCGTGCGCGTGACGCTCGATCTGATCGGCTGGCCGCTCTGGTGGTGGGGCGTGGTGGCCCTCGCGCTCGGCCTCGTCTCGGCGCTGGGCGGCATCGTCTTCGCCGCGGTGCAGAGCGACATGAAGCGGCTGCTCGCCTATTCCTCGATCGAGAATATCGGCCTCGTCTTCGCCGGCTTCGGGCTCACGCTCCTCTTCCGCGGCTTCGGCATGGACGCGCTCGCCGCGCTCGCGCTCACGGCGACGCTGTTTCATTGCCTAAACCACGCCTTCTACAAGAGCCTGCTCTTCCTTTGCACCGGCTCGGTGCTGCACGCCACGCGCGAGCGCTCGCTCGGGCGCCTCGGGGGCCTCATCCGCCGCATGCCCTGGGTGGCGTGGTGCGCGTTGATCGGCACCATCGCGATCGCCGGCCTGCCGCCTTCCAACGGCTTCGCCTCGGAATGGCTCCTGCTGCAGGCGTTTCTCTTCACCCCGGGCCTGCCGCACGGCTACCTGAACATGCTCGTGCCGGTCGCCGCTGCCGCGGTGGCGCTCACGGCCGCGCTCTCGGGGTACGTCATGGTGAAGTTCTTCGGCGTCGTTTTCCTCGGCCAGCACCGCGAGCCGAAGCTTGCGGAAGCGCACGAGGCCGGCGCCTGGGAGCGCACGGGCCTTGCCTGGCTCGCCGCGGCCTGCGTGATCCTCGGCCTTGCGCCCGTCACGGTGATCGGGCTGCTCGAGCCGATCACGCGCGCGCTGACCGGGCGCGCCATCGGCAGCCTCGCGCAAGGCTGGCTCTTCCTCGCTCCGATCAACGCCGAGCGCGCCAGCTACAGCCCGGTGCTCGTGTTCGTCGTGACCGCGCTTCTCGTGGCAGCCGCCTGGCTCGCCGTGCGCGCCTTCTACCACGGCCGCGTGCGCCGCGGGCCGGCCTGGGACTGCGGCTTCCCGGCGCAGGACGCGCGCATGCAGGACACCGCCGAAGGCTTCGGCCAACCGGTGCGCGTCGTCTTCTCGCCCTTTTTCCGGCTCACGCAGCACGAGCCCGCGCCCGACGATGCGCGGCCGCGGTTTTCGGCCACGGCTGAAGACCGCCTCTGGTACTGGCTTTACCTGCCGGTCGCCCGCCTCGTGGAGCGGCTGACCGCCGCCGTGACCCTGCTGCAGCGCGGCCGAATCTCGGTCTACCTCGCCTACAGCTTCGCGACGCTGCTCGCGCTGCTGCTCTTCATTCGATGACGAGCGCCTCCGGCCTGTCCGCGCAGTTCACCGAGCTCGCGCTTGCCGTGCTGCTCGCGCCGCTGCTCACCGGCTGGGTCAACCAGTGTCGCGCCTGGCTGCAGTCGAAGAGTGCTCCGCCGCTCCTGCAGCCCTACCGCACGCTCGCCAAGCTCTTCCAGAAGGAGGTCGTCCTCGCGCACGGCGCATCGCCCCTTTTCCGCTTCGCGCCCTACCTCGTCTTCGGTTGCCTGTGCTCGGCGGCGGCGATCGTGCCGACCCTCGCCACCGACCTGCCGCTCAATGCCGCCGCCGACGCGATTGCGCTCGTGGGCCTGCTCGCGCTCGCGCGCCTGTTCATCGCGCTCGCCGGCATGGACGTCGGCACCGCCTTCGGCACGCTCGGTGCGCGCCGCGAGATGCTGGTGGGGTTCCTGGCCGAGCCCGCGCTCCTCATGGTCCTCTTCACCGCCTCGCTCATCTCGAACTCGACTTCGCTCGCCACCATCGTCGAGACGCTCGCCCACAAGGAGCTCGTCATCTACCCGAGCATGGCGTTCGCCGGCGTCGCCTTCACCATGGTCTCGCTCGCCGAGAACGCGCGGATTCCGGTGGACAACCCGGCGACCCACCTCGAGCTCACCATGATCCACGAGGCGATGGTGCTCGAATACTCCGGCCGCCACCTCGCCATGATCGAATGGGCGGCGAGCCTCAAGCTCTTCGTGTATTCCTGCATCGGCCTCGCGCTTTTCTTCCCGTGGGGCGTCGCCAACGGCGGGGACTGGCTCGGCCTCGTGCTCGCCCTGCCGGCGCTCCTCGCCAAGCTCGCCGTGGGCGGCGCGCTCCTCGCTTTGATCGAGATGCTTTCGGCCAAGATGCGCATTTTCCGAGCCCCCGAATTCCTCGGCACCGCTTTCCTGCTCGCGGTTCTGGCCATGCTCGTGCACGTCCTGCTGGAGCGCACCTAGATGCTGCAGCACTACGGCCCCCAGCTCGTCAACCTCTTCGCCGCCACCATGCTGCTCCTCGCCTTCGCGATGCTCTCGCAGCGGCGCATCCTCTCGCTCATCAATCTCTTCGCCGCGCAGGGCTTCATGCTGTTCCTGTCGACCGCGCTCGTCGCCTGGATGACCGGCCAGTCCCATCTCTACTACTCCGCGGCGCTCACGCTCGCGCTCAAGGTCTTCGCGCTGCCTTGGATCCTGCACCGCCTGATCCGGCGCCTGAACGTGAAATGGGATATCGAGACCCTGCTCAACATCCCGACCATCATGCTTATCGGGATCGTCCTGGTGATCCTCGCCTTCAATCTGGCGCTGCCGATCTCGCGCCTCGCCGGCACGGTCACCAAGGCCACCCTCGGCATCGCGCTCGCCTGCGCGCTCCTGTCCTTCCTCATGATGATCACGCGCTCCAAGGCAGTGCCGCAGGTGATCGGCTTCCTCGCCATGGAGAACGCGCTCTTTTTCGCCGCCACCGGGGCCGTCTACGGCATGCCGATGGTGATCGAGCTCGGCATCGCGCTCGACGTGCTGGTCGGCATGCTGATCCTCGGCATCTTCTTCTTCCAGATCCGCGAGCGCTTCGACTCGCTCGACACGCGCCACCTCGAGCGCCTGAAGGAGCACTGATGCCCCTGCCGATGCTGCTCCTGCTCGCCTCCCCGCTCGCCGGCGGCCTCGTGCTCGCGCTCACCGGCCACCGCGCACGCGCGGCCGAGCTGAACGCCGGCTTCAGCGCGCTTACCTTCGCCGCGGCGGCCGCGCTCGTCGCGCGCGTGATCGCCGAAGGGCCGTTCGAGGCGCTCGAGCGCCAGTTCTTCGTCGATTCGCTCAACGTCTTCCTCGTCGCGCTCACGGCGTTCGTCGCCATGACCACGGCGCTTTTCTCGCGCCCCTACATGCGCATCGAGCGCAGCCACGGCCGCGTCTCCGACGGCGGCATGCGCCTCTACCACAGCATGTACCAGCTCTTCACCCTGACGATGCTGCTCGTGCTCACCACCAACAACCTCGGCATCATGTGGGTGGCGATGGAGGCGGCGACGCTCACCACCGTGCTGCTGGTCGCGCTCTATCGCACGCACGCCTCGCTGGAAGCGGCCTGGAAGTACTTCATCCTCTGCGGCGTCGGCATCGCGCAGGCGCTCCTCGGCACGATCCTCGTCTACTTTGCCTCCGAGAAGATCCTCGGCGCGGGGGCCGGGGCGCTCCTCTGGACCCAGCTCGACGGCGTGAAGGGCCAGCTCGAGCCGGTGGTGATGTCGATCGCTTTTGTGTTCCTGCTGGTCGGCTACGGCACCAAGGTCGGCCTCGTGCCGTTGCACAACTGGCTCCCCGATGCGCACGCCGAGGGCCCGACCCCGGTGTCGGCGGTCCTCTCCGGGCTCCTTCTCAACGTGGCGCTTTATTCGCTCATCCGCTTCAAGGTGATCACCGACGGCGCGCTCGAGCGCCCGTTCGCGAGCAACCTCATGATGGGCTTCGGCCTCCTCTCGGTCGCCGTCGCCGCGCTCTTTCTCTCGCGCCAGCGAGACATCAAGCGCATGTTCGCCTACTCCTCGATCGAGCACATGGGGCTTGTCACCTTCGCCTTCGGCCTGGGCGGGCCGGTGGCGAGCTTCGCCGGGCTGCTGCACATGACCATGCACTCGCTCACGAAGAGCGCGATCTTCTTCGCCGTCGGCCACGCCTCGCAGAAAGCCGGCAGCCAGGTGATGAGCGAGATCCGCGGGATGATCCGCCTCAGCCCCACGGTCGGCTGGGGGCTCGCCCTGGGCACCGTCGCGATATTGGGGATGCCGCCCTTCGGCGTGTTCGCGAGCGAGTTCCTCATCCTCACCCAGGCGATCGCGCACGCGCCCTGGGCGGCGCCGATCCTGCTCGTCTCGCTCGGCATCTCGTTTGCCGCGATCTTCGGCAAGGTCCAGCCGATGGTGTTCGGCGAGCCGAGCGCAGCCCGCCTGCCGCAGCGCCCGGCGCTCGTGCCCGTGTTCGTGCACCTCGCGATCGTGCTTCTGCTGGGCCTGTATATGCCCCCGTATCTCGCCGCCTGGTACCGTCAGGCCGCGCAGCTGATCGGCTGATCGCATGCGCGCGCCCCTACCCGGCCTTGCCCTCGAAGCCCTGCCCGGCGCCGTGCCGGCCTGGCGCGCGCGCTGCGGGCGCGATCAGTGGATCGCCGCGGCGCAAGCCGTATCGGCGAGTGGTGGCCGGCTGGCGGCGCTGTGGGCGAGCGACGAGCGGGACGCAGGCGGCGCGTTCGCGGCGCACGCGCTTTACGCGACTTTCGAAGGCCTGCTCTGGCTCGAGCTCGCGGTCACGGCAAACGAGGGCTATCCCGACCTGTCGGCGATCTTTCCCGGCGCCCGGCGCCTGCAGCGCGCGGCGTTCGACCTGACGGGCATGCTCGCCCAGGGCGCCGCCGATGCGCGCAAGTGGCTGCGCCACGGCGCCTGGCCGGCGCAGGCGTTTCCGCTGCGCAAGGATTTCGAGGCTGCAAAAACCTTCGCGAGCGAGGACGATCGCTACGCCTTCGTGCGCGTCGAGGGCGACGGCGTGCACGAGATCGCGGTCGGCCCGGTGCACGCCGGGACGATCGAGCCGGGCCACTTCCGCTTCTCGATCGTCGGCGAGCGCGTGCTGCGCCTGGAAGAGCGCCTCGGCTACAAGCACAAGGGGATCGAGAAGCGCTTCGAGAGCCTCTCCCTCGAGGAAGGCGGGCGCCTCGCCGGCCGCGTTTCGGGCGACAGCACCGTCGCCTACGCGTGGGCCTATGCGATGGCGCTCGAGAGCATGGCGGCGGTGCGGCCGAGCGCGCGGGCGCTGCGCCTGCGCGCGCTCCTGCTCGAGCGCGAGCGCATCGCCAACCATCTCGGCGATCTCGGCTACCTCGGCAACGACGGCGGCCTCGCCTTCGGCCTCGCGCAGTTCTCGCGCCTGAAAGAGGACCTGCTGCGCGCGAACGCCGAGCTGTTCGGGCACCGCTACCTGATGGACCGCGTGGTGCCCGGCGGCGTCGCCGTCGACATCGATGCCGCGGGCGCGCGGCGCCTGCTCGAGGACGGCGAGCGCCTGGAAGCGGAGCTGCGTACGCTGCGCGTGATCTACTACGACCACGCAGGCCTGCAGGATCGCTGCATCAATTGCGGGCGCCTCTCGCCGCAGGTCGCCGCCTCCCTCGGCGTGGTCGGGCTCGCGGCGCGCGCGAGCGGCCTCGCCATGGACGCGCGCGCGCATCCCGGCTTCGCGCCGTATGACGAGATCAGCCCGCGCGTAACTTCCCACCGCAACGGCGATGTGGCCGCGCGCATCGTGGTGCGCTTCGACGAAGTGCTCGAATCGCTCGCGCTGCAGCGGCGTCTCCTCGAGGCGCTGCCCTCGGGCGAGCTGCGCGCGGCGCTGCCGGAGCCCGCCGCCCACGCGCGCGGACTCGGCTGGGTCGAGGGCTGGCGCGGGGAAGTGCTGATCGCGCTGGAGGCCGGAGCCGGCGGGCGCATCCGGCGCTGCCACCCGCACGATCCGTCGTGGCAGAACTGGCCGGCGATCGAGCATGCGGTGCTCGGCAATATCGTTCCGGACTTCCCGCTCATCAACAAATCGTTCAACCTCTCCTACGCGGGAGCGGATCTGTAGCCGTGCACAAGATCCTTTTCCAGATCGCCCGCACCGGCATCTGCACTGAGGCCGCGCCGCAGCCCGACGCGGCCTTGCGCACGGCCGCGCCCGCGCTGAACGCCGACGTGCTGAAGCTGCTCGGTCGCGCGCTCGCCATCCGCCACGTCGACGCCGGCTCCTGCAACGGCTGCGAGCTGGAGATCCATGCGGCGAACAACCCGTACTACAACCTCGAAGGAATGGGCATCAAGTTCGTGGCGAGCCCGCGCCACGCCGACCTGCTGCTCGTCACCGGTCCGGTGTCGCGCAACATGGAGGTGGCGCTGCGCCGGACTTTTGATGCGATGCCCGAGCCCAAGCTCGTGGTGGCGATCGGCGATTGCGGCTGCGACGGCGGGGTGTTCGGCGAGAGCTACGCGAGCTGCGGGCGGGTGGCCAACGTGATTCCGGTGGATGTCGCGGTGCCCGGCTGCCCGCCGGCGCCGGCCGCGATCGTGCAGGGAATACTGACCGCGATCAGCGCGCCGGGGCGCGCTCCTTGACTACCCCCGGCCCCCGCAAGTAGTCGGCATCGAGGCGTTCGGATAGCCGCGGCAGGCCCAGCTCACCTTGCCGCCCTGCAAGGTCGGCGTCACCGAAATTTCGATCGCGTTCTCCTCGTTCCAGCCGCGGATCGCGCCGTTGGGCTCGACGATCCACTTGAGCTCGCCGAAATTCGGGTCCTTGCGCGCCGGCGCCTTGATGTTGTTCCCAGCGCCCGTGAGGCTGTTCGCTTTCTCGGCGGCGGCGCCGACCTGCTGGCGGAGCGGCTCGGTTCCTGCGACGAGCGCGGTGGCGGCCTCCTTCGCCTTGCTGCCGGCGACGCCGGGAAGAATCCAGGAAACCGCCACGAACCCGACCAAGGCCAGAGCGGCGATCACCAGAAGCGCGGCACGCATGATTCTCTCCCCTTTTGAATTTGCACGGCAATTTAGCATGAAGGCCCGAGGTCCACACGACACCCGGAAGGGCAAAATTCGTCATGGACGTGACGCTTCACCTCAGGATCGTCGGCCGTGTGCAGGGCGTCGGCTACCGGGACGCGCTTCGCCGCGAGGCGCTCGCCCGCGGCGTCTCGGGCTGGGTACGCAATCGCCGCGATGGATCGGTCGAAGCGCTCGTGCAGGGAAGCGCCGAAGCGGTCGATGCGCTAATCGCCTGGGCGCGGCGCGGGCCGCCGGCCGCCCGAGTCCAGGACGTCGAAGTGAAAGAGGCCGCCGGCGATCTCGCGCGCCGCTACGACAGCTTCGACTGGCTTCCCACGGCCTAGCTACCCGCGGTCTCGAGTTCTGATACCGGCCGGCGCGATTGTTGCGCCGCGTCATCGCGCGCCGAAAAATGGCCGGGACCTCAACGCATTTTGGAGACCGCCATGCTGATGACGCTGACGATGCCCGCAGGACTGGACACCGAAGAAACCCCGCGCCCCGTGGCGCCGGTGCGCATCAAGGTGCGCTCGGCCGACGAGCTGCGCACCGCGGTCCGGCACTCGCGCCTGCAGGCGCTCACGCTCGACGGCGCCGCGATGACGCACATCCTGCGCATGGATGCGAAGCGCGGCGTTCTGGAGGTGCAGGCGGCGGCGACCTGGACGGAGCTCGCCAGATACCTGGCCGGGCGCAAGCTCGACATCGAAGCATTCGCCGCCACCCCGGGACTGCCGGCGACGGTCGGCGAGGCGATTTCCGTCGCTGCCGCCGGCCCGGACGGCCTGCCGGTGACCGCTCATGTGATCGGCCTGACGCTCGTCACGCCCGACGGCGAGCTGCGCCGCGCCGACCGCGACACGAATTCCGAGCTGCTGCGCGCCGCGCTCGGCGGCCAGGGCCTGATCGGCCTCGTCTACAGCGTGACCTTTGCGGTCGCCTCGCTTTCGGCGAGCGCTCGAGAGGCGAGCGCACCGGTCGGGCTCGATATCCCGCAAGCGAAGCCGACGCACGCCGCGGAATACGCCTTCGAGACGCTTGTCCCGCCGGCGGCGCTGGAAGCGTATCTGGCCGACGTGCGCGCGCTCGGCGAGGAGCGGCGCCTGACGCTCCTTGGCATCTCGGTGCGCCGCTATCGCAAGGATACGAGCGCCTGCCTCGCCTGGGCGACCGGGGAATGGGCCGGCGTGCGCGTGCGCTTTGGGGTGCGAACGACGATCGGCGCGAGCGTCGCCGCGACCGAGGTGCGGCGCGCCCTCATCACGCTCGCCCTCGCGCGCGGCGGCGCGTTCCTGCCGCGCGACCTGCGCCATGCCACGCGCGAGCAGATCAACGCCTGCTACCCGTCGCTCGCCACGTTCCTGCGCGACAAGCGCCGCGCCGATCCCGCCGAGCGGCTGCAGAACGACTGGTACCGCGAGGTGCTCGCCAAGCTGCGCGCCGAGCGCTGCGAGAGCCGCTGGGAGGTTTCGGCTAGAACCTGAGCTGCACGTTCTCGGGAGAGAGCCAGGCCGAGAGCTCGCCGATCAGCCGCTCATCGGGCCTGACGCGCCAGGCATCGCCGAGCGCCACGTCGCAGCTCGCCCCCGAGCCCTCCCAGTGCACGAGCACGGCGCAGCCGCGCTCGGCGCGATAGGGGGAAAGGGCCTGCATCAGGCGCTTCGCATCCGACTGGCCGTTCATGGCGAGGCGAATGCCCTGCACGAAGCGCTCGCGCAGCGACTGCAGGTCGAGGAGGTCTTCGGCCGTGACGCGCAGGCCGCCGGTGAAATCGTCGTGCTGGACCTTGCCCTGCACGACGATCAGCCGGTCTTCCTTCAGCTTCTCGCGGTGCTTCTCGAAGAGCTCGTTGAAGACCGAGATCTCGATCTGCGCGCTGCCGTCGTCCAGCACCACCATCACCATGCGCCCGCGGCGCGTCATCTGGATGCGCGCGCTCGCCACCACGCCGCCCACCCACGCGCGGTCCCCGGCGGCCGAGAGCTTCGCGATCGGCGTGCGCGGGAAGCCCTCGAGCTCGCGCTCGTACACCGAAAATAGGTGCGCCGAGAGGCAGAAGCCGAGCGCCGCCTTCTCCTCCATCAGGGTCTGGCGCAGGTCCCACTCGCGCGTCGGAATGAGCGTGAGCGCGGCGGCGTGCGAGGCATCCGATTCGCCGAAGAGGCTCGTCTGCGAGGCTCGTCGCTCGGCCTGCTCGGCCGCCTCGATCGCGCGGCCCACGGTGGCAAGGAGGCTCGCGCGGTTCTTCTCGATCGCGTCGAACGCCCCGGCACGCACGAGCGCCTCGACGCAGCGCCGGTTGACGTGGCGCTTGTCGACGCGCGCGCAGAAATCGTAGAGGTCGCGAAACGGCCCGTTCTTGCGCGCCTGCAGGATCGCTTCGATCGCCGACTGTCCCGTGCCGCGCACAGCGCCCAGGCCGTAGCGCACGGTTTTCAGGTCGACCGGCGCGAAGCGATAGCCCGAGGCATTGATGTCGGGCGGCAGGAGCACGAGGCCGTTGGCGAGCGCGTCGTCGCGGTACTGCCGCACCTTGTCGGTGTCGTCCATCACCGCGGACAAGTTGGCCGCCATGAACGCTGCCGCGTGGTGCTGCTTCATGTACGCGGTCTGGTAGGCAAGGAGCGCGTAGGCCGCCGCGTGCGACTTGTTGAAGCCGTAGCCGGCGAACTTCTCCATCTGGTCGAAGACCTGCATCGCGCGGGCGCGCGGCAGGCCGTTCTTCTCGGCGCCGGCCACGAAGATGTCGCGGTGCTTCGCCATCTCCTCGGGGAGCTTCTTGCCCATCGCGCGCCTGAGCAGGTCGGCGCCGCCGAGCGTGTAGCCGCCGATCACCTGGGCGATCTGCATGACCTGCTCCTGGTAGACCATGATCCCGTAGGTCGGCGAGAGGATCGGCTCCAGGCGCTTGTCGGCGTATTCGACCCGCTCCTCGCCGCGCTTGCGCGCGATGAAGCTCGGGATCAGCTCCATCGGGCCGGGCCGGAAGAGCGCAACGAGCGCGATCACGTCCTCGAACCGGTCGGGTCGCGCGCGCTTGAGCATGTCGCGCATGCCGCGCGATTCCAGCTGGAACACCGCGGTCGTGTTGGCCGCCGAGAGGAGCTTGTAGGTCGTGGCGTCGTCCAGGGGTACTTTTTCGAGCGAAAAATCCTTTTCGCCCAGCTCGCGCACATAGCGCTCGGCCCAGTCGAGCACCGTGAGCGTCGTCAGGCCGAGGAAGTCGAACTTGACGAGGCCCACCGCCTCGACGTCGTCCTTGTCGAGCTGCGAGATGACGTTGGTCGTGCCTTCGGCCGCATAGAGGGGACAGAAATCGACGAGCCTGCCGGGCGCGATCAGCACGCCGCCCGCGTGCATGCCGACGTTTCGCGTCAGGCCCTCGAGCTTTTCGCCGAGTTCCAGGAGCTCCCGCACCTCTTCTTCCTTCTCCTCGCGCTCGGCAAGAAGCGGCTCTTCCTTGCGCGCATCGGCGAGCGTCACGAGGCGCCCGGGCTGGAAGGGGATGAGCTTCGCGATCTGGTCGCAGAAGTTGTAGCCCAGATCGAGCACGCGGCCGGTGTCGCGCACCACCGCGCGCGCCGCCATGGTGCCGAAGGTCGCGATCTGCGAGACCGAGTCCTCGCCGTACTTCTTCCGCACGTAATCGATCACCCGGTCGCGGCCGTCCTGGCAGAAGTCGATGTCGAAGTCCGGCATCGTCACGCGCTCGGGGTTGAGGAAGCGCTCGAAGAGCAGCTCGTACTTGATGGGATCGAGGTCGGTGATGCCGAGCGAGTAGGCGGCGAGCGATCCCGCGCCCGAGCCGCGCCCGGGCCCGACCGGCACGCCGTTCGAGCGCGCCCAGTTGATGAAGTCGGCGACGATGAGGAAGTAGCCCTCGAAGCCCATCTTCACGATCATCGCGAGCTCGAACTGCAGGCGCTCGCGGTAGGCGGGCGCCTGCTCTTTTCTCTGCGCCTCGTCGGGAAAGAGCTTTTCCAGCCGGCGCTGGAGGCCCTCTTCGGCCTGCTTTTTCAGGTATTGCTCGAGTGTCACGCCCTTTGGCGTCGGGAAGGCGGGCAGCCGGCTCTTGCCGAGCTCGATCTCGAGGTTGCAGCGGCGCGCGATTTCCACGGAATTGGCGAGCGCCTGCGGCACGTCGGCGAAGGCCTTGGCCATCTCGTCCTGCGTCTTGAAGTACTGGTCCGGCGTGAATTGCTTCGGGCGGCGCTGGTCGCCGAGCGTATAGCCCTGCGAGATGCACACGCGCGCCTCGTGCGCCTTGAAGTCCTCCGGCGCGAGGAACTGCACGGGATGCGTCGCCACCACCGGCAGGCCCGCCTTGACCGCGAGGCCAAGCGTCGCGCCGACGAGCGCCTCGCCGTGCTGCGCACCTGAGCGCTGGATCTCGAGGTAGTAGCGTCCCGGGAAGAGCTTCGCCCAGGCCGCGGCGAGCTTTTCGGCGGCGTTCGCGTTGCCGGTGGAGAGCGCCTGCCCGACATCGCCCCCGGCGAAGCCCGAGAGCGCGAGCAGGCCCTCGGTGCCGAGCTCGGAGAGCCACTCGCGCGCGATTTCGGCGCGGGCCCGATGCTGGTTCTTGAGCCAGGCCCGCGACAAAAGCTCCGAGAGCCTGAGGTACCCCTCGCGGGAAGCGCACAGAAGCAGGAGGCGCGAAGGCTTGTCGCGGTCCGCCTCGTTCTGGATCCAGCAGTCGGCGCCGATCACCGGCTTCACGCCCGCGCTGCGCGCCGCCTTGTAGAACTTCACCATGCCGAAGACGTTGGCCGCGTCGGTGAGCGCGAGCGCGGGCATCTTGTCGGCGGCCGCCTTCGCCACCGCCTCATCCACGCGCACGATCCCGTCGCTCACCGAGTACTCGCTATGGAGCCTGAGGTGAACGAAACGAGGAGTGGACATGGGAGCAAAAAGTTTACCATCGGCCGATGCGTGGCTCGGGCGTTTTTGCGCTGCTCGCCGGCGCGACCTGCATCTCGCTCTCGCCGATCTGGGTGCGGATCGCGGATGTCGGACCGACGGCGAGCGCTTTCTGGCGAGTTGCCCTTGCAATCCCGGTGCTTTGGGGTTCGGTTTTCTTTTTTTCTTCCGGGGTCTTGAAATTAGAAAGAAAGCCCTTCCTGCTGCTCCTCGCGGCTGGGATCGCATTCTCAGGCGACCTCGCCTTCTGGCACTGGTCGATCCAGTTCACCTCGGTCGCCAACTCGACCTTGCTCGCCAACCTCGCCTCGATCTTCGTCACGCTTGCGGCTTGGATCCTCTGGAGGCAGCGCCCGTCGGGAACGTTCCTGGTCGGGCTCGCCGCGGCGCTTCTCGGCGTGGCGCTGCTCGTGCGCGCGAGCCTCGGGTTTTCGGCGCGCACGCTGCTCGGCGACGGCCTGGGCGTGATTACGGCGATGTTCTATGCCTGGTACCTGCTCTCGGTGAAAGGCGTGCGCGACCGCGGCGTGGCGACGCTGCAGCTGATGGCGGTCACGACGACCATCACCGCCGTAATCCTCTTGCCGGTCGCGCTTGCCTCGGGCGAAGCGTTGCTGCCGGCAAGCGCCACAGGGTGGCTCAAGCTCCTCGGCCTCGCCTGGATCTCGCACTCGGCCGGCCAGGGCCTGATCGCCTACGCGCTCGCCCACCTGCCGGCGGCGTTCTCCTCGGTCGGCCTCCTTTTTCAGCCGGTCATGGCGGCGGGCTTCGCCTGGCTGCTGCTCGCCGAGCCGCTCGCGCCGCTGCAGATCGTGGGCGGGGCGGTCGTGCTCGTCGGCATCTATCTCGCACACCGCGGTGCGAACTTGAAATAAGCTGTCGTACCCCTATCTAGCAGGCCGGGCAAACCACAAAAAGGTCTCCCATGAAGCGCCTCCTTCTACTCTTCGCCGCCCTTCTGTCGCTCGGCGGCTGCGGCTACAACACCCTCCAGCAGCAGGATGAGCAGATCAAGGCCGCCTGGTCCGAGGTGCTCAACCAGTACCAGCGGCGCGCGGACCTCGTGCCCAACCTTGTCAACACGGTGAAGGGCTTCGCGCAGCAGGAGCAGAAGGTGCTGATCGAGGTCACCCAGGCGCGGGCCAAGGTCGGCACGATCCAGGCGACCCCCGAGCTCGTCAACGACCCGGCCGCCTTCCAGCGCTTCACGCAGGCGCAGGGCGAGCTCACCGGCGCGCTGCAGCGGCTGATGGTCGTCGCCGAGGCCTATCCGCAGCTCAAGTCGGACGCCAACTTCCGCGACCTGCAGGCGCAGCTCGAGGGCACCGAGAACCGCATCGCGGTGGCGCGCCAGCGCTACATCCGCTCGGTTCAGGACTACAACACCACCGTGCGCTCTTTCCCGAGCAACCTCACGGCGATGATGTTCGGCCTGAAGGAAAAGGCGCAGTTCGCGGTCGAGAACGAGAAGTCGCTGGCGGCGCCGCCCAAAGTTGATTTCTCTACTAAGTAAGCTCCTCCTCGCCGGGGTCGCGGCGGCCGCCGTCGCGATTCCGTCGCTCGAGCATCGGGTCACTGATTTAACAAATACCTTAAATCAAACCCAGAAAACTGCACTCGAACAGACGCTCGCCGAGTTCGAGGCGCGCAAGGGCGCGCAGATCGCCGTTTTGATCGTTCCCACGACGCAGCCGGAGACAATCGACCAGTACGCCGTGCGGGTGGAGGAGCAGTGGAAGCTCGGCCGCAAGGGCGTGGACGATTCGGTGCTGCTGGTCGTCGCCCTGCAGGATCGCAAGCTCCGGCTCGAGGTCGGCTACGGGCTGGAGGGCGCCCTGCCCGACGCGGCGGCGAAGCGCATCATCGAGGACGACATCACGCCGCGCTTGCGCAAGGGCGATTTCTACGGCGGCATCCGCGCGGGGCTCGACCGCGTCATGCGCACCGTCGAAGGCGAGCCGCTGCCGCCGCCCGCGGCGCACGAGACGCCGGCGCAACGGCACGACATCGGCGAGTGGATCGTCCCGCTCTTTTTCTTCTTCGTGATCGGCGGCGGCATCCTGAAGAGCATTTTCGGACGCTTCTTCGGCGGCGGCCTGATCGGCGCGGCGATGGGCGTCGCCGTCTGGCTCTTCGTCGGCTCGCTCGTGATCGCGCTCGTTGTCGGCTTCTTCGCCTTCATCCTTTCCCTCGTGACCGGCGTGCCGACCTCGCGCGGGGGCTGGGGCTCGAGCGGCTGGGGCGGCGGCGGCTGGAGCTCGGGGGGCGGCGGCTTTTCCTCCGGCGGGGGCGGCTTCAGCGGCGGGGGCGGCAGCTCGGGCGGCGGCGGAGCGAGCGGGAGCTGGTGAGATGAACCTCGCACGCCTGCTCAGGCACCTTTTCATTCCCGACCTGCTGGCGCGGCGCGCGTTCTCGAGCGCGGATCTCGCGAAGATCGGCGCCGCCATCAAGGCGTCCGAAGCGCAGCATGACGGCGAAATCCGCTTCGTGGTCGAAGCTTCGCTGCCGCTCCCCTACCTTTTCGGCAAGAGGGCGTCGCGCCGCCGCGCCGAGGATCTTTTCGCCCGGCTCAAGGTGTGGGACACCGAGCGAAACGCCGGCGTGCTCCTCTACGTCCAGCTCGTCAGCCGCCACATCGACGTCGTCGCCGACCGCGGCATCGCGAAAAAGGTGGCGCAAGCCGATTGGGACGCGGTGTGCCGCGACATGCAGGCGGCGTTCCGGCGCGGCGAGTTCCTCGCCGGCAGTCTCGAGGGCATCGCGCGCGTCACCGGGCTCCTCGCCCGCGCCTTCCCGAAAACGCCGGGCGATGCGAACGAGCTGCCCGACAAGCCCGTGGTGATCTGAGCCGGGCGGGCTACTTCTCGAATCCGCGCACCAGCTTCGCGCGCGCGCCCGCGGCCTGCATGAGGAGGCTGAAGTCCGAGCCCGAGAGGATGAGCTGCACGCCCATATTGATGTGGCGCTCGAGCAGCTCGGCCGTGTACATCCCGCCCATGCCCGGGAACTTGCCGTGCTTCTTGCACGCGGCGATGACTTTCTTGTAGGCCTCGGCGACGCGCGGATCGTCGAACTGGCCCGGGCAGCCCATCTCGAAGCACAGGTCGTTCGTGCCGATGAGGAGCGCGTCGATCCCCTTTACCGCCGCGATCTCCTCGGCGTTCGCGATGCCCTGCGGCGATTCGAGCATGACGACGACGAGCGTCTCCTCGTTCACGATCTTCGCCGCCTCGCCCACCGCCATCGAGGCGAAGCCGAGCTGCTGCAGGCCGCCGCCCATCGAGCGATGCCCGATCGGCGGGAAGCGGCAGGCGTCCGCCACGCGCTTGGCCTCCTGTGCGTTGTCCACGTGCGGCACGACGATGCCCTGCGCACCGTTATCCAGCATGCGCGAGGAAAACCAGTGCTCCTTCCCAGCCACGCGCACCACCGGCGTGATGCCGATCGCGAGCGCGGCCGAGGCGATCTGCGCCGCCATGTCGGTGTCCATCGAATTGTGCTCGCAGTCGATGAAGAGCCAGTCGAAGCCGGCCGTCTTCATGATCTGCGCGACGTCCACGGTGCGCGCCTGGCGCAGGCCCACGCCGACCGCGAGCTTGCCGGCGCGCAGTTGCCTCAGCGCATGGTTGGGAACGGTGCTCATCGTTTCTCCCCTTTGGGATGCAGTTTGTCTCTGGAAAGGTAAAGCTTGCGCCACTCTTCGAACGGCTGCGTGTCGGCGGCCTCGACGGCCTTCTGCTTCTCGATCGATTCCTGCGCCTTCCGTTTGAAGTCCGCGGCGGTTTCGGCGGAAAAAGGCAGCGCCTTCAGCGCCGCGTGGTGCTTCTTTGACTGCGCGACCACGAAGCGCGTGTAGGTATTGCCGTGCTCGCTTTTCATCGCCGCGAGGACGCGCGCCGAGGGCGCGGAGTCCGGGTCGTTCAGCACCGAGACGGCGGCGGCAAGCGCTTCGCGGTGCCCGCGGCCCCCATGGGCGTCATCGAGCGCCGCTGCAATCGGCTCGCACTCGGCGAGGATCTGCCCGGCCCATTCAGCGAGCGCGACGGTCTGCGAGCCGCGCTCGAGCTTGAGGCCCGGCTCGCGACCTCGCGTGGCGACCTTCTCCTGGTTGCGGCCGACCGAGGCGAGCTCCTCCGGGGTATCCCGCGGGCTCGAGCTGAAGGCGCAGTGCAGGAGGAAGACGTCGAGGAACTTCATCGTCCCCGTGTTGATGCCGACCGGCTCGAAGGGGTCGAGGTCCATGAGGCGCACTTCCACGTACTCGATGCCGCGCTCCCGGAGCGCGTGCAGCGGCCGCTCGCCCGAGCGGATGATGCGCTTGGGCCGGATCTTGCCGTAGAACTCGTTCTCGATCTGGATCAGGCTCGTGGCGAGCTGGCGGTAGGAGACGCCGTCCACATCCAGTCCCTCGGGGCCCTGGATGCCGATCTTTTCGTACGCCGGGTAGGAACGCGTGAGCGCTTCCTCGAGCGCCGCGCCGTAGGCCTCGAGGCTGTTGCAGCTCGCCGTGATCGAAGACTGGGCATCGGACTGGTAGCCGAGGCGCCCCATGCGCAAGGTCGTCGCGTGCGGCAGGTACATCGTCCCCTCGGTGAGCACCTGCAACCGGTGCTCGCGCCCCTCGACGAAGGAGGAGCACACCGCCGGCGAGGCCCCGAAGAGATAGAAAAGAAGCCAGCCGTGGCGCCGGAAATTGCGGATGAGCGCGAGGTAGCCGTCGTTACCGCGCCCGGGGAGCGAGAAGTTGTAGTGGATGCCCGAGATCGCCTGCATGCGCCGGCCGTAGCGCCAGGCCAGCCCCATCCGGTAGACGCTCTTCGCGCGGCCGATGTTGGAGCGCCCGTAGAGGCCGATCGGGATTTCGTCGTCCCCGGGCAGGTGGCAGGGCATGCTCGAGCCCCAGAGCATCTCCCCTGCGTTGCCATGGACGACGGCCTGGTGGATGCGCGTGATGTCGGCGAAGCAGTCTTCGGCGCTGCCCGACACTCCGGTGATCAGCTCGAGCTGCGACTCGCTGAAATCGGTGGTGATGTTCGGGTGGCTCAACGCCGAGCCGAGCGCGACGGGGTGCGGCGTCAGCGCGAGCGAGCCGTCGCTACGCACGCGTAGCGATTCCTTTTCGATCCCGCGCCGGATGCCCTTCAGGGCGGCGGGGCCGAGCGCGCGCAGCTGATCCTCCAGACGGTCCATGTCCCTCCCTGACATGAAAAAAGCCTTGTGATTCTAGGCTATCGATGCGGCTTGAACCGAGCGGTTTCGCCCGCACCTATCGAGCACTGGGCCTGTCCAATTGCAGGCTAACCGGGAGAACAAAGTGGAATTCTGGCGCAAGAAGAAGCAGCAGATGCTCGAAGGCACGGAAGAGAAGTCGGCTCCCGAGAGCCGGCGCCCCGCTTCGACCGCGGTGGCCGTGCGTCCGATTCCCGAGGACGCGCTGATCATCATTCCCCTTCGCAATGCAGTGCTATTCCCGGGCGTCATCTCGCCCATCGCGATCGGCCGCAACGCCTCGATCGCCGCGGCCCACGAGGCCGCACGCAACAGCCTCAAGGTGGGCTTCGTGCTGCAGCGCGACCCGGGCGTCGACGAAGTCGGCCCGGGCGACCTCTATCGCACCGGCACTTCGGGCCAGCTCGTGCGCGTGGCGGGAGCGAGCGACGGCGCGCAGCACCTCATGGTGCAGGGCGAGAAGCGCTTTCGCGTGCTCGAATTCCTGCACGGCTGGCCGTTCCTCGTCGCGAGCGTGGCCTGGATCCCCGAGGCGCAGAGCGCGAGCCCCGAGATCGAGGCGCGCTTCATCCAGCTGAAGGAGCAGGCCGCCGAGGCGATCCGGCTCCTCCCCAACCTGCCCGATGAGCTCGCCGGCCTTGTTTCGCAGGTCGAATCGCCGAGCCAGCTCGCCGACATGGTCGCGAACCTGCTCGACATCAAGAACGAGGAAAAGCAGGAGATCCTCGAGACCATCCGCCTCGACAAGCGCCTGGACCGCGTGCTCGAGTACCTCGCCCAGCGGGTCGAGGTGCTGCGCCTGTCGAAGGAAATCGGCGACAAGACCAAGAAGGAGTTCGACGAGCGCCAGCGCGAGCACGTGCTGCGCGAGCAGATGCGCCAGATCCAGAAGGAGCTGGGCGACACCGAGGACACGGCCGCCGAAATCGAGGAGCTGAAAAAGGCGATCGACGAGGCCGGCTTCCCCGAGGAGACGCTGAAATACGTCAAGAAGGAGTTCAAGCGCCTCGCGCGCATGGGCGAGCAATCGGGCGAGAGCTCGATGCTGAGGACCTGGCTCGAGTGGATGACCGAGCTGCCCTGGAAGTTCTCCCCGGTGAAGGACATCAACATCGAGGAAGCGAAGGGCATCCTCGACGAAGACCACTTCGGCCTGGACAAGATCAAGCGCCGCATCCTCGAGTACCTGGCGGTTCGCAAGCTCAACCCGGAAGGCAAGAGCCCGATCCTGTGCTTCGTCGGCCCTCCGGGCGTGGGCAAGACCTCGCTCGGCCAGTCGATCGCGCGCGCCACGGGGCGCAAGTTCCAGAGAGTCGCGCTCGGCGGCACGCACGACGAGGCCGAGATCCGCGGCCACCGGCGCACCTACATCGGCGCGCTGCCCGGCAACATCATCCAGGCGGTGAAGCGCGCCGGCTCGCGCGCCGGCGTGCTCATGCTCGATGAGATCGACAAACTCGGCGCGGGCGGCTTTCACGGCGACCCCTCCTCCGCGCTGCTGGAAGTGCTCGATCCGGAGCAGAACGCGAAGTTCCGCGACAACTACCTCGGCGTGGACTTCGACCTCTCGCGCGTGATGTTCATCGCCACCGCGAACGTGCTCGACACGATTCCCGGGCCGCTGCGCGACCGCATGGAGATCATCCAGCTCCCCGGCTACACCGCCGAGGAGAAGCTGCAGATCGCGCGGCGCTACCTCGTCAAGCGCCAGCTCGAGGTGAACGGCTTGAAGGAAGACCAGGTGGCGATCACCGACGAGGCGATCGAATCGATCATCGCGGACTACACCCGCGAGGCCGGCGTTCGCAACCTCGAGCGCGAGATCGGCTCGGTCTTCCGCAACGCGGCGATGCGCGTGGCCGCCGGCGCGGCCGAGAAGATCGTCATCGAGGCGAAGGACCTGCAGCCCATCCTCGGCGCGCGCAAGTTCGAGAACGAGATCGCGCAGCGCACCGCGGTGCCGGGCGTGGCCACGGGCCTCGCCTGGACGCCGGTGGGCGGCGACATCCTCTTCATCGAGGCCTCCAAGGTGCCGGGCTCGGGCAAGCTCATCCTCACCGGGCAGCTCGGCGACGTGATGAAGGAGTCGGCGCAGGCCGCGCTCACGCTCGTCAAGACCTCGCTCTCCGATCCGGTGGACAAGCTCGACATCCACCTGCACGTGCCCGCGGGCGCGACGCCCAAGGACGGCCCGAGCGCCGGCATCGCGATGTACCTCGCGCTCGTCTCGCTCCTCACCGGCAAGACCGTGCGCTCCGACGTGGCGATGACGGGCGAGGTTTCGCTGCGCGGCCTCGTGCTGCCGATCGGCGGGGTGAAGGAGAAGACGCTCGCCGCGCTGCGCGCCGGCATCAAGACCGTGATGCTGCCGAAGAGAAACGAGAAGGACCTCGAGGACGTGCCGGCCGAGGCCCGCTCCAAGCTCGACTTCGTCTTCCTCGATCGCGTGGAAGACGGCGTCAAGCACGCGATCGGCGACCTGCCGCAGGTCGGGCAGAAGCTCGCGGCATAACGGGCGGAAAGGCTTTACCTTCCTGCGAAGGTGAACCTTTCCGACCTGATCGACAGCTACGGCTACTGGGCCGTCTTCGGCTGGACCTTCATCGAGGGCGAGAGCCTGCTCGCCCTCGCGGGCCTTGCCGCGCAGCAGGGCTGGCTCGAATTCCCGCTCGTGATCGCCGCGGCGATCGCGGGCAGCTTCCTCGGCGACCAGATCTGGTTCTTCCTCGGCCGCCATCAGGGTCCGAAATTCCTCGCGCGCTACCCGAAATTCGCGCCGAAAGTGGCGCGCGCGCACGAGCTGCTCGAGCGCTACCAGACGCCGCTCATCCTCGCCGTGCGCTTCCTCTACGGCCTGCGCGCGGTGCTGCCCTTCGTCATCGGCATGAGCCGCATCTCGACGCTCAAGTTCCAGCTGCTCAACTTCGCCGGCGCGGTCATCTGGTCGGCGACGATCGCCTCGGCCGGGTACCTCTTCGGCAATGCCGTCGAGTACGCGCTCGGCGACGTGCACAAGTACGGGAAATATGTGATCGCCGCGGTCGCGGTCGTCTTCCTCGTCGTCTGGTGGGCGAGCCGGCGCCGGCCGGCCCGCAGGCGCGCCGAGCTGTTGTCGCCTCCCGACAGGGCGGCTTCGGCAACGCCGCCGAATCGGCAGCGCGGGTAGACTTCTGCCCGCCATGACCTACAAAGTCCTCACCGTCCCGGTCCAGGGCAACCCGATGGAGGTGTTCTACTTCGCCCCCGCCGGCGCGGGCCCGCATCCGGGGCTCGTCCTCTGCCATCACCTGCCGGTCGCGCACACCGGGATCGAGAACGACCCGGTCACGATCAAGATCGCCGAGCGCTATCGCGACAACGGCTACGCGGTGGCGGTGCCCTTCCTCTTCCACTGGTGGGCGAAGTCGGGCGACATGGAGATGAAGCGCAACGCCTTTCGCGACGACTGGACGCGCCTCGACCTCGACGCCGCTTTTGCCCTCCTCGCCGCGCAGGAGGGCGTCAACCGCCGCCGGATCGGCATCCTCGGGCACTGCTGGGGCGGGCGCGTCGCCTGGCTCGGTGCCGCAACCAACAAGGCCTACCGCGCCTGCGCGATCTTCTACGGCGGGCGGATCAAATTGCCGATGGGGCCCGAGAGCCGCCCGGCGATCGAGCGCGCGGTCGACATCAAGTGCCCGGTGATCGGCTTCTTCGGCAACGAGGACACCAATCCCCCGCCCGCGGACGTGAACGACTACGACCAGGCCTTGACCAACGCAGGCGTCGAGCACACGTTTTACCGCTACGACGGCGCGGGCCACGCCTTCCAGACCTTCAACAACCCGGAGCGCTACCGCGAGAAGGTGAGCGAGGACGCCTGGACGAAGGTATTGGAATTCTTCGCGGCCCGCCTCAAGCGTCCCTAGAGAAGCGCCAAAACCAGATAATCCCCGCGACGAGCACCGCCGCGAGGCCCGCGAGCTTGAGCCACGCCGTCGGGACCTCGTCGGGCGGCAGCTCCGGGCGCTTCCACCAGCCGAAGCGGTAGTCGGAGGCCGCGCGCGGGTAAACCGCCGGCCCCTTGTAGTTCGCGGTGACGACGAGCGAGCGTTGCGGCACGAACGCGATGGGCGGCGAGCCGACATAGAACCGCACCGGCACGGCAACCTCGTAGCCGCCCTCGAAGCGGGAAACGGCGAAGTGGAGCTGCGCGCCGTTCGTATCGCCCGTGGCACCCGAGTAGCCGAGGAGCGCGCCCGCCTGCACCTTCTCGCCGGGCGCGACCGCGACGCCGCGATGCTTCAGATGCCCGTAGGTCGCGATCGTGCCATCCTCGTGCCGCACCCGCACGAAGTTGCCCTCGTGCGTGACCGCATCCTCGTCCTTCGTCGCGCCGAAGCGCGCCTCGGTCTCGATCACGAGGCCTGAGCGGGCTGCGTGCACCGAGGTGCCCTCCGGCATGCCGAAATCGACCGCCTCTCGCGTGCGCGCGGCGATGTGCGTGGTGACCGCGTCGCCCGGCGCCTGCGAGATCGTGAAGGTGAGGTTGTCGGCCCAGGGGACGCGATAAGTCGCCTCGGCCAGAAGAATTTCCGGTACTAACAGGAACAAAGACAACAGGAAGCGAAAAGCTACCCCATTGCGGCGCGCCTCGGCCGGCCGCGCGGGCGGTGCAGGCTGGCGAGCCCCGGGCGCGCCTCGTAGTTCGCGCCCGTCTCCTCCACCCCGAGCGTAAAAGGGCTTCGCACAGTCACTCCGTCGAACACCATGCCGTCCTGCAGGTCCTCGGTGAGGAGGATGGCGCAATCCTGAAGCTGCGCGGCAACGACGATCAGGCTGTCCCACCACGAAATGCGATAGCGGCGCTCGACCTCCCGGGCGAAGCGAATCACGTCGCGATCGATCGCCAGCGGTTCCCAGGCGAGATATCGCGAGGCGTGCATCCAGGCATCCTCCTGCGACATGCGCGGCCCTGCCATGCGCTTGAGATTGACGTAGAGCTCGGAGACGACTTGGGTGCTCGTCCGGCCCAGGTCCTCGCGCCACAGGCGCTCATGCCATGCGGCTGCGCGCGCCTGCTTTGCCGGATCGCGATCATCCAGCACGTAGAGCAGGAAATTCGCGTCAGCGAAGATCGCGGGGCCGGGCATAGAGTTCATCGCGCGTGAGATAGGCGCCTTCGAGCTTGAGCGGCTTCTGTGCGAGCGCGGCCTGCATCGCCCTGTCATATTCGCGCGAGTAGCGCCGCCTGTCGCGCAGCACCTCGCCGATGAAGCGAGATACGCTCAGCCGGCGCCGTGCCGCCTCGGCCCGGACGTCCTCGAGCGTCGTCTCGTCCAGGGTAACGGTCACGTTGGTGAGCTGACGGGTCTTGGTTTTCATGGTTTGGGTATATTACACGAACCTCGTGTAATTACAACGAACTCCCCGTCGCCTGAGCAGCAATGACATCCGCCACCGCGGCCGTCAATTTCTTCGCGTACTCGATGTGCAGGAACTCGTTCGGGCCGTGCGCGTTCGCGTGCGGCCCCAGCACGCCGGTGATGAGGAACTGCGCCTTGGGGAACTTCGCGCCCAGCATCGCCATGAACGGAATCGTGCCGCCCTCACCCATCCACATCGCGGGCTTGCCCCAGTGAGCTTTTGACGCTTCATCCACGGCTTTTGCCAGCCAGGGCGCGGTCGCGGGCGCATGCCACCCCGTCGCCGCCTGGCCCGCCTCGAACTTCACGCGCGCGCCGTAGGGCGGATCGACCTCCAGCATCGTCTTCAGGTGCTTCGCCGCGCGCTCGCCGTCGACCGTCGGTGGAATGCGGAGCGACAACGCGAGCACCGTCTTCGGCCTGAGCACGTTGCCCGCGCTTGCGGGCGCAGGCAGCCCCTCCGCCCCCGTCACCGACAACGCCGGCCGCCAGGTGCGGTTGAGCACGAGCTCGTCCAGGCGCTCGGCCATCGGCTGCATGCCCGGCACGAACGGAAAGCGCGCGTGGATCTCGCGCCCGAGCACCTCCGCCGCGCGCCTTGCCTGCTCGCGCCGCTCCTCCGGAATCGGCGCGTGGAACGACGGATCGCGCACCGCGCCCGTCTCCACGTCGTCCACGCGCTGCAGGAGCGAGCGCGCCACGCGAAAGCTCGAAGGCACCACGCCGCTCGCGTCGCCCGAGTGCACGCCTTCCTCCAGAACCTCCACTGTGAGCACGCCGTTCACGAGGCCCCGGAGCGAGGTCGTCCCCCAGAGCTGCTCGTAGTTGCCGCAGCCCGAGTCCAGGCCAATGACGAGATCGGGTTCTTTTATTTTTCCGGATAAATGTTCCAGGTAGTGCGGCAAATCGTAGCTGCCGCTCTCCTCGCAGCATTCGATCAGCGCGACGATGCGCGCGTGCGGCCGCTTTTCTTCGTGCAGGTGCCTTAACGCAGCCAGGGACGCAAAGACCGCGTAGCCATCGTCCGCCCCGCCGCGGCCGTAGAGCTTGCCGTCCTTCACCACCGGCACCCACGGCCCCAGGCCCTCGGCCCAGCCCACCATCTCCGGCTGCTTGTCGAGGTGGCCATACAGAAGGATCGTCCCCGCCTTTTCGGCGCCCCTGGTTGCCGGGAGTTCCAGCAGCAGCACCGGTGTGCGCCCGTCGCTGCGCACCACCTCGAGCGTCATGCCGGGAAGCGCGTGCTTGCGGCACCAGGCCTCGGCGAGCTTCACCGCCGCCTCGATATGCCCGTTTTTCTGCCACGCCTTGTCGAAATGCGGCGACTTGGCCGGGATGCGGATGTAGTCGGTGAGCGCGGGGACGATGGCGTCGTCCCAGAATTTCGAGATCGAGGTCATGGAGCAATTATAGGAGCCCTTACACTGCCGCCCGTGACACTGCTATCGCTGCTCGGCGCCGAGCTTTCCTACGGCGATCTGCCTTTGCTCGAGAACGCCGCGTTCTCGATGGAGGCGGGCGAGAGGATCGGCCTCATCGGCCGCAACGGCACCGGCAAGTCGTCGCTCCTCGGCGTGATCGCGGGGAGCCTCGCGCTCGATGACGGTGAGCTGAAGAAGAGCGGCGCCCTGAGGATTGCCCATGTGCCTCAGGAGCCCACTCTTTCAACGGCTTCAAACGTAGAGCGATTCAAGCTGGAGGAATTCCTCCACCGCTTCAGATTGAGCGCCGACCTCGACCCCGGCACGATGTCGGGCGGCGAGAGGAAACGCACGGCGCTCGCGCTCGCTTTCGCCCAGCAGCCCGACCTGCTGCTGCTCGATGAGCCGACCAACCACCTGGATGTGGACGGAATCCTCGTCCTGGAAAATCTCCTGCTGAAAATCCCTTCGGCGATCGTCATCACCCACGACCGCGCCTTCCTCGACCGCGTCGCGACGCGCATCCTCGAGCTCGACCGGGGCATTTTGCGAAGTTTTCCGGGAGGCTTCCGTTCGTATCAAGAACGAAAAGAAAAGGACCTGGCCGCCGAAGCGGTCGCCCACCGCAAGTTCGACCGCTTCTGGGCGCAGGAGGAGATCTGGATCAGGAAGGGCATCGAGGCGCGGCGCACGCGCAACGAAGGCCGCGTCAAGCGCCTGGAGAAGCTGCGCGAGGAGCGCGCCGCGCGGCGCGAGCGCCTGGGGCAGGTGAAGCTCACCATTAGTACAAATGCGGGCGCAGGCCAACGCTCGGGCAAGCTCGTGTCCGAATTGACGAATGTTTCCAAGGCGTTCTCGGGCAGGGACATCGTCAAGGACCTCGACCTCCTCGTCTCGCGCGGCGACAAGCTCGGCATCCTCGGCCCCAACGGCGCGGGCAAGACCACGCTCCTTCGCCTCATCCTCGGCACCCTCGCCCCGGACTCAGGGCAAGTGCGCCTCGGCACGAACGTCCAGATCGCCTACTTCGACCAGATGCGCGAAGCGCTCGACCCGGAGCGGACTGTCGCCGAGACCATCAGCCCGGGCAGCGACTACGTGGAGCTCGAGGGCGGACGCAAGCACGTCATGAGCTACCTCGGCGACTTCCTCTTCCCGCCGCGCCGCGCCCAGTCGCCCGTGCGCATGCTCTCGGGCGGCGAGCGCAACCGCCTGCTCCTCGCGCGCCTCTTCGCGCGCCCCGCCAACGTGCTCGTGCTCGATGAGCCGACCAACGACCTCGACATCGAATCCCTGGAGCTGCTCGAGGCCGCGCTGCAGGACTACGCGGGGACGCTCCTCCTCGTCAGCCACGACCGCGCCTTCCTCGACAACGTCGTCAACGAAACGATCGCCTTCGAAGGGGGCGGCAAGTGGAAGGAATACGCCGGCGGCTACAGCGACTGGTTGCGGCAACGGGTTTTGCCGTCAGATCTTTCTAAGAATAAAACTTCAATACCAGGCCGGCAAAAAACCAAAACCCGGCTCAGCTACAAGGAAACCCGCGAGCTGGAGGCGCTGCCGAAGGAGATCGAGGCGCTCGAAGCCGAGCAGCAGGCGCTGCACGCAAAGATGCTGGCGCCCGAGTACTACCAGCAGCCGCCCGCCGTCCTGCGCGCCGACAAGCAGCGCAGCGCCGAGATCGAGGCGCTCCTCAACCAGAAGCTCGAGCGCTGGACCGCGCTCGAATCGAAATAAACGAAAGTGGCCGTCATCCCCGCGAAGGCGGGGATCCAGGTTTTGCCTTCGCCAGGAACCGGTCGAGCTGGTCGGCGAAGCGCTTGCGGTCCGTATTGTCGAGCGGAGCCGGGCCGCCGGTCTGCACCCCGGTCTCGCGCAGCTTCTCCAGGAAATCGCGCGTCGCCAGGCGCTCGCGGACGTTCTCCGTCGTGTAGAGCTCGCCGCGCGGGTTGATCGCATGAGCGCCGCGCGCCACCACGTCGGCCGCGAGCGGGATGTCGGCGGTGATCACCAGGTCACCCGCCTCGAGCCGCTTGGCGATCTCGTTGTCCGCCACGTCGAATCCGCGCGCCACCTGCACCGAGCGGATCCACGGCGAGCGCGGCGTGCCGAGCAGCTTGTTGGCCACCAGCGTCATCGGCACCTGCGCGCGCTCCGCGGCGCGGTACAGGATCTCCTTGATGGCGAGCGGGCAGGCGTCGGCGTCGACCCAGATATGCACGGGTCATTGTGGCACGCGCGCATGCTCTAATCGGGACCGT
>DATAID010000051.1:0-35963 GCA_036262835.1 Burkholderiales bacterium | reverse complement strand
GTCGAGCGGCCAACGCACCACCTGATAGGGCATCGGGTGGTTGCACAAATATCCCGCGCCCCGGCAAACCTCCCGCGCGCCAAGCGTCACGCCGACGCCTTCCTCCAGCTCCCGCGCAGGACAAGCAACCTCGCCTGAATGACCGCATGTCGGTCGGAAAACAAACCAGTAGACCGAGAGTCCGATGATTGCGGCGAGCGCGATAAGCGTCTTCATTTCTTTGAGTTGTCATCTTGAATCGGCCCAAGAACGTCGGCTGAGACTCGATTCAAGAAATCGCAATAAAAGCGCAAAGCTAGTTCAGCTATAACTCTTGGTTCTCCTTTGCCCTTGCCCTTTAGGTGTTCGATGTTCTTCCCCAAATGGACCTTTGGGGGCGCAAACGTTACTCCTCTATTTTTTACTGGCAATAGTGGTCGATCCCAAGGTTGCCAAGTGACATGGACTTTATTTCCTTTCTGAACGACCTTTAACTTTGGGTCCCAGTCTTGGGCGAGGTCCGATATCGTGTGCTCATCCACGTTTCTCGCCTGCTGTAAGTAGCTTAGAAGGGGATCCTTTCGCCGAAGTAGTCCTATTTCAGATTCAACGCGTTGCCACTTTGGCAGGTGATGCACAGCTGCCTGAGTCTTAACCCAGACCCTTTCGATCCGATGTAAAAAGTCGCGCCACGCCTTTTCGTACTCCGCGAAATTTCCTACGCTGATATTTACCATACGGCGATACGCTTGATCTGCGAGCGCGAATTCTTCTGCTGCCGCTTTAAGTGGGTGGCCCTTAAGAGCGTCAAGTGTCATGCAGGGTTATTGAATGTTCTGCGCGGCTGAGAAGTGGATGCATCAGAGGAATATTCACGTGAGGACGGCAGACATTCGGGCTAACAGGTTGTCTACCAATTCCTTTGGAAGGTCCATCGTGGCTGTTAGCTGGCGAGTAACCTCTTGGCATAGCTCCTTCTTGCGCTTCGTGATTCCATTCAGTGATATGACATCTTCGGCAATTAACAGGCTTGAAACGTCTTCAGATCGACAGGCAAAGATAGAGGCCACTAAGTTCTGTGGATAGACGTATTCGATGCCATTGCGGCTCCATGCGACGAAGTTGTCTGGCACTAACCCTATCCTAATGAGTTCCTCTTTCAACCCCCGAGCATGCTTCGCGTCGACGACAACGAACAGCCGATCTCTTAACGGCGATTTTTGCAGGTCACCCAAATGTTCCTTGAGTGAATGTAACTTTTGCTTTGGATCGCCATTGCTTTTTACTACGACAACATTTCGAGCCGGGAAGCGGAGCGCTATAACACGTTCTAAGTAGCTCTGATCGGTCTCCCCTTCGACATAGACCACCGCCGAGGGAAGAAATAAGCTTTCCAGTGAATTGCCGAGTAGATTGAACTGCAGCCGATGAAATGCGGAGACGTCTTGCACTCGGCGCATGGAGATGGCCGCACCGTTCTTTTCGATCATGTAATTGCTTGTGAGGTCTGCCCTGTTAAGGAATAGGTGCGAATGGGTGGCAACGATTACTTGTTTCAGATGTGGAAAGTACTTAGCCCTTTCCGCGCCATCGTGAAGGAATGCGGAAAGCGCGGCTTGAATTTTGGGACTTAAGCCGAGTTCAGGCTCATCGATTAACAATGTCTTGAAGCGTTCATCCATGCATAGGCCAAGGAGGGTCATTAGGAGCCGCGTGCCGCTGCTAGCAACGGAAATATTCTGAGTGCCGGCACGGATAAAGCGAACGCTTAACTCGCTGTCCGGGTTCACCTTCTCAAGAGTGAACGGGACACCGATAAGGTGACCACACAAATTGAAAAGAGCGTTTCGTTGTTTATCGGAAAGCCCAGTGATTATTCGATTTAGGTCGATGAAGTTTTGCTCGTGATTGTGACTTTCCTGCCAAAAATGCTGATTGAATTGGTTTTCCCATTGCTCCAATTCGTTCGGGTCACGCAATGCCGCGCTGAAGTGGTAGACGTGATAGAAGCGATTGGTGCCTACCATGTAGGCAGTCTTCCCCATCGCCTGCTTGAGCCATTTCAGTACTAGCGACTTCCCGGTGTTGTTGCCTCCGGACAGGACTGTCGATGCAGTGCCAGCCCTCTCCTTGGCGAACTCATCGAGTGTGGGAGAAAACGTAATTCCGCCGTGCAGTGGATGCGTCACTAGCCCCCCGTCATCTATGCGCGATGCGCCGCTATCTTAGACCTGCTATTTAGGCGCGGCGTTTGCCAGGAAATCCTGACATGAGCCTGCTAAAGGAACGCTACTGAACGGCAATTAGGCGGGTACTCGCGAGCCGATCGTGAAGGAACTGCCGCTCGCGATCGAAGAGCGCCCAGAGGATTGAGATTCCGGTCGGAACGAATACCACCGCATAGAGAAATCGAAGGACCGCCTTCGCCGGCGTGATATCGATGAGGCGAATGCGCCAGGTTTTCATGGCGAGCGTTTGCCCGCCGCGCAGCCAGCACCAGAGGAAGTAGGCGGCGAAGACGGCGAGGATGAAAACCTGCAGCAGGTGGCGGCGCCAGCCGGAGGTGATGTCGAGCGTGCCAGCGGCGAGCTGGAAAGCCCAGGTGGCGATAAAGCCCACCGCGAAAAGCAGAATCGCCTCGTAGAGCATGCTCGCGAGGCGCCGGCGCAGGCTCGGCGCCGCCGCGGCGCTCACGGGTAATACCGGCTCGCGGACTTGGGCGTGAGGTTGGGGCGCTTGCGGCGCTCGGTGGGCGCCACGTAGGTGGGCGGCACGTCGAACATGCGCTTCTCGTGCGGCGGCAGCGCCTGATATTCGGCCCAGTAGCGCTTCAGCTCCTCGCGCCGGTTGGGCGTGATCTTGCCCAGGCTCCGGTAGCGCTCGCGCGCGGCCCAGCGCTGCTCGGGCGTGAGCTTGGCCCACTTCTCCATGCGCGCCTGCACGCGCTTTTGCGCCTCCGGCTTCATCTTCGGATAGCGCTTGGAAATGCCGATCCACTTGACCTTCTGCTCCTTGGTGAGCTGCGGCCAATCGTTCTGCAGCGGCGCGAGGATCTGCTGCTGGTCGGCGGTGAGCGAAGCCCACTGCGGCGCGCGGTCCTTCGGCG
Source organism: Burkholderiales bacterium (assembly GCA_036262835.1). Classification (GTDB taxonomy): domain Bacteria; phylum Pseudomonadota; class Gammaproteobacteria; order Burkholderiales; family SG8-39; genus RBG-16-66-20. The sequence continues at coordinate 32,878 of DATAID010000051.1, read as the reverse complement.
CGGCAAGGGCGGCGCTGGAGGCGAAGGCGAGGAGGGCCGCGAGAAGGAGCGCCCTCATTGGCCGGCCGAAACTTTCTTCAGCCACGCCTCGAAGCCGCGATCGAGGTAGGCGTCGATCGGCAGGTCGTCGGTGAGGAGCTGGGCGTCGAGCTGCTCGACGTCGGCGGCCTGCTGCGCCTGCTGCGAGGTGTAGATGCCGATCACGCCCACGACCATGAGCGCGACCGGAAGCAGGATGCGGAGCGAGAACCCGCCAAAGCCGCCGAAGCGCGCAAGCACGCCCGTCTCGGAGACCGACGCCCAGTCGAGCTCGGGCATGGGCCGCCCGACCGGCGCGGCGCGCCGGCGCTCGAGCGCCATCTCGCGCGCGGCGCGCAGCCGCTCGGCAATGCGGGGTTCGAGTCGTGCTCCCTGGTTCAGCGCCTGCCGGATGCGGCTGCCGAATTGTTGTTCGCTCATGTCGCTCATAACGTGATACCGCGTGACTTCAAGGCCGCTGCCAAAGCGTGCGCAGCCCGGGAGCAGTGTGTCTTGACGCTGCCCTCCGAGCAACCCATGGCTCTCGCGGTCTCTGCCACGTCGAGTTCCTCGTAGTAACGCATGAGAAAGGCCTCGCGTTGACGCGCGGGCAACTTTGAGATCTCTTCCTCAATTATTTCAACGACTTGACTTCGCTCCAGGTGCTGCACCGGGGTGTCTTCCCGGTTGGCCGCGCCCGCCGCCTCCAGGGTCTCGAGCGGGTCCTGGTCCTCGTCCTCGCCGCGCCCGCCAAGCGAAGAGAAAAGGGTCGTCCACATCGAGCGGACCTTGGAGCGCCGGAACCAGTCGCGGATCGCGTTCTGCAGGATCCGCTGGAAAAGCGGGGGCAGCTCCTCGGGCGCGCGATCGCCATAGCGCTCCGACAGGCGCAGCATCGCGTCCTGCACGATGTCGAGCGCGGCTTCCTCCTCGCGCACGGCGAACATGGCCTGCTTGAACGCCCTGCGCTCGACGCTGGCGAGAAACGCCGAGAGCTCGCTGCGCGATGCCAGTTTTTCCCCCCTCCGACCGTAGCTTCGGCCTCGCCGGCGATGGTATCAAACGGAGGCGCGCGAGCGCTCTCCGTTGGCTTGACCGCATCGCAGCAAGCCGTTAATCTCTAATGCTTTTCCCACTTTTCCCGCACCGAAGGCGGTTATATGGATCGCATCAAGACCGAGGAGTTGACCGGAGCCGAAATCGTCGTCCGCTGCCTGCAGGCGGAGGGCGTCGAGTACGTATTCGGTTATCCGGGCGGCGCGGTCCTGTGGATCTATGACGAGCTCTTCAAGCAGGACAAGGTCCGCCACGTCCTCGTTCGCCACGAGCAGGGCGCGGCGCATGCGGCCGACGGCTACTCGCGCTCCTCGAACAAGGTGGGTGTGTGCCTCGTCACCTCGGGCCCCGGCGTCACCAACGCGGTGACGGGCATCGCCACCGCGTACATGGACTCGATCCCGATGGTGATCCTCACGGGCCAGGTGCCCACGCACGCGATCGGCGAGGACGCGTTCCAGGAGTGCGACACGGTCGGTATCACGCGCCCGTGCGTGAAGCACAACTTCCTCGTGCGCGACGTGAAGGACCTCGCCGCCACGATCAAGAAGGCCTTCCACATCGCCACCACCGGCCGTCCCGGCCCGGTGCTGGTCGACATCCCGAAGGACGTCACGGTCAACAAGTGCGAGTTCGTCTACCCGGAAACGGTGTCGATGCGCTCGTACGCGCCGGTGAAGAAAGGCCACTCGGGACAGATCAAGAAGGCCGCCCAGCTGATTCTCGAGGCGAAGCGCCCGATGATCTACACGGGCGGCGGCGTGGTGCTCTCGAACGCCTCACGGCAGTTGACGGAGCTCGTGCGCACGCTCGGCTTCCCGGTCACCAACACGCTCATGGGCCTGGGCGCCTATCCCGCCACCGACAAGCAGTTCCTCGGCATGCCGGGCATGCACGGCACGTACCAAACCAACATGGCGATGCAGCACTGCGACGTGCTGATCGCGATCGGCGCCCGGTTCGACGACCGCGTGATCGGCAACCCGGAGCACTTCGCGCAGAACCCGCGCAAGATCATCCACGTCGACATCGACCCGTCCTCCATCTCCAAGCGCGTCAAGGTGGACATTCCGATCGTGGGGAACGTGGCCGATGTGCTCGATGAGCTGCTCAAGATGCTCAAGGGCTCGAAAACCCAGGATATCAGCGCCTGGTGGAAGCAGATCGAGGAGTGGCGCGCCAAGGACTGCCTCAAGTACGACCGCAAGGCGAAGATCATCAAGCCGCAGTTCGTGCTGGAGAAGCTCTACGAGGTCACCGGCGGCGAGGCGATCGTCACCTCCGACGTCGGCCAGCACCAGATGTGGGCCGCGCAGTTCTACAAGTTCGACCAGCCGCGCCGCTGGATCAATTCGGGCGGCCTGGGCACGATGGGCTTCGGCCTGCCGGCGGCGATGGGCGCGATGCTCGCCAACCCCGGCGCGACGGTCGCCTGCGTGACCGGCGAATCCTCGATCCAGATGTGCCTGCAGGAGCTCTCGACCTGCAAGCAGTACCGCCTGCCCATCAAGATCGTGAACCTCAACAACAAGTACATGGGCATGGTGCGCCAGTGGCAGCAGTTCTTCCACGGCAACCGGTATTCGGAGTCCTACATGGACGCGCTGCCCGACTTCGTGAAGCTCGCCGAGGGCTACGGCCACCATGGCCTCCAGATCGACAAGCCCGCGGACGTGGAGCCGGCGTTGCGCGAAGCCTTCAAGCGCAAGAACGACCTGATCTTCCTCGATTTCCTCACCGATCAGGCCGAGAACGTCTATCCGATGGTGCCCGGCGGCAAGGGCATCACGGAAATGATCCTGTCCGAGGACCTCTGATGAGGCACATCATCTCGATCCTCGTCGAGAACGAGGCGGGCGCGCTTTCGCGCATCTCGAACATGTTCTCGGCGCGCGCCTACAACATCGAGTCGCTCACGGTCGCGCCGACCGAGGACGCCTCGATGTCGCGCATGACGGTGGTGACGCAGGGCTCCGACGACGTGATCGAGAAGATCACCAAGCAGCTGAACAAGCTGGTCGAGGTGGTCAAGGTGGTCGACCTCTCGGAGGCCGAGCACATCGAGCGCGAGCTCATGCTCATCAAGGTGCGCGCCGGCGCCAAGGAGCGCGAGGACATGAAGCGCATGGCCGACATCTTTCGCGGCCGCGTCATCGACGTCTCGGACAACACCTACACGATCGAGCTCACCGGCGAGGGCGCCAAGCTCGACGCGTTCATCAAGGCGCTCGACCAGGGCACCATCATCGAGACGGTGCGGACCGGGGCAAGCGGCATCGGCCGCGGCAACAGGATTCTGAGAACTTGAGGGAAACAAAATGAAGGTCTATTACGACAAGGACGCCGATCTTTCGCTCATCAAGGGGAAAAGAGTCACCATCCTCGGCTACGGCTCGCAGGGCCACGCGCACGCGCTCAACCTCAAGGACTCGGGGATGAAAGTCACCGTCGGCCTGAGAAAGGGCGGGCCGTCGTGGGACAAGGCGAAGAAGGCGGGGCTGAAGGTCGCCGAGATCAAGGAGGCGGTGAAGGGCGCCGACGTCGTGATGATGCTGATGCCCGATGAGCACATCGCGGCGGTCTACAAGTCGGAAGTCGAGCCGAACCTGAAAAAGGGCGGCGCGCTCGCTTTTGCGCACGGCTTCAACATCCACTTCTCGCAGATCCAGCCGCGCGCGGACCTAGACGTGTGGATGGTGGCGCCCAAGGCGCCCGGCCACACCGTGCGCTCGACCTACGCGGCGGGCGGCGGCACGCCGATGCTCGTCGCCGTGCACCAGAATCCGTCGAAGAAGGCGCGCGACATGGCGCTCTCCTACGCCGCGGCGATCGGCGGGGGCAAGGCGGGCATCATCGAGACCAACTTCAAGGAAGAGACCGAGACCGATCTCTTCGGCGAGCAGGCCGTGCTCTGCGGCGGCTGCGTCGAGCTCGTGAAAGCGGGCTTCGATACGCTGGTCGAGGCGGGCTACGCGCCGGAGATGGCCTACTTCGAGTGCCTGCACGAGTTGAAGCTCATCGTCGATCTCATGTACGAGGGCGGCATCGGCACGATGAACTACTCGATCTCGAACAACGCCGAATACGGCGAGTACGTGAGCGGCCCGAAGGTGATCGACGAGGGCACGCGAAAGCGCATGAAGGAAATCCTCGAGCGCATCCAGTCGGGCGAATATGCGAAGGAGTTCGTGCTCGAGAACCGCGCCGGCGCCACCACGCTGCTCTCCAGGCGCCGCCAGACCGCCGAGTTGCCGATCGAGAAGATCGGCGCCCGGCTGCGCGAGATGATGCCTTGGATCAGGAGGAACCGCCTTGTTGATACCTCGCGCAATTAAGGTTTTGACTTTCGCCGTTTTTTTTCTGGCGGGTTGCGGGGACAAAACCCCGGAATCCCAGACGGCGGTCGAAGTGGGCAAGAAGCCCAAGCAGATCGTCGACAAGGCCGCCGCCGACGTGAACAAGGCGCTGCAGACCGGCACCGCGGCGCGCCAGGAAGCCGAAAAGAAGGAGTAGGCGGTGGCCGCGCGCTACCCGCATCCGATCGTCGCGCGGGAGGGCTGGCCGTTCCTCGCAATCGCGGTCGTCGTTTCCCTGCTCGCCAGCGTCTTTCTCGGGCTCGCCTGGTCGCTGCCCTTCTGGGCCGCCGCCGTCTTCATCCTGCAGTTCTTCCGCGACCCGGCGCGCGAGGTGCCCTCCGACCCGCAGGCGGTGCTCTCACCCGCCGATGGACGCATTGTCGCGGTGGAGAAAGCGCGCGACCCTTACCTGGAGCGCGAAGCGATCAAGGTCTCGGTCTTCATGAACGTCTTCAACGTGCACTCCAACCGCGCGCCGGTCGACGGTACCGTCAAGCAGCGCTGGTATCACGAGGGCTCTTTCGTGAATGCCGCGCTCGCCAAGGCGTCCCTGGAGAACGAGCGCAACGCGCTGTGGCTGCGCACGGGCGCGGGCGCCGACGTCACCTGCGTGCAGATCGCCGGCCTCGTGGCGCGGCGCATCCTGTGCTACGTGGGCGAGGGCGCGACCCTCGAGCGCGGCCAGCGCTACGGCTTCATCCGCTTCGGCTCGAGAGTGGACGTCTACCTGCCGCCGGACGCCGAAGTGAAGGCGGCGCTCGGCGACAAGGTGCACGCGACCGAATCCGTGCTCGCCAGGCTGCCGGGGAAATGAGCTCCCGTGGGTGAGATCGAAGAGTTCGACGAGGAATCGCCGCCGGCAAACGGGGCGCCGCAGGGGGCCGAGGCGCTTCGCGCGCGCGTAGGCGCGCTCAGGCGGCGGGGCATCTACCTGCTGCCCAACCTCTTCACGACCGCGTCGCTCTTCTCGGGCTTCTACGCGATCGTGCAGGCGATGAACAACAACTTCGAGCACGCGGCGGTGGCGATCTTCGTCTCCATGGTGCTCGACGGCCTGGATGGCCGCGTCGCGCGCCTTACGCACACGCAAAGCGAGTTCGGCGCCCAGTACGACAGCCTCTCCGACATGGTCGCCTTCGGCGCCGCGCCGGCGCTCGTCATGTACGAGTGGGCGCTGAAGGACATGGGCAAGCTCGGCTGGATCGCCGCCTTCGTCTACTGCGCGGGGGCGGCGCTGCGCCTGGCGCGCTTCAACGTCAACCTCGACGTCGTCGACAAGCGCTTCTTCCAGGGCATCCCCAGCCCGGCCGCGGCGGCGCTGCTCGCCGGCCTCGTGTGGGTGTTCGACGACCTCGGCATCGACCGCGACGTGTGGCTCTCGGGCATCGCCTGGGTGATGACCATGTACGCCGGCGTCACCATGGTGACGAACGTCCCCTTCTTCAGCTTCAAGGACTTCAACCTGAAGAAGGCCGTGCCCTTCTGGGTGATGCTCGTCCTCGTCGCGGGCCTCGCGGTCGTCTCGCTCAAGCCCTCGGTGGTGCTCTTCCTCCTTTGCTTCGCCTACGGGCTGCACGGCTACGTGCTCTGGGGCATGGGCGCGCGCGTGCGCCGCCCGCAGGATGAGTAGCCTGGCCGATGCCGAGCGCGCAAAAGAGGAGGGCAACGCCCGCCGCGCCGAAGGCGACCTGAAGGCCGCTGTCGACTGCTACCGGCGCGCGCTCGCGCACCAACCCGGGTTCGTTCCCGGCCTCTACAACCTGGCCGTCGCGCTGAGGGAGCTGGGCGAGCTCGCGGAGGCCGAGCGCGGCCTGCGCCACCTGCATGCGCTCGATCCTGCCGATCTCGACGTGCTGGTCCACCTCGGCATGCTGCTTCACGACCAGTCGCGCTTCACCGAGGCGGAGCCTTTTCTGCGCCTCGCGCTCAGCCGCGCTCCGGAGAACGCGCTCGTTCTCTGGTACCTCGGCGTCGCGCGCGCCCGAGCGCGCGACTGGCGCGAGGCGGCCGAGTTCCTGGAGAAGGCGGTCACGCTCGAACCGGCGCTGTACGAGGCGCGCTTCCACCTCGGCAACGTCCACAGCCTGGCGGGCAGGCGCCTCGAGGCGATCCGCTGCTACGAGGCGGCCTGCCAGGCCCGTCCGGACGTTCCGCGATTCATGGACGCGCTTCTTTTCGAGATGCAGGGCGTCTGCGACTGGTCGTGCCTCGAGCCGCTAGTCGAGCAGCGCCGACGCGCGGTGCGCGAGCGGCCCGGCGAGCCGTTCCCGCCGTTCAGCTTGCTGTCGGTGGAGTCCTCGCGCAGCGAGCAGCTGCAGTGCGCGCGCAATTTTTGCGCGGGGCTCGAAGCCGCGGCCGCGCGCGAAGCCGCGCGCCGTCCCCCGCCTGCGCCCGCGCGCCCGGGGAGGCCGCTTCGCATCGGCTACCTGTCGGGCGACTTTCATGAGCATGCGACCGCCTACCTGATGGCGGAGCTCTTCGAACTGCACGATCGCAGCCGCGTCGAGGTGATCGGCTACTCGCACGGGATCGACGATGCCAGCCGCACGCGAGGCCGCCTGCGACGCGCGTTCGATCGCTTCGTCGACGTCGCAGCGCTCGGCGGCGCCGAGGCCGCGGCCCGGATTCGCGCGGACGGCGTGCAGGTGCTCGTCGACCTGAAAGGGCATACCGCGGAAGCGCGCCCGGAAATCCTCGCCCTGCGGCCTGCACCCGTCCAGGCCGGCTATGTCGGCTACCCGGGGACGAGTGGCGCCGGCTTCATCGACTACCTCATCGCCGATCGATATGTCGCGCCGCCCGAGCACGCCGCCGACTACAGTGAGAAGCTGGTCTGGCTGCCGCATTCCTACCAGCCGAACGATCGGCGGCGGGAAGTGGGGCCTGTGCCGCCCCGCGCCGCGCTCGCGCTCCCGCCCGACGCGTTCGTCTTTTGCTGCTTCAACCAGCCCTACAAGATCATGCCGGACGTGTTTGCGGCCTGGATGCGGTTGCTTGCCGGCCATCCGGGCAGCGTGCTCTGGCTGCTCGAATGGAACCGCCCGGCCGCGGAAAATCTGCGCGCCTGCGCCGCGAAGGACGGCATTTCGCCCGGCCGCCTGGTCTTCGCGCCGAAAGCGCCGCTCGCCGAGCATCTCGGCCGCATCCAGGCCGCCGACCTCTTTCTCGACACCTTCCCTTGCGGCGCGCATACGACGGCGAGCGATGCGCTCTGGGCGGGCTTGCCCGTCGTGACGCGTGCGGGCGAGACCTTCGCTTCGCGGGTTGCCGGCAGCCTGCTGAACGCGGTCGGCTGCGGCGAGCTGATCACGCATTCGCCGGCCGAGTACGAGAGTCTCGCCGCGTCGCTCGCGCGCGATGCCGCGAGACTCAAGGCGCTGCGCGAGCGTCTCCGGCGCAATCGCGCGCAGTCGGCGCTCTTCGATACGCCTCGCCTCGCGCGGCACCTGGAAGCGGCGTACGACGGGATGTGGCAGCGGCATGCCGCCGGCAAGCCCGCGGAGTCGTTTGCCGTGCCGGCCTAGGGCATGCAGACCACCGTTCCGGCGCGGCTCGACGCGCTGCCCTGGTCGGCGTGGCACTGGCGCGTGGTCGCCGCGCTCGGCGTGACCTGGATGCTCGACGGGCTGGAAGTGACGGTGGTCGGCTCGCTCGGGCCGATGCTCGAGCGGCCCGAGACGCTCGGCCTTACCGCGGCGCAGGTCGGCTGGACGGGCTCGGCCTACGTCGGCGGCGCGGTGCTCGGCGCGCTTTTCTTCGGGCGGCTGGCCGATCGCCTGGGGCGCAAAAAGCTTTTTCTCGTCACGCTCGCCGTCTATCTCGCCGCGACGCTCGCCACCGCGCTCAGCTGGGACTTCGCGTCCTTCATGCTCTGCCGCGCGCTCACCGGCTTCGGCATCGGCGGCGAGTATGCGGCGATCAATTCGGCCATCGACGAGCTGATTCCCGCGCGCGTGCGCGGCGCGACGAGCCTCGCCATCAACGGCAGCTTCTGGGTGGGTGCGGCCGCGGGCGCGGGGCTGAGCCTCGTCCTCCTCGACACGGGCCGCGTGCCGGTGGAGATCGGCTGGCGGCTCGCTTTTGCGTTCGGGGCGGCGCTCGCCTTTGCAATCCTCATCGTGCGCCGGCACCTGCCGGAGAGCCCGCGCTGGCTGCTGACGCACGGGTTTCATGCGGAAGCCGAGGCCGTGGTGGCGGCGATCGAGCGCGAAGTGGGTACGAAGGCGAAGGTTTCCGCATCCCTTTCCATCCGGGTGCGCCCGCCGGTGACCTGGGGCGAGATCCTGCGGCTGCTCATGACGCGCTACCGGGCGCGCGCGCTGCTCGGCTTCGCGCTCATGACCTCGCAGGCCTTCCTCTACAACGCGATTTTCTTCACCTACGCGCTCGTCCTCACGCGCTTCTACGGCGTCGCCGATGATCGCGTCGGCTACTACATCTTCCCGTTCGCGCTCGGCAACGTGCTCGGGCCGCTGCTCCTCGGGCGGCTCTACGACTCCATCGGCCGGCGCATCATGATCTCGGCGAGCTATGCGATCTCGGGCGTGGGCATGCTCGCGACCGGCTGGGCGTTCAGCCGCGGCTGGCTCGACGCCGCGGGCCTCGCCTGGTGCTGGTCGGCGATCTTCTTCGTCGCCTCGGCCGCGGCGAGCTCGGCCTATCTCACGGTGAGCGAGGTCTTCCCGCTCGAGATGCGCGCGGTGGCGATCTCGATCTTCTACGCGATCGGCACCGGGGCGGGCGGCTTCGTCGCGCCCGCGCTCCTCGGCGCGCTCATCGGCACCGGCAGCCGTGAGAGCGTGTTCCTCGGCTACGGCCTCGCCGCGGCGCTCATGCTGCTCGGGGCGCTCGCCGAGGCGGTGCTCGGCGTCGACGCCGAGCGAAAGCCCCTGGAAGCGGTGGCCCGGCCGCTCAGCTGCGAGCAGTAGCGGGAAGCGAAAAAGCCCGGTATAGTGGGTCCATGAATACCGCGTTCGCCCTTCAAGCCGTGATCACTGCGGCGACCGCCCTCAGCCTGCTCCTGCTGGCTGGCCTGCTGCTGCGCCCCGCGCGCACAAAATAACTCCCACAATTCGGCTGTACCCCTGACCGTCTACCCGGCGGAGAGGACTTTTCGCATTCCCACAAGGAAGACCCTTCGAGGAGCGGCACATGAGTGGAACAAGCGGCAAAGACAAATTGATCATCTTCGATACGACCATGCGCGACGGCGAGCAGTCGCCCGGCGCCTCCATGACGATGGAGGAGAAGCTGCGCATCGCGCGGCAGCTCGAGCGCATGCGGGTCGACGTGATCGAAGCCGGCTTCCCCGCTTCCTCGAACGGAGACTTCGAGGCGGTGAAGGCGATCTCGAAGGTGATCAAGGACTCGACCGTGGCGGGGCTGTGCCGCGCCAACGACAAGGACATCCAGCGCGGCCTCGACGCGCTGAAGGACGCGAAGGGCCCGTGGCGCATCCACACGTTCCTTGCCACGAGCGAGCTGCACATGAAGATGAAGCTGCGCATGACGCCCGAGCAGGTGTTCGAGCAGGCGAGGATGTCGGTGCGCTTCGCGAGGAAAGCCTGCCCCGACGTGGAATTCTCGCCCGAGGACGCGAGCCGCTCGGATCCGGACTTCCTCTGCCGCGTGCTCGAGGCGGTGATCAAGGAGGGCGCCACCACCATCAACATCCCGGACACGGTGGGCTATGCGGTTCCCGAGCAATTCGGCGAGCTGATCCTGAGTCTCCGAAAAAGAATCCCGAATTCCGACAAGGCCATCTGGAGCGTGCACTGCCACAACGACCTCGGCATGGCGGTGGCGAACTCGCTCGCCGCGGTGAGGATCGGCGGGGCGCGGCAGATCGAGTGCACGGTGAACGGCCTGGGCGAGCGCGCCGGCAACACCTCGCTCGAGGAAGTCGTGATGGCGGTGAGGACGCGAAAGGATTTTTTCAACCTGCACACGCAGATCAATACGAAGGAAATCGTCCCCGCTTCGCGCCTCGTCTCGCAGATCACCGGCTTCGTGGTGCAGCCCAACAAGGCCGTGGTCGGCGCGAACGCGTTCGCGCACGCCTCCGGCATCCACCAGGACGGCGTCATCAAGGCGCGCGAGACCTACGAGATCATGACTGCCGAGGATGTGGGCTGGAGCGCCAACAAGATCGTGCTCGGCAAGCTCTCGGGCCGCACCGCGTTCAAGCAGCGCCTGAAGCAGCTCGGCATCGAGCTGGAGAGCGACGACGCCACCAACAAGGCCTTCCAGCGCTTCAAGGACCTCGCCGACAAGAAGGCCGAGATCTACGACGAGGATCTGCAGGCGCTCGTCTCCCAGGAGGCGGTGGGCTCGATCAAGGAGACCTGGAGCCTCGTCTCCATGAGCCAGGGCAGCGGCACCAAGGACAAGCCGCACGCCGAGATCGTCATGAAGAACGGCAAAGCGCAGAAGAAGGCGAAGGCCAAGGGCGACGGGCCGGTCGACGCGACCTTCAAGGCGATCGAAAGCGTGACCAAAAGCGGTGCCGAGCTGCTGCTCTACTCCGTGAACGCGGTCACCCAGGGCACCGAGAGCCAGGGCGAGGTGACCGTGCGCCTTTCCAAGGGCGGGCGGGTGGTGAACGGCGTGGGCGCCGACACCGACATCGTCGTCGCCTCGGCGAAGGCCTACATCGCGGCGGTGAACAAGCTCGAGAGCAAGGACCAGCGCGTCAATCCGCAGTACGGCGCGCGGCGCTGACGGGGTAGAGCGGAGAGATTTAAGCGGGTAATCCCGCCTTGTGGACGCTCTCGCGGTGATGCTCGAGGTCCCGGGCGTGCTTGTAGTGCAGGGTCGGCTCAAGCGTCCCGCTCCAGGTGAAGGCCGGATTGAGCGCGAGCACCTGCGCCTTGTGATGTGAGGCGGCGCCCGCCTCGCCGAGCTGCGCGTGGCAGGCGGCGAGGAACGCGTGGTGGAACTGGTCGGGCGCGGTGATGCGCTTGAAGGCCTCGATCGCATCCGGATAGCGGCGCGCCACGAACCAGGCGCGGCCGAGGTGGTTCCAGAAGCGCGGCGGGTGGAAGGGGTTGAGCTTCATCGCCTTCTGGATCCAGGGCACGCCTTCCTCGGGCTTGCCGACCCAGGTGAGGATCTCGCCCTGCTGGACCACGATCAGGTCGTCGTTCGGGTTGAGCGCGAGCGCTCTTGCCTGGTGGAACTCCGAGCGGTCGTGGTTGTTGCGGATGAGGTTGAGCGAGGCGAGCACGCGCTGCACGTCGCTGTCGTTCTCGTCGAGCGAGAGCGCGATGCCGAGCTCCTTCTCGATCCTTTCCTGGGTCGCGTTCATGTCCGCGCACCAGCCGTACACCCACTGCTGCCCGAGGATGCAGGCCGTCCAGGCGTGCGCATGGGCGTAGTTCGGATCGAGCTCGGTCGCCCGCGTGATCAGCTTGAGCGCGCGAAGGTTGTCCTCGCGGGTCGAGCGATGGTGCAGGACCTTCGCCTCGAGCGCGCACTCGTAGGCAGCGAGGTTCTCGGGGGTCTTTCTCTCGGCGCGGTCGCGCGCCGCCGCCTCGACTCTGCCCGGCAGCACCGCGACGATGGCCATGGTGATCTCGTCCTGCAGCGCGAAGATGTCCTCCAGGTCGCGGTCGTAGCGCTCGGCCCACACGTGCCGGTCGGAGTCGCCCTCGATCAGCTGCACAGTGATGCGCACGCGCTTGCCGGCACGGCGCACGCTGCCTTCCACCACGAACTGCACGCCCAGGTCCTTCGCCACCTTGCGCACGTCGACCGCCTGGCCCTTGAACTTGAAGGCGGTGTTGCGCGAGATGACGAAGAGGTCGCGAAAGCGCGAGAGGTCGGTGAGGATGTCCTCGGTCAGGCCGTCGACGAAGAATTCCTGGTCGGGCGAGCCGCTCATGTTGACGAAGGGCAGCACGAGGATCGAGGGCTTGCTCTGGCGCGCGGGCGCCTCGCCTTTCGGGCGCACCACGCCGCTGCCCGAGTCGATCCGCCACACGCGCACGCGCGCGGCGATGTTCTTCAGCTCGTGCTCGCCCAGGTCCTCGAAGCCGAGGTCGAGCTTGCGCCGCACCTCTTCGTGGACCTTGCCGGAAACGCAGATGCCGCCGGCCTCGGCGAGCGCCTCCACCCGCGCGGCGACGTTCACACCGTCGCCGTAGATGCGGCCGCCTTCCGAGACGATTTCGCCGAGGTTGACGCCGATGCGGAACGCCATGCGGCGCTTTTCGGGCAGCGCGGCGTTGCGCGCGCCGAGATCCTTCTGGATCGCGAGCGCCGCCTCGACCGCGTCGATCGCGCTCGCGAACTCGGCGAGGATGTTGTCGCCCGGCATGTCGACCACGCGCCCGCGGTGGCCCGAGATGACGGTGCCGATCAGCTCACGGTAGGCCGAGAGCGTGCGCACGGTGGCGAGCTCGTCGTCGCCCATGAGGCGGCTGTAGCCGGCGGCGTCCATGCTCAGGATCGCCGAGAGGCGCCGCTGCAAGAGGGTTTGGCCCTCCTTTTCCATGGCGTGCATATTATGTCGAAATGAAACGTGGTATCGAAGGATGCCGAACCTGGCTGTTCGTGCCCGGCGCCGATCCGGCCGCGCATGCCCGGGCCGCGCGCTCGGGCGCCGACGTCATCATTCTGGAGCTGGAAGATTTCACGCCGCCCGGGCTGCGGCCGCGCGCGCGGGCGCTCGCGGCGCGGGCCTTCGACGCCTGGCGACGGGCCGGGGCGACAGCCGCGGTGCGGGTCAATCCGCTCGAGGGCGACGGGCGCATGGACCTTGAGTCGGTCCTGCCGGGCAAACCTGACGTCGTACTGCTGCCGAAGGTCGTTTCACCCGCGCAGATAAAGCTTCTGGAATCACTGACCACGGACGAGCACCTCGTTCCCAATCTCGAGACGGCCGCCGGCCTCGTCAACGCGTTGCGGATCGGGACGGCGAGTCCGCGGGTGAGCGCGATGCTGCTCGCGAGCGAGGACCTGGTGGCCGATCTCGGCACGACCCGGACCCGGGGCGGCGCGGAGCTCGCCTACGCTCGCCAGCGCTTCCTGCTCGAATGCCGGGCCGCGGGGGTCGAGGCCATCGACTGTCCCTATACCTTCAGCGACGTGAAAGGCGCGACCGCGGACGCAAAGTGGGCGAAGCGGATGGGCTACCGGATGAAAAGCGCGGTCGATGCGGGCCATGTGCGGGCGATCAACCGGGTTTTGACTGTCCAGCCACCGGAAGTTTCTCGCGCGCGGAAAATTATTTCTGCCTTCGAGAGCGCGAGGCGGCTGGGCAAGGAGCGCGCCCGGGTGGCGGGCAAGCTCGTCGAAGTGCCGATCTATGCCGCCGCTAAACGCTTGCTCGCTTCTGCCGGACGTAGCTCACCACGGCAGCGAAAAAAACGGCGCTGAGGACGATCTCGAGCGCGGCGAACACCTGCGAGGCGCCGCGCTCGCTGAAAGCCCGCATGGCCCCTTCGCCCAGGTAGGCGAGGATGAGCATCGAGGACCAACGGTAGGTGTAAAGCTTTCCCGAGAGGATCCCCGGAAGCGGCAGCAGCAGCGGCAGCGCCTTCAGCGCGATGTACGAGCCGCCCGGGCGCAGCGGCGCGAGCACGGTTTCCCACGCGAGGCAAAGGATGAACAACGCGATGAGGGAAACCGAGGCAACGACTCTAGTAATCGCCGCGACCCTTGGGAAAGTGCTTTTCCCAGTTCTTTCCGTCGATCTTCCTCGTGCCCGTGATCCTGAACGTGCCTTCGTCGAGGCAGCGCGCGTTGACGCTGTAGCCGTCGGGATGCGAGCGCGGCACGTAGAACGACTTGATGCCGCAGTGCCTGCAGAAAAGGTGCTTCGCGGCGCGGGTGTTGAACTCGTAGGCCGTGAGCGCCTCCTCGCCCGAGAGAAGGCGGAATCGATCCCGGGTCACGATCAGGTGCTGGAACCCGGTGCGCGAGCACATCGAGCAGTTGCAATCGCCGACCTCGATCTCGGCGGGCGCCGTCACTTCGAAGCGCACTTTTCCGCAATGGCAGCCGCCGGTGTGCCGGATCATCATGGGCGGTATCATAGCGTCCGATGCGGCAAATCGACGCGATCCCCCGCACCTTCGGAGAGCTGATCGCCTTTTTACGCGCCGCCTGGAATCGCACCTACGAAGACCGCTGCCTGCAGGTGGCGGGCGATCTCACCTACACCACGCTGCTTGCGATCGTGCCGCTCGCCGCGGTGACCCTGGCGGCGCTAAGCGCGTTTCCCGTCTTCGCGCAATGGGCCGGCAAGGTGGACGATCTCATCATGCGCGACCTCCTGCCCGAAGCGGCGGGCGTCGCCATCCTCGCCTATCTCCGGCAGTTCGCCGCGCAGGCGGCGCAGTTGACCGCGCTCGGCCTGGGGCTCCTCGTCGTGACCTCGCTCATGCTGATGATGACCATCGAGCGCGCCTTCAACCAGATCTTCCGCGTCTCCCGCGCGCGCCCGATCGCGCAGCGGCTGCTCATCTACTGGGCGGTGCTCACGCTCGGGCCCATCCTCATCGGCGCGAGCGTGTCGATGACCTCGTACCTCGTGAGCACCTCGCTCGGATTCGCGCGCGGCCTGCCGATCGCGGGGGAGGCGCTGCTGCGCGGGGTGCCGGTGCTGCTCACCTGCGGCGCGTTCACGCTGCTCTACCTTTTCGTGCCCAACCGCCATGTGCGCGTGCGCCACGCCCTGATCGGCGGCTTCCTGGCGGGCCTCGTGTTCGAGCTGATGAAGCGCGGCTTTGCGCTCTACATCGCCCACTTTCCGACCTATACGCTCATCTACGGCGCCTTCGCGGTGGTGCCGATTTTCCTCGTCTGGCTCTATTTCTCCTGGGTGACGGTGATGCTCGGCGCCTCAATCACGGCGCTCCTGCCCGGCTACCGCTTCAGCGATCCGCGCCGCTCGGCCCCGGGCCGCCGGTTCTTCAGCGCGCTCGAGGTGCTCGCCGAGCTCGCCGCGGCCCAGCGCAGGGGTGGCGCCGTGCCGCTTTACCTGCTCGCGCGGCAGGCGGGCCTCGCGCCCGAGTCCTGCGAGCGGCTGCTCGAGCGGATGGCCGAGTTGGGCTGGGTGGCGCGGCTCCCGGCCGAGCGCTGGATGCTCGCGCGCGACGCGGGCCAGCTGACCGTCGCCGACGTGCACCGTGTCTTCGTCTTCGATCCGGATTCGCTTGCCGACATGCCCGAGCGGCTGGCCGGCAGCCGCATTGCCGAGGCGCACCGTGCGCTCCTCTCGGGCGCGCTCGCCGTGCCGCTCGAAGAGCTCTCGGCGCAGGACGAAGCCGGAAAAGTCACGCCGCTCGTCGCGAGGAAAAATGGCCGCTAAGCGAAGCGAGCGCCTCATCGTGGCGCTCGACGTTCCCAGCGCGCTCGAGGCGCGCGCGCTGGTCGAGCGGCTTGGCGACGCCGTCGCCTTCTATAAGATCGGGCTCGAGCTCTCCACCACCGGCGGGTACTACGAACTGCTCGACTGGCTGGTCAAGCGGGGCCACCGCGTCTTCTGCGACCTGAAGCTGCACGACATTCCGGAAACGGTGCGCCGCGCGGTCGCCAACCTGCGCGGGCGCGGCGTCACCTTCCTGACCGTGCACGCCGAGCGCGGCGTGATGAGTGCCGCGGTGAAGGAGAAGGGCGACCTGAAGATCCTCGCCGTCACCGTGCTGACGAGCACCGGCCCGGCCGATCTCGCCGAGCAGGGCTACGGCGGCAAGCTCGAGGACCTGGTGCTCAAGCGCGCGAGCATGGCGGCCGAGCTTGGCTGCGACGGCGTCATCACCTCCGGCTTGGAAGTTGCCGCGCTGCGGGCGAAGTTTGGGCAAAAGCTTCTTTTTGTCACCCCGGGAATACGTCCTGCTGGAAGCGTTGCAGGCGACCAGAAGCGCATCGTCGACGTGGCCCAGGCCTTCAGGAACGGCGCCGACTACATCGTGGTCGGCCGGCCGGTGCGGGATGCGAAAGATCCGCGCGCCGCCGCCGAGGCGATCCAGAAAACGATTGCAGAGATGTTCCCGTCGTGATCCAGGCGCTGGCCGGCATCGCCGGGCTGCTCCTGCTCGCCTGGCTCCTGAGCGAAAAGCGGCGGCAAGTTCCCTGGCGCGCCATCCTCGCCGGCCTTGCGCTCCAGCTCGTCCTCGCGCTCGTCCTGCTCAAGCTTCCCGGGGTGAAAGAGGCGTTTTTGCGCTTGAATGACGTTTTGAGCCTGGTGGAAAAAGCGACGCAAGCCGGGACTTCGCTTGTCTTCGGCTATCTGGGCGGCGGCCCTGCGCCGTTCGCCGTCACCGATGCCAACGCCGACTTCGTGCTCGCGTTTCGCGCGCTGCCGATCGTGCTCATCATGAGCGCGCTCTCGGCGCTGCTCTTTCACTGGGGCATCCTGCAAGGGGTGGTGCGCGGCCTCTCGTGGCTGCTCGAGCGCGCCATGCGCGTGGGCGGCGTGGTCGGCCTCTCGACGGCGGCGAACGTCTTCGTTGGCATGGTCGAGGCGCCGCTTTTCATCCGCCCCTACCTCGAGCGCGTGTCGCGCGGCGAGCTCTTCGCCATCATGGCGGGCGGCATGGCCTCGATCGCGGGCACCGTGCTGTTCCTCTACGCGAGCATTCTCGGCAAAGTGCTGCCCGACGCGGTCGCCCACCTCCTTATCGCCTCGATCGTCTCGGCGCCCGCGGCGCTCGTCATCGCCTTCGTCATGGTGCCCCCGGAGGGGTCGGCGACGGGCGGGCGCCTGGACATGAGGTCGGAGTCGACCAGCAGCATGGACGCGCTCACGCGCGGCACGCTGGAGGGCGCCCAGCTGCTGCTGAACATCGTCGCCATGCTGGTCGTCTTCGTCGCGCTGGTGACGCTCGTCAACCTCATCATCGCGCCCTGGAAGCTGCAGGAGATGCTCGGCTGGGCGCTCGCGCCGCTCGCCTGGATGGCGGGCCTGCCGTGGGAGGAGGCGAGGGCGGGCGGAAGGCTGCTCGGCACGAAGACGGTGCTGAACGAGCTGATCGCCTATATTGATCTCTCGCAGATGACCGGCCTCTCGGAGCGAAGCCGCCTGCTCATGACCTACGCGCTTTGCGGCTTCGCAAACTTCGGTTCTTTGGGCATCATGATCGGCGGGATGAGCACGATGTGTCCTCCGCGCCGCGCCGAGATCGTCTCGCTCGGCTTGAAATCGATTCTTGCGGGCACGCTCGCCACCTGCCTCACCGCCGCAACGGTCGGGCTGATCGTATGACGGTGCTTCAGATCAAGGTCAAGCCGCGCTCGAAAATGTCGTCGCTCGAGCAGGCCGCGGACGGGACATGGATTGCGCGCCTCAAGTCGCCGCCGGTCGACGGCAAGGCCAACGAGGAGCTCATCGGATTGGTGGCGGAGCGCTTCGGATGCCGCAAGGCGGGGGTGACGATCAAGGCGGGCGCCGGTGGCAGAATGAAGCTCGTAAAAGTGGAGACCGCCTGATATGCGAAAGCTGATTTCCTCCGGATCGCCCTTCGAGCCCCAGATCGGCTTTTCCCGCGCGGTGCGGGTGGGAAATGTCGTCGCGGTCTCCGGCACCGCGCCGATCGCGCCCGATGGCGGCGTGGCGGCGCCGGGGGACATGTACGGGCAGACCCGGCGCTGCCTGGAGATCATCTCGGAAGCCATCGCCAAAGCCGGGCTCACGCTCGACAGCGTGATCCGCACCCGCGTCATGCTCACCGACATGTCGCGCTGGCGCGAGGCGGCAAGAGCGCACGGCGAGGTCTTCGGTAACGTGCGGCCGGCCAGCACCTTCGTCGAGGTGAAGGGCTTGGTCGACAAGGCCTGGCTCGTCGAGATCGAGGCCGACTGCATCCTGGAGAAGGAATGAGGGCGCTCGGAACGAGGGTGCTTGCGCTTGGCTGCGCGCTCTTGTCGATCGCGGCCTCCTCGCCGCCGGAGGCGAAGAAGGTCATCCCGGAGAGCGAGTTTGAAATCGTCCGCTCCGAGCTCGTGCTCGTGCACGGGATGGAGTCGAGCGAGCCGCGCTTCGAGGCGACGAAGAAGGTGCCGCTCAAGCCGGGAACGAGCTTCGGCTGGGTCGTCGAGCTGCGCACGCAGAAGCCGAAAATCAAGTGGCGCGAGGTGTTCACGCTGCCCACGGCGCCGCGTACCTGGGGCCCGACCGAGCAAGAGGACAAGCGTCGCATCTCGGAGGACAAGAAGGTCTCGGTGATCGAGCGCGAGGTCGTGCCCGAGCGAGGACTCATCTTCAATTTCTGGACGATCGCGGAGGGCGACCCGGCCGGCCGCTATCTCATCCGCGTCTTCATCGAGGGCGTGCAGGCCGCGACCTTCGAGTTCGACGTCGAATAGCGATGGAAGGGCTCGTCCATTCCATCAACATCTCCGACGGCGGCGTGCCGAAGCTGCCGCGCACGAGCGTGGCCGTGCGCAAGACGGGCCTGCAGGGCGACCGCCAGCGCGACCTCGAGTACCACGGCGGGCCGAACCGGGCCGTGTCGATCTATTCGCTGGAGCTGATCGAGAAGCTGCGGGCCGAGGGTCATCCGATCGCGGTGGGGACGATCGGCGAGAACCTCACGCTCTCGGGGCTGGACTGGGCGGCCCTCGGGCCCGGCGTGCGAATGGAGGTCGGCGAAGTCGAGATCGAGCTGACCGCGGATGCGCCTCCCTGCCGCAACATCGCCCCCTCGTTCTCCGACCGCGTGTTCACCCGCGTCGCGCAAAAGGCGCATCCGGGCTGGAGCCGCTTCTATGCGCGCGTGCTGAAGGAAGGCACGCTGCGGGTGGGCGACCGCGTGCGCGTCGTCGCTTCGCGCGACTAGGGAATAGGGACGGCGGACAGCAGCATCGCGCCGACGTCGATGCGGCGGGCGCTGTCGTGCGCGGGACGCAGCCGGTGCGTGGCCACGCCGGGCAGGACCGCCTGCACGTCTTCCGGGATCACCTTGTCGCGTCCCTCGATCAGCGCCCAGGCGCGCGCCGAATGCACGAGCGCGAGCGCGGCGCGCGGCGAAAGCCCCGCCGCGAAGTCGGGCGAGCGGCGCGTGTGCTCGACCAGCGCCTGCGCGTAGTCGAGCAGCGCCGGCGCCACGTGCACGCGCTGCGCGTTCGCCTGCAGCTCGACCAGCTCCCCCGGCGCCATGCACGGCTCGAGGTTGGCAAGCACGTCGCGCCGGTCCACGCCCGAGAGGAGCGCGCGCTCGGCGTCGCGGTCCGGATAGCCGAGCTCGATGCGCATGAGGAAGCGATCGAGCTGCGACTCGGGCAGCGGGAAGGTGCCGACCTGCTCGGTCGGGTTCTGCGTGGCGATGACGAAGAACGGCTCGGGGAGCTTGCGCGTCTCGCCCTCGGCGGTGACCTGGTGCTCCTCCATCGCCTCGAGCAGCGCCGACTGCGTCTTCGGCGTGGCGCGGTTCACCTCGTCGGCGAGGATGACCTGCGAGAAGATCGGGCCAGGATGGAACTTGAACGCGGCCGCTTCGCGCTCGTAGATCGACACGCCGATGATGTCGGCGGGCAGCATGTCGCTCGTGAACTGGATGCGCTGGAAATTGAGGCCGAGTGTGCGCGCGAGCACGTGCGCGAGCGTGGTCTTGCCCACGCCGGGAATGTCCTCGATCAGCAGGTGGCCGCGCGCGATGAGGCAGGCGAGCGCGAGGCGCACCTGCGCGTCCTTGCCGAGGATGACGGTGCCGGCCGCCTCGATGATGCGCGCGACCGGGGAGCCCGGCACCGGCGCCAGCTGTCTCTTCAGGAGCATGCCGGGATTGTACCTGCTGCGTTAATATTCATGGGCTTATGGCGACGGCGTTCATCACGCATCCTGACTGCCTGAGGCACGACATGGGGCGCGGCCATCCCGAGCAGCCGGCGCGGCTGACCGCGATCGAGGAGGAGCTCGCCTCTTCGGGCGTCGGCCCGCACCTCGAGCGCTATGAAGCGCCGCTCGCCACCGACGAGCAGCTCGCGCGCGTGCACCCGATCGAGTACGTGCAGGCGGTGCGCGATGCCGCGCCGCAATCGGGCACGGTGCACCTCGACCCCGACACCGCGATGAATCCGCACAGCTTGAGCGCGGCTTTGCGTGCCGCCGGCGCCGGAATCCTGGCCACGGACCTGGTTTTTGCAGGAAAAGTGAATACGGCCTTCTGCGCGGTGCGGCCCCCGGGGCATCATGCCTGCGTCGCGCGGCCGATGGGCTTCTGCATCTTCAACAACGTCGCGGTCGCGGCGCGCCATGCGGTCCACGAGCACGGCATCGAGCGCGTGGCGATCATCGACTTCGACGTGCATCACGGCAACGGCACGGAGGACGTGTTCGAGGGCGACGAGAACGTGCTCATGGCGTCCACCTTCCAGCATCCGTTCTATCCCTACTCGGGCACCGAGAGCCCGGCCTCCAACATGGTCAACATTCCGCTTGCCGCGGGCGCCGGCTCGCGGCAGTTCAGGGAGGCGGTGACGAAGCACTGGATGCCGGCGCTGGAGGCGTTCAAGCCGGAGCTGGTCATCTTCTCGGCCGGGTTCGACGCGCACGCCGAAGACCCGCTCGCGATGCTCGAGCTCGGCGACGAGGACTATGCCTGGGTCACCGGGCAGGTGAAGGCGCTCGCCGGGCGGCACGCCGAAGGGCGCATCGTCTCGATGCTCGAGGGCGGCTACGCGCTCGGCGCGCTCGGCCGCAGCGCCGTGCAGCACATCCGCGTGCTCGCGGATGCGACCTGATTGGATGAAAGCCAGGGTTGGATGAAAGTCTAAGCGGCAGGACGGTGCTCGTGGTGGACGACACCACGGTGCCGCGCGTGCTCGTCTCCGACATGCTGCGCCAGGCCGGCATGGAGGTGCTCGAGACCGACGCCGGCGAGCCCGCGCTCAAGATAGCGGGCGAGAAGCGCATCGACGCCTTCCTTCTCGACGTTCGATTGCCCGACATGAACGGCATCGAGCTCTGCCGGGCGCTGCGCGCGATGGAACGCTATCGCGCGACGCCGATCATCTTCGTGTCGGCGCTCGACCAGCGCGAGCTGCTGCAATGGGCGCTCGAGTCGGGTTGCGACGACTTCATCCAGAAACCGATCCACGCGATGGTGCTGCGGAAGCGCCTGGCGAACCTGCTGCAGAAGGCCGAGTACCTGGCGCAGGCCGAGAAGATGGGGGCGTCGCTCAGGCGCTATGTCTCGCCGCGCGCCGAGGAAAGCGCGCGCCACTTCGCGACCACGCAGCTTCTTTCGCCGCCGCGCCAGGAGGAGGCCTGCGTGCTCTTCTGCGATACGCGCGGCATGACCGAGACGGGCAGCGTGCCGCAGCCCGCGCAGCTCTTCGCGCGCCTGTCGCGCTACTTCGAGGCGCAGGGCAACCTCGTCTACGCGCGCGGCGGCTACATCGACCGCTTCTCGAGCGATGGCATCCTCGCGGTGTTCGGCGGCGGCGCGGCCGCGACGCTCGAGTGCTGCCTGTGCGCGGTGGACATCCTCGACCTGTCGAGGGAGATGGCCGCGGGCGAGGCGGCCGAGCGGTTCGGCGTGGGCATCGGCATCCATCGCGGGCCGGTGGTGAGCGGCAACCTCGGCACGCACGACCACCTCGACTACACGATCGTCGGCGAGACCGTGAACCTCGCCGCGCGCCTGTGCGGCACCGCGGAGCAGTCGATCGTGGTGACGCGCGCCGTGCGCGAGATCCTCGGCGATGCGCCCGAGCTTGCGTTCAGCGCGCCGCGCGAAGTGAGCGTGCGCGGTACGCGCGGCCCGGTGACGGTGCACGACATGGAGCGCGCGAGCGCCTAGCACTTTTCATGGACACCGATGTCCTGATCGTCGGTGCCGGGCCCACGGGCCTGATGCTCGCCTGCCAGCTGGCGCGCCGCGGCGTGCGCGCCACGATCATCGATCGCCATGCGGGGCCCGCGCGCGAGACGCGCGCGCTCGGCGTGCAGGCGCGCACGATGGAGATCTACACGCAGCTCGGCGTGGTCGTGCGGGCGCTCGGGCTCGGGCACAAGGGCACCGGCGCGAACATCTGGGCGAACGGCAAGCGCAGCGCGAGAGTCCCGATCGGCGAGACCGGCAGCGGGGTAACGCCGTATCCCTACATCTTCATCCTCGGCCAGGACGACAACGAGCGCATCCTCGGCGACCGGCTGCGCGAATTCGGCATGACGGTGCAATGGAATACCGAGCTGACCGCGCTCGAGCAGCACGAGGATCATGTGGCGGCGACGCTCAAGCTCCATGGCAACCTGAAGACGATCAGGGCGGCCTGGGTCGCGGGCTGCGACGGGGCGCACAGCGCGGTGCGAGAGCTGAACCGCATCGGCTTTCCGGGCGCGCCCTACGAGCACTCCTTTTTCGTCGCCGACGTGAGCGCCTCGGGGCCCATGGTGGCGGGCGAGCTGAACGTGTTCCTCTGGCGCCGGCGCTTCCACGCTTTTTTCCCGATGCGCGGCGAGGACCACTGGCGCATCGTCGGCATCCTGCCCGAGGCGCTCATGGGCAAAAAGGACGTCGCGTTCGAGGGCATCCTGCCCACGCTGCAGGAGGAGTGGCAGGCCGAGATCGAGATCCGCAAGTGCACGTGGTTCTCCACCTACCGCATCCACCATCGGGCGGCGAGCCGCTTTCGCGCCGGCCGCTGCTTTCTGCTCGGCGACGCCGCGCACATCCACAGCCCCGTAGGCGCGCAGGGCATGAACACGGGCCTGCAGGACGCCTACAACCTCGGCTGGAAGCTCGCGCTCGTCGCGCAGCGGCGCGCCGGCGCGGCGCTCCTCGACAGCTACGAGGAGGAGCGCCTGCCGGTCGCCCGGCGGCTGCTCGAGACCACCGACCGGGCCTTTCGCCTCGTCATCAGCGACCATTGGCTGGCGAGGTTTGCGCGCACGCAGATCGTCGCGCGCCTTGCCGCTTTCGCGCTCCGGTTCCAGGCCGTGCGCCGCTTTGCTTTCCGCACCGTGTCGCAGGTCGGCATCCACTATCGCGAGAGCCCGCTTTCCGAGACGCGCGACGGGCTCCCCGAATCCGCGCCGCAGGCCGGCGACCGCTTTCCCTGGGTCGGCGACCTGCTGCCGCAGCTGGGCGACCTGGATTTCCAGTTGATCTGTTTCGGGCAGTCCTCTCCCGGGATCCAGAACGCATTCCTGAAAATCAGCGAGATTCCGGGCGACGAGAATCGCCCGGAATTCGAGCAGGCACAGGTTCCTTTTCCTTCCTTTTACCTGCTGAGGCCCGACGGGCACGTCGGGCTGTGCGGCCGGCAGGCCGACGCCGCGACGATTACGCGCTACCTGCGCGAGACGCTGAAGCTGGCGGCGTAGCGAGCGCGCGCGCGAGGCGCGCGAAGGCGAGCTCGTCCGGGCCGGGGAGGTTCACGATCTCCGCTTCGCCGAAACGGACGTAGTTGCGGTTGATCGAGCGCTCATAAGCTGGATCGTAGTGCTCCTCCAGCAGCCGGCGCACCAGAGCCTCGGGTTCCAGCGCCTTCCACTCGGCGATACGCGCGGGGCCGTGCAGGCCGGCGAGGCAATCGAGCTGCGCATCGAGCAGCGCCTTGTCCTCGAGGAAATGCCGGTACTCGCGCAGGAGGAGCGCGACGCGTGTGTCGGTCGTCGCCTGCAGCCGCAGGCAGGGCGAGCCGCGCATCTGGTGGATGAGCACGTCGGGCACCTGGAGCTGCCCTATTTTTTTTGATTCCGCTTCAACAAAAATGTCCCGGGACGATTCGAAAGAAAAAAGCCGCTGCAAAACGAGGCTCTCGAACATTTTCTGCGTCGGCTGGGGACGGCCAGGCAGGTTGCCGAGCACCGAGCCGCGATGCGCGGCGAGCTCCTCCAGGTCGAGCACCTGCGCGCCCGCGCGCGCGAGCGCCTGCAGGAGCAGGCTCTTGCCGCTGCCGGTCGGGCCGCACACAACGCGAAAGCGCAGGCCGTAGGGCGCGCGCTGCAGCTGCTCGACCACCCAGCGGCGATAGGCCTTGTAGCCGCCTTCCAGCGTGCGCGCCTCCCAGCCGATGTCGCGCAGGATGTGCGCCATCGCGCCCGAGCGCTTGCCGCCCCGCCAGCAGTAAACGAGCGGTTTCCAGCCTTTGCTTTTGTCTTTAAAAGCGTTCTCAAGATGTAACGCGACATTCCGCGCCACAAGCGCCGCTCCGATCCTCTTTGCTTCGAACGGAGAGGCCTGCTTGTAGATCGTGCCGACGCGCGCTCGCTCCTCATTGTCGAGCACCGGGCAGTTGACCGCGCCCGGAATGTGGTCTTCGGCGAACTCGGCGGGCGAGCGCGTGTCGATCACATCGTCGAACGCCGAGAGCAGCGTCTCGCCGATCGCGACAGAATGGCCGGGCTCCCGCTTCATGGCGCCATTTTACCGAGGAGCCGGCGCGCCACGCGGTTGATCGAGGCGCGCTCTGCCGCGGGGGCGAACAGACGACGGCGTCGCGCCAGAGCATCTTTTAAGTGCTTGTAGTAGTTCCTGTCTTCAAGGGCTTTTTTTATCAGCGCAGCAAGACCCTTCTCATCGAAAAGCCGGTAAAGCCCTGGATACCTCCGGCCCAGCATGCCGACGTTTCCCGACATGCGTGAACCAATTACCGGCGTGCCGATGCGCGCCGCTTCGCAGATCACGTTCGCGCCGCCTTCCATGACGGAGCTCACCACGAGCAAGTGGCTGCGCGCGATCCAGCCGAGCGCCTCGGAATGCGGCACGCTGCCGAGCCAGCGGTAGCGCGCGTCGCGCTTCATCCATTGATTTGCGTCTTTGCCCAGAGCCGGGTCGAGCGGCGCGCCGAGGTGAACGAGCTCAAGGCTTTCATCCCTGAGATGCGAAAAGGCGAGCACGGCACGAAAGGGATCCTTTTCCGCCCTCAGGTGGCCGACCACGGCGACCCGGAAGCGGTCTCTGGGCGGACGATGCCGGAGCGAGGCGCTCGAGGACTGGTAGACCACCGTGGTCTTGCGGCGCCACTTTTGCGCGAGCTTTCTTTTGGCGTCTTCCTGCAGGACGACAATGCGGTCGGCGAAGTCGAGCGAGCGCTGCGCTTCCTTCGAGGCCGGCAGGTCGCGATAAAGGTCTGTCCCCGTCAGGACGACCAGAAGGGGTTTGTCATTCTGTTCGTTCTTGAACTTTTGAATCGAATTCGCGCTGCGTCGCGCATGCAATGCGATCAACAGGTCGCAAGGCTGCCCTTCCCACGTTAGCGCTACGGATACTCGATGTCCCGAAGAACGCAGGAAGCGCGCATAGCGCTGCGCGGTGTGCAGGTTCCCGGTGCGCGTGCCTGCGCCGGTGGGCGTGAGGATGGTGATTCGTGCCATGCCAGTGGGCTAGACTAAGGCGCGATGGTAGCCGACGTTAAAACCGACGTTAAAACTCTGGAGGGCGACCTCGTCGACAGCCGCGAGCGCAGCGCGCGCATCACGTCAGGCTTCGAAGGCGAGCGGCTGCTCGGCCCGAAGCTCGCCATCGTCAACCCGCCGCTGTGGGAGATCGGCCACGTCGGTTGGTTCCAGGAATACTGGTGCCTGCGCCTGAAGCCCGACGGCTCGCGATCGGACTCGATGATCGCGCACGCCGATGCGCTCTACGACTCGGCCAGGGTCGCGCACGATACGCGCTGGGACCTGCCGCTTCCCGACATCGCTGCGACCCGAAAGTACGCCGCGAACGTGCTCGAGCGCGTACGCGAGCGCCTTGCGCGCGAGCCCGACAATGAGTCGCTCAAGTATTTCGTGCGCCTCGCCACGTTCCACGAGGACATGCACGCCGAGGCCTTCCTCTACACGCACCAGACCCTGGGCTACGGCAATCCCGGTTTTGAGGTCAATTTCAAGAAATTTTCCAGGGAAGACGTCGAGATTCCTGGCGGCAAGACCATGATAGGTGCGAGAAAGAACGGCCAGTTCGTTTTCGACAATGAGAAGTGGGCGCATGAAGTCGAGGTGAAGCCCTTTCGCATCGCGCGCGGACCGGTCACCAACGCCGAGTTCCTCGCGTTCGTGGAAAACGGTGGCAAGGCGCCGCGCTACTGGAAAAAAGAGGACGGCCAGTGGCTCGAGCGGCGCTTCGAGCGCTGGGCGCCGCCTGTGCCGGACGAGCCGGTGCTGCACGTGGATTGGAACGAGGCACAGGCTTACTGCGCCTGGGCGAGGCGGCGGCTGCCGACGGAGGCCGAGCGCGAGTTTGCGGCCGCCTCGGGCCGCATCGAGAATGCGGCCGGAGTGTGGGAATGGACTGCCACCGATTTCGGTCCCTATCCGGGCTTCGAGATCGATCCTTACAAGGAGTATTCGCAGCCCTGGTTCGGCAATCACAAGGTGCTGCGCGGCGGCAGCTTCGCCGCGCCCGCGCGCCTGCTGCGAAACACCTTCCGCAACTTCTACATGCCGCATCGCGGCGACGTGTTCTGCGGCTTGCGCACCTGCGCTTTGGACTAGAATTCACGCATGAACGCCCCCGAAAGAATCCGTCTCACCGAGTTCAGCCACGGCGGCGGCTGCGGCTGCAAGATCGCGCCGGCCGTGCTCTCGGAGCTCCTCGCCGCGACGCCCGTGCGCGGCCTGCCGGCCGAGCTGCTCGTCGGCACCGAGACCGCGGACGACGCGGCGGTCTACAAGCTGAACGACTCGCAGGCGCTCGTCGCCACGACCGACTTTTTCACGCCGATCGTCGACGACCCGTACGACTTCGGCCGCATCGCGGCGACCAACGCGATCTCGGACATCTACGCCATGGGGGCGAAGCCCATCTTCGCGCTCGCCATCGTCGGCATGCCGCTCGAAAAGCTGCCGCTCTCGGTGATCGGCAAGATCCTCGCCGGCGGCGAGTCGGTCTGCGCCGCGGCCGGCATCCCGATTGCGGGCGGGCATTCGATCGACGTGCTCGAGCCGATCTACGGCCTCGTCGCCCTGGGGCTGGTCCATCCGGGCAAGGTGAAGAAGAACAGCTCGGCGAAGGCCGGCGATTCGTTGATCCTGGGCAAGCCGCTCGGCGTTGGCATCCTCTCCGCGGCCCTCAAGAAAGGAAAGCTTTCGGAGGCGGGCTACAAGGCGATGATCGATTCGACGACAAAGCTCAACACGGCCGGGTCCGCGCTCTCGGAGATGTCCGGCGTGCACGCGCTCACCGACGTGACCGGGTTCGGGCTCGCCGGCCACTTGCTTGAGATTCTGCGCGGTTCGAAGTTGTCGGGTGAAGTGAAGTTCGATTCCTTGCCGATCATTCCCGAAGCGATGGAATGGGCGAAGCAAGGCACCGCTACGGGAGCCTCGGATCGCAACTGGAAGGGCTACGGGCAGGATGTGACGATGCCCGCCGGCGCCCCGGCCTGGCAGCAGAAGCTGGTCACCGATCCGCAGACGAGCGGGGGACTGCTCGTCGCCTGCGCGCCGGAAGCGGAAGCGCAGGTGCTCGAAGCATTCCGCAAGGAGGGCTTCGCGTCCGCGGCGAAAATCGGAGCGCTGAAATCAGGCGCGGCGCGCCTGACGGTCATCTAAACAGCGGCCTCGCGGTCATTTCAGCAGCGGCGCGAGCGCTTTCCAGACGTTGTCGAGCAGCCGCGGCTGCGCCTTGTCGGTCGGGTGGATCCGGTCGGCCTGGAAGAATTCTTCCTTTTCGGCGAATCCTTCCATGAGGAAGGGCACCAGCGCGGCCTTGTGGCTCTTCGCCACCTCGGCGAACGCGCGCTCGAAGGCGCCCGCGTACTCCGTGCCGTAGTTGGGCGGCAGCCGCATGCCGACGACGAGCACCTGCGCGCCCGCCTGCTGCGCGCGCTCGATCATGGCCGAGAGGTTCTTCTTCATGGCCGCGACCGGCAGGCCGCGCAGCCCGTCGTTCGCGCCGAGCTCGAGGATGACGATGCCGGGCTTCGCGCGCTCGAGCGCCTTGGGCAGGCGGGCGAGGCCGCCCGCGGTCGTCTCGCCCGAGATGCTCGCGTTGGCGACGCTATAATCCGGGCGCTCGCGCTTCAGCCGTTCTCCCAGCAGCGCCACCCAACCCTGCTGTTGCGGTATGCCGTAGGCGGCCGAAAGGCTGTCGCCATACACCAACAGGCTTTTTCCCGGCGCGGCGGCCGCCGCCGACGCGAGGCAGATGACCCCAAGCCAAAACGACAAAATTCTCAGCGCACGCGGCATCGGCAAGACGGTGAAGAGCGGGACGAGCGAGCTCGTCATTCTGCGCGAAATCGACTTCAGCGTCACCGCCGGCGAGGCGGTCGCGATCGTCGGCGCCTCGGGCTCCGGAAAATCCACGCTGCTCGCGATCCTCGCGGGCCTCGATACGCCGAGCGCCGGAAGCGTGATGCTGGACGGCACCGACCTCTTCGCGCTCGACGAGGACGCGCGCGCCGAGCTGCGCGGCCGCTCGGTCGGCTTCGTGTTCCAGTCGTTCCAGCTCCTGCCGTCGCTGACGGCGCTCGAGAACGTGATGCTGCCCCTGGAGCTGAGGAAGGCGAACGGCGCCGAGAAGCAGGCAAAAGACATCCTCGCCCGCGTCGGGCTCGCCGAGCGCCTTGGCCACTATCCCAAGCACCTTTCGGGCGGCGAGCAGCAGCGCGTCGCGCTCGCGCGCGCGTTCGCGACGCAGCCCAAGCTGCTTTTCGCCGACGAGCCGACCGGAAGCCTCGACGCCGAATCCGGCGCGGGCGTGATCGAGCTCGTGTTCGAGCTCAACCGCAGCTTCGGCACCACGCTCGTCCTCGTCACGCACGACGAGCCGCTCGCGGCGCGCTGCGGCCGCCAGGTGCGCCTCGCCGGCGGCAGGGTCGCGGCGTGAGGCAGGTCCTGGGCATGCTCCAGCAAGGCGCTCGCATGCTTGCTCGGGATTGGCGCGCGGGCGAGCTCGCCGTGCTTGCCATTGCCCTCGTGGTGGCGGTCGCGAGCGTGACGAGCGTCGCGTTCTTCGCCGACCGGGTCAGCCGCGCACTGGTGCGCGACGCGCACCAGCTTCTCGGCGCCGACCTCGTGCTCGCCTCCGACCATCCCTGGAAGCAGGTCATCGCCGACGAGATCTCCAGGCGCGGCCTCGACCGCGCGCAGTCGATCACGTTCATCAGCATGGCGAGCGCGGGGGAGAAAACCCAGCTCAGCGGCATCAAGGCGGTGACCGAGAACTATCCCTTGCGCGGGCGCCTGCGCATCGCCCCCGAGCCGAACGCGCCGGACGCGGTGGCGCTCTCGGGCCCGAGCCCCGGAACCGTGTGGATAGAGGAGCGGCTGGTGACCGCGTTGAATGCGCCGGTCGGCTCCAGAGTGAAGCTCGGGGCCGCGACCTTCACGGTGGCCGCGGTGCTCACCCTGGAGCCCGAGCGCGGCGCCAACTTCTTCAACATCGCGCCGCGCCTGTTCATGAACATCGCCGACGTGCCGGCGACGGGGCTGGTGCAGACCGGGAGCCGGGTCTCGTACTACCTGTACGCCGCGGGCGCGCAGGACAGGATCGGCGCGCTTCAGAAAAACCTGAGAAACAGGCTCGAGCGAGGCCAGCGCCTCGACACGCTCGAGAACGGGCGGCCGGAGGTGCGCGCCGCGATCGAGCGCGCGCAGCGCTTCCTCGGCCTCACGGCGCTGCTTGCCGCGATCCTGGCCGGCGTGGCGATCGCCCTCGGCACCCGCCGCTTCGTCGAGCGGCACCTCGATGGCTGCGCGGTGATGCGCTGCTTCGGCGCGACGCAGAGCCGGCTCCTGGGCCTTTTCGGCTTTGAATTTCTCATCCTGGGAATGCTCTCCTGCGCGGCGGGAACCCTTTTCGGTTTTGCCGCGCAGTTCTTCATCGCCGAGATCCTGGGAGGCATCCTGCGCGCCGAGCTGCCAGCCCCGAGCTTGCTGCCGGCCGTCCAGGGCTTTCTCGTCGGCCTCGTGCTGCTTCTCGGCTTCGCGCTGCCGCCGCTCGTGCAGCTGAAGAACGTGCCCGCAGTGCGCGTGATCCGGCGCGAAGCGGGCGGCGCCAAGGGCGGCACGATCGCGGTCTACGCGGTCGGCCTCGCCACGCTCGCCGGGCTCCTCATCTGGCAGGCGGGCGACGTCAACATGGGCGCCTATGTGGTGGGCGGCTTCGCCGCGGCGGTCGTCCTGTTCGGGTTCATCGCGTGGCTGTGCCTGAAATTCATTTCCGGGAAGTTCTTTTCCCGGCGAGCCGGTGTCGCGAACGTCGCCCTGCGCTACGGCCTCGCCAACCTGAGGCGCCACGCGCACGGCAACGCGATCCAGGTCGCGAGCCTCGCCCTGGGCCTCACCGCGGTGCTGCTCCTCACCTTCACCCGCAACGACCTGGTCGAGGCCTGGCGCCGCAGCGCGCCGCCGGATGCGCCCAACCGGTTCCTGCTCGGCGTGCAGCCCGACCAGCTCGTCGAGGTGAAGGCGTTTCTCGCCCGCCAGGGGCTGAACGACGTCGAGCTCAATCCGATGGTGCGCGGGCGGCTGACCGCGGTGAACGGCAGGAAGGTCAGTGAAAAGGACTACAGCGAAGACCGCGCGCGGCGCCTCGTCGAGCGCGAGTTCAACCTGTCCTTTGCCGAGCGGCCGCCTGCGCACAACACGGTCGTCGAGGGGCGCTGGCCTGGCCCGGGCGAGAACGGGCTTTCGGTCGAGGAGGGCATCGCGAAAACGCTCGGCTGGAAGATGGGCGACGAGCTGGAATTCACGGTCGGCGGCGAGTCGTTCCACGCGCCCATCACCTCGGTCCGCCGCCTGCGCTGGGACTCGATGAAGGTGAATTTCTTCGTGATCGGCCCGCCGCAGCTCCTCGAGCGCTTCCCGGCGAGCTACATCTCCGCCTTTCGCCTCGATCCGGGCCTCGCGCCGCTCGCCAACGGGCTGACGCAGCGCTTTCCGAACCTCACGCTGGTCGATGTCGGCGCGGCGGTGCGGCAGGCGCAATCGGTGATCGACCAGGTGATCACCGCCGTGCAGGTCGTCTTTCTCTTCGCGCTCGGCGCGGGGCTCCTCGTCCTTTACTCGGCGCTCGTTGCGACCGAGGACGAGCGCCGGCGCGAGGCCGCGGTGATGCGCGTCTACGGCGCCTCGCGCGCGCAGGTCACTGGCAGCCAGCGGGTCGAGTTCCTCGCCATGGGATTGTTGGCCGGTGTGCTCGCCACGGCGGGCGCGGCCGCGATCGGGCAGCTCCTCGCGCGGCGCGTCTTCGAGCTCGATCTGCCGCCGAGCCCCGGGCTGTGGATCGCCGGGCCGCTCGCGGGCGTCATTCTCCTCTCGCTCAATGCCTGGCTCTCGGCGCGCAAAGTTCTTTCCGCTTCGCCCGCGCTTACCCTGAGAGACTCGGTCTAGAATCGCGCATGGGCGAGATCGTCATTGCTATCGGACTGGTGATACTGATCTTCGCCGCCTTTTTCCTCGTCAACGTCCTGACGAGGTCGCTCGAAGAGAAGCATCGCCAGATGCTCACCGACCTCCACGAGGGCCTGACGAAGCAGGGCGATCGGCTCGCCGGGCACCTGAACGAGCTGCGCGAATCCGTGGCGGCCAAGCTCGATGCGCGCCTCGACCAGATCTCCCATCGCGTCAACGAGCGCCTGGACGAGGGCTTCAAGAAGACGAACGAGACCTTCGTGAGCGTCATGCAGCGCCTGGCCATGATCGACGAGGCGCAGAAAAAGATCGAGACGCTGACGGGCAGCGTCGTCAGCCTGCAGGAGCTCCTTGGCGACAAGAAGACGCGCGGCGCGTTCGGCGAGGTGCAGCTCGAGGCGCTGGTGAAGAACACGCTGCCGACGAGCGCGTTCGCGATGCAGCACACGCTCTCCAACGGCACGCGCGCGGATTGCGTGCTGAGGCTCCCCGAGCCGACCGGGCTTGTCTGCGTCGACTCCAAGTTCCCGCTCGAAAACTACAATCGCATGTTCGAGGGCTCGGACACCGAGCGCGCGCAGGCGAAGCGCCAGTTCCGGCTGGACGTGCGCAAGCACGTCGACGACATCGCGAAGAAGTACATCATCGCCAATGAGACCTCCGACGGCGCGGTGATGTTCGTGCCGGCCGAGGCGGTCTTCGCCGAGATCCACGCCTATCACGGTGAAGTCGTCGAGTACGCGATCGGCAAGCGCGTCTGGATCGTCTCGCCCACCACGCTCATGGCGGTGCTCAACACGGCGCGTGCGGTGCTCAAGGATGTCGAGACCCGCAAGCAGATCCACGTGATCAAGGAGGCGCTGTCGCGGCTTGGCGTGGACTTCCAGAGGTTCGACGAGCGCATGAAAAAGCTCGCCGACCATATCCGCCAGGCGCACGAGGATACGCAGGACGTGCAGGTCTCGAGCCGCAAGATCACCCAGCAGTTCCTCAAGATCGAGGCGGCCGAGCTCGAGCGGCCGGCCGAAGCCGAGCCGGTCCAGGAGCGCCTGAAGAGGATCTAGGGCGCGCCGCGCGCGAGCAGGCGCGCGAGGTCGTCGAGCTCGTTCTTGTTCAGGTCGGACACCAGCCACCAGGTCCAGCCTTCCGAGCCGAAGCGCTCGAGCTGGAAGCCGTCGCGCGAGAGCCCGATGCC
>DATAID010000050.1:0-5399 GCA_036262835.1 Burkholderiales bacterium | reverse complement strand
TCGACCTGCCCTTTCATCGGCACGCGCACGAGCAGGTCGCAGGTCTCGCGCGTGAGGCGGCGCATGCCCTCGCCTTCGGCGCCGAGCACCCAGGCGATGGCATCGGGCAGGTCGGCCTCGTAAAGCGTCTTCTCGGCGCGCTCGTCGGCGCCGACCACCCAGACGTTCTTCTGCTTGATTTCCTCCAGCGCGCGGGCGAGATTCGTGACCATGAGGTAGGGGGTCGCCTCGGCGGCGCCGCTCGCCACCTTGGAGACCGTCGGCGTGATGCCCGCGGCGCGGTCCTTGGGCGCGATGACCGCCTGCGCGCCCGCCGCGTTGGCGACCCGCAGGCAGGCGCCCAGGTTGTGCGGATCGGTGATGCCATCGAGGACGAGGAGAAGCGGCTTTTCAGCCTCGTTCAGGATTTCTTCCAGGTCGTCCTTCGTGCGCAGCTCGACTCGCGCCACGACGCCCTGATGCCGGCCCCCTTCATGAAAGCCGTCCAGGCGCTTCGCCGGCACGCGGATCAGGCGCGTTCCGCTTCTTTCGCAAAAAGCCATCAGATCGCGGGCGCGGGCGTCGTTGCGCGCCTCGTCCAGGTAGACCTCGAGCACGCTCTTCGGGTCCGAGCGCAGCCGCGCGAGCACCGCATGGAATCCGAAGACGACGCGCGGCTCGCGGGGCGGCTTCATGCGGGCACGAAGTCGATCTTGCGCGATTCGAGGTCCACCCGCACGAGCTTCACCTTCAGGCGGTCGGCGAGCCGGTAGCGCTTGCCCGTGCGCTCGCCGAGCAGCTGGTGGCGCGCGCCGTCGAAGCGGAAGTAGTCGCGCCCGAGCTCGGAGATGTGCAGCAGGCCGTCGACGAAGTAGTCGTCCAGCGTGATGAAAAGGCCGAACGGCGTCACGCCGGTGACGCGCCCCGAATAGCTGCCGCCCACGTGGTCCTGCATGTAATAGCACTTGAGCCAGGACTCGACGTCGCGGCTCGCGTCGTCCGCCCGGCGCTCGGTCTCGGAGCAGTGCCGGCCGGTCTCCTCCCAGTCGAGGCCCGCATACCTCTGGTTGGCGAGCACGGCCTTGATGGCGCGGTGAACGAGGAGGTCCGGGTAGCGCCGGATGGGCGAGGTGAAGTGCACGTAGGCGTCGAAGGCGAGCCCGAAATGGCCGACGTTCTCGGGCGTGTACACGGCCTGCTTCAGCGACCGGAGCAGGATCGTCTGCAGGAGCGCGAAGTCCGGCCGCGCCTTGATGCGCTCGAGCAGGCGCGAAAAATCGGCGGGCTTGGGCTTCTCGCCGCCCTGCAGCTGCAGGCCGAGCTCGGCGAGGAACTCGCGCAGCGCGGCGATCTTTTCGGGCGCCGGCACGTCGTGCACCCGGTAGAGCACGGGATGCCTGCGCGAGGCGAGGAAGTGCCCGGCGCAGACGTTCGCCACCAGCATGCACTCCTCGATCAGGCGGTGCGCGTCGTTCCTCGGCTCGGGCACGATGCGCGCGATCTTGCCGCGCGCGTCGAACTCCATGCGCGTCTCCACCGTCTCGAAGTCGATCGCGCCGCGCCGGTTGCGCTCCTGGAGGAGGACCTTGAAGACGTCGTACAGCGTCTGCAGCTCGCGTCCGGCTTTTTTGCCCGACAGCAGGTTCCAGACGCCCGTGTAGGTCAGCCGCGCGTGCGAGCGGAATACCGCCGGATAGAACTCGTAGCGCGCGACCTTGCCCTGCGCGTCGATCGCCATGTCGCACACCATGGCGAGGCGGTCGACGTCCGGGTTGAGCGAGCAAAGCCCGTTGGAGAGCTTCTCGGGCAGCATCGGGATCACGCGCCGCGGGAAGTAAACCGAGGTGCCGCGCTCGCGCGCCTCCAGGTCGAGCGCGTCGCCGTGGCGCACGTAGTGGCTGACATCCGCGATCGCCACGCGCAGCCGGAAGCCCGCGTTCTTCCCCCCCGGTTCGCGCTCGGCGTGCACGGCGTCGTCGAAATCGCGCGCGGTCTCGCTGTCGATGGTGACGAAGGGAATCGAGCGCAGGTCGCGCCGGCCTTTCATGTCCTCGGGCCGGACTTCGTCGGGCATGGCGCGGGCGAGCGCCAGCGCCTTCTTCGAAAACTGGTGCGGCAGCCCGAACTTGCGCACGGCGATCTCGATCTCGAGGCCCGGGTCGGCGAAGTTGCCGAGCACCTCGACCACCCGGCCGACCGGCTGCGCGTGCCGGGAGGGCTGCGAGACGAGCTCGACCGAGACGATCTGGCCCGCCCGGGCGCGCGCCGCGTCGGCGGGCGGCACGACGATGTCCTGCGCGATGCGGCGGTCCTCCGGCGCGAGAAAGAGCACGCCGCGCCGCGCGTGCAGCCGGCCGACGATGCGGCGCTCGGAGCGCGCGAGCACCTTCACGATCTCTCCCGAAGGACGCCCGCGCGAGTCGGCGCCGGTGACGCGCACCGAGGCGCGATCGCCGTGCAGCACCTGGCGCATCTCGCTCGCGGAGAGGTGGATCGACGGCGCGCCGTCGTCCGGGATCAGGAAGCCGTGGCCGTCGGGATGGCCTTCGATGCGGCCCTCGGCAACGGCGAATCTCGCCTCGTTTTTTCCGGGCTTTTTCTTTGACACTCTCATCTTTCAGCGAATAGAATTCGCGTCCCCTGCCGAGGTGGCGGAATTGGTAGACGCACATGGTTCAGGTCCATGCGGTGGCAACACTGTGGGGGTTCGAGTCCCTTCCTCGGCACCAGCTCCAAAGACCGCAGATTACGCCAGCAGGGCGCCGATAGTCCGTTGCGGCAGGCCCGGAGGAAGGATTGCCGCGCCGGGCCGTAACGCCATAGTCGGTGCCTGTGAAGCTGCTCTCGACCGCCTTTCTCGCGTTTCTCCTGCTGGCCGGCTGCGCGACCAGCCGCGTCGATCCCATTCCGAAGGAAGGCGAGATGAGCCGCAAGATCACCTGGGTGATCACCGAGGACACGCAGACCGCCTGCCGCAACGCCGGCCGCCGGCCGCTCCTGTACAAGACGCTCGGCTGCGCGGTCTGGAAGGACCCGACCAACTGCGTGATCTACGCGCGCCCGCCCCGCACCGAGGACGACCGGCGCGCGATGGAGACGCTCGGCCACGAGATGCTTCACTGCTTCGCGGGACACTTCCATAACCAGCCCTGATTTCCCGCGAGCGCGGGAAGCCGTGTTTTTCAGCGGCCAAACGGATGGCGCATCACGATCGTCTCGTCGCGATCGGGGCCCGTCGAGATGAGGTCGATCGGCACCCCGGTCAGCTTCTCGATGCGCGCGAGGTAATCGCGCGCGGCGCGCGGCAGCTTCTCGTAGGCCTTCACCCCCACCGTGCTCTCCTGCCAGCCCGGCATGTCCTCGTAGACGGGCACGCAGCGCGCGAGCTCCTCGGCGCCCACCGGCAGGATCTCGCTCATCTCGCCCTCGATCCGGTAGCCGACGCAGATCTTCACCACTTCGGCGCCGTCCAGCACGTCTAGCTTGGTGATGCAAAGGCCCGAGACGCCGTTGATCTGCACCGAGCGCTTTAGCGCGGCGGCGTCGAACCAGCCGGTGCGGCGCGGCCGCCCCGTGGTCGCGCCGAACTCCTGGCCGCGCTGGCGCAGGCGCTCGCCGACGTCGTCGGAAAGCTCGGTCGGGAACGGCCCCTCGCCCACCCGTGTGCTGTAGGCCTTGGTGATGCCGAGCACGTAGTGCAGGTGCATGGGCCCGATCCCGGCGCCGGCCGCCGCCGCGCCGGCGACGCAGTTGGAGGAGGTCACGTACGGGTAGGTGCCATGGTCGATGTCGAGCAGGCTCCCTTGCGCGCCCTCGAAGAGCAGGTTCTTGCCGGCCTTGTTGGCGTGATAGAGCGCGCGCGGCACGTCGGCGATGAGCGGGACGAGACGCGGCGCCAGCGCGAGCGTCTCGTCGAGCGTCTTCCTGAAGTCGACTTTTTCGACCTTGTAGAAGTTCTGCAGGACGAAGTTGTGGAATTCGAGCACCGCCTCGAGCTTCTTCGTGAAGCGCTGCTCGTTCAGGAGGTCCTGCAGGCGGATCGCGCGGCGCGCCACCTTGTCCTCGTAGGCCGGGCCGATGCCGCGGCCGGTGGTGCCGATTTTCTCCGCCCCGCCCTTCGCGCTTTCGCGCGCGCGGTCGAGCGCCGAGTGATACGGCAGGATGAGCGGGCAGGCTTCCGAGACGATGAGCCGGGCGACCACGTTCTTCACGCCCCCTTCCTCGAGCTCGTCCACCTCGGCGAGCAGCGCCTGGGGCGAGAGGACGACGCCGTTGCCGATGAAGCAGTCGACGTCGCTGCGCAGGATTCCGGAGGGAATCAGGTGCAGCACCGTCTTCTTGCCGCCGATCACGAGCGTGTGGCCGGCGTTGTGCCCGCCCTGGAAGCGCACCACGCCCTGCGCCCGGTCGGTGAGCCAGTCGACGATCTTGCCCTTGCCCTCGTCGCCCCACTGGGTGCCGACGACGACGACGTTCCGGCCGGCTTTCATCGGGTTTTTTTCTTTATGGAAGAAAGACTGCGGAGTTCGATCGAGAACCCGGTCGCAGGGCGTGAACGGCCGAACGCCTTGCCGACCTCGTCGTAGCGCCCGCCGCGGGCGACAGCGCCCGTGACGCCGTCGCAGTAGGCGTCGAACACCACGCCCGAGTGGTAGTGGTAGCCGCGCAGCTCGGCGAGATCGAAGCTGAGCGGGATGGGCGCCGCCCTGGCGAGCGCCTCGAGGGTTTTCAGTGCCTTCTGCAGTTCGGGAAGCCTGGGAAGCTTTTTCTCCGCAATACGCAACACCGAAACATCGCCGTAAAGTTCCGGCAAAAGCAGAAGCGCGCCGCGCGTCTTCGCGTCGAGCTTGCGCGCCACGTTCTTCAGCGTCGGCACATCCTTTTTTTGCAGCGCCTCGAAGAGCTCGACTTCGCGCTCATGGTCGATATTGGCGGCGCGCACCAGCGCGCGAAACACGGCGACGTGGCCGACGTCCATGCGCAGGCCCTTCGCGCCCGCCGCCTTGAGCGCGCTGCAAAGCAGCGCCTGGATCTCGAGGTCGCTCTCGATTCCGGCATGGCCGTAGATCTCGGCGCCGATCTGGATCGGCTCGCGCGTCGCGCCCGGGCCCGCGGGCCGCGCGTGCAGGACGCTGCCGCAATAGCAAAGGCGCGTCACGCCCTTGCGGTTGAGCAGGTGCGCGTCGATGCGCGCCACCTGCGGCGTGATGTCCGCGCGCACGCCCATCATGCGGCCCGACAGCTGGTCCACGACCTTGAAGGTGCGCACGTCCAGGTCGTGGCCGGTCCCGGTGAAGAGCGAATCGGTGTACTCGATCAGCGGCGGAATAACTAATTCAAATCCATTTTTAAAAAATAAATCTAAAAGTGAACGACGGAGTGCCTCGATGCGCATCGCCTCCGGCGGCAGGATGTCCTCG
>DATAID010000049.1:0-3203 GCA_036262835.1 Burkholderiales bacterium | reverse complement strand
CCTTCGCGCTTTCCTCGTGCCTGAGCTCGCGCGGCGCGCCGTGCGCGATCCTGCGCGCGGGCACGATCTCGTCGTAGTGGCTGAGCATGCCGACCAGGCAGCGCTGCTCGGCGGGCGCGCCGGTGGGCTTGCAGACCGGATAGCCTTCGTTCTTGCCTAGGGCGACTTCATCGGGGGAAGAAAGAACCGACGAACTGAAAAATACCAAAAGAAAAAACCAGACCCTCACGCCGCCTTGTCCTTCTTGATCGGCCGGACGTTGAGCGCCGAGACGACCTGGCTGATTTCCTGCGTGATGAAGCGCGCGGTGATCGGCGTGCCGTCGTAGTGCAGGATCGAGATGAGCGAGGCCGGGTTGATGCCGGCTTCGTTGACGAGCAGCGTCTTCAGCTGCGCATCCCGGTTCTGCTCGATGACGAAGACCTTGGAGTGCGACTGCACGAAGTCGGCGATCTCTTCCTGGAACGGGAAGGCGCGGATGCGAAGCGCGTTGACGAAGATGCCCTTTTCGGCGAGGGCCTCGAGCGCCTCGTCCATCGAGGGGCTGGTCGAGCCGTAGTAGATGACGCCGAAGCGCGCGGGCTGCTTGGCCGGGGTCAGCACGGGCTTCGGGAGCAGCGTCTTCGCGAAGTCGTGCTTCTTCAAGAGGCGCTGCATGTTGTACTGGTAGTCCGGTCCCGCCTCGGAGTAGCGCGCATAGGCGTCGCGGCTCGTGCCGCGCGTGAAGTAGGCGCCCTTGGTCTCGTGCGTGCCCGGGTAGGTGCGGAACGGGATGCCGTCGCCGTCCACGTCGAGGTAGCGGCCGAACTCCTTGCCGGCATCCAGCATCTCGGCCGTCATCACCTTGCCGCGGTCATATTCGCGGCTATCGTTCCAAACCAAAGGTTTAGTCAATCTGTGGTTCATGCCGATGTCGAGGTCGGTCATGAGGAAGACCGGCGTCTGCAGCCGCTCGGCGAGGTCGAGCGAGAGCGCGCCGAACTCGAAGCACTCGTGCGGGTCCTCGGGGAAGAGCAGGATGTGCTTGGTGTCGCCGTGCGAGGCGTAGGCGCAGGCGAGCACGTCGGACTGCTGCGTGCGCGTCGGCATGCCGGTCGAGGGCCCGCCGCGCTGCACGTCGATGATCACCGCCGGGATCTCGGCGAAGTAGGCAAGGCCGATGAATTCCGACATGAGCGAGATGCCGGGGCCGGAAGTCGCCGTGAAGGCGCGCGCGCCGTTCCACCCTGCCCCGCACACGATGCCGATTGAGGCGAGCTCGTCTTCGGCCTGGACTATCGCGAATTTATTTTTTCTGGTTTGAGGATCAACTCTTAATTTGGAACAGTAATTCTGAAAGGCTTCGGCCAGCGACGACGAAGGCGTGATCGGATACCACGCGCACACGGTCGCCCCGCCGTACACGCAGCCGAGCGCCGCGGCGGCGTTGCCTTCCATGAAGATCTTGTCGCCGACGGCGTAGGCCCGTTTTGCTTTCAGGCCCATCGCATCCTTGAGGTGCTCGCGAGCGTAATTCACGCCCAGCTGCAGGGCGTTCAGGTTCGGCTTGAGGAGCTTCTCTTTTCCCTTGTACTGCTCGCCGATCAGCTCGGCGATCACCTCGGGCTCGATGCCCATCATGCCGGCGAGCGCCCCGAGGCAGATGATGTTCTTGAAGAGCTGGCGCTCGCGCGGCAGCGTGTAGGTCGAATTCGAGATCTCGGTGAGCGGCATGCCGATCACGTGGATGTCGTCGCGGAACTTCGACTTCGGCAGCACCTTGGTGTTGTCGTAGAAGAGATAGCCGCCGGGCTCGATCTCCTTCACGTCCGCGTTCCAGGTCTGCGGGTTCATCGCCACCATCAGGTCGACGCCGCCGCGCCGGCCGAGCCAGCCCTTCTCCGTCACCCGCACCTCGTACCAGGTCGGCAGGCCCTGGATGTTGGAGGGGAAGATGTTGCGCGGGCTCACCGGAATGCCCATGCGCAGGAAGGAGCGCGCGAAGAGCTCGTTGGCGGAAGCCGAGCCCGAGCCGTTGACGTTGGCGAACTTGACGACGAAATCGTTGACCGCCTCGATGCGCTTCATGCGGCTTTCTTCTGCTCTTTTTTCAGGGGGGTTCTGGAAGCAGGCCCCGCGTGAGCCATGTCGAGCAGGAACTTCTGCATGTCCCAGGCGCCGGTCGGGCAGCGCTCGGCGCACAGGCCGCAGTGCAGGCACACGTCCTCGTCCTTCGCCATCACCCGCCGGGTTTTCAGCTCTTCGGAGACGTAGAGGTCCTGGGTGCGGTTGTTGGCCGGCGCATTCAGGGTTTTTCTCAAGGAAGCTTCATCGGAATTGGGGACGAAGGAAATGCAGTCCATCGGGCAGATGTCCACGCAGGCATCGCACTCGATGCAGAGCTGCGTGGTGAAGACGGTCTGCACGTCGCAGTTCAAGCAGCGCTGCGCCTCCTTCCACGCGGTGGCCGCGTCGAACCCCAGCTCGACCTCCATCTTCACGTTCTTGAGCGTCGCCTTCACGTCCGCCCAGGGCACCTTGTAGCGCGGATCGTTCTGGATCTCGTTGTCGTAGCTCCACTCGTGGATGCCCATCTTCTGCGACATCAGGTTCACGTGGGGAGCGGGCCGTTCCTGGATGTCTTCCTTGCTGAGCAGCTTGTCGATCGAGATCGCCGCCTCGTGGCCGTGCGCGACCGCCCAGATGATGTTCTTCGGGCCGAACGCCGAGTCGCCGCCGAAGAAGACGTTGGGGACCGAGCTTTGCATCGTCTTCGCGTTCAGCTTCGGCAGATCGCGCTCGAACACGACGCCCGAGTCCTTCTCGATCCAGGGATAGGCGTTCTCCTGGCCGACCGCGACGAGCACGTCGTCGCACTCGAAATGTTGATCAGGTTCACCCGAGGGGATCAGGCTTCTTCGGCCCTTTTCATCGTAAACAGCCTTTACCTTCTCAAAAACCATTCCCGACAAAACCCCACCCCGCAAAACAAATTCCTTTGGCACAAGGAAATTCAGGATGGGAATGCCCTCGTGCTGCGCGTCTTCCTTTTCCCACGGGCTCGCCTTCATCTCCTCGAACCCGGAGCGCACGATGACCTTCACGTCCTCGCCGCCCAGGCGCCGGCTGGTGCGGCAGCA
This sequence comes from Burkholderiales bacterium, assembly GCA_036262835.1. GTDB lineage: Bacteria > Pseudomonadota > Gammaproteobacteria > Burkholderiales > SG8-39 > RBG-16-66-20. Next base: position 84 of record DATAID010000049.1, on the reverse strand, counting down.
GTCCATCGCGGTATTGCCGCCGCCGAGCACGATGACGCGCTTGCCGATCTTCGAGGTGTGGCCGAAGGAGACGGACGACAGCCA
>DATAID010000048.1:0-3053 GCA_036262835.1 Burkholderiales bacterium | reverse complement strand
CCGGATTGACCTGCGTCAAGCGAGGCCGCGCGCCGCGCGCCATGCTTGGCCATTTAAAGGAGAAAACAATGCGTAAAACCTTGTTTGCAGCGCTTCTGGTTGCCTCGACGCTGGTGCTCGGCCAGGCGGGACAGGTCATCGAGCTCAAGGACGGCGGCAAGATCACGTTCGAGAAGGGCGGGACCATGATCCACACGGATGCCGCCGGCAACCGGGTGAAGATGAGGGACGGCACCGTGATGGAGGCGAAAGATGGCTCCAAGCTGTTGATGAAAAACAATGCCATCTGGAAGCAGATCACCGAGCACGGGACCCTGAAACCCGGCCACTGAGGAATCCTTGGCTTTTTCCGCTGTCCCCTGAGGATGAGGAAAAGGAGGCTTCGATGAAGAATGTGATTGCCGGACTCGCGTTGGCAGGCGCCGCGGCCGCTGCGCAGGCGCAGGACGCCGACCGGGGCAAGCTGCTCTACGAGAACAACTGCCTCACCTGCCACTACGAGCGCATCCACAACCGGGATGCCTCGAAGTCGCTCGTCAAGTCGTACGCGCAGCTTCGCGTCCAGGTGGCGAAGTGGGCCGACCAGGTCAAGCAGCCGCTGCGGCCCGAGGACCTGGACGACATCGCCGAGTACCTCAACAAAAGCCACTACAAGCTCGACAAGTGAGCCGGCGCATCGCGATCCTTCAGGGTCACCCCGATCGCAGCGGCCGCCGCTTCGGCCATGCGCTCGCGCGCTCCTACGAGCAGGGCGCGGGCTCCGCGGCGCACGAGGTGCGCATCGTGCAGATCGCGCGGCTCGATTTTCCGCTGCTGCGCACTCAGGAGGATTGGCGGAAATCGACCCCGCCCGGCGGCCTGGCCGACGCGCAGGACGCGATCCGCTGGGCCGAGCACCTCGTGCTTTTCTTCCCTCTGTGGCTGGGCACCATGCCCGCGCTCGTCAAGGGATTCCTCGAGCAGGCGCTGCGCCCCGGTTTCGCGCTCGGCCTGGAAGGCGGCTGGAAGCCGCTGCTGCGCGGGCGCTCGGCGCGCGTGGTGGTGACGATGGGCATGCCCTCCCTCGTCTATCGGACGCTCTTCGGCTCGCACGGCGTCAGGGGCCTCGAGCAGGGCATCCTGCGGGTTTGCGGCATCCGGCCGGTCCGCAGCACGCTGATCGGCGATGTCGAGGGATGCGGCGCCGAGAAGCGCCGCATCTGGCTCGAGAAGCTGGCCATCCTCGGCCAGTCCGCGCTCTAGCCCGGCCGATCCTTCGGCCGCCAGTAGCGTTCCATCTCGAGGTAGGTGAACGAGGCGGACCAGGCGAGGAGCACGAAGCCCGCCAGCGATTCGGTGCCGGCGAGGAAGCGGATCGGACCCGAGGGCGCGAGATCGCCGTAGCCGACGGTAGTGAAGGTGACCGCGGAGAAGTAAACGGCATCGAGCAGATTGGGCGCCGCGGCGCCGAGGCTCCCGAATTCCGGCCAGCGCAGCAATGCCCAGAGCACCCCTCCGAAAACCCAGATCTGGGAAATGTGCAGGAGCAGGACGGAGTTGATCGCGTAGAGCACCTTGATGCGCCCGTGGCCGAAGCGCGCGAGGCCGCGAAACACGAAAACGAGCCCCTCGTAGTGCAGCAGCACGCAGAGGACGAGGGCGGCCAGGGTCGCGCCGGCCACCGCGAAGTTGACGAGCCAATCGCCGTACATGCCGCAGCATGGCAGGGGCGCCAGGGTGCAGGTTGACCTGCATCAACCCGGGACCGCGCCGCCCTCCGGAAAATGTCGCATGACCGCCACGATCACGTTTCTCGGCGCGGCCGGCGAGGTCACGGGCTCCTGCTACCTCGTCGACACGGGCAAAACGAAATTCCTCGTCGACTGCGGCATGTTCCAGGGCGGCGGCGACGCGCTGCGCAAGAACCGGCGCTTCGCCTTCAATCCGAAGGAAATCGCGTTCGTTCTGCTCACGCACGCGCACATCGATCATTCCGGCCTCATTCCGAGGCTCGCTGCGCTGGGCTTTGCCGGGCCGGTGTACACGACGCAGGCGACGCTCGAGCTCCTCGGCGTGATGCTCCCCGACAGCGCGCACCTGCAGGAGAAGGATGCCGAGCGGGAGGACACTGCGCCGCTCTATACCGTCGAGCAGGCGAAGGCGAGCCTCGCACTGCTGCGACCGGTCGCGTATGGCGAGGCGCTCGAGCCGGCGCAGGGCGTGCGCTGCGTGTTTCGCGATGCCGGGCACATCCTGGGCTCCGCGATCATCGAGGTCTTCGCCGGCGGCAGGAAGATCGTCTTCTCGGGCGATCTCGGCCAGCCCGACCGGCCGATCGTCGCCGATCCGACCCTAATCGGCGAGGCCGACGTGCTGCTCGTGGAGTCGACCTACGGCAATCGCGACCACAAGACGATGGTACAGACGCTCGATGAGCTTGCGTTCGCGATCAACGATACGCTCGCGAGCAAGCGCGGCAATGTGGTGATCCCGTCCTTCGCGGTCGGGCGCACGCAGGAGCTGCTGGAAATCATCGCCGGGCTGCGAAAAGAGGGGCGGATTCCACCCGCGGACGTGTATGTGGATTCGCCCATGGCGGCCGCGGCCACGCGCATCACGCTCCGGCACGCGAAGCTGCCGCCGATGGAGCGCGTGTTCTTCACCGAGTCGCTCGAGGAGTCGATGCGCATCAACGCGGTGCGCTCGGGCGCGATCATCCTGTCCGCGAGCGGCATGTGCGAGGGCGGCCGCATCCGCCACCACCTGCGCTACAACGTCTCGCGTCCCGAGTGCGCGATCGTCTTCGTCGGCTTCCAGGCGGCGGGCACGCTCGGGCGCAGGATCGTCGACGGCGCGAGATCGGTGCGCATCTTCCGCGAGACTTACCCGGTGCGCGCCAAGATCTTCACCATCAACGGCCTGTCGGCGCACGCCGGCCAGTCGGCGCTCCTCGCCTGGCTGGGCGGCTTCAAGCGTGCGCCCGCGCAGACCTGGATCGTGCACGGCGAGCCGCTCGCCGCATATGCGCTGCGCGATGCGATCGGCAAGCGCCTGGGCTGGAAGGCGGACGTTCC
>DATAID010000047.1:0-78368 GCA_036262835.1 Burkholderiales bacterium | reverse complement strand
CGTCACAGTTCGATTGAACACGGCTACGTCTTTGGCAAAGTATCCATGTCTTTCAAACTGAACGCTGTCAGGATTTCCCTTACGTAGTTCCGGCTCCAGCTGCGCGCGAATCGTCTTGTTGGACTCCGGATTCAAATCCTGCACCCCCTCCGGCCGCTCCGACCTAAATAGCCGGTCGCACAGGCGAACTTCCGCCTCATACGCCTGCTTCACGCTCACCCAGTGAATATTCCCCTTCACCTTCACCGAATCCGCCCCCGGCGTGCCTGAGCGGGTGGTTTCGATGTATTTGCACCGCACGGTGTCGGTCGCCTTGTCGTAGCCGGTGCACTCGACGACGTAGGCGTAGCGAAGGCGGACTTTGTTGCCTGGGAAGAGCCGGAAGTAGCCCTTGGGCGGGGTCTCGGTGAAGTCCTCGCGCTCGATCCAGAGCTCGCGGGAGAAGGGGACCTGGCGGGCGCCCATCTCTTTGTGCTTGGGGTGGTTGGGCACGTCCATCATTTCTTCCTTGCCCTCGGGGTAGTTCTCGATCACGAGCTTGATCGGGTCGAGGACGGCCATGCGGCGGGGCGCGATGTCGTTGAGGGATTCGCGCATGCAGTCTTCCAGGATCGAGTAGTCGATCCAGGAGTTCTCTTTCGAGACGCCGACTCGCTCGGCGAGTAGGCGAAAGCCCTCGGGCGTGTAACCGCGGCGGCGGGCGCCGGCGAGGGTCGGCATGCGCGGATCGTCCCAGCCGTCGACGACTTTCTTCTGCACGAGCTCGAGGAGCAGGCGCTTGGAGAGGAGGACGTGGGTGAGCTGCAGGCGCGCGAACTCGATCTGCTGCGGCAGCGGGCGCTGGAGCAGGCCGCCGTCGGCCAGTTTGTTGAGGAGCCAGTCGTAGAAGGGCCGCTGGTCTTCAAACTCCAGTGTGCAGAGTGAATGGGTGACGCGCTCGACCGCGTCCTCGATCGGGTGCGCGTAGGTGTACATCGGATAGATGCACCACTTGTCGCCCGTGCGATGGTGCCGCTCGTGCTTGATCCGGTAGAGCGCCGGATCGCGCATGTTCATGTTGGGCGAGCGCATGTCGCACTTGGCGCGCAGGACGTGGGCGCCGTCGGGGTGCTTCTTGTCGCGCATCTCGCGGAGGAGCGCGAGGTTCTCGGCGGGCGTTCTTGAACGAAACGGCGAGTCCTTGCCCGGGCGGGTGAAGTCGCCGCGGTTCGCCTTCATTTCATCGGCTGACTGCGAATCGACGTAGGCGTTGCCGGTCTCGACCAGATGCTCGGCGCACTGGTACATGAAGTCGAAGTAGTCCGACGCATAGAGCGCCTTGCCGTCGAACTCGGGCACGAGCCACTTCACCATCTCGATGATGGAGTCGACGTACTCCTGGCTTTCCTTCTCGGGGTTGGTGTCGTCGAAGCGCAGGTTGCAGCGCCCGCCGTATTCCTTCGCCAGGCCGAAGTTGAGCAGGATGGATTTCGCGTGGCCGTAGTGCAGGTAGCCGTTCGGCTCGGGCGGAAAGCGCGTGACGATCGTCTTGTGCTTGCCCGAGGCGAGGTCGGCCTCGATGGCCTGGCGGATGAAATTCGAGTGGGAAGGGGCTTGAGGCTTGTTCACGCCCGAATTCTATCGTCCGGAAGAAAGGGGATAATCCGGCGCGAGGGGGAGGGCGCATGGCCGCCTACAGCGAGCAGCGCGACGCGACCGGGCGCGTGACGATCGAGGTGAAGGACACCCAGGTCTGGTGGCTCTTCACGTACGCGGGCGTCATCGTGATGCTCTTCCTCGGCTTCGAGGTCGTCCTGCAGGGCGACTTCCCGCTCAAGTGGCAAATCCTGATCGCCGCGGGCATCGCCCTCGCGGGCGTGGCGCACTACCTCCTAACGCGCAAGGTCCTCACCGTGCGGCTTGACCCGAAGGCGCGCACGCTCCTCGTGAGCGTGGACGGCCGCGCGCGGGTGCTGCCGTATGCCGAGGTGCAGAGCGCGTCGATCGACTCAGAGGAAAGAACGAGCGGCAACACGGTGTACGCCGTGCGCCGGCTCGACCTCGTGCTGCGCTCGGGCGAGCGGGTCATGGTGCCGGAGGGGTTCGGCACGTTCCGCGAGGAGACCTGCGAGAAGCTCCTCGCCCGCATCAACGGCGCCCTTCGCCACTGACCGGCGCAGGGATGGTCGATCGCATGAGCGCGCGCAACAGGAGCAACGCGGGAACGCAGACGGCGACGCAGCCGGCGGCGAGCCAGAGCGTCGAGGCGGCGTGGCCGGTCAGGTCGTAGAGCGCGCCGGCGAGCGCGGGGAAGACGGCGACGCCGACGTAGAAGACGGTGTAGAAGAAGCCCATACCCGCCGCGCGCAGCTCGGGGCGCAGCACCTCGGCGGGCAGCGAGACGAATAATCCGGCCGGCAGGCCGATCACGACGCTGCCCGCGAGCAGCCAGGCGAGCGGCGAATCGCCGGTCAGGAAAAAGGCGGTCGTGACGAGCCAGGCCGCGATCGCGCCATGGCACAGGACGTCGGGCCGCGGCATGCGCTTGAGCAGGATCCCGCCCGCCTGCACCGAGAAGATGCTGACGAGGATGGTCAGCGCCGAGCTCGCGCCCGAGCCGGCGACGGTGAGGCCGCGCTCGAGGAAGAAGGCCGGCAGGAACGAGACGAGGATCTGGAAGCCCGCGTTGAAGATCATCCACGGCAGCGACGCGGCCACGAGCAGCCGCCACTCGGGGCGCGTGAGGGCGCCGAGCCCGAGCCCCGCGCCGGCCTGCGCCGCTCCGGGCGGCGCGCGGTAGGCGAGCCCCACGGCGAGAAACCCCGCGACGGGGAGCGCGGCGGTGCAAGCTGCCGCGAAGGGCCAGCCGCTTGCCTCGGACACCGGCCCGAGCAGGAAGAGCGCGAGCGCGATGCCGATCGGCCAGCAGTTGATGAGGATCGACATGGCGAGCAGGCGGTCGCGGCCGTCGAACCAGTCGGCCACCATCTTGGTGAGCAGCACGTTTAGGACCGCCGCGCCCACGCCCGCGAGCCCCCGCGCCGCGGCCGCGGCGCCGAAATCGCGCGCCTGCGAGAGCCACAGCGCGCCCGCGATCATGAGCGCAAGCCCGGCGAGCACCATGCGCTTGTCGCCGAAGCGCGCGCCGAGCAGACCGCCCGGCAGCGCGATGAAGATGCCGGGCAGCATGTACAGGCCGATCAGCCAGCCGAGCTGCGTCTTGTCGAGGCCGAGGTCGGGCACGAGGAAGGGCGCCGCGCAGGCGATCGCCTGGAACTGGAATCCCATGCCGACTCGCGCCGCGACGAGCGCGGCGAGGATCTTCCAGCGCTCCCCCATCCAGGCGATTCTAATCCGGCGGTCAAAGACGACTGGTCCATTCGGCACATTGCTCTACCGCGGTCACGCGGAGGTCATGCGGCGGGTGAACCGCGCTCCGGGCGAGACGGTCTAAGTTTCATCCCGTTTCTCCGAGAGGAGATCGCATTCATGACTCGCAAAGCGGTGCTTGCAGTGGCGCTCGCTTTTCTCGCCGCGGGCTGCGGCCCGTCGGTGGTGAAGCGCGGCGTCAGCACCCCGCCGCCGGGCGAAGCGCAGCTCTCGCCCCACGACGTGGACGTGCAATATCCCAACTATCGAGACAAGGAGAGACCATGAAGCGCATTCTCGTCTCAGCAGTACTCCTCGCCCTGAGCAGCTCGGTCTTCGCCGACGCGGAGAAGTGGCGCTCGCCGTTCACCAGCGCGCCGACCCAGACCCCCGTGTCGCCGCTGGACGCGGAGAAGCAGGCGAAGGTGATGAACGAGGAAATGCAGGCCTGGCAGAGCGCCGGCCATCGCTGGCACCTGCCCGGCTTCCGCTCGGCCGAGGCGCCGCGCACGCGCTAGGCGTGTAGGTCCAACGGTTACAAGCGGTTCATACCGGTGTAACCGGCCGGGGCTAGGCTGCGGGCTCCACGTATGTCCACCAGCGGCCTGCCTGCGCGTTAAGGGAGCCAGGGAGTCCACCGAAAGGAGCCTTTATGAAGATGAAATCCCTCGCTCTTGCAGTGCTCATCGCGTTCGCCGGCTCGGCGCTCGCGCAAACCTCCAACGCTCCGGCCCCGGCCGCCGGCGCCGATACCGTCAAGCAGGACAAGGACACGATCAAGGCCGACAAGCAGAAGATGAAGTCCGACAAGAAGGCGGGCGACAAGAACGCCGTCGCGGCGGACAAGGAAAAGATCAAGGCCGACAAGGCGAAGCTGAAGGCCGACCGCAAGGCGGCCCGCCAGGCGAAGCGCGAGGCCAAGAAGCAGGCCAAGGCCGAGAAGAAGGCGGAAAAAGCCGAAACGAAGTAACGGTAACATCGGCGGTATGAAGGCCGTCGGCCTCTACCGCTACCTGCCGATCGAGCACCCCGAGTCGCTCCTCGATCTCGAAGTCGAGACCCCGAGGGCCTCGGGGCGCGATTTGCTGGTCGAAGTGAAGGCGGTGTCCGTCAACCCGGTCGATACCAAGCGCCGGGCGCCCGGTTTGAAAAATGCGGACACGGTCGAGCTCTCGCCGAAGATCCTCGGCTTCGATGCCGCCGGCGTGGTGAAGGCGGCGGGCCTCGAGTGCTCGCTCTTCAGGCCCGGCGACGCGGTGTACTACGCCGGGAGCGTGGTGCGCCAGGGCACCAATTCCGAGCTGCACCTCGTCGATGAGCGAATCGTCGGCCGCAAGCCCGCCAATCTCTCCTTCGCCGAGGCCGCGGCGCTGCCCCTCACCACGCTTACCGCGTGGGAGCTGATGTTCGAGCGCATGGGCATCTCGCGCACCGGCAGCCATGCGGGCGCGAGCCTCCTCATCCTGAATGGCGCGGGCGGCGTCGGCTCGATCGCGATCCAGCTCGCCAAGAAGCTCGCGCGCCTGCAGGTCACCGCCACCGCCTCGCGGCCCGAGTCGATCGCCTGGGTGAAGGAGCTGGGCGCGGACAACGTGGTCGACCACACGCGGCCTATCGAAGGGGAATTTGACTTTGTTTTATGTTTGAGCTCTTCCGATTTTTATTGGAAGCAATTCCCTGACATCACCAAACCCCAAGGGAAGATCGGCCTCATCGTGAGGACGCTCAAGCCCGTCGACCTGCAGATCCTGCACGACAAGAGCCTCACCATCTGTCTGGAAGGCATGTTCACGCGCTCGACCTTCCAGACCCCGGACATGGAGGCGCAGCACAAGCTGCTCAATGAAGCGGCGGGGCTGGTGGAGGCGGGCGTGCTGCGCCACACCCTGAAGGACAACCTGGGGCGCATCTGCGCCGAGCACCTGAAGCGCGCGCACCAGCGGCTCGAGGGCGGGCACGCCATCGGCAAGCTCGTGCTCGAAGGGTTTTGAGGCTTTCACTTTTTCTTTCGATAGAATTTCCGGCATGAAGAAAAGACGGGCGCTGCTTGGCGCGCTCGGCGCGGTGCTCGCCGCGCCCGGGCTCGCGCTCGCGCAGCAGCAGCAGGGGAAGAACGTGGTCGTGCTCTCGGCCGGCGACTCGGAGGACGACGAGCCGGCGGCGCGCGCCTTCTACGAGGAGATGCGCCTGCGCGGCTGGAGCGAGGGCACCAACATCGCCTACACGCGGCTCTACGGCAAGGGCTCGCGCACCTACGTGGAGGGGCTCGCCTCGAGCGCGGCGGGCGGCGGCGCCGACCTCGTCGTCGCCACCACGGGTAGCCTCGCGCTTGCGTTGATGAAGGAGAGCGAATCGCTGCCGGTCGTCTTCACCACCTCGGTCGACCCGGTCTCGATCGGCCTCGTCGACACGGTGGCGCGCCCGGGCCGCAACGCGACCGGCGTCTACCAGGTGCAGGGCGACGCGGTCGCGGTGCGCTATCGCATCGCGCGCGACCTCATGCCGCGCGCCAAGGCCATCGGCGCGCTGCACGACCGGCGCTCGGCCGAGTTCGAGCGCCAGAAGAAGGTCCACCACGACGCCGCGGCCGAGGCGCACTTCGCGATGGAGGCGGCCGAGTTCACCAACTTCGAGGCGGTCGCCAAGATCCTCGCGCGCTGGCGGCGCGCCGGCATCCACCTCGTCATGACGACCCCCTCGTTCACGCTGCTCGCGCGGCGGCGCGAGGTGATCGCCCTCGCGGAGCGCAACGGCATCGCCCTCATCGGCCACCGCATCGAGTACGCCGAGGCGGGCGCGCTCGCGAGCTACGGACCCGAGATCGCCGAAGCGCAGCGCCGCGCCGCCGCGATCGCCGACCGGATCCTCAAAGGCGCGCGCCCGTCGGCGATCCCGGTCGAGCGCGCGGTCAAGGCCGAGCTCGTCATCAACCAGCGCGCCGCGCGCCAGCACGGCGTCGGATTGTCGAAGGCGCTGCTCGCGCGCGCCGACCGGCTGATCGACTAGCGCGGCCCGAGCGGCGAGAGGCCGGTGAAGGCGAAGTCGATGCTGCTCGACTCGGCCTGCAGGGCCCTCATGCGCTCACAGCCCGAGCAGCCGGGCGGGATTCCTGCGGATCATCCAGTCGATGTCGCTGTCGGTGATGCCTTCCTTCTTCATCAGGCCGATCGCCTGCTCGATGCCGTCCGGATGGTTCATGTTGGCGCTCTGGCCGAGGTCGGTGGAGACGACGATGTTCTGCACGCCCACTTCCTTGATCGCGCGCGCGACCACCTTGGCATCCGTCGGCGTCCAGTGGCGCAGGAATTCGAGCGGCGCGTGCTCGCCGGCCATGAACTGCAGGAAGCACACCTCGAGCACGGCGCCGTTTTGCGTCACTTCCTTCGCCTGCTCCCAGGAGAGGCCCGGCACGTTGGTGAGCGCGTGCGTGATGATCATGTTCTTCACGCCCAGCTCCTTCGCGCGCCTGACCACCGCGACCACCTCGTAGGGGTGCACGTGGCCAGTGGCGAGCACGAGGTTCTGCTTGGCGATGATCTTGAGCACTTCCTCCATCTGCGGCGTGACCTTGCCGCCGGGCGCGACCTCGATGCCTTTCGCGTCGGGCTTGCCGAAGGTCTTCACGTGCTTGTCGGACTCGAAGGTCGGCAGCCAGACCACCTTGCCGCGGCTGCCGTAGAAGCGGTGCATCCACTCGACCGCGACCGGGTTGATGCCGCCCACGGCGTTGTTGAGCACGATGCCGCCGAAGACCTCGATGCCGGGCACGGCGTGCATGACGAGCGAGGCGCGGCTCGCGGTCTCGCTGATGTGGTTCTTCAGCACGATGCCGCGCATGCCGCGCGCCTTGGCGAGCGTGGCGACGTCGATGTCGTCCATGCTGCGCCCGAAGACGTCCGGGTGCGAATGCACGTGCATGTCGATCGTGCCGACCGCCGGGCTTACCTTGGGCGGCGGCGGCGGAAAGGCGGCTTGTCCGAAAGCCTGAGTGGTGACGAAAACGAACGGCAACGCGCAGAGCAGCGCTTTTTTCATGGATTTCCTCCTCCCTGAAGGAAGCGCCGATCATACCCCCGGGGGACGTCGCCGGGAGGAGACAGGGCGAAACCCCGCGCCCCGGAATTTCCGTGACGAAGTACGCAAGAGGGCCGATTTACCCGGGTGGCATGGGGATTGCGAGAAGGGTCTGGGCAGTCCAATAACAAACCCGATAAGGAGCCTTCATGGGTGCCAGACTTCTTCCGCTGACCGTCGCCGAGCTGTGCGCGCACGCGCTCGAGCTCCAGCGCGACGCCGCGCAGCGGTGCAGGGACTACGCCAAGCGCATGCGCGAGCTGGGCGAGGACATGGCCGCCGCGTCCTTCGAAGCGATGCTCCGCGAGGAGCTGGAGGAGATCGCCGCGCTCGAGGCCGCGACCGGCCCGCGCAAGCCCGCCGAGCTCTCGCCGTGGGAATACGCCTGGCGGCTCACCTACACGCCCGAGGCCATGGAGAACAAGCCGCGCCTCGTGCCGCTCAACGTGCGCGAGGCGCTCCAGCTCATCGTGCTCGCCAAGCGGCGCGCCGAGACCTTCTACGCCGACGTCGCAGAGAACGGACGCGAGCCGATCGTGCGCGGCTGCGCCGCCGAGATGGTCGCGGGCGAAAAGCGGCAGCTGCAGCGCCTCGAGCGGCTGCTCGCCGAGGAAATACAGAACGAAGAGCGCGCCTCGCGCAAGACCGGCGAGCGCCACGCCTAAGCCGGCCAGGGTCCAAAGGCCCTGACCGCGGCCTCTCAAAGGAGGCCAACCTCTTGAAGACGCGGGGCGGCGGGTATCATCCCGCCTGCCCATGCTCGACCTATTGATCCGCGGAGCCACTGTTTTCGATGGCTCCAGCAGTTCTGCTGCGGTCCAGGATGTCGCCGTCCGCGGCGGAAAAATCCATTCGGTAGGAAAAACGACGGAATCTGCTTCCAGAACCGTCGATGCCGGCGGGCTCGCCCTCATGCCCGGCATCGTCGACCTGCACACGCACTACGACGCGCAGATCACCTGGGACGCGACGCTCTCGCCCTCGACCGCGCTCGGCGTGACCACGGCGGTGATGGGCAACTGCGGCTTCGGCATCGCGCCGTGCCCGGCCTCGCAGCGCGACACGGTGCTGCGCAACCTCTCGGTGGTGGAAGGCATGGACCTCGAGGCGCTGCAGGCGGGCGTGCGCTGGGGCCCGGAGAGCTTCGCGGGCTACCTCGAGCAGATCGAGAAAATCCAGCCGCTCGCCAACGTCGCCGTGCTCGCGCAGCACTCGACCATCCGCAGCGCGGTCATGGGCGAGGAAGCGTCCTCGAGAAAGGAGCCTTCGCCGGACCAGATGGCAAGGATGCAGGCGATGGTGAGAGAGGCGATGCAGGCGGGCGCGATCGGCTTCGCCTCTTCGTTCTCGCCCAATCACGCCGGCTGGGCGGGGCGGCCCATGCCTTCGACGATCGCCTCGGATTCCGAGCTGTGGTCCCTGGTTTCTGTTCTCAAAGAAAAAGACTCGGGCATCTTCGTCATGGCCACCGGCCCTCGCGCCACTCCGGAATACATGGAGGATCTTTCCGCCCGGACCGGCCGGCCGGTGTTCATGGTGACGGTGCTCACCATGTACAACGACCGCGAGCCCGCCAAGGCGCTGCAGATGTACGAGCGCTGCGCCGCGGCGCGCCGCCGCGGGCGCGAGGTCTACATCCACACGAGCTGCCAGCCGCTTTCGTTCGACTTCACGCTGGAAGAGCCCTACTTGCTCTATTCGCATGGCGCTTTTGAAAGAGTTAAAGCTGCAAAGAAAGAAGAACGAAAAAAGATCTACAAGGAAAAAGCCTTTCGCGACGAATTCAGGCAAAACCTGGCCAATCCGAAGCAGGGCATCCTGTTTTATGGCGACTGGTCGAAGGTCGAGAAAGACGGGGTGCCCGTTTCCGAGCTCGCGAAGATAGCCGGCACCGATCCGCTCGAGTATTTCTTCGACCTGCCGGTGGACCGGCAGCTGATCGCGAAGCTCTACCAGAACAACGATGCCGGCGTGGCGCCGCTGCTAAAGCACGAGCAGGGCGTCGTGGCCCTTTCGGATGCGGGCGCGCACCTCATCTACTTCTGCGACGCGGGCTTCGGCCTGCACTTCCTGCAGCACTGGGTGCGCGAGACGGGCACGTTCACGCTGGAAGAAGGCGTGCGGAAGCTGACGAGCGACCCGGCCGCGAAGTACCGCATTCCCGGCCGGGGAAAGATCGAGCCCGGCGCCTTCGCCGACATGGTGCTCTTCGATCCGAAGACGGTGGGAATTTCAGGACTGAAGCGGCAAAAAGACCTCCCCGGCGGCGGCGCGCGCATGCTGCGCGATCCCGTCGGCGTTCACGGGGTGTGGGTGAACGGCGTGCAGGTGCACGACGGCAGGAGCTACCTCGCGCCCGAGCGCCGCCCCGGCAAGGTGCTGCGCGAGTTCCGGCCGTAGGGCCCGGCCGCTAGCGCTTCTTCTGCGGGAAGCGCTTTCGCGCGGAAAAGGGCGGCGGCGCGCCGTCGAGGTGGCGAAAGTTGATCCGTCCGCGCGTCACGTCGTAGGGCGACATCTCGAGGTTCACCCGGTCCCCGGCAATGATGCGGATGCGGCGCTGGCGCATCTTGCCGCCCGCGTAGGCGAGGACATCGGCGCCATTAGTCAATCGCACCCTGAATTGCGTGTTCGGCAGCACTTCCTGCACGGTGCCTTCCATCTCGATGAATGCTTCTTTCGCCATCGACGCTCCTTTCGCACGATTGGGACGGGTGAAAAAGAAAAGCCCGGGTGCCCGGGCTTTCGAGGCTTCGGCGCGCGAGCGCCTGAACCGTCTTACAGCGCCTTGATGTTCGACGCCGCGGGACCCTTGGGACCCTGCGTGACCTCGAACGACACCTTTTGCGCCTCCTTCAGCGACTTGTAGCCCTCCATCTGGATGGAGCTGTGATGGGCGAAAAGGTCCTTGCCGCCTTCATCCGGCGTGATGAACCCGAAGCCCTTCGTGTCGTTGAACCATTTCACGGTGCCTGTTGCCATTGTGCATTCTCTTTCTTCGATATGCAGGGCGAAATCCGGGCCCCGCGCGCGGGCATGATGGTCAAGGAAGGAGGACTGCCACTTCGGCGCCGCTTGCGCGGCGGGGGAGGACGGACTTCAATGCTTGAGATCGCTGCAGACGGACTGTAGCACAGAGGGCGCACCTGCGCCGCGGTTTTCTTTCCGCGCACGGGCGCGAACGCGCGTATAACGACAAGCTTCATCCATCCGGATCGGCCCATGCCTGTCTGCCAGATTGTGCGCATCCGCCAGGAGCATGCCGACCGCTGGAAATGGCGCTACCGGGCTTCCGACGGAGCGGTGACGGAATCGCCGCAAACATTCGCGTTTCACTACGAATGCGTCGCTGCGGCCCGGCTGAGCGGCTATCAGCCCGACCTGAAGTGGGTCGCTGGCGACTGAATGAGCGAAGTCGCGCCGAGCAGCCGCATGACCCAACCGAGCCCCCTCAAATACTGCTTTCACGGCCAGCATTCCCAGCCGCGCTCCACGTTCAGGCTTCTGCCCGGCTCCCGGAATAACCGCGCGGTCTGCGCGCTCTGCTACGCGCTGATCATGCTCGATCGCAAGCGGAAAAAGGCGATGCGGCGCCCGACGCACGGGTAGGCGGGCGGCGCTCGCACCGGTTGCGGCCGCTACCGGTGCTGCGCGATCACGCTGATCGCGCCGTTATTCTCCAGCATCGCGAGCTTGACCTCGTGGGCGCCGATGCAGCCGGCCTGGCGCAGCGCCGTCTCGAGCTCGCGGTGGCTGATTTGCGCGCGGCGCATCACGCCGGGATCGATCTTGCCCTCGTGGATGAGGACCTCGGGCTTGCCCTCGATGATGAGCTCGACCTTGCCGCTGCTGAAGGTGGCGAGGCCGACCAGGTAGTTGAGGCAGATGAGCGTGAGCGCGGAGATGAGGCCGCCCAGCAGCGAGTTGTCGCCCGCGTTCATCGAGTTCTGCACCGCGTTGGACAGGATGAGCAGCAATATGAGGTCGAAAGGCGCGAGCTGCCCGACCTGGCGCTTGCCCGTGATGCGCAGGAGCACGAGGAGGAAGCTGTAAACTATGACGGCCCTCAGCACAAACTCCCACCACGGCACCGAAAGATTCCACATGGCTCGATCCTTCCCGGGGATGAAAGCGCAATGATGCAGTACGCCGCATGAAGATTCGCCGCATTGCCGGGGCGCTGGGCGCCGAAGTCGGGGGCGTGAGCCTGAAGAAGCCCTCCGGGGCGCTCATCGCCGAGCTGCGTGCCGCGTGGCTCGAGCACCTGGTGCTTTTCTTCCGCGACCAGGACCTGACGCTGCAGGAGTACATGGCCTTCGCCGAGCGGCTCGGCGAGCCGGTCGAATACCCGATGGTAAAGGGGCTCGAGGGCTATCCGAAGATCATCGAGGTGAAGAAGCTCGAGCACGAGCGCGTCAACTTCGGCGGCATCTGGCATACCGACACCGCCTACCTCGAGCGCCCGCCGATGGCCTCGATGCTGCTCGCGCGCGAGATCCCGCCCTTCGGCGGCGACACCCTGTTTGCGAACATGTACCTCGCTTTTGATTGCCTGTCTTCCGGAATGAAAGCCCTGCTGGAAACGCTGAAGGGCGTCAATTCTTCCGAAAAGGCGGATGCCTCAAAAACCCGGGAAGACCGGCTGAAGACCTCGAAGAAAGCCGACGGCAAGTTCGAAGCCGAGCATCCCGTGGTGAGGACGCATCCGGAAACGGGCAAGAAGGCGCTCTACGTCAACGTCGGCCATACGGTTCGCTTCGCGGGCTGGACCGAGCAGGAGAGCGCGCCGATCCTCTCGTATCTCTTCCAGCACCTGACGCGCCCCGAATTCACCTGCCGCTTCACCTGGCAGCCCGGCTCGATCGCGCTCTGGGACAACCGCTGCGCGCAGCACAACCCGGTGAACGACTATCACGGCTACCGGCGCGTGATGCACCGGATCACGCTCGCCGGAGACGTTCCGCGCTAGCGCGCCTCACACGTGCGAGAGGCGCTTCTCGGTCTGCAGGATGATTTCCTGCGCGGTGGCGCCGTCGAAGAACACCGAGCCGTCGCGCGCGAGCACCTTGACGCGCGTGGTGTTGGGGCTGATGCGCTCGAGGGTGATCTCGATCTCGCGGTCGTTGCCCGTCGCCTTGAGCGTTTCCGACCCGTTGCGGTTGCGCTCGGTCCCGACGACGCGCAGCCCCATGCGGTGCAGCGCGCCGATGGAGGCCGTCTTCACGCTCTTCGCAGGCGCCGAGAACGTCCGATAGCTGATGTTGCCGAGCGCGTGGTTGACGAAGGCCGTGCCGCCGACGCCGGCGGCGACCATGCCGACCGATTCGCATCCGGCGAGAAGCAAGAGCACTGCGGCAATCAATGAAGCTCGAAGCACGTCGGTTCCTGGCCGCCACTGTCGCCCAGCCGCCTGTTACGAACAAGGCGACTAGTCAGCGCCGCCACGCCCGTCGTGCAGGGGTGACTGAGCCGGCGGAACCGCGGTCAGGCGCTACCTGGCGTGCCCGAAGGCGTTGCCGTTTGCGCTCCCGCCGCCCTTGACGATGCCCAAGCCGCCGGCGGCCGAGCCGGCGGCGCTGCTCACGGTCGCGCCTTGTGAAGGCTTTTGGCTCCCGCCGAGCGCACGGCCCTGGCCGTTGCCGCCGCGGCTGAAGGCGCTTCCCCCGGCCGCATTGGTGATGCCGCTGCCGGAGGAGGTGGTCGGCGCGGACGAAGCCGTCGTCACCGGCCGGCCCAGCCCCGGATGCACGCCGATCTCATGCGCGATCTGGCCCCAGCCCATGCCGTCGGCACGCATCTGCAGCACCCCTTGGTAGGTAAGCTCGCCGTTCGGGCCGCTGACGGTGCCGCCCATGAGCGCGGCCTGCAGCTCCTTCGGCGTCGGGTCGGTGATGCCGCCCGCGGCGAGCTCACGCTGCGCAAGGTCGAGCGCGCGCGTGACGTTGCCGTAGCCCATCGGCTTGGTGGGCGACGTGAACGTGGTCGTCTCGCCGGCGCCGGTCAGCTTGATCGCGCCGCCCGTGCGAAGCCCGGTCACGAGACTGGCGGAGTTGGCGTCCGACCCGGCAAAGCTGCTGAAGCGCTGCTGGATCCTCGTCGAGGAGGTCTGCGCCTGCGCGGCGAAAGCGAGCGCGAGGGCGGCGGCGAGGAGGCTGAGACGGAGGGTTTTCATCGGAGCTCCTTTCAGGTGCGGATGAGGCGCTTTTCGGTCTGCATGATGATTTCGGTCGCGGTCGCGCTGTCGAAGAAGATCGAGCCGTTGCGCGCGATCACGCGCATGCGCGTCGTCGCCGCGCTGATCGGCTCGAAGGTGATTTCGATCTCGCGGTCGTTGCCGCTCGCCTTGAGGATCTCCGCGCCGTTCTCGCCGCGCTCGGTGCCGAGCACCTTGAGGCCCATGCGGTGAAGCGCGCCGATCGAGGCCGTCTTGACCTCGCTCGCTGGCGCCGTGAAGGTGCGATAGGTGATGCCGCCCATCGTGTGGGAGACGGCGGCCGAGCCGCCGACGCCGGCGGCGACGATCGAGAAGGGCTCGCAGGCGGCGAGCAACGCAAGAGCCGCGCACGCGCAAGCGGCGCGCAGGACAAGCGGTCGGAGCGCTCCCATGAAGCCGATCCTTTCTTATGGTCGAGGGCGACAGGCCCCTTATGCGAAGATGACAGCGCAATTGCCATGCCTGAGAATCGGCTTGTCGCCAATCAAAGACTTGTGCGCGTCGGGGGTATTAGTTCACGGCGGTTTTGTCGTGGGTTCCAGACAGTTCTCGCGTGATCCGACTTTTCGCCGCGCTTAGCCTGCAGCGCAGCCTGAGGGCCGGGCGGCTGCTTCTTTCCGTCGCCGGAATCGCGCTCGGCGTGGCGCTTGGCTTCGCGGTGCATCTCATCAACCGCGCCGCGGTGGACGAGCTCACCGCGGGAATCCGTTCCCTCTCCGGCGCGGCGGACCTCGAGGTGCGCGGCGGCCGCGCGGGATTCCCCGAGGCGCTCTATGCGCAGATCGCGCGCGTCCCGGGCATCGCGGTGGCAAGCCCGGTGCTCGAAGCCGATGCCGGCATCGCCGGTACCGGGCGCTCGATCCATCTCATCGGCCTAGATCCGCTGCGCGCGGGGCTCATCCAGCCGGGACTGTTCGCGGACGACCCGGAGCGCAGATTCCGGGTGTTGCAGCCGGATACGGTCTTTGTCTCCGCCAGTGCGGGAATCAAGGAAAAGTCCACGCTGAAAATCGTTTCGGGCCTGCAGACCCTCGACCTCAAGGTCGAAGGCGTGCTTTCGCCCTCCGCCCTGCGAGGCGTCGCGGCCATCACCGACATCGCCACCGCGCAGTGGCGCCTGGGGCGGCTTGGCGAGCTGAACCGGATCGACCTGCGCCTCGCGCCCGGCGTGGACCGCGAGGCGATGAAGCAGCGCATCGCGGCGCTGCTGCCCCCCGGCACGCATGTGACGACGCTCGATGCGGTCGAGGAATCCGGCGCGAACCTTTCGCGCGCCTACCGCGTGAACCTCAACGTGCTCGCGCTCGTCGCGCTCTTCACCGGCGGCTTCCTCGTCTTCTCCGCGCAGGCGCTCGCCGTGGCGCGCCGGCGCCAGGAGCACGCGCTGCTGCGCGTCCTCGGCCTGAGGCAGGGCGGCCTTGCGCGCCTCGTGCTGATCGAGGCGGGCTTGATCGGGCTCCTTGGCGGTCTCCTCGGCCTCGCGCTCGGCTATGGCCTCGCCCTGATGGCGGTCCGCTTCGCCGGCGCGGACCTCGGCGCGGGCTTCTTTCGCGGCGTCGTTCCGCAGATTGCGCTTCCCTGGACCGCGCCGCTCTACGCGCTCGGCGGGGTCGCGGTCGGCCTCGCCGGCGCGCTCCTTCCTGCGCTCGATGCGGCGCGCTCGCCGCCCGCGCAGGCGCTCAAGGCGGGCGACGAGCAGCGCATGTTCGGGCGCGCCGTGCGCGTGTGGCCTGGAATAGTCCTGCTGTTGTTGTCGATTGCGCTTCTTGCGGCGCGACCCTGGAACGGCATCCCGGTCGCCGGCTATCTCTCGATCGCCTGCCTGCTGATCGGCGGCATCCTGCTCATGCCTTTGCTTTCGAATTTCGTGTTCGAGAAGACAAGAATCAAAGGCAGCATTCCCTCGATGCTCGCGCTCGCCCAGCTTCGCGGCGCTCCGGGACAGTCCATGGTGAGCCTCGCGGCGATCGTGGCGAGCTTCTCGCTCATGGCGGCGATGGCGATCATGGTCGCGTCCTTCCGCCACTCGGTCGACGACTGGCTCTCCGCCGTGCTGCCCGCGGAGCTTTACTTCCGGACCACGCAAGCGGGCGAGACCGCGTGGCTCGAGCCCGAGCTCGAGGCGCGGGTACGCGCGCTCCCGCAGGTGGAGCGTGCGATTTTCCTGCGGAGCGGGCGGATCACGCTCGATCCGGCGCGCCCGCCCGTCGCGCTCATCGCGCGCGATGCCGGAAAAGTGTTCTTTCCGCTGGCCAGGAAAACCTATGAGCGCAAGGAAGGCGATCCGCCGCCGGTCTGGATCTCAGAAGCGGTTTCGGATTTGTATGGTTTTACCCCGGGAATGGAGATGAGCATTCCCTTGAACGGCAAAACCCGGAAATTCATCGTGGCCGGAATCTGGCGGGACTATGCGCGCCAGTTCGGCGCGCTCGTGATCGAGCGGGAGCTCTATGCGGAGCTGACCGGCGACCGGCGCGCGAACGATGCGGCGCTGTGGCTCAAGCCGGGCGCCAAGGCGGAGGAGGTCGTGGCGGAATTGCGCGCGCTGCCGGGCGGGGCGCTGCTCGATGTCGCGCTCCCGGGCGAGATCCGGCGCGCCTCGCTCGCCATTTTCGACCGCAGCTTCGCCGTCACCTACGCGCTCGAAGCAGTGGCGGTGCTGGTCGGCCTTTTCGGCCTCTCCTCGGCGGTCGGCGCGATCGTGCTCGCACGGCGGCGTGAATTCGGCGTGCTGCGCCACCTCGGCATGACGCGCGCCCAGATCGGCCGGATGCTCGCCGCGGAAGGCGGCCTGCTCGCGCTCCTCGGCGTCGCCGCCGGCCTCGCGCTCGGCGGTGCGATCAGCCTCATCCTCATCCATGTCGTCAACCGGCAGTCGTTCAACTGGAGCATGGACCTTCACCCGCCGTATCTCCTCCTGGGGACGCTATCGGTGCTTTTGGTGTGTCTTTCTTCTTTCACCGCGTTCGTTTCCGGAAGAGAAGCGACCGGTATCGGCCCCGTGAGGGCGGTCAGGGAGGACTGGTGAGCTGGAAAGAGAAAGCGCGCGCGCTGAAGCGGGAAGCGCTCGCGCTGAATCTCGCATGCCGCGACCCGCGCACGCCGTGGTACGCGAAGGCGCTCGGGGCGGCCGTCCTCGCCTATGCCTTGAGCCCGATCGACCTGATTCCGGATTTCATCCCCGTGCTGGGGTGGCTGGACGATCTTATCCTCGTGCCGCTTGGCGTGCTGGCGGTCCGCGCCCTGATTCCCGCGGGCGTCCTCGCGGAGTGCCGCGAGCGGGTCGTGCGGCAGGAATCCGAATGAAGCGTCGCGACTTTATCGCTCTGGGGTGCGTGTACCCGCTTTCTGCGTTCTCCGGAGTGAACTATCCCGACGTAAAACCCAACCATCCCCTGGTATTCCCGAAAGACCACGGAGCGCATCCCGATTACCGCCAGGAGTGGTGGTACATCACGGGCTGGCTGAACACGCGCTCGGGCCGCGAGTTGGGATTCCAGGTGACCTTCTTCAGGGCACGGCCGGACATCGACACGCCGAACCCGAGCAGCTTCACGCCGCGCCAGGTGATCCTCGCGCACGCCGCGCTCTCGGACCCGCAGCCAGGGCATCTGCGCCACGACGAGCGCGCTGCGCGCACCGCATTGGGGCTTGCCGGGAGCAAAGAGGGCACGACCGAAGTGTGGGTCGATGACTGGAGGCTTTTTCTTTCCGGGGACGCCTACAAGACAAGGATCGAAGCGAGAGAGTTTTCGCTCGACCTGAAATTCGAAGCAAAACCCGGTGTCCTGCTGCAAGGCGAGAACGGCTTCTCGAGAAAAGGACACAAGCCTGCGGAGGCGAGCTACTACTACAGCCGGCCCCAGCTTGTCGTCGCCGGGAAAGCGAACGGCGAGGACGTGACCGGAACCGCGTGGCTCGATCACGAATGGTCGAGCCAGTACATGGGCTCGGAGGCCGCCGGCTGGGACTGGTGCGGCATCAACCTCGATGACGGCAGCGCGCTGATGGCGTTCCGCATGCGTGGCAAGGATGGGCGAGTCGTTTTCGCTCCCGAGGGGGTTTCGTTCGAGCCGATCAGAATGTGGAGATCGCCGCGCAGCGGCACGGAGTATCCCGTTGCCATGAAAGTCAAAGCAAAAAACCGGGAGTTCCGCCTCGAGCCGCTCATGGACGATCAGGAGCTCGACGCGCGCGCGAGCACCGGCACGATCTACTGGGAAGGCGCGGTGCGCGCCTATGAGGGCAACAAAGTGATCGGCAAGGGCTACCTCGAGCTGACCGGCTACTGGAAGCCGATGAAGCTCTGAGGCATTACTGCGGCGCCTGCTGGCGGCAGGACTGCGGCAGGTAGCGCGGCTCGACCGATTCGCCCGCGCAGCGCCAGACGACCTGCTTCTGCGCGTTCAAGGTCGGGATGAAGACGATGACCTTGCCATCCAGCGGCGACATGGCGAACTGGAATCTCACCATCCCGCGCTGATCCACGCTCCAGCTGCCGAGCCCCGCGCTCGCCTGCGGCTTGAAGCCGGCTTCCTCCAGCGTGCCCGGCACCGCCTTGGTGCGCTCGAAGTGCGCGCTGACGGCGGCAGTCGCGGTCTGTGCGTCGTTGATGGCCTGCGCCACCTTGGCGCGCGTCACGTAGTCCTGGTACGCCGGGATGGCGACCGCGGCGAGGATGCCGATGATCGCGACGACGACGAGGGCCGCGCCTGCGCCGCCCGCGCCCGCGCGCGGGACGAAGATCGCGAGGAGGTAGGCGAGCGGCTGGCGGCCGGGAATGCGCGCCTCGTGCTCGGGGCCGAGCACGCGCGCGATGCGCTTCACCAGCCACGGATAGCCGCTGACGAGCTCGTGGAACGACATCCAGAAGCCCGAGGTGAAATCGCTCTCGGCCGCGATGCGCGGCAGGTCCACGCTCTGCCAGCGCTTGCCGCCGGCCGCGAGCGCCGCGAGCGCGCGCGCGGCGGTCTCGCGCGAGGGCGAGCAGGCGAGCCCGTGCAGGTCGCAGGTGTACTCGCGCGCCCGCGAGTACGCGGCGCCGAGGAGCGGCAGGATGAGCGCGGGGAAGAGCACCGGCCCCCAGGCGAGGTGCCCGCGCCGGATGTGGCCGAGCTCGTGCCCGATGTAGAAATTGAGCGCGTCCGGATGCGGCTCGAGCGCATCCACCACGTCGGAATAGAGGACGAGGTAATTGCGGCCGAGGAAGCGCGCGGCGAACGCGTTGAACACCCCGCCCGCGTGGAAGAGGAAGGCTTCGGGCGGGGTCGGGACGTGCAGCTTCGTGCAGCAGTCGTGGATGCGCCCATGGAGGTCGGGAAACTGCTCGCGCGTGATGCGCGCCGCGTTGCCGCGCAGGTAGGAGATGAGCCCCGACTGCGCGAAGAGATAGATGACGAACCCGATCAGGAGATAGATGAGCGCGATCCCCAGGGTGCCGACGATGAGCACGATCCAGAAAAGAACCGCGAGGACCGCGGCGATCCCGAACAGCGTCTTTTCGTGCCGGTAGACGAGCGTATCCGGCGCGCCGGCCGCGCCGGGCTGGCTGAGAATGGCGGACATCGTGTTTTCCCCCTTGCCTCAAGCATACTCTGAAGCCGAAAGGACCGGACAATGGCGCGCGTCTCGCACATGAGCAGTGAAAAAGTGGACCCGGAGCTTCGACCGCTGTACGCGGAGTTCGCCGCGGAGCAGTTCGGCAACCAGGTCGCCGTGCTCGCCCACTCCGCGCCGGTGCTGCGGCACCTGTACGGCATGGTGAAGGACCTGCGCGAGGAGGGCGAGCTGCCGCAGCGCCTGGTCGAGATCGCGGTGGTCGCGACGAGCGAGGCGAACCGCTGCAAGTATTGCGTCGCGCACCACGCGCCGGTGCTGAAGGGCCTCGGCCTCCCCGCGGAGACCGTCGCGCGCATTCTCGAGCCGGAGGTTCCGGGGCTGGACGAACGCGAGCGCCTTGTGCGCGACTACGCGGTGCTCGTCACCGAGCAGCCGGGACGCATCCGGGACGGCGTGTTCGAGCGCCTGCGAGGGCACTTCAGCGAGCGCCAGATCGTCGAGCTGACGGCGCGCATCGCGCTCTGCGGCGTCTTCAACCGCCTGAACGACGCGCTGCAGATCGAATCGGAGCTCTAGCGCTTCTTCAGGCCCGCGCGATAGCGGCGGATCCGCTCCACCAGGCCGGGCACCGAGGCCGATTCGACGAGCGCTTTCATGTCCGCGGCGCAGGTGTCGCGCCGCGTCTGGGCGGCAAGGCGCGCGAGCGCCTCGCCCTTGAGGCGCCGCGCCGAGTGGCGCTCCTCGATCAGCGCCGGCCAGCGCGCCTCCGGCTCGATCGCGCTCGCAAGGCCGAGCTCGAGCGCGCGGTGAGCGTCGATCGGCCGCCCGCTCGCCAGCAGCTCGTAGGCCGCGCCTTCGCCGATCAGCGCGCCCAGGCGCCGCGTGCCGAGCACGATGCCGAACTGCAGCCCCGGCATGGCGAAGCGCGCGCTCTCGTCGGCCAAGCGCCAGCGGCAGGCCGCGAAAATGTCCGCGCCCGCGCCCCAGGTCGCGCCCTTCGCGCAGCAGACGGTGTCGAAGGGCGCCATGTAGATGGCCTGCAGTAGTTCTTCGATTTTCACGAAGCGCTCGAGGAGGCCGGCGTCGGTCGCCGTGTCGAGGTCGGAAAGGTCGAACCCGGCGCAGAAGTTCCTGCCTTGCCCCGTGAAAACAAGGGTCTCGGTGCCGTCCCGGCAGGCCGAGGTCACGCCTTCGAGCAGCTTCTCGACGGCTGCTGCCGAGAGGGCGTTCGACTTCTCGGGGTTGTCGAGGGTGAGGGTCTTGATCACGCGGGCCATTATCGCTGGAGCCGATACCCATCATCACGCCGTGCGGCTGGCTTTTTCACTGGGCATCTCCTAAAGTGCCCCGCAGGAGAGGATTCAAGGAACCCGTCGAGGAGCCCCATGCCCGCCAACAGCTACGTGGAGAACGCCTGGTACGTCGCCGGCCGTTCGAGCGAATTTCCCGTCAACCAGCCCAAGGGCCTCAAGATCGCCGGCCGTCCGGTGCTCGTCTGGCGCACCGCGGACGGCAAGGTCGCCTCCTTCGACGACCGCTGCGTGCACAAGCGCATGCCGCTCTCCGAGGGCGTCGTCCTCCAGGACGGCGTGCTCGAGTGCCCGTACCACGGCTTTTGCTACGACGCGAAGGGCCAGTGCGTGCGCATCCCCTCGCAATTGGACCAGCCGATCCCGACGCGCGCGAAGCTGCGGCCGTATCCGTGCGTCGAGCAGGACGGACTCGTGTGGGTGTGGCCGGGCGATCCGGCGAAGATCGGGGACACGACCGCGCCGCGCACGCCCGAGATTGCCGAGTGGCACACGCACATGTTCGATCCGCTCAAGGTTCCGGCGAACTACATCCTGTTAATTGAGAATTTGATGGACATCACGCACTTCTACCCGCTGCACGACGGCAACATCGGCGACATCGAGCAGAGCAAGATCCCGATCGAGATCGTCGAAGAGCGGATGAACGGTGTGGATACCGTGAAGACGGTGCGCAAGGTCAGCAACTACAAGCAGCCGCCGTTCTACGCCGAGTGGTTCGGCCACCCGGTGGTGGACCGCTGGCACACGCACCACATGGTGAGCCCGGGACTCACGCGCGTGGAGCTGCGCGTCGCGGCGCCCGGCAAGCTCGGCAACGCGGCCGACGAGAACGGCTACGTGATCCACCATTCGCACACGCCGATCGACGCGGTGAGCCACACCTGGCGCCTGTGGGTGAGCACGAAGTCCGAAAAGCTCACTGCGACGATCGCGAAGACCTTCCCCGCGGTGATGGAAGAGGACATGTGGGCGCTCGAGCGCCAGCAGAAGTACATGGAATTCCCGGACGACGGCTACCACGAGGTGTTCCTGCGCTCGGACAAGGCGCTCATCCGCTGCCGCAAGATCCTGGAGGACATGGAGAAGGGCAATCGCGGCCAGGTAGTGGCACCCCCCGTGTCGCAGAAGGCGGCCTGAGATGGAGCTCTACCTGCTGCGCACCTTCGTCACGGTCGCGGAGCAGGGTCACCTCACCAAGGCGGGCGCGCTGCTGCATCTGAGCCAGCCCGCGGTGAGCGGCCAGATCAAGGCGCTCGAGGACCAGCTGGAGCTCAAGCTCTTCGAGCGCGGTCCGGCCGGCGTGCGGCTCACCAAGGCGGGCGAGGCGCTGCTGCCGCAGGCCAAAGCGGTCGTCGGGCAGGCCGCGGAATTCAGGAAAGCCGCCAAGCAGCTCGAAGGCCACCTCACCGGCAAGGCCCGCATCGGCACGATCCTCGACCCGGCCGTCATTCGCCTCGGGCCGCTCGTCAGCACGCTGCTCGAGCGCCATCCCTGGCTCGATGTGCGGCTCCAGCACGGCATCTCGACCTGGGCCGCCGAGAGCGTGAGCAACGGCGCGCTCGATGGCGCCTTTTCCCTGGGCGGCAGCTTCTTTCACGGCAACCTGCGCGTGATCGAGCTGGAAGAGATCCCTTACCGCGTCGTCGCGCCTTCCGGCTGGGCGGCGCGCGTCGAGGGCGCCGACCTGCGGCGCATCGCGGCGCTGCCCTGGGTGCGGCCGCCGCAGCACTCGCCCCACGAGCAGATGCAGGCGAGCCTTTTCGAGCCGCTCGGCATCCACCCCGCGACCGTGGTGGAGGCCGACCAGGAATCGACGATCTCCACGCTCGTCAAGGCGGGCATCGGCCTGGGCCTCATGCGCGAGGACCTCGCGCGCGCCGCCGCCGCCGAAGGAAAGCTGCATCTCTGGGAAGGCGCGACGCCTTCGACCCGGCTTTCCTTCATCTACGGGCGCGGCCGCGACGGCGACGCGGTGATCGCGGCGCTCCTCGACGCGGTGAACGCGGTCTGGGGCCGGCAGCCGGTCGTCGAATTGAAGCGCCGCAAGTAGGCTCGCGCCGATGCTGACCGCGAGCGCCCTCGTGAAGTCGTTCGGCGGTTTCGAGGCGCTCTCGGGCTGCTCGCTCGAGATCGCGCGCCACAGCATCACCGGCATCATCGGCCCGAACGGCGCGGGCAAGTCGACGCTCTTCAACGTGCTCGGCGGGCTGCTCGCGCCCGAGTCGGGCGACGTCGTCTTCGAGGGCCGCAGCATCCTCGGGCTGAGGGCGGATGAGCGCGCGAGCATCGGCCTCGTGCGCACGTTCCAGATTTCCAGGGAGTTGGGCGAGCTGACCGTGCTCGAGAACATGCTGCTCGCGAGCCCGCACCAGAGCGGCGAGGCGCTGTGGCGCTGCCTGCTGCAGCCCGGCCGCGTCCGGGCCGAGGAGCGCGCCGCCGTCGGCAAGGCGCGCAAGCTCCTCGAGCAGGTGAACCTGTGGGGCCTCGCCAACGAGCCGGCAAAGAATCTCTCCGGCGGGCAGAAGCGCCTGCTCGAGATCTCGCGCGCGCTCATGCTCGAGCCCAAGCTCATCCTGCTCGATGAACCGACGGCCGGCGTCAGTCCCGCGATGACCGAGGCGCTCGGCCAGACGATCCTCGGGCTTCGCAACCAGGGCCTCACCTTCGCGATCATCGAGCACGACATGGACATGATCGCGCGCCTTTGCGCGCCGATCTACGTGCTCGCGCAGGGCCGCAACCTCACGCGCGGCACCTTCCGCGAGATCGCGGCGAACGCCGAGGTGATGAGCGCCTACCTCGGGAAGGCCGCATGAACATTCTTTCGGTCGCCGGCCTTCACGCCGGCTACGGCGCGGGCGACATCCTCAAGGGCATCGACGTGGCGCTCCCGCAGGGCCGCATCGTCACCGTGATCGGCCCGAACGGCTCCGGGAAGTCCACGTTCGTGAAGACGCTCGCCGGGCTGCTGCCCGCCCGGCAGGGAAGAATCGAGCTCGACGGCCAGGTGCTCGGCGGTCTTTCGCCCCCGAAGCGCGTGCTCGCCGGCCTTGCCTACGTGCCGCAGGAATACAACGTCTTTCGCAACCTCACCGTGCTCGAGAACCTGAAGATCGCCTGCGAGTTCATGGGGCGAGGGCGGAAGATGGACGATGAAGTGGTCGCGCTCTTTCCTGAACTTGTTTCCTTCTATTCGAGAAAAGCGGGCAACCTGAGCGGCGGCCAGCGCCAGATGCTCGCTTTTGCCTGCGCGCTCACGGTGCGGCCGAAGGTGCTGATGCTGGACGAGCCCTCGGCGGGGCTTTCGCCGCTCCTCATGAGCGAGCTCTTCGACCGGGTGAAGAAGGTGAACTCGCTCGGCGTGAGCGTGCTCATGATCGAGCAGAACGCGGTCGAGGCGCTGCGCATCTCCGACACCTGCATCGTGCTCGCGGGCGGCCGCGTGCGCGCCTGCGCGCCGGCGGGCGAGGTGCTCGGCATGAAGGAGCTGAACAGCCTCTACCTGGGCGATGCCCGGGCGCTGGACGCGTAAACGGTGGTCCAGACCCTCTTCAACGGCATCGTCACCGGCGTCATCATGACGCTCCCGGCGCTCGCGGTGACGCTGCTTTTCGGCGTGCTCAAGTTCCCGAACTTCGCCGTGGGCGCGATGATGACCGTCGCCGCCTACCTGACCTTCGCGCTGAACGCGCAGCTCGGCTGGCCGATGCTCGCCGCGGTGCCCGTGGCGGCGCTCCTCATGGGCGCCCTGTGCATCGGCATCGACCAGCTCACCTTCAAGCCGCTGCGCGAGCGCGGCGGCATCACGCTCATGGTCGCCTCGCTCGGCCTGGGCTTCATCCTCGAGAACGTGGCGCGCTTCGCCTACGGCAATTCGGCGCGCGGCTTCGTCATGGAGCTCGCGCGGCCCTTCCGTTTCGCCGACGTGCGCATGAACCACGAGCAGATGATCACGATCGCCACCGCGACCACCGCCATGGTCGCGATGTGGGTGCTGCTGACCCGGATGCCGATGGGCCGCGCGATGCGCGCCGTGGCCGACAATCCGGCGCTCGCGCTCGCGCGCGGGATCGAGAGCCCGAGGGTCATCCGCTGGACCTGGTTCATCGCCGGGGTCCTGCTCGGCCTGGGCGGGGTGCTCATCGGCATGGACCGCGCGCTCGAGCCGCCGATGGGCTCCAACTACCTCATCAGCGTCTTCGCGGCGGCGATCCTCGGCGGCCTGGGGAGCCCGCTCGGCGCGTTCGTGGGCGCGCTCTCGATCGGCGTGGTGAGCGAGCTCTCCACGCTCGTCATCCCGCCCAACTACCGGATCGGCGTGCCGCTCGTCGCGATCGCCATCGTCCTCATCTTCCGGCCGCAGGGACTCTTCGGACAACCCTACATCCGCAAATGATCTCCTTCCTCATCCTCATGACGATCGTGGTCTGCTTCTCCGCGGTCCTCGCGCTCGCGCTCAATTTCCAGTGGGGGCAGGGCGGGATGGTCAATTTCGGCCTCACCGGCTTCTATGCGCTGGGCGCCTATGCAGCGGCGCTCCTCATGTTGAAGGCGGGCGCGAACACGTTCTTCGCCGCGCTCGGCGCCATGGCGATCGTCGGCGCGGTATGCGGCCTGGTGGCGCTCATCACGCTGCGGGTCACGGAGGAGGACTATTTCGCGATCGTGACCCTGGGCGTGGGCGAGATGCTGCGGCTCCTCGCGCTGAACGAGGACTGGCTCACCAAGGGCGCGCTCGGCCTTGCCGGCATCCCGCGGCCGTTCGGCGGCTCGATCCCGGCCGACCAGTACCAGTACTTCATGCTCGGGCTCTCGCTCGTGCTGCTCTTTGGCACCTACGGGTTGCTGCGCCTCATCGCGCGCTCCCCGTTCGGGCGCCTGGTGCGCGCGGTGCGGGAGGACGATGTGGTGGCCGCCACGCTCGGCAAGAACGTGCTCTGGGCGCGCGTGCGCATCTTCGCGATCGGCGGGGCGATCATCGGGCTCGCCGGCTCGATGCACAGCTTCTACTACCAGTACATCGATCCGACGCAGTTCACCAACATCGTCATCGCCTATGCGTTCATGGCGGTGATCGCGGGCGGCCGGGGCGCGCACCTGGGCACGATCCTCGGCGCGGCGGTCGTCATGGTGCTGCTCGAGGGCTCGCGCTTCCTGAAGGACGTGATCCCGGCGCTCGATTCGGACCAGCTCGCGGCCGTGCGCATCATCATCATCGGCACCGGGCTGATTGCCTTGCTCGTTTGGAAGCCGAGGGGATTTTTCCAGGAATACCGTCTTAAAGCCTAGGAGAGGGAGGACCCATGCAGAGGAACCGTCGTACCGTCATCAAATCCATCGGCGCCGCCGCCGCTTCGGCGATCGGCGCGCCGTATCTCAACCTTGCGCACGCTCAAGGGACGCCGATCCCGATCGGCGTCGGGCTGCCGATGACCGGCAACGCCGGCGCCTACGGTCCCGACATGGCCGAGGCGGCCAAGCGCACCGCGGCGAAAATCAACGCCGCGGGCGGCGTGCTCGGCCGCAAGCTCGAGCTCTTCATCGAGGACTCCGAGTCGAGCGCGGCGGTGGCCGCGAACCTGACGCAGAAGTTCATCAACGTGCACAAGGCGCAGTCGTGCATCGGTTACTGGGGCACGCCCGAGGGCATGTCCTCGCGCCCGATCGCGATCCAGAACAAGACCGTGCTCATGGTCTCGAGCGCGGCGAACGCCATCACCGAGGGCGACACGCAGGGCTACGTGTGGCGCTTCCAGATGAAGGCGACCGACTGGGGCATCGTCATCAGCCGCGCGACCATCGACAAGCTCGGCTTCAAGTCGGTCGGCGTGATGGGCCTGCAGAACGCGTTCGTGCTGCCGATCATGAAGGTGTT
Organism: Burkholderiales bacterium; assembly: GCA_036262835.1. Taxonomy (GTDB): domain Bacteria; phylum Pseudomonadota; class Gammaproteobacteria; order Burkholderiales; family SG8-39; genus RBG-16-66-20. The sequence goes on along the minus strand of DATAID010000047.1, from coordinate 51,988 downwards.
CGAGGAGAAGATGAAGGCCGCCGGCCGCACGGTGACCGATTCGCTCATCTACAACCCCGAGCAGCCCTCGTACCGCGCGGAAGTCGAGCGCATCTTCGGCAAGAAGCCCGACGCGGTCTTCTGCTTCGGCCTCCTGCCCGATTTCGTCTCGATCATGAAGGAGGTGTACCGCGGCGGCTTCGAGAGCAAGGTGGTCGCGCTCTCCATCATGGCCGACGCGGAGGGCAAGTTCGTGCAGGCGGTCGGCCCGCAGGTCGCCGAAGGCATCCGCCACTTCCAGCCGATGCCGGACGTGAGCGCGCCGGGCTACAAGCGCTTCCTGCAGCTCATGGGCGCGCCGGCCGATCGGGTCTATCTTTTCCCGCCCAACACGCACGACCAGCTCGCCATCACGGCGCTCGCGATGGAGAAGGCGAAGAGCCCGATGGCGGTCGACTGGCACAAGGAAATCATCACGGTCGGCAACGGGCCGGGACAGGCGGTGGACGACATCGCCGAGGCCCTCAAGCTCGTCAAGGCCGGCAAGCCGGTCAACTTCCAGGGCGCCGGCTCGACCTGCGACTTCACGCCGAACGGCGACCAGATCGGCCGCGGCATGGGGCAGTGGATCATCAAGGGCGGCAAGAGCGTCTTCGTGGAGTACGCCAAGCCCTGAGCTTTATGATGGCGCAATGCGCATCACCGCCGGCGGCCACGTCCTCGAAGCCGAGCTGATCGAGGGCGCGGAGCCGGCGCTCGTTTTCCTGCACGAAGGCCTCGGCTCGATCAGATTGTGGCGGGACTTTCCGGCCAGGGTGGCGAAAGCGACCGGCCGGAAGGCGCTCGTCTACGACCGGTACGGATACGGGCAGTCGGATGTTCTAGAAGAAGAAAAAGTCGATGTGAAATTCATGCATCGGGGCGCCCAGGAGCTTGCAGAAGTTCTGAAGGCTTTCAGGATCAAAAAGCCCGTCCTCGTCGGCCATTCCGACGGCGCTTCGATTGCCCTGATTTATTCCGGGTTGAACGAAGTAGAGCGATTGGTCGTACTCGCTCCCCACGTTTTCATCGAGAAGTTCAACCTGGAGAGTATCCGCAGGATCCGGGCGACTTTCGAAACGACCGACCTGCCGCAGCGCTTCGCCAAGTACCATACGGACCCGCGCAAGACGTTCTATCTCTGGAACGACGCCTGGCTCGATCCGGCGTTTGAGAAGTGGAACATCGAGGAATACCTGCCGGGAATCACGTGCCCCGTGCTCGCGATCCAGGGCGAGAACGACGAGTACGGGACGATGGCGCAGCTCGAGGCGATCAAGCGCCAGGTGAAGGGGCCGTGCGAGCTGCTGAAGCTCGAGGATTGCGGCCATTCGCCGCATCGGGATCAACCAGAAAGGGTTTTGTCTTCCGTCGTCAGCTTCGTAAATGCAATCGACAGCGCAAACCCTTAGGACCGACATCCGCATCATCGGGCTGGTCGCGCTCGCCCACGGGCTGTCGCACTTCTACCAGATCGCGACGGCGGTGGTGTTCCCGCTGATCAAGGACGACCTGGGCGTGAGCTACGCGGCCCTCGGCGCGACGGTGGCCCTCTATTACGTGGTGAGCGGCATCTGCCAGACGCTCTCCGGCTTCGCGGTGGACAAGCTCGGCGCGCGCCGCGTGCTCTTCTTCGGGCTCACGCTCTCGGCCTCGGGCGCGCTCCTCGCCGGCCTCGCGCACAGCTACGAGATGCTCATCCTCGCGGCGCTCGTCGGCGGCCTCGGCAACAGCGTCTTCCACCCCTGCGACTTCTCGATCCTCAACGCGCGCGTCGGCAAGGAGCGCCTGGGCTACGCCTTCAGCTGGCATGGCATCGCCGGCTTCCTCGGCTATGCGGCGGCGCCGGGCTACGCGATCGGCATGGTTGGCGCGGTCGGCTGGCGCGGCGCGCTCATCGGCGCCTCGCTCCTCGGCCTCGCGGTGATCGTCTTCCTCGTCTTCCAGCGCGGCGCGCTCTACGTCGAGCCGGCCGATGCGCGCCGGGCCGCGGCGCGGGGCGGCTTCGCGGCCGACCTGAAGGTGCTCGGCTCGCTGCCCATCCTCATGTGCTTCGGCTATTTCGTGCTGGTCGGGGTGGCCTTCATCGCGGTCCAGAACTTCGGCGTGGCCACGCTCATGCCGCTGTACGGAATGAGCGCGCCGCTCGCTTCGGCCACGCTCACGGCTTACCTGCTCGGCGCCGCGGCGGGCATCTTCGCGGGCGGCTTCCTGGCGGTGCGCGCCTCGCGCCACGACCTGGTGGCGGCGACCGGCATGAGCGCGAGCGCCGTGGTCATGTTCATGGTCGCCTCGCAGTGGTTCCCGGCCGCGGCGATGCCGCTGCTCTTCGCGATGATGGGGTTCTCGAGCGGCATGACCAACCCCTCGCGCGACATGATCGTGCGCGCGAGCACGCCGCCGGGCTCGACCGGCAAGGTCTACGGGTTCGTGTACTCGGGCCTGGACGTCGGCTCGATGGTGACGCCGGTGTACTTCGGATGGCTGCTCGACCGCGGCTTCGCGGCCGCGGTGTTCTTCTCGGTCGTGGTGACCACCGTGCTGACCATCGGCACCGTGCTCAACCTGCCGGGAACGCGCCGGGCCGCGGCCGCTACTCGCGGTAGTTGATGCCCTTGCGGTCGAGCATGCGCAGGAGCGCCGGCCAGTCCTTGTAGGCGCCGATGCGGTTCGGGCGCTCGAACTGCTGGGCGGCGGTGTCCGCCGCGTGCTTGCTCATCTCGAGCACGTTCTCCATGCCGCCGGACATCGCGTCGATCTGGATCTGGCAGGCGCAGTCGAGGTAGTACATGATCGAGAAGGCCTCGCGCACCGTCTCGCCGAGCGTGAGCAGCCCGTGGTTGCGCAGGATCATCGCCTTGGAGGTCTTGCCGAGGTCCTCCGCCATGCGCTCGCGCTCGTCCATCTCGAGCGCGATGCCCTCGTAGTCGTGGTAGGTGACCATGCGCTGCACGCGCATCGCGTGCTGGCTGATCGGCAGCAGCCCGCATTTCATGGCCGAGACGGCGACGCCGGCGCGGGTGTGCGTGTGGATCACGCACTGGGCCTCCGGACGCGCCTCGTGCACGCAGCCGTGGATGACGAAGCCCGCCTCGTTGTAGCCGAGCTCGAGCGGGTCCTCGAGGATCTTGCCGTGATGGTCGACCTTCACCAGGTTCGAGGCGGTGATCTCGTCGAACATGAGGCCGTAGGCGTTGATCAGGAACTCGTCGTGCCCGGGCAGGCGCGCCGAGAAGTGGGTGAAGATCATGTCGGTCCACTTGTAGATCGCGGCGCACTGGTAGGCGGCGGCGAGATCGACGCGCAGCTGCCACTCTTCCTTGCTGACGCGCTCCTTAACGGACCCGGACTTCTTCGGCTTGAGGACGGCGCTCATAGAGACTCTCCTTGGACCCGGATTCTACTGCCGCCATCGTCTCGAGGAGCAGATCCGGATCGTTCTGCGAAAGCCGCGCGGAATCCGAGAGCATGCGCCGCCACAGCCGCGCGCGCGAATGGCCGTGATAGAGCCCGAGCATGTGCCGCGTGACGTGCCGCAGCGACGCTCCGCCCGCGATCTGCCGGCGGCAGTAATCGTGCATCTTTTCGATGACGCTTCTTCGGGAATTGCCGGGGTCGGCCAGCACCCAGGAGTCGTGATAAGCGGCCCTGCCGAGCATGATTCCATCGACCTGGGGGTGGGGCTCAAGGGTTTTCAAGCCGCCGTTCAGAACGATTTCCAGCGAAGGAAATTCCTTCTTCAGGCGATAGGCGCCCTCGTAGCGCAGCGGCGGGATCTCGCGGTTCTCCTTCGGCGAAAGTCCCTTCAGGACGGCGTTTCGGGCGTGAACGATGAAGGTCGAGCAGCCGGCTTCAGATACTTTCCTTACGAATGTCTCGACGAAGGAAAAATCTTCGACCTTGTCCAAGCCAAGACGATGCTTCACCGTTACCGGGACGTTCACGGTTTCCCGGATCGCCCTCACGCAGTCGGCCACGAGCTCCGGCTCGGCCATGAGGCAGGCGCCGAACGCGCCGCGCTGGACGCGCTCGCTCGGGCAGCCGATGTTGAGGTTGACCTCGTCGTAGCCGTAGTCCTCGGCGAGCTTCGCGCAATGCGCGAGGTCCTCGGGCTCGCTGCCGCCGAGCTGCACGCCGACCGGGTGCTCCTCGGGGCTGAAGGCGAGATGGCGCTCGACGTCGCCATGGAGCAGGGCGCCGGTGGTGATCATCTCGGTGTAGAGGAAGGCCTGGCTCGACACCTGCCGCAGGAAGTAGCGGCAGTGCCGGTCGGTCCAGTCCATCATCGGCGCCACACAGAGCCGATGCACGGAAGTCATCTGAGGTCGAGCGCCCTTCGGCGGGTGAGGTCGACGAGGCAGGCCTTGGTCGCCTGGCCGCCGCCGCGCAGGGCGCATTCGACATCGCGATAGGCTTTCCAGGCGTCGCCCGCGCGGCGGAACGCGTTGCTCGCATTCTCGTTGCCCGCCTTGGCGTCGGTCTCGCGCGCTTCCACGTAGTGCTGGGCGTAGAGCGCGGTCAGGTCCTGGTCGGCAACCTGCTGCAGGGCATCGAGGCACTCGGCGGCATCCGGCCCGCGCTTGCACTGCGTGAGCGAGGAGGCCTCCTGGCGCGGCAGCCAGTAGAAGAAGACTGCCTGCCGGTCGCTCGCCAGCAGGCACACGAAGCTCATCTCGACCGACACGCCGCGCTCGAAGGCGATGGCGCCGTTGCCCGTGAGGATCGAGCTCACGAACTGGCTTCCCGCCTTGCGCGTGTATTTTTCGATGGTGAGGTGGGCGTCGCGGTCGATGATCACCTTCGCCGGCTTGTTGCCGTACTGGCGCGTATCGGCTTGCGCGTACTTGAGGCACGCGTCCACGCCGGGGCCCGCATACTGGGCGATCGCCGTGAAGGAGGGGAAAAGAAAGGCGACAAGAAGCCAGAGGCGCTTCATTTGTACTGTCCCGTAGATTCGGCGCGCAGGCGCGCGAGACCGGCGAGGCTTTCGGTGAAGGGCGCCGCGACGCCGGCCTTGCTCGCGACTTCGAGCGTGCCGGTGAGCAGGCCGTCGATCTCGAGCGACTTGCCGGCTTCGAGGTCCTGCAAGGTCGAAGGCTTGAACTTGCCGAGCTTGCGCGCCATGTCCATGCGCGCCTCGGGATCGATGTCGGCATCCACGCCCACCGCGCGGCCGATCGCGAGGCATTCGCGCATCACCGCGATCAGGTAGCGCTTCACGTATTCGTCCGCGATCAGCCGGTCGGCGGTGGCGAGGGTGAGCGCAGCCACGGGGTTGAAGCTCACGTTGCCGATCAGCTTCACCCAGAACTCCTTCTCGATGAAGCTGCTCGCGACGGCCTCGAACCCGGCTTCCTTCAATGCCGCCGCGATGCGCCCGGTGCGCGCCGTGTTCTTGCCGCCCGGCTCGCCCAGGATGAGGCGCAGGCCCATGCCGTGGGAGATCACGCCCGGCTCGGGCGTGGACGCGGCGAGGTGGATGACGCAGCCGACGAGGCGCTCGGTCGGCATCGCGCGCGAGAGCTTGCCGCCCGGATCGAGCGTATCGAGGCGCAGCCGGCCCTCGCCGAACTTGAGTCGATCGAAGAACCACCACGGCACGCCGTTCATGGCGGTGACGATCGAGGTGTCGGGGCCGACGAGCGGCGCGATGGCAGCCGCCACCTCGCCCAGGCTCTGCGCCTTGACGGCAACGACGACGTAATCCTGCGGTCCAAGCTTTTCCGGCTTTTCTTCCGCCTTGACCTTGAAGACGTCCTCTTTTCCGCCCGACCTGACGCGCAATCCTTTTTCCCTGATCGCCGTAAGGTGCTTGCCCCGTGCGACGACAGAGACGTCGTGGCCGGCGCGCGAGAGCCACGCGGCCATCAGGCCGCCGACCGCGCCGGCGCCGTAAATGCAGATTTTCATGGTGTTATTCTAGCGTTCGAGAGGTGATGCCCATGTTCGCATTCATGAAGAAGATGAAGACCCTGTTGCCCGCATCGAGCACGATTCCGGGACGCAGCGAGAAGATCGAAGTTCCCGAAAAGCACTTCGTGAACGGCAATCGCATCGTGCCGCCGTTTCCTGCCGGCCTCGAGCAGGCGGTGTTCGGCCTGGGCTGCTTCTGGGGCGCGGAGCGGCTCTTCTGGAAGCTTCCGGGCGTCTACTCGACCGCGGTCGGCTACGCCGGCGGCGAGACGAAGAATCCGACTTACGAAGAGGTGTGCTCGGGCTTCACCAACCACGCCGAGGTCGTGCTCGTCGTCTTCGATCCGAAGAAGATCTCCTACGACCAGCTGCTGAAGGCCTTCTGGGAAGGCCACGATCCGACGCAAGGCATGCGCCAGGGCAACGACGCAGGGACGCAGTATCGGTCAGCGGTTTACTGTTATGGGGGTTCGCAGTTGTCCGCCGCGAAAAGCTCGAAAGAGATGTTCGAAAAAGAACTGAAGAAAAAAGGCTTTCCGCCCGTCACGACGGAAATCAAGGCGGCGCCGGAGTTCTACTACGCAGAGGACTATCACCAGCAGTACCTCGGCAAGAATCCGAACGGCTACTGCGGGCTCGGCGGCACGGGGGTCTCGTGCCCGGCGCCGATCGCGGCGAACGCGTAGACGGGCCGCAGCTTCGGTGCCTCGCGCCCGACAGGCGCAGGCGCGCGCCCGATGAGGGCCTGCAGCACGTTCATGGCCGGCACGTTGTCCCTGCGCATGAGCTCCAGGTGCGCGAACGAGTAGGGCGAGAAGTGCAGCAGGTCGCACACGGCGCTCGCAAGGAGCGCGAGCGGCCCGGGGACCGGCAGGCGCAGCGCCGGCCGATCGTGCGTGCGCAGGGCGGCGAGGTGCTCGGCCATCGTGCGCCGCTCCCGGCCGCCGAGCTCCACCACTCTGAGGTCTTCCCGGCCGCGCGCTTCGCATAGCGTCGCCAGCGCGTCGGCGAGGTCGGTCACCTGCAGCGCGGCCATCCGGCCGCGCGCCTGCGTGGGAATGAAATGCACCGGCCAGTCGGCCACCCGGCGCAGCCAGCGCGCACCGAAGCCGCCTTCGCCGTCAAGCAGCGAGGGCCGCACGATGCTGTAGTCGGCGCCGCTCTTCGCCACGGCGCGCTCGGCGAGCCACTTCGAGGTGAGAAAGCCGCTGGGTGCCGACTCGCGCAGGCCGAGGGCCGACACGTGCACGAGGCGCTTGCCCAGGCGCTCGCAGGCGTGGGCGAGGGCGGCCGGCGCCATGTGGTGCACGCGGTCCCAGGTCTCGCTGCCGCGCTCGCGCAGGATGCCGACGCAGTTGAGCACCCCCTCCACATCCTGGAGGAGCGGCTGCCAGACGTAGCGGGTGGTGAGGGATTCGAGGTGGGTCTCGCGCAGGTCGCAGTCGCGGATCGCGGGTGGGAGCTTGCCGAGGGCGCGCCGGGGGTGGCGGGTGCCGATGACGACGGCGTGGCCGCGGGCGCGCAGCGCCGCCGCCGCGTGCCGCCCGATGAAGCCGCTGCCGCCCAGGATGAGGATTCTCATTGTTGTTCTCCGCCTGTGTTGACAGTTATTTCTGTCTTGACAGAATTGTCGGTCAACAATAGCATGATGTCAAATGGCAGCGCAAAGCACCCTCGAGGACCGCTTCATCCAGCACTGGGGCGGGATGGCGACGCGCTGGGGCGTCAACCGCACGGTCGCGCAGATCCAGGCGCTCCTTTACCTGCGCGGCCGGCCGATGAACGCCGAGGAGATCGCCGCCGCGCTCGAGGTGGCGCGCTCGAACGTGAGCGCGAGCCTGCGTGAGCTGCAGAACTGGGACCTGATCCGGGTGGTGCACCTGAAAGGCGACCGGCGCGACCACTTCGAGACGGCGCAGGATCCCTGGGCACTGCTGCGCATCCTCGTGCGCGAGCGCAAGGCCCGCGAGTTCGACCCGACCGTGGCCTTCCTGCGCGACTGCGTTTCGAGCCCCGAGTTCGAGCGCGCCGACCCGCGCGCGCGCAAGCAGGTGACCGAGACGCTCGCGCTCATGGAGGCGCTCGGCCCCTGGGCCGACCAGATGCTCTCGATGGACGACGCGGCGCTCAAGCGCCTCGTCAAGCTCGGCGCCAAGATGCGCTCGCTGCTGAAGGCCGCCTGAACATGCGCGGTTTGCAGGTCTACTACGACAAGTCGTGCCCGCTTTGCGAGACGGAAATGCGCGCCTTGCAGGCGCGGGGCGCCGGCATGGCGCTCATCGATTGCTCGGCCGCCGGCTTTCCCGAGGAGGGCGTGGACGGCGTGAGGCGCGAGCGCATGATGGGGCGGATGCACGCCCGGACGCCGGACGGGAAATGGCTGGTCGGCCTGGACGCCTTCGAAGCGATCTACGACTCGGCCGGATTGCGGGGCGCGGCGCGACTCTGGCGAAGCCGCTGGCTGCGGCCGCTCCTCGACCCGGCCTACGCCTTTATCGCCCGCCACCGCCAGGCGCTTTCACGCTTGGGGCTGCAGCGGGCGCTGGGGCCGCTGCTCAGGCGGCTTTAGCTTTCGCCGGGCCCGATTTCGAGATCAGCTCGCGCAGCACGTAGGGCAGGATCCCGCCGTGCTTGTAGTAGTCCACCTCGATCGCGGTATCGATCCGGCTTTTGACTTTGATCTGCTGTTTGCTTCCATCCGCCTTTTGAATGTCCAAAGTGAGTTCCTGCTGCGGGCGAATATTGTCCAGTCCTGACACGGAGACCGTTTCGTCTCCCTTGAGCCCCAGAGACTGCGCGCTGTCCGACCCCATGAACTGGAGCGGCAGCACGCCCATGCCGACGAGATTGGAGCGGTGGATGCGCTCGAAGCTGCGCGCGACCACGACCTTGACGCCGAGGAGCTGCGTGCCCTTCGCCGCCCAGTCGCGCGAGGAGCCGGTGCCGTATTCCTCGCCGCCGAAGACGACCGTCGGGGTGCCCTGGGCGATATGGCGCATCGCCGCGTCGTAGATGGGCAGCTTTTCGTTTCCAAGCAGAGTCAGGCCGCCTTCGGTGCCCGGCAGCATCAGGTTCTTGATGCGCACGTTGGCGAAGGTGCCGCGCATCATCACCTCGTGGTTGCCGCGGCGCGCGCCGTAGCTGTTGAAATCCGCCACGGCGACGTCGTGCTCCTGCAGGTAGATGCCGGCGGGCGAGGTGGGCTTGATCGAACCCGCCGGCGAGATGTGGTCGGTCGTCACCGAGTCGCCGAAGATCGCGAGCACTTTCGCGCCCGAGATGTTGCCGGTCTTGCCGGGCTGCATCGAGAAGCCCTGGAAGAAGGGCGGCTCGGCGATATAGGTGGACTTGGGCCAGCTGTAGACCTGGCCGGTGGGCGCGGCGACCTTCTTCCACATCGGGTTCGCGTCGGCGAGGTTGCTGTAGAGGCGCCGGAAGGTGGGCGCATCCATGGCGAGCTTCATGAGCGACTGCACTTCGTCCGCGGCCGGCCAGATGTGGCCGATGTAGACGTCGCGGCCATCCTTGGACTTGCCGAGCGGCTCTTCCTTGAAGTTCTTCAGGACCGAGCCCGCGATCGCGTAGGCGACGACGAGCGGCGGCGAGGCGAGGAAGTTGGCGCGGATGTTGGGGTGAATCCGGGCCTCGAAGTTCCGGTTGCCGGACAGCACGGCGGCGCACACCAGGTCGTTCTTGACGACCGAATCCTCGATCGGCTGCGCGAGCGGGCCGGCGTTGCCGATGCAGGTGGTGCAGCCGTAGGCGGCGACGTTGAAGCCGAGCTGCTCGAGGTAGGGCAGCAGGCCCGCCTTGGTCAGGTACTCGGTCACCACGCGCGAGCCGGGCGCGAGCGAGGTCTTGATATGCGGCTTGACCCTCAGGCCGAGCTCGACGGCTTTCTTCGCGAGCAGGCCCGCGGCAAGGAGCACGCCCGGGTTCGAGGTGTTGGTGCACGAGGTGATCGCGGCGATGAGCACGTCGCCGTTCTTGATCTCGATGCCGTCGAAGGTTTTATAGGGTTTATTCAAATCAGAAATATTCTTGTTAAAACCATTCTCGTTCAGCGGTTTCGGAAACAGCTCGGTGAACTTGCTTTTCACCTTCTCCAGGTTGATGCGGTCCTGCGGGCGCTTCGGGCCGGCGAGCGAGGGCAGCACGGTCGAGAGGTCGAGCTCGAGCGTCTGGCTGTAGTCGATGTCGCCCGCCTTCGGGATGCCGAACATCTTCTGCGCCTTGAAGTAGGTTTCGAAGGCGGCAATTTCGGAGTCGGTCCGCCCGGTGCCCTTGAAGTAGGCGATGGTCTTCTCGTCGACCGGGAAGAAGCCCATGGTCGCGCCGTACTCGGGCGCCATGTTGCCGATGGTCGCGCGGTCGGTGACCGAGAGCGACGCGGTGCCTTCGCCGAAGAATTCGACGAACTTGCCGACCACCTTCGCTTTCCTCAGCATCTCGGTGACGGTGAGGACCAGGTCGGTCGCCGTGACGGCGGGATGCAGTTTGCCTTTCAGGTTCACGCCGACGACGTCGGGCGTCAGGAAGTAGACGGGCTGGCCGAGCATGCCGGCCTCGGCCTCGATGCCGCCCACGCCCCAGCCCACCACGCCGATGCCGTTGATCATCGTCGTATGGCTGTCGGTGCCGACCAGCGTATCGGGGTAGAAGATGCCGTCGCGCTGGTGCACGCCGCGCGCGAGGTATTCCAGGTTCACCTGGTGCACGATGCCGATGCCCGGGGGCACGACCTTGAAGGTGTCGAAGGCCTGCATGCCCCACTTCATGAACTGGTAGCGCTCCTCGTTCCTCTTGAATTCCAGCTTCATGTTGAGGTCGAGCGCGTTCTTCGTGCCGTAGTGGTCGATCTGCACCGAGTGGTCGACCACGAGGTCGACGGGCACCAGCGGCTCGATCACCTTGGGATCCTTGCCCATCTTCGCCGCCACGCCGCGCATCGCCGCGAGGTCGCAGAGGAGGGGCACGCCCGTGAAGTCCTGCAGCACGATGCGCGCGAGCACGAAGGGAATCTCCTCCACGCGCGGCGCATTCGCCTTCCAGCTGGCGAGCTGCCTGACGTGCTCCTCGGTGACCTTCTTGCCGTCGCAGTTGCGCAGCACCGACTCGAGCACGATGCGGATCGAGACCGGCAGCCTTTCCATTTTTATGTTTAACGCTTTACCCAAATCGGGAAGCGAGTAGAACTTGCCGCCCTTCATGGGCTGCAAGGTGTTGTGCAGGTTATGCGACATTGAAGCCTCCATCGTTCACCCAGACCGCGTCCGGTGTGCAGGGATTTTGTTTCTCGTCCAAAAGCAGGAAAAGCTTCGAGCGCTCCTCGATCAGCGCCGTGAGCTGCTCGTCGCAGCGCGCGATCGGCGTCGGGTAATGGCGGATCTCGCCGCAGACCGCGTCCAGGCGCCGCTGCAGCTCGGCGCGGGTCATGGATTGGCCCTGCTGCGCGCCATGCCGAGGGCCCGGTCGCCGCGCAGGATGAATTCGGGCGCGCTCGCCGTGCCGACGCTCGTCGCGAGGATGGTGCCGTCCAGCGCGTAGAAGACGAAGGTCGGCGTGCCGCGGATGCCCTGGGCGCGCGCGAATTCCTTCTCGGGCAGGGTGCGGCCGTCGAAGCCGGTCACCGGCTGCGCGCCGCGGGTGTCGATCTCGATCGCGGTGAAGCGCTTGCGATAGGCCTCCTGCACCTCCGGCCGCGACAGCACCTCGCGCTTCATCTGCGCGCAGTAGGGGCATTCCTGGAACTGGTACATGACGACGAGCCCCTGCTTGCCGGCCTTGCGCGCGTCTTCCGCCTCGGCGCGCAGGTCGCCGAGGAAGGGCGAGAAAAAGCGCTCCCAGGGCTCGGCTGCCGCGGCCGCGAAGGCTGCGATGAAGAGGGCAAGGGCGAGGAGGCGTCGCATCTAGATGACCATCAGATCCACGAAGTCGCGCACCGGCGTCCTGTCGAGCCGGCCCGCGTCGAGGCAGAGCTCGAGGATAGCCCTCTGCTGCTTTTCAGGGAAGCGGCGCGCGAGGTTGACCTTGAACTTCTCCACGAGCAGCGGCATGCCGTCCTTGCGGCGGCGCCGGTGGCCGATCGGGTACTCGCAGACGGCTTCCTTCAGCTTCGAGCCGTCCTTGAATTCGACGGTGAGCGCGTTGGCGATCGAGCGCTTGTTCGGGTCGAGATAGTCGCGCGTGAACTTCTTGTCCTCGACGCAGACCATCTTTGCCCGCAGCGCGTCGATTCTCGGATCGGCGGCGACATCGGCCTCGTAATCCTCCGCGGTCAGTCGGCCGAAAATGAGCGGCACGGCGACGATGTACTGGATGCAGTGGTCGCGGTCGGCCGGGTTGTTGAGCGGGCCCTTCTTGTCGATGATGCGGATCGCAGCCTCGTGGGTCCGGATCGTGATTTTCTTTATGTCTTCCGTTTTTCTTCCTGAAGCCTTGATCTCGTCATGCAGCTGCATCGCGCATTCGGCCGCCGTCTGCGAGTGGAATTCGGCGGGGAAGGAGATCTTGAAGAGCACGTTCTCCATCACGTAGCTGCCGAAGGGGCGCTTCAGCTTGAAGGGCTTGCCCCTGAAGAGGACGTCATAGAAGCCCCAGGTCTTCGCCGTCAGGCCCGACGGAATGCCCATCTCGCCGGTCTGCGCGATGAGCGCCAGGCGCACCGCGCGCGCGGTCGCGTCGCCGGCCGCCCAGCTCTTGCGCGAGCCTGCGTTCGGCGCGTGGCGGTAGGTGCGCAGGCTCTGCCCGTCGATCCAGGCGTGCGAGATCGCGTTGATCGTTTCGTCCCGGCTCAGCCCCAGCAAGCCCGAAACCACGGCGGTCGAGGCGACCTTCACGAGCACCACATGATCGAGGCCGACGCGGTTGAAGCTGTTCTCGAGGGCGAACACGCCCTGGATCTCGTGGGCCTTGATCATCGCGGTGAGAACGTCCTTCATCCTCACGTCTTTTCCGTTGCGGGAAAGGAAATCGGCAACGGCGAGGATGCCGCCGAGATTGTCCGAGGGATGGCCCCATTCCGCGGCGAGCCAGGTGTCGTTGTAGTCGAGCCAGCGGATCATGGCGCCGATGTTGAAGGCGGCCTGCACCGGATCGAGCTGGAATTGCGTCCCCGGCACGCGCGCGCCGTTCGGAACCATGGTGCCTTTGACGATCGGCCCCATCAGCTTGGTGCAGGCCGGATACTCGAGCGCCTCGAACCCGCAGCCGAGCGTGTCCATGAGGCAGTAGCGGGCCGTGGTGTAGGCCTCTTCGCTCTTGATCGATGAATCTTTTGCGTACGAAGCAATGGCCTCCAGCACCTTGTCGGGCTTGGGCCGGACGTTCGAGATGTGCGATGACACTACTGCTCGTCCTCCTTTTTCCGGATGTCGTCCTTCTCCGAGAGCGGCTCGAAGGTGTATTCCGCGCCGCCCGAGCGGGGCGAATGGCGCGGCGGCGGGGGCGGGGTGCGCACCGAAGGGTCCTTGTCCCACCAGATGAGGCGCCCCTTCTTCTGCGAGGCGACCTCCTCCGGATGCTCCTTGAGGTATTCGCGCATGAACTTCGTCAGGTCTGATTCGTAGGCCATGGGCCGTCCTAGCGCTTGCTGAGCGGAATCCACTTCAGGTTGTCCGGCCCGGTGTAGTTGGCGCTCGGCCGGATGATCTTGCCGTCGATGCGCTGCTCGATCACGTGCGCGGACCAGCCGCTGGTGCGCGAGATGACGAATAGCGGCGTGAAGTGCAGCGTCGGCACGCCCATCTTGCTGTAGGAGACGGCGCTGAACCAGTCGAGGTTCGCGAACATCTTCTTTTCCTTCCACATCACCGACTCGATGCGGTCGGCGATTTCGTATTGCGTCAGGTCGCGGCCTTCCCTTGACAGGCGCTCGGCGACCGCCTTGATGACCTTGTTGCGCGGATCGCCGGTCGTGTACACCGGGTGGCCGAAGCCGATGACGATCTCCTTCGCGGCCATGCGCCTGCGGATATCGGCCTCGGCCTCGTCCGCGCTCCGATATCTTTTCTGGATCTCGTCGGACACTTCGTTGGCGCCGCCATGCTTCGGGCCGCGCAGCGCGCCGATGCCGCCGGTGATCGCCGAATACATGTCGCTGCCCGTGCCGGTGATGACGCGGCAAGTGAAGGTGCTCGCGTTGAATTCGTGCTCAGCGTAGAGGATGAGCGAGGTGTGCATCGCCCGCACCCAGGTCTCGCTCGGCTTTTTCTGGTGCAGGAGGTGCAGGTAGTGCCCGCCGATCGAGTCGTCGTCGGTCTCCGTCTCGATTCTTTTTCCGCTCTTCTGGAAATGGAACCAGTACAGCAGCATCGAGCCGAAGCAGGCCATCAGCCGGTCGGCGATCCTGCGCGCGCCCTCGATGGGATGCTTCTCCGCCTCGGGCTCCAGGGTCCCGAGCACCGAGCAGCCGGTGCGCATCACGTCCATCGGATGTGCCGTTTTCGGGATCTGCTCGAGGACAGTTTTGAGGGCTGCCGGCAGCCCGCGCATGGCCCTCAACTGCTTCTTGTAGCTCGTCAGCTCTGCCGGGGTGGGCAGCTTCTCGTGCACCAGCAGGTAGGCCACCTCCTCGAATTCCGCCTCGTCGGCGAAATCGAGGATGTCGTAGCCGCGGTAGTGCAGGTCGTTGCCGGTGCGGCCGACGGTGCAAAGGGCGGTATTGCCCGCCGGAACCCCCGAGAGGGCGACGGACTTCTTGGGCTTAGGAGCGGCCACGGCTGAAGAGGTCATCGAGTTTCTTCTCGTAGGAGTGGTAGTTGATGGTTTCGTAGAGCTCTTCGCGCGTCTGCATGGTGGCGACGGCGTTTTTCTGGGTTCCTTCGGTTCTTATTGTTTTGTAGACGTTCAGCGCAGCCTTGTTCATGGCGCGGAAAGCCGAAAGGGGATACAGCACGATCGAGACGTCCGCCGAGCGCAACTCCTCCACGGTGAAAAGCGGCGTCTGGCCGAACTCGGTGATGTTGGCAAGAATGGGCTGCTTTGCCGCCGCGGAGATCTTCTTGTACATGCCGAGATCGGTAATTGCCTCCGGGAAGAGCATGTCCGCTCCCGCCTCGGCATACTTTTTCATTCGTTCAAGGGCCCTGTCGAAACCCTCGCTCGCGAGGGCGTCCGTCCGCGCCATGACGACAAACCGTTGGTCGGAGCGCGCATCCACCGCGGCCTTGATCCGGTCGCACATCTCGTCGGCGGAGACGATTTCCTTGCCGGGCCGGTGGCCGCAGCGCTTGGCGCCGACCTGGTCTTCGATGTGCATCGCGGCGGCGCCCGCCTTGATGAGCGAGCGGGTGGTGCGCGCGACGTTGAAGGCGCTCGCGCCGAAGCCCGTGTCCACGTCGACCAGAAGGGGAAGGTCGCAGACGTCGGTGATGCGCCGGATGTCGACGAGGACGTCTTCCAGCCCCGAGATGCCCAGGTCGGGCATGCCGAGCGACCCGGCGGCGACGCCGCCGCCGGAAAGATAGATCGCCTTGTAGCCCGTGCGCTTCGCGAGGAGCGCGTGGTTCGCGTTGATCGTCCCGACGACTTGAAGCGGCCTTTCTTCCTGTACAGCTTTCCTGAATTTGTCTCCGGCGCTCATTTGCCCAGCAGGTGCTTGACCCCGTCGCGCTCCTCGTGGAGCTCCTTCAGCGTCGCGTCCATGCGTTTGCGCGCGAAGTCGCTCACTTCGAGCCCTTTCACGATTTCGTAGTTGCCGCCCTTGCAGGTCACCGGGTAGCCGTAGAGCACGCCTTCGGGAATGCCGTAGCTGCCGTCGGAGGGCACGCCCATGCTCACCCAGGAGCCCGATTCGCTGCCGAGCGACCAGTCGCGCACATGGTCGACCGCGGCGTTCGCGGCGCTCGCCGCCGAGGAGAGGCCGCGCGCCTCGATGATGGCCGCGCCGCGCTTCTGGACGGTGGGGATGAAGCTCGATTCGAGCCAGGCCTGGTCGTTGATCATCGGCCAGACCTTCTTGCCTTCGCATTCGGCATTGAAGAGGTCCGGATACTGCGTGGCCGAATGGTTGCCCCAAACCGTTATTTTCTTGATTTTAGAAACGGGAACGCCGACTTTCTGAGCGACCTGGGAGGTGGCCCTGTTGTGGTCGAGCCGCATCATGGCAGTGAACTGCTGGGGCTTGAGGCCCGGCGCGTTTTTCATCGCGATGAGGCAGTTCGTGTTGGCCGGGTTGCCGACCACCAGGACCTTCACGTTCCGGTCGGCGACCTTGTCGAGCGCCTGGCCCTGGGGCGCGAAGATCTTGCCATTCGCCTCTAACAAATCCTTGCGTTCCATGCCCGGGCCGCGCGGCCGGGCGCCCACGAGCAGCGCGACGCCGACGTCCTTAAAGGCGACCATCGGGTCGGAGGCCGGCACCATGCCGTGGAGGAGGGGAAAGGCGCAGTCGTCGAGCTCCATCATGACGCCCTTCAGCGCCTTCTGCGCTTTCTCGTCCGGGATCTCGAGGAGCTGCAGGATCACGGGCTGATCCTTGCCGAGCATCTCGCCGCTCGCGATACGAAAGAGAAGCGCGTAACCGATCTGGCCCGCGGCGCCGGTGACGGCGACTCGAACAGGGGCTTTTGCCATGGAAAAAACTCCGGGATTGAGCGGCGAACCGGTCGATTCTACCGCAGCGCCGCAAGGATATAATCCAAGCGCCATGTCCCCCGCGGCAGCGAAGAAGGTCAGGCCGAAATACCTCAGTCTTCAGGCGCTGATTTTCCAAATTCGCTTGCCGCTTCCGGGATGGGTCTCGATCCTTCATCGCATCAGCGGCGCGCTCCTCTTCGTCTCGCTCGTCTGGCTGCTGTGGATGCTCGATCGCAGCCTCTCCTCGGAGGCCGCCTTCGAGCGGATCCGCCACTACGCCAGCCTCTGGCCGGTCAAGCTTGCGCTGCTCGTGCTCATCTGGGCTTACTCGCACCATGTCTGCGCCGGCATCCGCCACCTGTTCCTGGACCTGGACAAAGGCATCGACCTGAAGACCGCGCGCCTGACGAGCGTGATGGTGTTCGTGGTCAGCCTCGGGTTCACCGCCTTCCTCGGCTGGAAGCTGTGGTGAGCCGGGTCGTCACCGGGGCGGGCTATGGCCTCACCGACTGGCTCGCCCAGCGCATCACTGCGACGATCATGGCGGTTTACTCGATCATCGCGCTCGTCGTCATCCTGAGCGGGCTGCCGATCACCTATGCGGTATGGAAGGATTTCTTTTCGCAGGGCTGGATGCGGGTCGCGACGCTTCTTTTCATGGCAAGCCTCGCCTGGCACGCCTGGGTCGGGGTTCGCGACATCCTGATGGACTACATCAAGCCCGACGGCCTGCGCCTCACTTTGCAGGTCTGTACGCTGCTCACCATCGCGGCCTACCTCGGCTGGACAATCCAAATCCTCTGGAGATAAGAAGTGGCCCTCCCGGTACGTCGGTTTGATGCGATCGTCGTGGGGGCAGGCGGCTCGGGCATGCGGGCCTCGCTCGAGCTCGCGCGCGCGGACCTGAAAGTCGCGGTGCTCTCGAAGGTGTTTCCGACCCGCTCGCACACCGTCGCCGCGCAGGGCGGCATCGCCGCGCCGCTCGCCAACTCGACCGAGGACAACTGGCACTGGCACATGTACGACACCGTGAAGGGGTCGGACTACCTCGGCGACCAGGACGCGATCGAATACATGTGCCGGCGCGCGAACGAGGTGGTGATCGAGCTCGAGCACATGGGCATGCCCTTCGACCGGCTCGAGAGCGGCAAAATCTACCAGCGGCCCTTCGGCGGCCATACCCAGAACTACGGCAGCGCCAAGATGGCGATGCGCTCCTGCGCGGTAGCCGATCGCACCGGCCACGCCATGCTGCACACGCTCTACCAGCAGAACGTGCGCGCCAATACCCAGTTCTTCGTCGAGTGGATGGCGCTCGACCTCGTGCGCGATCCGCAGGACGGCGCGGTGGTCGGCGTGACCGCGCTCGAGATGGAGACGGGCGAGGTCTACCTCCTGCAGGCGAAGGCCGTGGTGCTTGCTACCGGCGGCTCGGGCCGCATCTTCGCCGCCAGCACCAACGCCTTCATCAATACGGGCGATGGCCTCGGCATGGCGGCGCGCGCCGGCCTGCCCCTCGAGGACATGGAGTTCTACCAGTTCCACCCGACCGGCGTGTACGGGGCGGGCGTGCTGATCACCGAGGGGGTGCGCGGCGAGGGCGGCTACCTTCTCAACAAGGACGGCGAGCGCTTCATGGAGCGCTATGCGCCGAACGCGAAAGACCTCGCGAGCCGCGACGTCGTGTCGCGCGCGATGACGACCGAGATCAAGGAAGGGCGCGGCTGCGGTCCGGACAAGGACCATGTGCTCCTCAAGCTCGACCATCTCGGCCCGGAGGTCATCAACCACCGCCTGCCCGGCATCCGCGAGATCTCGATCAAGTTCGCCAACGCCGATCCGGTGCGCGAGCCGATTCCGGTGGTGCCGACGGTGCATTACCAGATGGGCGGCGTGCCCACGAAGTACACGGGACAGGTCGTGGTTCCCGAGGGCTCCAACATGGAGACCATCCTCCCGGGCCTCTACGCGATCGGCGAATGCGCCTGCGTCTCGGTTCACGGAGCGAACCGCCTCGGCACGAACTCGCTTCTCGATCTCGTTGTCTTTGGCAAGGCGGCGGGCGAGCAGGTGATCAAGGACATCCGCGCGGCGCCGAGCCCGCACCGGGCGCTGCCCAGGGACGCCGAGGACCGCACGCGCAGCCGCCTGGCGCGACTGGATTCGAATGCCGACGGCGAGCGCGTGGTCGACGTGTTGAACGACCTGCGCCGCTGCATGCAGGCGCACTGCGGGGTATTCCGCTTCCCCGACGACCTGCAGAAGGGCGTCGAGAAGATGAAGGAAATCGCCGCCCGCAACCAGAGGACGTTCATCAAGGACAAATCGAAGACCTTCAACACCGCGCGCGTCGAGGCGCTCGAGCTGGACAACCTGGTCGAGACGGCGCTCTCGACCATCGTCTCGGCCGAGGCGCGCAAGGAAAGCCGTGGCGCGCAGGCGCGCGACGATTTTCCGGAGCGCGACGACAGGAACTGGATGAAGCACACGCTCTGGTACAAGGAAGGCAACCGCCTCGCCTACAAGCCGGTGCACCTGAAGCCGATGACCGTCGAAGCGTTCGAGCCCAAAAAGAGAACCTACTGAATGAAGCTTTCCATCTACCGCTACGACCCGGAAAAAGACGAGAAGCCTCGCATGCAGGACTACGAGGTGAAGCTCGACCATGGCGACCGGATGCTGCTCGATGCGCTCGTCAAGGCCAAGGCGCAGGACGACTCGCTCTCGTTCCGCCGCTCCTGCCGCGAGGGCATCTGCGGGTCGGATGCCTTCAACATCAACGGCAAGAACGGCCTCGCCTGCATCACCAAGATCGCAGACCTGCCCGAGCACGTGACGTTGCGGCCCCTGCCCGGGTTGCCGGTGATCCGCGACCTGATCGTGGACATGACGCAGTTCTTCAAGCAGTACCACTCGATCAAGCCCTACGTGGTCAACCACGATGCGCCCCCCGAGCGCGAGCGCCTGCAATCGCCGCAGGAGCGCGAGGCGCTCGACGGCCTCTACGAGTGCATCCTGTGCGCCTGCTGCTCGACCTCGTGCCCGTCGTTCTGGTGGAACCCGGACAAGTTCGTCGGGCCGGCCGGCCTGCTGCAGGCCTATCGCTTCATCGCCGACTCGCGCGACCAGATGACCGCCGAGCGGCTCGATGACCTCGAGGACCCGTATCGGCTGTTCCGCTGCCGCTCGATCATGAACTGCGTCGACGTGTGCCCCAAGCATCTCAACCCGACCCAGGCCATCGGCAAGATCAAGGAGCTGATGGTGAAGAGGTCGGTTTAGTGGAGCGCCCGCTCGACCGGCTGAAGTGGAAGTGCAGAAGGGGGTTGCTCGAGCTCGACCTGGTCCTGCAGGGCTTCATGGAAAACCGGTTGCAGGAGCAGGACATGGAGCCCCTGAGCGCGCTTCTCGACCTTCCCGACAATGACTTGTGGGATATCGTGTCCGGGCGGAGCGAGAATTACGAGGACAGATTCACCGGCATCGTGGCGAGGCTGCGAGCCGCATAGTCGGTAACCACGGGGGTATCAAACATGGACAAAAAGGCCACCCTGACCCTGCCGGGCGGTAAGACGCTCGACTTTCCGATGATGGACGGCACCATCGGGCCGGAGGTCGTGGACATTCGCACGCTGTACGGGAAATCGGGCGTCTTCACCTACGACCCGGGCTTCCTCTCCACGGCGAGCTGCAACTCGTCGATCACCTACATCGACGGCGACGCGGGCGTGCTGCTCTACCGCGGCTACCCGATCGAGCAGCTCGCGCTGCATTGCGACTTCCTCGAGGTCTGCTACCTGCTGCTCTACGGCGAGCTGCCGACGCAGAAGCAGAAGGACGAGTTCGTGTGGACCGTGATCCACCACTCGATGGTGCACGAGCAGCTGGTGCGCCTCTACCAGGGGTTCCGCCGCGACGCGCACCCGATGGCCGTCATGGTCGGCGTGGTGGGCGCGCTCTCCGCCTTCTATCACGACGCGCTCGACATCAATAACGCCGAGCACCGCAAGATCTGCGCGTTTCGCCTCATCGCGAAGATGCCGACCATCGTCGCGATGTCCTACAAGTACTCGATCGGCCAGCCGTTCATGTACCCGAACAACCACCTCTCGTACACGGCGAACTTCATGCGCATGATGTTTGCCGTGCCGGCCGAGGAGTACAAGCCGAACGACGTGCTGGTGCGCGCGATGGATCGCATCTTCATCCTGCACGCGGATCACGAGCAGAATGCCTCGACATCGACGGTGCGCCTTTCCGGCTCCTCGGGCGCGAACCCCTACGCCTGCATCGCCGCGGGCATCGCCTGCCTGTGGGGGCCGGCGCACGGCGGTGCGAACGAGGCCTGCCTCGAGATGCTCGAGGAGATCGGCGACGTCTCCAAGGTGCCGGAATTCATCAAGAAGGTGAAGGACAAGAGCTCGGGCGTGCGCCTGATGGGCTTCGGCCACCGCGTCTACAAGAACCACGATCCGCGCGCCAAGCTCATGCGCGAGACCTGCCACGAGGTGCTGAACGAGCTGGGGCTTCACAACGACCGGCTCTTCAAGCTCGCCATCGCGCTGGAGAAGATCGCGCTCGAGGACGACTATTTCGTGAGCCGCAAGCTCTACCCGAACGTGGACTTCTACTCCGGCATCGTGCAGCGCGCGCTCGGCATCCCGGTGGCGATGTTCACCTGCATCTTCTCGCTCGCGCGCACCGTGGGCTGGATCGCGCAGTGGCAGGAGATGATCGCCGATCCCGAGTACAAGATCGGCCGCCCGCGCCAGCTCTACAAGGGGCAGGCGCGCCGCGAGGTAAAACCCATTTCGCAGAGGTAGGTCATGCTGAAGCAGCTCCTCGAGAACTCCTATCTGTTCGGGGGTAACGCTCCGTTCGTGGAGGAGCAATATGAGAAGTACCTCGCCGATCCGGCGAGCGTGCCCGAGGAGTGGCGCGCGTATTTCGACAAGCTGCAGCTCGTGCCCGGCGCATCGCCGAAGGATGTCGCGCACGCCCCCATTGTCGAAGCTTTTTCAATGAAGGCAAAAAGCGGAACCCCGCGGACGGCGCCGCCTGCCGAGATGGACCGCAAGCAGGTCTCGGTGATCCAGCTCGTCGCCGAATACCGCGTGCGCGGGTCCCTGGTCGCCGACATCGATCCGCTCAAGCGCCACCAGAAGCCGCACATCCCGGAGCTCGAGCCCGGCTACTACGACCTCACCGCGGCCGACATGGACCGGATGTTCAACACCGGCTCCTTCCTCGGGCCCGAGCAGCTGCCGCTGCGCGAGATCATCCGCGCGCTGCAGGAGACGTACTGCGGCACGCTCGCGGTCGAGTACATGTATCTGTCGAGCCGCATCGAGAAGAAGTGGATCCAGGAGCGCCTCGAGCCGATTCGCTCCAAGCCGTCGTTCCCGCCGGACTACAAGAAGCACATCCTCGAGCGCCTCACCGCGGCCGAGGGCCTCGAGCGCTATCTGCACACGCGCTACGTCGGCCAGAAGCGCTTCTCGCTCGAAGGCGGGGAGACGCTCATTCCGGTGCTCGACAACCTGCTGCAGCGCGCCGGCGCCGCGGGCGTGCAGGAGCTCGTCATCGGCATGGCGCACCGCGGGCGCCTGAACGTGCTCGTCAACACGCTCGGCAAGGTGCCGAAGGACCTCTTCTCCGAATTTGAGGGCAAGCACGCCGACGACCTCATGTCGGGCGATGTGAAGTACCACCAGGGCTTCTCCTCGGACATCAACACGCCGGGCGGGCCGATGCACCTCACGCTCGCGTTCAATCCCTCGCACCTCGAGATCGTGAATCCGGTGGTCGAAGGCTCGGTGAGGGCGAGGCAGCACCGCCGCAAGGACCGCGACGGTTCGCAGGTGCTGCCCGTGCTCATCCACGGCGACGCCGCGGTGGCGGGGCAGGGCGTGGTCATGGAGACGCTCAACCTCGCGCAGACGCGCGGCTACGGCACCGGCGGCACGGTGCACATCGTGGTCAACAACCAGATCGGCTTCACCACCTCGGACCCGCGCGACAGCCGCTCGACGCTCTATTGCACCGACGTGATGAAGATGATCGAGGCGCCGATCTTCCACGTGAACGGCGACGATCCGGAGGCCTGCGTCATGGCGATCGAGATCGCCATGGACTACCGCAAGCAGTTCAAGAAGGACGTGGTGGTCGACATCGTCTGCTTCCGCAAGCTCGGCCACAACGAGCAGGACGAGCCGATGGTGACCCAGCCGCTCATGTACAAGATCATCAACGCCCATCCCGGCACCCGCAAGCTCTATGCCGACCGCCTCGCCTCGCAGGGCGTGATCGAGGCGGGCGAGGGCGACCAGATGGTGGCGACGTTCCGCCAGGCGATGGACGGCGGCTACAACACCAACAAGACGATCCTCGCCAACTTCAAGCCGCCGTTCGCCGTCGACTGGTCGAAGTACAAGAACACGAAGTGGAACGAGAACGACGACACCCAGCTGCCGCTCGCCGACCTGCAGTCGCTCGCCGAGAAGCTGACGGCCATTCCGGCCAACTTCAAGCTGCACCCGAGGGTCGAGAAGATCATCGCCGACCGGCGCCTGATGGGCCAGGGGAAGCTTCCGGTGGATTGGGGCATGGCCGAGAACCTCGCCTACGCCTCGCTCCTGCGGGACGGATTCGCGGTGCGCATCTCGGGGCAGGACGCCGGCCGCGGCACGTTCTTCCATCGCCATGCGGTGCTGCACGACCAGAACCGCGAGAAGTGGGATTCAGGCACCTACACGCCGCTTCAGCACATCGCGCCGAACCAGGGCGACTTCGTCGTCATCGACTCGGTGCTCTCGGAAGAAGCGGTGCTCGGCTTCGAGTACGGCTACTCGACCTCCGAACCGAACGAGCTTGTCGTCTGGGAAGCGCAATTCGGCGACTTCACCAACGGCGCGCAGGTCGTGATCGACCAGTTCATCGCCGCGGGCGAAGTGAAGTGGGGACGCATCTGCGGCATGGTGATGATGCTGCCGCACGGCTACGAGGGGCAGGGGCCGGAGCATTCCTCGGGCCGCCCGGAGCGCTTCCTGCAGCTCTGCGCCGACTACAACATCCAGGTCTGCATCCCGGCGACGCCGGTGCAGATGTTCTTCCTCTTGCGCCGGCAGATGATCCGTCCGTATCGCAAGCCGCTCGTCATCTTCACGCCGAAGAGCCTGCTCAGGCACAAGGAATCGGTCTCGCCGCTGCACGAGTTTTCGGAAAGCAAGTTCCGGGCAGTCAACGACGATTGGGACGAGACGCTCGATCCCTCGAAGGTGAAGCGCGTGATCATCTGCAGCGGCAAGGTCTTCTTCGACCTGATGGCCTACCGCAAGGAGAAGGGCATCAAGGACATCGCGATCACGCGCATCGCCCAGCTCTATCCGTTCCCGCACGACGACTTCCAGGCGCTCATCAACCGCTACCCCAACGCGAAGGAAGTCGTGTGGTGCCAGGAGGAGCCCGGCAACCAGGGCGCGTGGCATCGCATCCAGCACTACCTGCTGCGCCATATGCGGCGCGACCAGGGTCTCGGCTACGCGATGCGCGCTTCTTCCGCGTCGCCGGCGGTCGGCTACCTGTCGCTGCACAACGAGCAGCAGAAGGAGCTGGTCGAAGCGGCTTTCGCGCCGATCGAGGAGAACCTGGTCGTGCCGGTGCAGGGCACCGCGCGCAAGGAGGCCCGCCGTGCCGGTCATTGAAGTCAAGGTGCCGCAGCTCTCGGAGTCGGTCGCCGAGGCGACCCTCCTCTCGTGGCACAAGAAGCAGGGCGAGGCGGTCAAGCGCGACGAGAACCTGATCGACATCGAGACCGACAAGGTCGTGCTCGAGCTGCCCGCGCCGGCCGATGGCGTGCTGGTGAGCATTCTCAAGGGGGATAAAGGGACGGTTGTCGCGGGCGAGGTGATTGCGAGAATCGATACGGACGGCAAGGCTTCCGCAGTTGCCGCTCAAAAAGAAGAACCGAAAGCAGAAGCGAAAGCGAAACCGGCACCGTCTGCGCCTTCTGCGCCCGCGGTGATGCCTGCCGCCGCGAAGCTCGCAGCGAACAAGGGCATCGACACGGCGCAGATTCAAGGGACCGGCCGGGATGGCAGGGTCACGAAGGGTGATGTTCTCGCTCAACCTGAAAAAACTCAGGCAAAAGAAAAAGCACCCCTTCAACAACCGCCAGCCCCCGTGAACATGGACAAGCTGCTTTCGGGGCGGCCCGAGCAGCGCGTGCCGATGTCGCGGCTGCGCCAGCGCGTCGCCGAGCGGCTCGTGCAGTCGCAATCCACCGCAGCCATCCTCACCACGTTCAACGAAGTGAACATGCAGCCGGTGATGGACCTGAGGAAGAAATACGGGGAGCGCTTCGAGAAGGAGCACGGCGCGCGCCTCGGCTTCATGTCCTTCTTCGTCAAGGCCGCGGTCTATGCGCTGAAGAAGTACCCGGTGGTGAACGCGTCGGTCGACGGCACCGACATCGTCTATCACGGCTACTTCGACATCGGCGTCGCCGTCGGCAGTCCGCGCGGCCTCGTGGTGCCGATCCTGCGCGATGCGGACCAGATGTCCTTCGCCGGGATCGAGAAGAAGATCGCGGAATTCGGCAAGAAGGCGCAGGACGGCAAGCTTTCGCTCGAGGAGCTGACCGGCGGCACGTTCTCGATCTCGAATGGCGGGGTCTTCGGCTCGATGCTCTCGACGCCGATCATCAACCCGCCGCAGTCGGCGATCCTTGGCGTGCACGCGACCAAGGAACGTGCCGTGGTCGAGAACGGGCAAGTCGTGGTGCGGCCGATGAACTACCTCGCGCTCTCGTACGACCACCGCATCATCGACGGAAGGGAAGCCGTGCTGTCGCTGGTGGCGATGAAGGAAGCGCTGGAGGATCCCGCGCGCCTCGTCCTCGAGGTCTAGGTGGCGCAGTCCTTCGACGTCGTGGTGATCGGCGGCGGGCCCGCGGGCTACATCGCCGCGATCCGCTCGGCGCAGCTCGGCCTGAAGACTGCGTGCATCGACGAGTGGAAGGGCGCGGACGGCAAGCCCGCGCTCGGCGGCACCTGCACGAACGTCGGCTGCATCCCCTCCAAGGCGCTCCTGCAGTCCTCCGAGCACTTCGAGCAGGCCGGCCACCACTTCGCCGAGCACGGCGTCAAGGTGAAGGGCCTCGAGCTCGACCTCGCGCAGATGTTGAAGCGCAAGGAAAAGGTCGTGAAAGGCAGCAACGACGGGGTGATGTACCTGTTCAAGAAGAACAAGATTTCGTTTTTTCATGGTCGGGGGAGTTTTTCGAAAGCACTTGAAGTAAAGGTCAACGACGAAACCCTCACGGCCAAAAACGTCATCATCGCCACGGGCTCCAATCCGCGTCCGCTGCCCGGCGCGGACTTCGACGAGAAGCTCATCCTCAGCAACGACGGCGCGCTCGCGATCGGGGAGGTGCCGAAAAAGCTCGGCCTGATCGGCGCCGGGATCATCGGCCTGGAGATGGGCAGCGTCTGGCGCCGCCTGGGGGCGGACGTGACGATCCTCGAGGCGCTGCCGGCCTTCCTTGGCTTGGCGGACGAGACCATCGCCAAGGAAGCCCAGAAGATCTTCACCAAGCAGGGCCTCAAGATGGAGTTCGGGGTGAAGATCTCGAAGGTGAACGCACAGAAGAAAAGCGTTACGGTTCAATATGCTGCATCCGATGGCTCATCCAAAACCTTAGAGGTAGACCGACTCATCGTTTCGATCGGCCGGATCCCCAATACGACTGGGCTGAATGCCGAGGCGGTCGGGATCAAGCTCGAGCGGGGCTTCATTGCGGTGGACGGGGAGTGCCGGACCGGGGTGCCCGGAGTCTGGGCGATCGGCGACGTGGTGCGCGGCCCGATGCTCGCGCACAAGGGCGAGGAAGAGGGCGTGGCGGTGGCCGAGCGCATCGCCGGCCAGCACGCCCACGTCGACTTCAACACCATCCCGAGCGTGATCTACACCTCGCCCGAGATTGCATGGGTCGGCAAGACCGAGCAGCAGCTGAAAGCCGAGGGCGTCGCTTACCGTGCCGGGCAGTTTCCGTTCTCGGCCAACGCGCGGGCGCGAGCGCTGGGCGATACGAATGGGCTGGTGAAATTTCTCGCCGATGCGAAGACGGACCAGATCCTCGGCGTGCACATCATCGGCCCCTTCGCGGGCGAGCTGATCGCCGAAGCGGTGGTGGCGATGGAGTTCCGCGGCTCGGCCGAGGACATCGGCATGATCTGCCATGCGCACCCCTCGCTGGGTGAAGCAATGAAGGATGCCGCGCTTGCGGTGGACAAACGCGCTCTGAACATCTGAGCGCTGCGGTCCCAAAGGTCGACCACAAGCTCGACGCGCGCGCGGCGGCCGTCGCCGTCCTCGTCATGGCCGTGCTCGGGGGCTCCTATACCGCCGGCAAGGTCGCGGTGCACGACCTGCCGGTGTTCGGCACGCTCGAGCTGCGCATGCTGATCACGACCGCGGTTCTCGGCGCCTATGCGTGGTGGGCGCGCGTGCCGCTCGCCTACCGCGGGGGCGAAGCCCGGTTCATCGCCGCGCAGACGGGCTTCTTCCTCATGGCGCAGACGCTGCTCTTCATCGGCCTGACGATGACGAGCGCCGGGCGCGCCGCGATCCTCTTCAACATGCAGCCGTTCTTCACGCTGCTCGTCCTTCCCCTGTTCGTGCCCTCGGAGCGTCTGACGGCGCGCCGCTGGGCCGGCACCGCCATCGCGTTTGCCGGCGTCGCCCTCGTGCTCGCGGAGCGCGGCATGACGAGCGGAGCGCTGCTCGGCGACCTCCTTTGCCTCATCTCGGCGCTGGGCTGGACCGGCAACGTCATCCTCAACAAGCGCATGCCGACCGCCATCCATCCGGCCGCCATCATCTTCTGGAGCGCGGCCGCCTCGATCCCGGTCTTTCTCCTCGTCACGCTGACGCTGGAGTCGGGCGCGGCGTGGAACTTCACCGCGGGCGCGGTGGCCGGCGTCCTCTATCTCGGCATGATCGCGGCGACGCTCGGCTTCGTGCTCATGGTGTGGCTGACGGTCAACTACTCGGCGAGCCGCGTGAATGTGTTCGTGTTTCTTTCGCCCGTGTTCGGCGTGCTGATCGGCTGGGCGATGCTCGGCGAGCCGATCACCGTGCAGCAGGCGCTCGGTGCCGCCGCCGTCGCGGCCGGGATTCTCCTCGTCAGCTTGGAGGCCTGATGCCGGCACGGGCGCCCGGGGCTCCCCTGAACGCGACCCTCCGGGGCATGCTGTGGATGGCGGCGGGAGGTGTCCTCTTCATCATCCTCAACGGCTCGATGAAGAAGCTCTCCCACGAGATGGATGCCTGGCTCGCGGGCTTCCTGCGCTACGCGATCAGCACCCTGCTGCTGGTGCCGCCGCTCCTGCGGGGCGGCGTCGGCGGCCTCTGGCCCCGCCAGCCCGGCCTCCAGGTCGTGCGTGGCGCGTTCCACGCCGGCGGGATGATGCTCTGGTTCGCCGCGCTGCCGCTGGTGACCCTCGCCGAGCTGACGGCGATCGGCTTTTCGGGCCCGCTCTACATCAGCATCGGCGCGGTGCTCTTTCTGCATGAGCGCATGACGGGTGCGCGCTGGACGGCGGTGCTGGTCGGTTTCTGCGGCGTGCTTCTGGTCGTGCACCCCTTCGACGGCGCGAGCTTCACGGGAATCTCCTTCGGCATGCTCCTCATGCTCGCGTCCTCGCCCGTCTTCGCCGCCTCCTTCCTCACCGCCAAGGTGCTGACGCGGCGCGAGCGCACGGGCGTGATGGTGCTCTGGCAGCACCTGCTCGTGTCGCTCTTCTTCGCGCCGTTCGCGCTGTTGAACTGGACGCCGCCGGAGGGCGGGCAGTGGGCGCTCCTCGTCTTTTGCGGCTTCGTCGGCGCCGCGGGCCACTACTGCATGACACACGCGTTCAGCGTGGCTGACATCTCGGCGGTGCAGACGGTGCGGTTCCTCGAACTCGTCTGGGCGGCGCTGCTCGGCTTCCTCCTCTTCGGCACGCTGCCCACCGGCTGGACGGTGGCGGGCGGCACGGTGATCCTCGCGGCGACCCTGGCGCTGGCGCGAAGCGAATCGCGCGTGCAGACTGCGGCGCGATGACCGACGTCGTTTCGCTCTATCGGGAAAGCCTGACCCGGCGCGGCTTCGTCGCCGACGAGTCGCAGCGCCGGGCCGTGGAGCGGCTGCAGCGGCTCTACGAGGAGTGGAGCGCGTACAAGGCGAAGCGCGACAACGCGCTCAAGCGCCTGCTCGTCAAGCCGCCGCTGCCGAAGGGCGTCTACCTCTGGGGGCCGGTCGGGCGGGGCAAGAGCTTCCTCATGGATGCGTTCTTCCTCTGCGTGCCGCTTGTGAGGAAGCGGCGCGTGCATTTCCACCATTTCATGCGCGAGATCCATCGCGAGATGGAGGAGCTGAAGGGCGTCGAGGACCCGCTCTCGACTGTGGCCGAGCGCACCGCCAAGCGCTGGCGCCTCGTCTGCTTCGACGAGTTCCACGTCTCCGACATCGCCGATGCCATGATCCTCGGCCGGTTTCTCGAGCAGTCGATGGACCGCGGCGTCGAGTTCGTGATGACGAGCAACTACAGCCCCGACCGGCTCTACGAGAGCGGCCTGCAGCGCGAGCGCTTCCTGCCGGCGATCGAGCTGATCAAGGACCGCCTCGACGTGGTCGCGGTGGACGGCGGCACCGACTACCGGCGCCTCAAGATGGAAAAGCTCAAGGTCTATCACGTCGGAGACGGCGTCGCGATGGAGAGAATCTTCCAGGAGCTGAAGGACGTCGAGGAGGAGGACCATCCGCTCGATGTCGAGGGCCGCACGATTCCCTATCGCAAGCGGGCGGGCGCGCTTGTCTGGTTCGATTTCGAGGCGTTGTGCGGCGGGCCGCGCTCGTACGCCGACTACGTGGACCTCGCAAAGCGTTTCCATACGGTGATGCTCTCGGGCGTCCCGCGCATGTCGGCGAAGGATTCCGATGCGGCGCGGCGCTTCACCTGGCTGGTCGATATCTTCTACGACGACCGCGTCAAGCTCGTGGTTTCGGCGGCGGCGCAGCCGGAGGAGCTCTTCAGCGACGGGGGCGAGGACGCGAAGACCGCGGCGGCCGAATTCCAGCGCACCGCCAGCAGGCTTCACGAGATGCAATCCGTGCAGTATCTTCAGTCCGAACGGAGGAGGGCCGATGGCCGAGGCAGGTAGCTTCAAGGCATACAAGCTCACGACGGTCGACAAGAGCATTCGCGCCGAGTTCGTCGATTGCACGTTGAACGATCTCGATCCGGGAGAGCTCGTCGTGCGGGTCGCGTACTCGGACGTCAACTACAAGGACGCGCTCGCGGCCACCGGCAAAGGGCGGATCCTGCTCAGGCCCGAGTGCATCGGCGGAATCGACCTCGCGGGCACGGTCACCGAATCCAAGGATCCCCGCTTCTCGAAAGGTGACGCGATCCTGGCCGTCGGCCATGAACTGGGCGTAAAGCATCACGGCGGCTACTCGGAATACGCGCGTATTCCGGCCAATTGGGCCGTCAAGCTGCCCAAGGACCTGACGCTCTGGGAGGCGATGGCCTTCGGCACCGCGGGCTATACCGCGGGTCTCGCCATCGTGAAGATGGAGAAAAACGGCCTCAAGCCTTCGAACGGCCCGGTTGTTGTGAGCGGCGCCACGGGCGGCGTCGGAAGCATTGCCATCGCGGCTCTGGCCAGGCTCGGCTACGAGGTCACAGCCCTCACCGGGAAGGAAAGCGAAGGCGACAAGCTCAGGAAGTTGGGCGCGAAAAGCATCCTCGATCGAAAAACGCTCGATCTCGCCAAAATCAAGCCTCTGGACAAAGCGACCTGGGCGGGCGCAGTGGACAACCTCGGCGGCGAGGTGCTCGCCTGGATGGCGAGCACGATGAAGTTCAACGGCGTGATCGCCTCGATCGGCCTCGCCGCGAGCCCGGGCCTCAATACAACGGTGATGCCCTTCATCCTGCGCGGCGCGAGCCTGCTCGGCATCAACTCGACCGATGCGCCGTCGCCCGAGCTCGAGCGCGAGGTCTGGGGCCGGCTCGCGACCGACCTCAAGCCGCCGATGCTGAAGGAGATGGCGCGCACGATTCCCTTTGCCGACTTGCCCAAGGTGTTCGACGACTTCATCAACGCGAAGATCGTGGGCCGTATCGTGGTGGACCTGAACGCATGACGACCTCCAAGGAATTTCACCGGCGCTCGCTCGCCGAGCGCGACGCTTTCTGGAGCAAGGAAGCGGAACGCATCCACTGGCACAGGCCCTTTTCGAAGGTGCTGGACTATTCGCGGCCCCCGTTCGCGAAATGGTTCGTCGGTGGAGAAACCAATCTTTGCTACAACGCCGTCGATCGGCACCTGAAGGAGCGCGGAGACCAGAAGGCGCTCGTCTGGATCTCCACCGAAGTCGACAAAACGGAAACCTGCACCTACCGGCAGCTGCATCAGGAAGTGAATCGCGTCGCGGCGATGATGCAGTCGCTCGGGGTCAAGCGCGGCGACCGGGTGATCGTCTACATGCCGAACATGCCCGAGGCGGTGTTCGCCATCCTCGCGTGCGCGCGCCTGGGCGCGGTGCATTCGGTGGTCTTCGGCGGCTTCGCTGCCGCGAGCCTCGCGGCGCGCATCGACGATGCGCGCCCGGTGCTGATGATTACCGCCGACGGCGGCAGCCGGGCGGGCAAGGTGGTCCCTTATAAGCCGCTCGTGGATGAATCGATCAAGCTCTCGAAGCATCCGCCGAAGAAGGTTCTGATCTTCAACCGGGGCCTCGATCCGAACATGCCGGTCGTCAAGGACCGCGACGTGGACTGGGCGTCTTTCTCGAAAGGCTTCGCGGGCAAGGAGGTCCCTTGCCAGTGGCTCGAGTCGAGCGAGCCTTCCTACATCCTCTACACCTCCGGCACGACGGGCCGGCCCAAGGGCGTGCAGCGCGACACCGGCGGCCATGCGGTGTCGATGGCGGCCTCGATGGAATACATCTATTGCGGCGGCCCGGGCGAGACGATCTTCACCACCTCGGACATCGGCTGGGCGGTCGGGCATTCGTACATCATCTATGCGCCCCTCATCGTGGGGATGACGACCATCCTCTACGAAGGCGTGCCGATCCGGCCCGACGCCGGGGTGTGGTGGAAGATCGTCCAGGACTACAAGGTCAACGTGATGTTCTCGGCGCCGACCGCCATTCGCGTGCTGAAGAAGCACGACGTCGCGCTCCTGAAGAAGTACGACCTGTCGTCGCTCAAGCACCTGTTCCTCGCGGGCGAGCCGCTCGACGAGCCGACGCACGCCTGGATCTCCGAGGGCCTCGGCAAGCCGGTGATCGACCACTACTGGCAGACCGAGACCGGCTGGCCGGTGCTGACCGCGATGCACGGCGTGGAGAAGACGCGGATCAAGTACGGCAGCCCGTCCTTTCCCGCCTACGGCTATGACCTGAAGCTGCTGCGCGAAGCGGACGCGAGCGAGGCGGGCGCCGACGAAAAAGCGGTCGTCGCGATCGAGCCGCCGCTGCCACCCGGCTGCATGACGACGATCTGGGGCGACGACGAGCGCTTCGTGAAGACGTACTTTTCGACGTTCTCGAAAAAGCTCGTCTATTCCACGTTCGACTGGGGCATCCGCGACAAGGACGGCTACTACTTCATCCTCGGGCGCACCGACGACGTCATCAACGTCGCCGGCCATCGCCTCGGCACGCGCGAGATCGAGGAGGCGGTGAACATGCACGCCAACGTCGCGGAGTGCGCCGTCGTCGGCGTGGCCGATCCCCTGAAGGGCCAGATGCCCTTGACGT
Organism: Burkholderiales bacterium; assembly: GCA_036262835.1. Classification (GTDB taxonomy): domain Bacteria; phylum Pseudomonadota; class Gammaproteobacteria; order Burkholderiales; family SG8-39; genus RBG-16-66-20. The sequence continues at coordinate 19,665 of DATAID010000047.1, read as the reverse complement.
TCGCCGTATTGAAAGACCCGGCGAAGAAAACCTCGGCGGAAGAAATCATGCAGACCGTGGACAAACAATTGGGCGCGATCGCGAGGCCCAGGGCCGTGCACTTCGTGACCTTGCTGCCGAAAACCCGCTCGGGCAAGACGCTGCGGCGCTCCATCCAGGCGCTCGCCGAAGGGCGCGACCCGGGGGACCTCACCACCATCGAGGATCCCGGCGCGCTCGAGCAGATCCGCCAGGCGCTCCGCTAAAAACAAACGGGACCCGAGGGTCCCGTTTCTTTTCCTGCGCCCGGTGCGGCTCAGGTCTGGATCGTGACCGTCTCGCCCGGTTTCATGACGGTGACTTTCACCGAGGGCGCGATGGCCGCCATCGCCTTGCGGAACTCCTCGCCGCCCCCCACGCCCTTGACCGCCGGGTTGTGCGCGTAGTGGTAGGGAATCGCGTGCGAGACGCCGAGCCACTGGCAGGCGCGCGCGGCTTCCTCCGGCCCCATGGTGTACGGGCCGTCGCCGACGCAGATGAGCGCGAGGTTCGGCTGGTAGCGCTCGCCGAGCGTCTTCATCTCGCTGAAAAGGTCGGTGTCGCCGCTGATATAGGTGCGCACGCCGCCGAGGTCGAGCATGAAGCCGACGGCCGGATAGGCGTGCAGCGTCGAGTGCACCGCGGGCACCAGCCGCGCCGACATGGCGCCGTGCCGGGTGATGCCGCCGAAGTTCATGCCGGCGCCGCCGTTGGCGACGATTTTTGCCGGCTCCAGGCCGGCTTTCTTGAAGTCCGGGACGAGCCCGGTCGGCGAGCGCATGAGATCGCTCTGCCCGGTGGTGAGAACCGGGATGCCGGCGTCGGCCAGCGCCTTGAGCGACTCGAAATAGTCGCCGATATGGTCGCCATGATCATGCGTGAGCATGACCAGCACCGCCTGCGGATTCTTCGCGCGCACGTACTGGGCGAAGGCCGCCGCGCTGCCGTACTCGGCCGGCCTCGGCACGTTGAAGGGCGTCCAGCCGCTGTTGTGCCAGAACCAGGCATCGGCATAGGCGATCTGCCTGTAGTCGGGGGTCGCGAGCTCGGCCACGCCGCCGCCCAGCCAGCGCACGGAGAGGCGCCCGCCGGAGAGGCGCGCGCTGCCGCCCGAGCCGGGGCCCATCGCCTCCATCGAGCCGCACGCGCCGAGCGCGAGCGCGCCGCCCAGGGCGGCCATGCCGCGCAGGAGCGTTCGCCGGCGCGGATCAAGAATCAACGGGTTGCCTGCCTCTACCTTCTTCATGGGGTGCCTCCTCCAGTGGGAAACGCGACTATACGTCGCTCGACGAGCGTTGCGACTTCCTCGGGGGAACAGCCCAGCCCCCGCAGCAATTCCGCGCCGTTTCCGCCCAATTCAGGCGGATCGGCGCGCTTTGGCAGGCGCTCGCCATCGAGCGCGATCGGCAGCCCGGGAATGCGGATGGTCTTGCCGCCCGGAATACGCGTCTCGAAGAGGCCGCCCGACGCTTTCAGGTGCGGGTCCTCGAGCAGGTCCCAGGGCTTCGAGATGGGCGCGTAGGGCAGGCCGATGTCCTCGATCCTCTTCTCAAGCTCCTTTTGCGGCCACTTCCTGAAGATTTCGCCCAGGCGCGGGATGAGCCAGCCGCGCTCCTTGACGCGCAGGGCGTTGCTCTTCAGGCGCGGGTCGATCGCGAGCTCCTTTTCGCCGAATTCGCGGCAGAAGACGTCCCATTGGGTGTCGGTGACGATGCCGATGAACAGGCGCCCGCCGCCCGCGGTCTCGAAGATGTCGTACACGCCCCAGGCGGGGCGCTTGACCGACATGGGCGGTGGCGCTTCGCCGGTGATCTCGTACTGGGACATGTGCTGGGCGACGAGGAGGGCCGTGCTCTCGAAGAGCGCGCTCGTCACCCGCTTGCCCTTGCCGGTCGAGTCGCGCTCGCGCAGCGCGGCGAGGATCCCGACCGCGGCGAAGGTGCCGCCCATGATGTCCACGACGGACGAGCCGGCGCGCAGCGGCCGGTCCGGCAGCCCGGTCATGTAGGCGAGGCCGCCCATCATCTGCACCACCTCGTCGAGCGACGCGCGGTGGTCGTAGGGCCCGTCGAGGAAGCCCTTCAGCGAGCAATAGATGAGCCGAGGGTTTCGTTTCTGGATTTCAGAACAGGAAAAACCCAGCTTGTCGAGCGCGCCCGGGCGGAAGTTCTCGGTCAGCACGTCGGCCGAATCGAGGAGCCTGTAAACGATCGCCTTGCCCTCCGGCCTCTTCAGGTCGATGGCGAGGCTCTTCTTGTTGCGGTTGAATACCGGGAAAAAGCCCGCGCCGGCGTGCTGCAGGCGGCGCGTGTTGTCGCCCTCGAGCGGCTCGACCTTGATCACCTCGGCGCCCAGGTCGGCGAGCACCAGCCCGCACGACGGCCCCATGACCATGTGCGCGAACTCGACGACGCGGATGCCCTCCAGGGGCAGGCGCTTCATGCGGCGCGCTTGAAGCCTTTCGGCAGGCCGGCGAGCGGCGTGTGCCCATACACCGGCTCCTCCGGAATCCCCTTCACGAGCAGCTCGCGCGCCTTCATGAGCTTCTCGAAGTCCACGCCGGTCGGCACGCCCATGCTCTCGAACATGAAGACGAGGTCCTCGGTGATGACGTTGCCGCTCGCCCCGGGCGCGAACGGGCAGCCGCCGAGGCCGCCCATCGAGGAATCGAAATGGCGGACGCCTTCCTCGTAGGCGGCGAGCGCGTTGGCAAGCCCGAGGCCGCGCGTGTTGTGCAGGTGCGCTGCTTCGAGCTTGTCGCCGATTTCCTTCTTTACTTTCCTGAACAGCCTCCTGATCTGGGCCGGATTGGCATAGCCGACCGTGTCTGCCAGGGCGATGCAATCCACGCCCGCTTCGGCAAGCATGACGGCCAGCCGAACGACGTCGTCCTCGGGCACTTCGCCCTGCATCGTGCAGCCGAACGCAGTCGACACTCCGGCCTCGATTTCCGGCCCGGCCTTGCCGCGCATGTCCACGCACTGCTTTACCTGCGCGACCATCTGTTCCGGCGTCATGCGCACGTTTGCCGCGCTGTGCGCGCGCGAGGCGGAGACCGGAAAGGTGACCTTGTGCGCTCCGGCCGCGACTGCTCTTTCGAACCCCTTGACGTTGGGTGCAAGTGCGACGACTTTCAGGCCCTTTAGTCCCAGAGAAAAGGAAACAATGTCTCCCGTATCGGCCATCGCAGGGATCAGCTTCGGAGGCACGAAGGAACCCACTTCGATTTCCTCGATGCCCGCCGCGGCCATGGCCGCGATCCAGGCCTTCTTCGCTTCGGTCGGCATGAGGTGATGGGCGTTCTGCAGCCCGTCGCGCGGGCCGACTTCGCAGATGTGGATTTGTCTCATGACGACATTCTAGCCCTCTCGATTCGCGCCACGGCGACCCCGCACGCGCCGGCGGCGGCCGCGAACGCGAGCATGGTGCCGAGCGTGGCGCTCCAGCCGCCGTAGTGCGAGGCGAGCCAGGCGAGGAGGATCGGTCCGACCGATTGCCCGAGCTGGGCCGCCTGCATGACCATGCCGTTCGTCGTCGCGATATGCCCGGGCGAGCGCGCGTGGACCGGGACACCCGAGAGGACCGCCGCGGGAATCGCGCCGGCGCAGCAGGAGAACAGGAGGACGAGGGCGAAACGGACGGGATCCGGCAGCCAGTCGCCGAGCATTCCTGCGAAACAGGCGGCCGAGATCGCGCTTGCGACCACCACCATCGCGCCGCGCCGGAACCCATGCGAGAGCAGCCAGCCCCCGGCCAGATTGCCCGGGACATTGGCCGCGACCATGAGCGCGCCGAGAAAAGCCGCCGTGGCCGCGCTGCCGCCGCGCTCATCGACGACGAAAGTCGGCAGCCACACCATGACGGAAGTCCATTGCGCGACGTAAAAAAGAAAAAGCACCGACAGCACCCAGCTGCCGCGCTGCGCCAGTGACTCCCGGGCGAGCCGCAGAGTGCCGACGCCCGAAGGTATCGTCGCCGGAACGGTTCGCCAGACGAGCACGACGCACGCGAGCGTCGCCACGGAAAGGGCGACCCAGAGCCCGCGCCAGCCCATCTGCGCCATCGCGGCGGGCGTCACCAGCATTGCGAGGGCCGCGCCGGTCGGCATGTAGGCGGTCCACAGCCCCATGGCGCGGTTGCGGTCGCGCAGGTTCGCGGTCGAGGCGTTGATGAGCGCGGCGCCGGTCACCGTGAAGAGGATGAAGCCGGCGCCCTCGAGGAATCGCGAGAAGAGGAGGACGGCGTAACCCTGCGCCGCCGCGCCGATGAAGCCGCCCGCCGCCATGACCAGCAAGCCGACGAGCCCCAGGCGCTTGTGTCCATAGCGATCGCACAGAACGCCCATGAGCAGGCCGACGATCGCGCCCAGCAGGTTGATCATGGTCGCGATGAAGCCCGACTGGACGAGCGTCAGGCCGAGCTCGGCGCGCAGGCCGGGCAGGGCGGGCGGCGCCTTGCCGATGAACGCGCCGCAGGCGACCCCTGCGGCGTACATCGCCCAGACCGCTCCCCAGCGAGTTTTCAGGCTGCGTGTACTGGAATCTTCAGCGAGCGGATTTTGGATTCCCACTCCTGCGGCCCGGTCTGGTGGACCGAGGTTCCATTCGCGTCGACCGCCACCGTGACCGGCATGTCCTTCACCTCGAACTCGTAGATCGCTTCCATGCCGAGGTCGTTGAAAGCGAGAACCTTCGACTGGCGGATCGCCTTGGCGACCAGATAAGCCGCGCCGCCGACCGCCATGAGGTAGGCGGCCTTGTGCTTCCTGATCGCCTCGACTGCGACCGGGCCGCGCTCGGCCTTGCCGATCATGCCGATCAATCCCGTCTGCGCCAGCATCATCTCGGTGAACTTGTCCATGCGGGTCGACGTCGTCGGTCCCGCTGGCCCAACCACCTCGTCGCGCACAGGGTCGACGGGACCGACGTAGTAGATGATGCGATTGGTGAAATCGACCGGCAGCTTCTCGCCCTTGGCCAGCATGTCCTGGATTCGCTTGTGGGCGGCATCGCGGCCGGTCAGCATCTTTCCGGACAGCAGCAGGCGCTGGCCCGGTTTCCAGCCTTGAACGGTTTTCCGATCCAGCGTATTCAAATCCACGCGCGTGGAATTCGCATCCGGCGTCCACGTGACCTTCGGCCAGTCGGCGAGCGACGGGGTCTCGAATTCGGCCGGCCCCGTGCCATCCAGCACGAAGTGCGCGTGCCGGGTCGCGGCGCAGTTGGGAATCATGGCGACCGGGCGGTTGGCGGCGTGCGCGGGGTAGGTGCGGATCTTCACGTCGAGGACCGTGGAGAGGCCGCCCAGGCCCTGCGCGCCGATGCCGAGCGCGTTCACCTTGTCGTAGAGCTCGATGCGCAGCTCCTCGACCTTGTTCTTCGGGCCGCGCGCCTTGAGCTCCGCCATGTCGATCGGCTCCATCAGCGATTCCTTCGCCATCAGCATGGCCTTTTCGGCCGTGCCGCCGACGCCGATGCCGAGCATCCCGGGCGGGCACCAGCCCGCGCCCATGGTCGGAACGGTCTTCACGACCCAGTCGGCGATGGAGTCCGAGGGATTCAGCATCGCGAATTTCGATTTCGCCTCCGAGCCGCCGCCTTTGGCCGCGACGTCCACGGCCAGCTTGTCGCCGGCGACCATTTCCACGGCGATCACCGCCGGCGTGTTGTCGCGGGTGTTCTTGCGGCCGAAATCGGATTCGTCCAGCACCGAGGCGCGCAGCGGATTGTCCTTGTTCAGGTAGCCGCGACGCACGCCTTCGTTGACCACCTTCTCGAGCGGCTCGGAAAAATCGAAGCGCACGCCCATGCCGACCTTGAGAAAAACGTTGACGATGCCGGTGTCCTGGCAGATCGGCCGCCGCCCTTCGGCGCTCATGCGCGAGTTGGTGAGGATCTGCGCGATCGCATCCTTCGCGGCCGCCGACTGCTCGCGCTCGTAGGCGCGCCCGAGCGCACGGATGTAATCGAGCGGGTGATAGTAGGAGATGAACTGCAGAGCGTCGGCAATGCTCTGGACGAGGTCTTCCCTGCGGATCGTGGTCATCGAGCGGGTGCTTTACAAGGCCTTGAATAAGTGATTTTATCCCCTGCAAACCCTTGGAGGAGCAGCAACATGGCGTCCACTATCGAATCGGTACTGATCGAGAAGCGGGTGTTTCCGCCGGCGCCGGCCGTCGTCAAGCAGGCGAACATCTCCGGCATGGAGGCGTATCGCAAGCTCTACGCCGAGGCGGAAAAGGATTTCGAGGGCTTCTGGGCGCGCCTCGCCAAGGAAACGCTGCTCTGGTCGAAGCCCTTCACGAAGACGTTGGACGAATCGAAGGCGCCGTTCTATCGCTGGTTCCACGACGGCGAGCTGAACGCGTCCTACAACTGCCTCGACCGGCACCTGAAAACGCAGCCCGACAAGATCGCCATCATCTTCGAGGCTGACGACGGCAAGGTGACGAAGATCACCTATCAGGCGCTCTACAAGGAAGTCTGCAAGTTCGCCAACGCGCTCAAGGCGCGCGGCATCAGGAAGGGCGATCGCGTCCTCATCTATATGCCGATGTCGATCCAGGCAGTGGTGGCGATGCAGGCCTGCGCGCGCATCGGCGCGACGCACTCGGTCGTCTTCGGCGGCTTCTCCGCGAAAAGCGTGCAGGAGCGCATCGTCGACGCAGGCGCGGTGGCGCTCATCACCGCCGACGGCCAGTTCCGCGGCGGCAAGGAGATTCCGCTCAAGCCCGTGTGCGACGAAGGCTTCGCGATGGGGGGCTGCGAAGCGGTCAAGACGGTGATCGTCTACAGACGCTCGGGCAGCAAGGTCGCGATGAAGGAAGGGCGCGACCTCTGGTGGGAAGACGCGGTCAAGGGGCAGCCTGAAACCTGCGAGCCGGAGTTCGTCAACGCCGAGCACCCGCTCTTCATCCTGTACACCTCGGGCTCGACCGGCAAGCCGAAGGGCATCCAGCACTCGACGGCCGGCTACCTGCTCTGGTGCATGCTCACGATGCAGTGGGTGTTCGACCACAAGCCGAGCGACATTTTCTGGTGCACGGCCGACGTGGGCTGGGTCACCGGGCACTCCTACGTCTGCTACGGACCGCTCGCGGTGGGCGCGACCGAGATTATTTTCGAAGGCGTGCCGGTCTATCCGGATGCGGGCCGCTTCTGGAAGATGATCCAGGACCACAAGTGCACCGTGTTCTACACCGCGCCGACGGCGATCCGCTCGCTCATCAAGGCGGGCGGCGACCTGCCGAAAAAATACGATCTGTCCAGCCTGCGCATCCTCGGCACGGTCGGCGAGCCGATCAATCCCGAGGCGTGGATGTGGTATCACGAGACGGTCGGCGGCGGCCGCTGCCCGATCGTCGACACCTGGTGGCAGACTGAAACGGGCGGACACCTGATCACGCCGCTGCCGGGCGCGACGCCGACCAAGCCGGGCTCGGCGACCTTGCCGCTGCCGGGCATCTTCGCCGACATCGTCGATGAAACCGGCAATCCGGTAGGTAAGGGCAAGGGCGGCATCCTCGTCATCAAGCGGCCGTGGCCCTCGATGCTGCGCACCATCTGGGGCGATCCCGAGCGCTACAAGAAGACCTACTGGCCCGATGATTTCAAGGGCAAGCTCTATCTCGCGGGCGACGGCGCGAGCACGGACGAGGACGGCTATTTCCGCATCGTCGGCCGGATCGACGACGTGCTGAACGTCTCGGGTCACCGGCTTGGCACGATGGAGATCGAGTCGGCGCTGGTCGCCAACTCGAAGCTCGTCGCCGAGGCCGCCGTCGTCGGGCGGCCCGACGAGCTGACGGGCGAGGCGGTGTGCGCCTTCGTGGTGCTGAAGGGCGCGCGCCCGAGCGGCGCCGAAGCGCAGAAGATCGCGAAGGAATTGCGCGACTGGGTCGGCAAGGAGATCGGGCCGATCGCCAAGCCGAAGGACATCCGCTTCGGCGACAACCTGCCCAAGACGCGCTCGGGCAAGATCATGCGGCGGCTGCTGCGCTCGATCGCGCGCGGCGAGGAGATCAAGCAGGATGTCTCCACGCTGGAGAACCCGGCGATCCTGGAGCAGCTCAAGCAGACGCAGTAGGCAACCGCTCGCCCTGCGGGACGGGCGGCGCCAAAGGGAGGGCGCGATGGAGGAGTTTGATCCACGGGCACAACGCCATGCGGCGCTGTGCCTGCTCGGGCTGGTGCTCTTCAACTACCCGATCCTCGCCGCCTTCAATGTCGAGGCCACGGTGTTCGGCATCCCGCTCCTTTACGCCTACTTCTTCGTCGCCTGGGGCGCGCTGATCGCCCTCATGGCGATCGTGGCCGAGCGGCGCTAGCGCGGAGGCGGCAAGCGTGCTGCAGGGCTGGGTCATCGTCGCTGCTTCGTTCGCCTACCTCGGGCTTCTTTTCGCGATCGCGTACTTCGCCGACAAGCGCGCCGATGCCGGTCGCTCGGTCATCGCGAGCCCCTACATCTACAGCCTGTCGCTCGCGGTCTACGCGACCGCATGGACGTTCTATGGCAGCGTCGGCCGCGCGGCCGCCGACGGCGTCGGCTTCCTGCCGATCTACATCGGCCCAACGCTGATGGTCGCGCTGTGGTGGGTGGTGATGCGCAAGATCCTGCGCATCAGCAAGCGCAACCGCATCACTTCGCTCGCCGACTTCATCGCCTCGCGCTACGGCAAGAGCGCGCTGCTCGGGGGCGTCGTGACGGTGATCGCGGTCATCGGCATCCTGCCCTACATCTCGCTGCAGCTGAAGGCGATCTCAAGCAGCTTCACGCTCCTCCTGCAGTACCCGGACATCGTGATGCCGGCCACGCTCGGCAAGGTGCCGCTCCTGCAGGACACGGCGCTCTGGGTCGCGCTGATCCTCGCGGTCTTCACCATTCTTTTCGGCACTCGGCACCTGGACGCGGCCGAGCACCACGAAGGCATGGTGGCGGCGATCGCCTTTGAATCGCTCTTCAAGCTGGTCGCGTTCCTGGCGGTGGGCATCTGGGTGAGCTGGGGCCTCTTCAACGGGTTCGGCGACATCTTCACGCGCGCCGCCGCGCATCCGGAGCTCGAGCCGATGCTGAGCCCGCTGAACGGCATGGCCGGCAGCTATGCGAGCTGGACCTGGCTCACGGTTCTCTCGATGCTCGCCATCATGTTCCTGCCGCGCCAGTTCCAGGTGGCGGTGATCGAGAACAAGGACGAGGCCCACCTGAAGAAGGCGATCTGGCTCTTTCCGCTCTACATGCTGGCGATCAACATCTTCGTCCTGCCCATCGCGTTTGGCGGGAGGCTCGCCTTTCCGACCGCCGGCGTCGATGCGGACACCTTCGTCCTCGCGCTGCCGATGGCGCAGAAGCAGGAGCTTCTCGCCCTGGTGGTCTTCATCGGCGGCCTGTCGGCGGCGACCGGCATGGTGATCGTGGAGACGATCGCGCTCTCGACCATGGTCTGCAACGACCTGCTGATGCCGGTGCTGCTGCGCATGCGCTCGCTGCGGCTGAACGAGCGCAAGGATCTCACCGGGCTTTTGCTTGGCATCCGGCGCGGGGCGATCCTCGTGCTGCTGCTGCTCGGCTTCGTCTACTTCCGGCTCGCCGGGGAGGCCTACGCGCTCGTCTCGACCGGCCTGATTTCGTTCGCGGCGGTGGCGCAGTTTGCGCCCATCGCCCTCGGCGGCATCTTCTGGAAGGGCGGCACGCGTCGAGGCGCGCTCGCCGGTTTGATAGCCGGATTCGCCGTGTGGTTCTACACGCTGCTCCTTCCGGCGTTCGCACGCTCCGGGTGGTTCCCGCTCGACCTGCTCGAGCACGGGCCCTTCGGCATCGAGCTGCTCAGGCCGCTCGCGCTCCTCGGCGTGACGGGCCTCGATCAGATCACGCATGCGATGTTCTGGAGCATGTGGGCGAACATCGGCACCTACGTGCTCGCGTCGCTCCTTTTCGCCCCCAGCGCGGACGAGCATCGCCAGGCGAGCCTTTTTGTCGACGTGTTCAAGCACCCGAGCGAGCCCGGCGGCGCGCGCTTCTGGCGCGGCACCGCATCCGGACCGGAGCTGCACAGCCTGCTTGCGCGCTTTCTCGGCGCCGGCGGCGCCGAAGCGGCGCTGCGCGAGCATGCGCGCACGCGCGCGGCCGGCTGGTCGCACGAAGCCGGCGCCGATGCCGAGCTCGTGCATTTCGTCGAGAAGCAGCTCGCCGGCGTGATCGGGGCGGCCTCGGCGCGCATCATGGTCGCCTCGGTAGTGAAGGAGGAGGCGATGACCCTGGACGAGGTGCGCGCGCTCCTCGACGAGGCTTCGCAGATCATCATGTACAGCCATCGCCTCGAGCAGAAATCCCAGGAGCTCGAGCGCACCTCGGCCGAGCTGCGCGCGGCCAACGAGCGCCTCACGGAGCTTGACAAGCTGAAGGACGACTTCGTCTCCACGGTCTCGCACGAGCTGCGCACGCCGCTCACCTCCATCCGGGCGTTCAGCGAGATCCTGCACGACAATCCGCGCCTGCCCGACGCCGACCGCGCGCGCTTCCTCGGCATCATCGTCAAGGAGACCGCCCGTCTTACGCGCCTCATCCACCAGGTGCTCGACGCCTCGCGCCTGGAATCCGGGCGGACGGAATGGAATGAGTCGCTGGTCGACCTGCGTACCGTCATCGAGGACACGATCGCCGCCAATGCGCAGCTTTTCAGCGAACGGGAAGTGCGCCTCGAGGCGCGCCTGCCCGAGCGCGTGCCGCCGGTCACTGCGGACCTGGACCGCATCGTCCAGGTCATCGTCAACCTGCTTTCGAACGCGGTGAAGTTCGTCGAGCCGCGCCGCGGGCGGGTCGAGGTGAGCCTGACCGAGGAGGGCGAGTACCTGCGCGTCGACGTGCGCGACAACGGGCAGGGGATCAGCGAGAAGGACCAGCACGTCATCTTCGACAAATACCGCCAGGCGGGCGATACGCTCACGGGCAAGCCGCAGGGAAGCGGCCTCGGCCTGCACATCAGCCGGCAGATCATCGAGCACTTCGGCGGCCGCATGTGGGTGTCCAGCCGCCCGGGCGAGGGCGCCTGCTTCTCCTTCACCTTGCCGATCCGCGCGTCGTCCTACGCGCGCGCCGCCTAGACGCGATGGGCGGCAGGATCCTCATCGCCGATGACGAGCCGAATATCGTCGCTTCGCTCGAGTTTTTGCTCCAGTCGAAGGACTACGAGACCTGCGTCGCGCGCGACGGCGCCGAGGCGCTCGAGCTGGTCGAGCGGTTTCAGCCCGATCTCCTGCTGCTCGATGTGATGATGCCGCTCGTCAACGGCTTCGAGGTGTGCCGGGCGATCCGCGGGAATCCGGCCCACGAAGGCGTCAAGATCGTCATGCTGAGCGCCCGGGGTCGCGACGCCGAGCGGGCGCAGGGTCTCGCGCTCGGCGCGGACGCCTACGTGACCAAGCCCTTCTCGACCCAGGAGCTGCTCGCCAAGGTCGGCGAGCTGCTGCCCGGCCTATGAGCGCCAGCGTGAGCGGGAATGCCGTGCCGACTGCCTACTTCGTCGACGACGACGAGGCGATTCGCACGCTTTGGCGCTGGCTGATGGAGTCGAACTCGATTCCCGTCAGGATCTACGAGAGCGCGCCGCAGTTCATCACGAGCTATCGGCGCGGCGATCCCGGCTGCCTGGTGCTCGATATCAACCTGCCGGGGATGAACGGCCTTGAGCTGCAGGAGTTTCTCAAGCGCGAAGGCGTGGAGATTCCCATCGTGTTCGTGACCGGCTTCGGCGACGTGTCCTCGGCGGTGAGCGCGCTCAAGGGCGGGGCGGTCGACTTCATCCAGAAACCCTTCGACTACCGGATGGTGGTCGATGTCATCAGGAAAGCGCTTGCGCGCGACGTGGACGCGCGGGCGGCGAGGGCGCGCCGGGCGCTGCTGGATGCGCGTATCGCTGCGCTGACCGACCGCGAGAGGGACGTGCTCCGCAAGGTGATCGAGGGCAAGCAGAACAAGGTGATCGCCGCCGAGCTCGACATCAGCATGAAGACCGTCGAAGCGCATCGCTCCAAGGTGATGGAGAAGATGGGGGCAGGCTCCCTCGCGGAGCTTGTGCAGCTGACGCTCGGATTTTCGCCCTCAACGCCTCGAACCGGCGACTAGCTCTCCTTGCTCGGGTAAAATCGGCCTGCCGCGGAGAGATGGCCGAGCGGCTTAAGGCGCACGCTTGGAAAGCGTGTAAGCGTTAATAGCGCTTCGTGGGTTCGAATCCCACTCTCTCCGCCAACAGCCCGCCTCGCGTGAGGCATAATGGGCGTGGCGGGCCCCCCCGCATTGCAGCCTGGTGAACCTGGTCAGGTCCGGAAGGAAGCAGCCACAGCTGGATCCTGCAAGTGCCGGGGTCAGGCTCGCCTAATTACTTTCAGTGGTCGGTAAAATTCAGGCATGAGTTACCAGGTTCTTGCCCGCAAATGGCGCCCGCGCAATTTCGCGAGCCTCGTCGGGCAGGAGCATGTCGTCAAGGCGCTGCGCCACGCGCTCGAGCAGCAGCGTCTGCACCACGCGTACCTTTTCACCGGCACGCGGGGTGTGGGCAAGACCACGCTCGCGCGCATCCTCGCAAAATGCGTGAACTGCGAGACCGGCATCACGCCCGAGCCCTGCGGCAAGTGCGCGGCCTGCGTGGAGATCGACGGCGGCCGCTTCGTCGACCTGATCGAGATCGACGCGGCCACCAATACGGGCATCGACGAGATGCGCGCGTTGCAGGACAACGCCGCCTATGTGCCGGTGCGCGGCCGCTTCAAGGTGTTCGTGATCGACGAAGTCCACATGCTTTCCAAGGCGGCCTTCAACTCCATGCTGAAGACGCTGGAGGAGCCGCCCGCGCACCTCAAGTTCATCCTCGCGACCACCGACCCGCAGAAGATCCCGGTCACCGTGCTTTCGCGCTGCCTCCAGTTCAACCTGAAGCAGATGCCGGCGCCGGCGATCGTTGCCTATCTCGAGAAGATCCTGCCGCAGGAGAAAATTGCCTTCGAGCGGGAGGCGCTCATCCTCGTCGCCCGCGCGGCGGCCGGAAGCATGCGCGACGCGCTGTCGCTGCTCGACCAGGCGATCGCGCACGGAGCGGGGAAGCTCGAAGCGGCGGGTGTGCGCGAGATGCTGGGCAGCGTGGACGAAACCTACCTCCTGCGCGCGCTCGAGGCGCTCGCGAAGAACGACGGCCCGGCGCTCGCGGCGATTGCCGCGGAGATGCAGGCGCGCAGCCTCTCCTTCGATCTCGCCCTGCAGGAGCTCGCCAGCCTGCTCCTGCGCATCACGCTCGCCCAGACGGTGCCGGCGGCGCTCGAGGAAGACCTTCCCGAGCGCGCCCGCGTCATCGCGCTTGCCGGCGCGCTCGATGCCGAGGCGGTGCAGCTCTACTACCAGATCGCGATCCAGGGCCGCGAGGATCTTGCGCTCGCGCCGGACGAGCACGCCGGGTTTCTCATGACGCTTTTGCGCATGCTGGCCTTTGCGCCTTCAGGGAATGAAAACCGGGAGGAAAAAAAAACCGCGCCGGCCGCGGCCCCGAAAGCCGCGGCTGAGTTCGACGGGAATTGGCCTGCGCTTGCGGGAAAGCTCTCGCTCGCGGGCGGCGTAAAGGAACTGGCGCGCAACGCGGAGCTCAAATCGAGCAGCGCGGCGGCGCTCGAGCTGGTCGTGCCCAAGACAATGGCCCACCTGACGGGCGAGAGCTACCGCGAGAAGCTTCAGGCGGCGCTGACTGACCATTTCGGGCGGCCGATGCAGCTGCGCGTCGGCACGGGCGAGACGCGCGGCACGTCGGTCGCCGCGCTCGAAGCCGCGGATCGCGGCGCGCGCAAGGCGCAGGCAACGCGCGCCGTGCAAGGAGACAGCTTCGTGCAGGACCTGGTCAACCTCTTCGACGGCCGCGTCGTCGATTCCACCATCAAGGACAAGCGATGAAAGGCAACATCGGTCAGCTGATGAAGCAGGCGCAGATGATGCAGGAGAACATGCGCCGCATGCAGGAGAGCCTCGGCGAGATCGAGGTCGAGGGCCAGTCGGGATCCGGCGCGGTCAAGGTGACGATGAACTGCAAGCACGAGGCGCGGCGGGTGAGCATCGATCCTTCGGTCCTGACGGACCGGGAAATGCTCGAGGATCTCCTTGTGGCGGCGCTGAACGACGCCGCGCAGCGCGTCGAGGCGACGGTGAACGAAAAGATGAAGGCGGTGACGGCCGGCTTGCCGCCGGGCCTGAAGCTGCCTTTTTAGATGAAGCGGGATCCGGTTCCTGCCTCGAGGGGCCTCGATCGGCTGGTCGAGGCGCTGCGCGTCCTGCCGGGCGTGGGCCCGCGCTCGGCGCAGCGCATGGCGTACTACCTCCTTCAGCACGACCGGGCGGGCGCCGGCGCGCTCGCGCACGCGCTCGGCGGCGCGCTCGACTCGGTCAAGCACTGCGCGCGCTGCAACGCTTTCACCGAGGAGGAGGTGTGCGCGCTGTGCCGCTCGCCGCGGCGCGATGTCTCGCTTCTTTGCGTGGTGGAGACGCCGGCCGATCTCGCCATGGTCGAGCAGACGCTCAGCTTCTCGGGCCTCTATTTCGTCCTGATGGGACGGCTCTCGCCGCTGGACGGGGTCGGCCCGCGCGACATCGGGATGGACCGGCTCATCGCGCGCGCGACCGACGGGCAGGTTCAGGAGGTGATCCTCGCGACCAATTTCACTAACGAAGGCGAGGCGACCGCGCACTACATCGCCGAGCTGCTGCGCTCGCGCGGCGTGAAGGCGAGCCGCATCGCACGCGGCGTGCCGCTCGGCGGCGAGCTCGAATACGTCGACATCGGCACGCTGTCGCAGGCGCTGCTCGACCGGCGCGGACTGTAAGTTTTTCATTCAAGGAGGAAGCTTCATGAGGTGGTTGACCGGAATTGCGCTTGCACTCGCGGTTTCCCTGGCGCAGGCACAGATCGAGAAGCGCGACGTCCATATCGCCGTCGGCGGCAAGTCGGCGCTCTACTACCTGCCGCTCACCATCACCGAGCGGCTCGGCTACTTCAAGGACGAAGGGCTGACCGTCCGGATCAGCGACTTTGCGGGCGGCACGCGCTCGCTGGAGGCCGTGGTCGGCGGCAGCGCCGACGTGGTCTCTGGCGCCTATGAGCACACGATCAACATGCAGGCGCGCAAGCTCCACTTCCAGGCGTTCGTTCTCGCCGGCGCCTGCCCGCAGATCTCGGTAGGGCTCGCCTCGAGCAAGGCCGCCGGCTACAAGTCGCCGCGCGACCTGAAGGGGCTCAAGGTCGGCATCAGCGCCCCTGGGTCCAGCACCAACATGGTCATCAACTATCTCGCCGCCAAGGGCGGCCTCAGGCCGAGCGATTTCTCGGTGATCGGCGTCGGCGCCGGCTCGACGGTCATCGCGGCGATGGAGCAGGGCAAGGTCGATGCGCTCTCGCAGACCGACCCGGTGATGACCATGCTCGAGAAGGAAGGCAAGATCAGGATCATCGCCGAGACGCGCACGCCTGAAGGCACCGAAAAGATCTTCGGCGGTCCCATGCCGGCGGCGAGCCTGTATGCGCCGGTCGCCTTCATCAGGAAGAATCCCAACACCGTGCAGGCGCTGACCAACGCCATGGTGCGCGCGCTCATCTGGATGCAGGGCGCCTCGCCGCAGCAGATCCTCTCGACGGTTCCGGAGGAGTACCTGCTCGGCAATAAAGCGATGTATCTCTTCGCGTTCAACAATGTGAAGACCGCTTACTCGAAGGACGGGCTTTTCAGCGAGGCTGGCGCGAAGACGACGCTGAAGGCGCTCGCCTCCTTCAACCCGGCGATCAAGCCGGCGAACATCAATCTCGCCGAGACCTACACCAACGAATTCGCGAAGAAGGCGCTCGCGAAGTACGGCAAGAGGAAGTAGCCGCGCATGGGCGGAGAGGCGGCCGCGCTCGCGCTCGAGGGCATCAGCGTCACCTTTGTCTCCGAGCGCGAGGCGCGCTTCACGGCGGTGCGCGACGCCACGCTCGTCGTGCGGCCGGGAGAATTCCTGTCCGTGGTCGGTCCCACCGGCTGCGGTAAATCGACGCTGCTCAATATCGCCGCCGGGCTGCTCGCGCCCTCGGCCGGCGCGGTGCGCGTCTTCGGCGAGCCGCTCGAGGGCCTGAACCGCAAGGCCGGCTATCTGTTTCAGAGCGAGGCGCTCCTGCCCTGGCGCACCGCACTCGACAACGTCATCGTGGGACTGGAGTTTCGCGGCGTCGCGCGCGACGAGGCGCTGCGGCGCGGCGAGGAGTGGCTCGCGCGAGTCGGCTTGAGGGGCCACGGGCATCGTTACCCGCACCAGCTCTCGGGCGGCATGCGCAAGCGCGTCGCGCTCGCCCAGACGCTGATCCTCGATCCGCAGATCATCCTCATGGACGAGCCGTTCTCGGCGCTCGACATCCAGACCCGCCAGCTCATGGAGAACGAGCTCCTGGAGCTCTGGTCGGCGAACCGCAAGTCGGTCGTGTTCATCACGCACGACCTGGAGGAGGCGATCGCGCTGTCCGATCGAGTGCTCGTCCTTTCCGCCGGACCGGCCTCGCATCCGATCGGCGAATTCGAGATCGCGCTGCCGCGCCCGCGCGACGTGGCGGAAATCCGATTGACCCCGGCCTTCATTGAGCTGCACACGCGGATCTGGCACGCGATGAAGGAGGAAGTGCTGAAGGGCTATGAGCAGCAAAAGACGCAATAGATGGCTGCCGCTGTGGCAGGCGCTGCTGCTCGTGGCGCTGCTCGTCGCGTGGCACGTCGGCACCGATCCGGAGCTGCTGCCGCCGATCTACTTCGACGACCCGAACAAGGCGGCGTTTTTCTTCGGCCAGCCGCTGGAGGTGTTCACGCGCATCTGGGCCTGGTTCTCCGGCGGCGCGATCTACGCGCACCTGGGCGTGACGCTGCTCGAGACCGCGCTCGCGTTCGTGGTGGGGACGGCGACCGGCCTGGCGATTGGCCTCTGGCTTGCCCTCAGCCCGACCGCGGCCGCCTTGCTCGATCCCTACATCAAGGCGGCGAATTCGATGCCGCGCGTCATCCTCGCGCCCATCTTTGGCGTGTGGTTCGGCCTTGGCATCGCCTCGAAGGTGGCGCTCGGCGTGACGCTCGTGTTCTTCATCGTCTTTTTCAACGTCTACCAGGGCGTGCGCGAGGTGAGCCCCACGGTGCTCGCGAACGCGCGCGTGCTGGGCGCCACCGAGATGCAGCTGCTGCGCCATGTCTATGTGCCGAGCGCCACGAGCTGGGTGTTCGCGAGCCTGCACAATTCCGTTGGCCTCGCGTTCGTCGGCGCGGTCGTGGGCGAGTACCTTGGCTCATCGGAAGGCGTCGGCTACCTGATCCTGCAGGCCGAGGGAACCTTCGACATCAACAGCGTGTTCGCGGGCATCCTGGTGCTGACCGCGTTTGCGCTCGCGCTAGACTGGATGGTATCCATTGCCGAGCGGCGCCTCATGGTCTGGCAGCCGCGCAGCGGAGAAACGGAGAGAATCTGATGGCCAGGGTTTTTGCGTTCGTCGCGCTATTTGTTGTCAGCGCCCTCGCGGGCGCGCAGGGCTACCCCGCCAAGCCGGTCAAGGTCGTCGTTCCCTATCCGGCGGGCTCAACGCCGGATATCGTGGGCCGCACGCTTTCGAACAAGCTGCAGGAAAGTCTCGGCCAGCCTTTCGTCGTCGAGAACCGCACGGGCGCGGGCGGCAATATCGGCGCGGAAGCGGTCGCCAAGGCGGCTCCGGATGGCTACACGCTGCTCATCGGCATCAACGGGCCGGCGGCGATCAACAAGTTCCTCTACAAGAACCTCGGCTACGACTCTGATCGCGACCTCCTGCCGATCTCGCTGCTCGCCTCGGCGCCGCAGCTGCTCGTGGTGAACGGCGTCGAGGCGGGGGACTTCAAATCCTTCCTCCAGTACGTGAAGGGTCACCCGGGGAAGATCTCCTACGGCTCGGCCGGGAGCGGCAGCGCGTCGCACCTGACCATGGAGCTCCTGAAGAGCGACGCCAGACTTTTCATGGTGCACATTCCCTATCGCGGCTTCCCGCCGGCGCTCACCGATCTGCTCGCCGGCAACATCCAGGCGATGTTCGCGATCGTGCCGGCGGTGCTGCCCCAGGTGAAGGCGGGGAAACTGAAGGCGCTGGCGGTGACCGGCTTGAAAAGGAGCGCGCTCGCCGCAGATATTCCGAGCGTGGCCGAGCTCGGCTACCCTCAGCTCGAGTCGCTCGCCTGGATCGGGCTGCTGGCCACGGCCGGGACGCCGCCGGAAGTCGTTCAGAAGCTGAGCGCCGAGTCGATGAAGGCGATGCACGCCGCAGACGCCCGCGAGGCGCTCGGCAAGCAGGGATTCGATGTCGTGGGCAGCACGCCGGCCGAATTTTCGCGCTGGATCAAGGCCGAAGCGGGCAAATGGTCGAAGGTGATCAAGGCGAGTGGGGCGACCGCGGACTGACGCGCCGCAACAATATCGTCAAAAGTTTGACACCCCTCTGATTACTCAGCTATAATTTTTGGCTCATTCGGGCGCGGGGTGGAGCAGTCTGGCAGCTCGTCGGGCTCATAACCCGAAGGTCAGAGGTTCAAATCCTCTCCCCGCAACCAACCGCACCGTTTAGCGTGTCGCGGGAAGCTCTTTAACAATTCGCAGCCGATAGGTGTGGGCGCTCGATGCTGAAGGCCAATGCATCTAGTGCCTACATCGAAGGAAAGTAACGAAGTCATATGTTTGTACGACTCCGTTTACGTTTCTTTGAGTTGGCAAATGAAGTACACACGCAACTGAAGTACCCGGCTAGAAATAGCCAACAGAGATTGAACTGAAGAGTTTGATCCTGGCTCAGATTGAACGCTGGCGGCATGCCTTACACATGCAAGTCGAACGACGCTAGGGGCAACTCTAGCGAGTGGCGAACGGGTGAGTAATACATCGGAACGTGTCCTGTCGTGGGGGATAACCAGTCGAAAGATTGGCTAATACCGCATGACCTCGCAAGAGAAAAGCGGAGGACCGCAAGGCTTCGCGCGATTGGAGCGGCCGATGTCGGATTAGCTAGTTGGCGGGGTAATGGCCCACCAAGGCGACGATCCGTAGCTGGTTTGAGAGAACGACCAGCCACACTGGGACTGAGACACGGCCCAGACTCCTACGGGAGGCAGCAGTGGGGAATTTTGGACAATGGGCGCAAGCCTGATCCAGCCATGCCGCGTGAGTGAAGAAGGCCTTCGGGTTGTAAAGCTCTTTCGGCTGGGACGAAAAGGTCCGTGCTAACACCACGGATCAATGACGGTACCAGCAGAAGAAGCACCGGCTAACTACGTGCCAGCAGCCGCGGTAATACGTAGGGTGCGAGCGTTAATCGGAATTACTGGGCGTAAAGCGTGCGCAGGCGGTGATGTAAGACAGGTGTGAAATCCCCGGGCTTAACCTGGGAACTGCATTTGTGACTGCATTGCTGGAGTGCGGCAGAGGGGGATGGAATTCCGCGTGTAGCAGTGAAATGCGTAGATATGCGGAGGAACACCGATGGCGAAGGCAATCCCCTGGGCCTGCACTGACGCTCATGCACGAAAGCGTGGGGAGCAAACAGGATTAGATACCCTGGTAGTCCACGCCCTAAACGATGTCAACTGGTTGTTGGGA
>DATAID010000046.1:0-33591 GCA_036262835.1 Burkholderiales bacterium | reverse complement strand
CAAGGTGACGCGCACCGCGCTGCAGAACGCGGCGTCCGTCGCCGGCCTGATGCTCACCACCGACGCGATGGTTGCGGAGCAGGTGGAAGAGAAGAAGGGCGGCGCCGGCCACGACCACGGCGGCATGGGTGGCATGGGCGGCATGGGCGGCATGGACATGTGATGGACCGCTAGGTCCGTCATCCCCGCGAACGCGGGGATCCAGGTTTGTCTCAGGGAGAAGGGGCGCTTCGGCGCCCCTTTTCTTTTATAATCCGCGCCTTCCCTGGAAGGCCAAGTAGCTCAGTTGGTAGAGCAGAGGACTGAAAATCCTTGTGTCGGTGGTTCGATTCCGCCCTTGGCCACCACTCCTTAGAATACTTTCGTGATTCGAATTTCCGGCGTCGACCACGTCGTCATCCGCGCGCGCGACTACGAGCGGATGATCGCGTTCTACCGCGACGTGCTCGGCTGCCCGCTCGAGTGGCGGCGCGACGACCTCGGCATGGCGCATATGCGCGCCGGGCGCGCGCTGATCGATCTGGTCGACGTCAAGGGCGAGCTGGGGAAAAAAGGCGGGGCAGCGCCAGAGAAGGAGGCGCGCAACATGGATCATCTTTGCCTCCAGGTCGAAAGTTTCGATGCCGAGGCCGTGATGCGGCACCTGAAGGAGCGCGGCGCGAAAGTCGAAGAGCCGAAGAAGCGCTACGGCGCCGGGGGCGAGGGCCTGTCGATCTATCTCTACGATCCCGAAGACAACCTGATCGAGCTGCGCGCCGCGCCCTAGATGTCCTTGAAGTGGGTTCGCGCCTTCTCCAGCGCCTGCTCCATGTTCTTGCGCGCTTCTTCGGCGCCGCGCTTGATGTCCTGCCAGGCCTCTGCGGAGGCTCCTTGCGCGAGCTCCAGCCGGAACATCGCGTCATCCAGGCGACTTCTCAGGATGCCGATTTCCTTCTTGAGCCGCGTCTTCGCGCCGTGGCGCGCACGATGCGCGGTGGAATCCCAGGTCACGACCTGGTCGTTCCACTGCTCGAGCTGCGCCTTCATCTTCGCCAGGTAATCTTCGCGGTTGACCATCGGTGTTTTCCTCCCGAGGCCAATATACGCTGCGGCCCGAGGTCCTCGGTCAGGAATTCCTGACGGCTTTTTCCGCGATGAGAACGACGTTCGAGCCGCCGAACGCGAAGGAATTCGACATGACGGCGCGCGGGATCTGGCCGCGCTCGGCCTTCGTGACATGGCGCACCGCGCAGGCGGGGTCGGGATTGGCGAGATGCGCGGTCGGGGGGACGACGCCTTCCTGAAAGGGCATGAGCGCGGCGATCATCTCGAGCGCGCCGGCGCCGCCCAGGAGGTGGCCGTGCATGGACTTGGTCGAGCTGACCGGGATCTTCCCCGCCGCTTCGCCGAAAACGGCCCTGATCGCCTCGCATTCGACCACGTCGCCCACCACGGTGGCGGTGCCGTGCGCGTTGATGTAGCCGATCGCTTCCAGGGGAAGGCCGGATTCCGCCAGCGCCTGCCTCATCGCGCGCACCTGGCCGTCGCGATCGGGTTTGGACATGTGCGCCGCATCGCAGGTATTGCCGTACCCGGCGAGGAGCGCAAGGATCGGCGCGCCGCGGGCACGCGCCTTCGACTCCTCCTCGAGGACGAGCGCGGCCGCGCCTTCGCCCAGCACGAGCCCGGCGCGCTTCTGGTCGAACGGCTTGCAGCTTGCCGAGGGATCGGCCGCATCCGCGGGTGCGAGCGTGCGCAGCGCCTGCCAGGCGGCAAGCATGCCCGGCGTGAGCAGCGCCTCGGCGCCGCCCGCGACCACGGCGTCCGCTCGTCCGCCCTGGATGGCGCGCATGCCCTCGCCGATCGCCATCGCCGAGGAGGAGCAGGCGGTCGAAAAATTGGCGAACGGTCCGCGCAGCCCCCATTTCACCGCCACGTTGGAGCCGGCGGCGTTGTTCATGGCCATGACGACGGAAAGCGGCCGCAGGCGGAAGTCGTTTTTCCCGTAGACCGTCTGGTAGGCGGCTTCGAGCGTGCCCGCTCCGCCCATGCCCGTGCCCCAGTACACGCCGATGCGCTCGCGCTCCGCGTTCTGCGGATCGAGTTTCGCGGCGGCGAGCGCTTCGCCCGCGGCATAGAGAGCGAACTGCGAGACGCGATCGAGGCTAGCGGCTTCCGGCCCTTTGAAATGCGCGGCGGGGTCCCATTCGGCGAGCGCGCCGACCTGGGCGCTTGAGCCCATCGCCATCGACTCAGGCAGGCGGCGCACGCCTGAGCGCATGGCGGCAAGCGAGGCATAGAACTCCGACGGGCGCACGCCGAGCGCGCAGACGACGCCCGCTCCGGTGACGGCGACACGCCGGGCGGCGGTCACGGCCTTCTAGCTCAGGATTTTCCGGCCGCCGCGAGCGAGGCGGCGACGTGGCGCTCCAGATCGGCGAGGCACTTGATCTGGCGCAAGTCCTCGTCGGACACCTTGACGCCGAACTCGTCCTCGACCTTGAACATGAACTCGATGAAGGTGAGCGAGTCGACGCCGAGCGCCTCGAGCGGCGCGGCCGGATCGATCTTGGCCGGATCGAGCGCGAGCTCCTTGACGGCGAGGTCCTTGATGCGGGCGAGCGTGTCCATGCGATGACGCTATTTTACAAGCATGCGTCGAGCGCGGCGCGGGCCGCGCTCGCAGCGCCCGCCGCTCCGGCCTACAATCCGGTCATCTTTGTCAGGGGAGCCCTCCATGGGTGCTCCGGAAGTCCGCAGGACGCTTCCCGATAACGCCGACGAGCGGTTTTTCCGCATGCTCGCCGATGCGGTTCCGCACCTCGTGTGGAGCAAGAGCGTCGACGGCTTTGAGGATTATTCCAACCGCCGGCTGTGCGAATACACCGGCATGAGCGCACGCGAGCTGGCTGGCAGCGGCTGGGAGGCGATGGTGCATCCGGAAGACCTCGAGCGCTGTCGCTGCGCATGGAGCGAAGCGCGCGCCCGCGGCACGCGCTACGAGGTCGAATACCGTTTGCGCCGCCACGACGGTGCCTATCTCTGGCACCACGGCACGGCCGAGCCGCTGCGCGTGGATGGAAGGATCGTGCGCTGGTTCGGCACTTGCACCGACATCGACGCCCGCAAGCGGGCGCAGGAGGAGCTGGCGCAGGTCAGGCAGCGCCTGGAGAGCCTCGTGGCCACGCGCACCGAGGCGCTGCGCGCGAGCGAGACCCGGCTGCGCGAGATCATCGACCGCCAGCCCGAGTGCGTGAAGCTGCTCGACGCCGAGGGGCGGCTGCTCGACATGAACCCGGCCGGCCTCGCCATGATCGAGGCCGACGGGCTCGAGCAGGTGCAGGGCCGGTGCATCTACGGCGTGGTCGCCGCGGAGCACCGCGAGGCCTTCCGCGATCTGACCGAGAGCGTCTGCCGCGGCGAGCGCGGAACGCTCGAGTTCGAGCTGATCGGCTTCAAGGGGGCGCGCCGCTGGATGCAGACGCACGCGGCGCCCTTCCGCGACGAATCGCGCGGCCAGACGCTGCTGCTCGCGATCACGCGCGACGTCACCAGCCGAAAGCTTGCCGAGCGCGCGCTCGCCGAAAGCGAGGCGCGCTTTCGCTCCTTCATGGACAGCATGCCGGCGGTCGCCTGGATCAAGGACTCCGCCTTCCGCTATACCTGGATCAACGAGGGCTACCGCGTGAGGCGCCGGCGCACGCTCGAGCAGGTGATGGGACGCGACGATTTCGAGATCCGGCACGAGAGCGTCGCGCGCCTGTTTCGCGAGCGCGACGAGGAGGCGCTGCGCCGCAACGGCCCGGTGCAGTCGCTGCTCGAGGACAAGGGCGAGGACGGCGCCGCCGTGCACTGGCTGGTGGTGCGCTTTCCCGTCCCGGACGCGAGCGGGGCGATGGGGGTCGGCGGCATCGCTTTCGACATCAGCGAGCGCATCGAGCTCGAGCGCGCGCTGCGCGAGAACGAGGCGCGCGTGGTGGAAGCGACCGAGACCGTGCGCCAGCTCATGAACCGCCTCATGCACGCGCAGGAGGCCGAGCGCCACCGGGTCGCCGGCGACCTGCACGACCTCATCGGTCAGAAGCTGACGGCGCTCGGCATCAACCTCGATATCGTGCGCCAGCAGATGCCCCAGGCGGGCGCCTCGGCGGTCGCCGGGCGCCTCTACCAGATGACGACGCTGCTTGCCGAAACGATCGGCGCGGTGCGCGGCCTGATCTCGGATCTTCGCCCGCAGGTGCTCGACGAGCACGGGCTCTCGGCGGCGCTCCATCAGTACGCGGCCGCCTTCGAGGCGCGCACCGGCTTGCGCGTGGAAGTGACCGGCGCGGAGCGGCGCTTGCCGCTGCCCCGCGAGGTGGCCATTGCGCTCTTTCGCATCGCGCAGGAGGCGCTCACCAATGTCGCCAAGCACAGCGGCGCCGCGCGCGCGCAGGTGCGCGTGCGCAAGAACGGCCAGAGCGTCGAAATGCTGGTCGAGGACGACGGCCGCGGGCTGGGCGAGGCGGCGCTCGCCGGCCGCCACACGGGCGCCGGCTGGGGGCTGCGCATGATGCGCGAGCGCGCCGAAGCCGTCGGCGGCCGTCTCGAGCTTTCGTCCGCCCATCCCGGCATGCGCGTCGTCGTCGAAGTCCCTCTCTCCCGTGCCGATCAGCGTCATCCTGGTTGACGACCACGAGGTGGTGCGCGACGGACTGCGCCACCTGATCGAGCTTCAGCCCGACCTGAAGTTCCTCGGCAGCTTCGGCGACGGCGCGGCCGCGGTGCGCTTCGCTGCGGGTGCGCATCCGGACGTCGCGATCATCGACATCGCCATGCCGCGCATGAACGGCATCGAGGTCACGCGCCAGATCCACGACGTCTGTCCCGGGACCGAGATCCTCATCCTTTCCATGCACGCCGATCCAGAGTTCATCTACCAGGCGTTTCGCGCGGGCGCGCGCGGCTACATCATCAAGGAGTCCGCGGGCAGCGAAGTGGTGAACGCGGTTCGCGCGCTGCGCACCGGGACGCGGTACCTGAGCAGGAAAATCGACGGCGAGGAGCTCGAGCGCTACCTCGGCAAGCGCGGCGAGGACAATCCCATCGAGCGCCTGAGCGCGCGCGAGCGCCAGGTGCTGCAGCTCATCGTCGAGGGCCGCACGAGCGCAGAGGCGGCCGAGCGCCTGAGCCTGTCGCCCAAGAGCGTCGACACCTATCGCAGCCGCATGATGAAGAAGCTCGAGATCGAGGACCTGGCGAGCCTGGTCAAATTCGCGATCCGCCACGGCATCACTTCGCTGCAGTAGCTCCGCTTCCGCGGCCCGGGTAAGGATTTCCTGACAGACGCCCTGCGGCGGACTGCCTACCCTCGACCATCGGGGGCGCAGCAACCACAATCCAAACGCGGGGCGTCGCCCCCGCGTCCCGCGTTGCCATCAAGGAGCCATACTCATGATCCAGGCAACGAAATCCATAGAGCAGGTCATTGCGGCAATCGACGCGCTCGACCTCGACCCGATCAAGCTGAAGCTGATGGACCCCGAGGAAGGCCAGGGCTGGTCGCGCGAGCACGTCGAGCGCGTGGCGCTTGCCTACCGCCGCTTTCTCACGCTGCTGGTCAGGTTTCCCGAAGAGACGATCGCGCCGGGGAAGGACGTCGACAAGTTCTGGCACGGCCATATCCTCGACACGATGAAATACGAGGAGGATTGCCGGACGGTGTTCGGCTATTTCCTCCACCACTTCCCGTATTTCGGCATGCGAGGCGAAAAAGACGCGGCAAACCTGCGCGAGGCCTCCGAGCGCATGCACGCGATCTACGAGCGGGAATTCGGCGAATCGATGCCCTCGGACGCCGCTTGGTGCATGGCGGCTCAAAAAGCCGGCGCCTGGTGCATGGCGGCGCAAAAAGCGAGCGCCTGGTGCATGGCGGCGCAGAAATCGAGCGCCTGGTGCATGGCCACGCAGCCCGAGGGCGCCGGGATCGATGTGAATCTTCGTCCGACGCTCGCTCCTGCCGCCTAGAGGCGCGGCAGCTAGGTAACATATCCGGGCCGGGGGCTCCGCTCCCCGGCCGCTTTTTGGGGGCAGGGAATGACGGGTGCGCGCAGGATGCTGCTCGTGAGCCGCAGGTATCTCGGGCCGCTGCTCGGCCTGGCGGCGGGCCTCGCCTTGTCCGTGGCCCTGTCCTTCTACGTGCGCGACGACGTGGCTCGCGATGCGCGGCTGCGCTTCGAGCGCCATGCGGCCGACGCCAAGCACATCATCGAGCGGCGCCTGTACGCCTACGTGGGCGTGACCTACGGCCTGCGCGCCCTCTTCGCCGCGCGCGGCTCGCTCACCCGGCTCGAATTTCGCCGCTATGTCGAGTCGCTCGATCTGCCCGGGAATTTTCCCGGCTTCGAGGCCCTCAACTATGCCCGCCAGGTGAAGGCAAGCGAGCGGCGCGCGTTCGAGGAAGAAATGCGCGAGGACATGCGCCGCGACGATCCCCGGCTGCCGCCCTTCGCAATCCGGCCGCCGGGCGAGCGCGCCGAGTATCACCCGGTCGTGTTCGTCGAGCCGCCGGAAGGCAACGAAAAATCCTTCGGGCTCGACGTTCGCATGGTCGGCGGCCGCGGCAAGGCCTTCGAGGATCTGCGCGCCACCGACTCGATCATCTCCTCGGGGCGCCTGCTCAACGTGGGCCGCGGCAATTTCGTCGGGCTGGCGATGCGCCTGCCGGTGCACCGCCCCGGCATGCCGCTCGGCACGGCCGAGGAGCGCAGGGCCGCGTTCATCGGCTCGGTGGGCGCCGGCTACAACGTGAAAAAGCTGATGGCCGGCATTCTCGATCAGACCACCATGAAGGCGATGCGCTACCGGCTTTACGACGCAGGCCAAGTGGGCGAGCCGAAGCCCTCCGCGGGCAAGCCCACGCTTCTCTTCGACAGCGCACAGACGGCGCCGGGTGCGCCCTCGGACGACTATGCGCTGCCCGGGGAGGCGCCGGCGTTCGACAGCGTGCTGCCGCTCGAGCTCGCCGGGCGCAACTGGGAGCTTCACTTCAGCGCGCCGCGCGAGGCCTACCTGGAGGGCGCGGATTCGATGCTGCCGTGGCTCGCCCTTGCAGGCGGCCTGGTCACGAGCGCGCTGCTGTTCACGGTCCTGCTGTCGTTTGCCTCCTCGCGCGTGCGCGCCGAAGCGCTCGCCGAGGAGATCACGCGCAATCTGCGCGCAAGCGAGGCGGAGCTTGCGCGCGCCCTGCTCAGCCAGCGCGCGAGCGCCGCGCAGATCCGCGATCTGATGCGGCGCCTGGTGTCGGTGCAGGAGGCCGAACGCAGGCGCTTCTCGGCCGACCTGCACGATCTCGTCGGCCAGAGCCTCTCGGTGCTCGGCATGGGCCTGGAGACCATCCGCGCGCTCCTGCCCGGCATCCTGCCGCAAAAGGCGCAATCGACGATGGACCACATGGGCCGGCTGCTCCAGGAAACCATGGGCTCGGTGCGCGAGGTCATGTCGGACCTCAGGCCGCCGCTGCTCGACGATTACGGCCTGCACGCGGCGATCGAGTGGCATGCGTCCCAGCTTCAGGCGCGCACCGGTCTGCAGGTCGCCGTCGAAGGCCGGGACCTCGGCGAGCGGCCGGCGCCGGAGGTGGAGCTCGCGCTTTTCCGCATCGCGCAGGAGGCGCTCATCAACGTCGCCAAGCACGCCGCCGCCTCGCGCGCCCGCGTCGCGCTCGCGCGCTCGGGCGCGCAGCTCACGATGGTGGTGGAGGACAACGGCCGCGGCCTCGCGCCCTCCGCGGCCAATGACCCGGCGCCGCCGGGCTGGGGCATGGCGGTCATGCGCGAGCGCGCCGCCGCCGTGGGCGGCGCGGTGCACGTCGCCTCCTCGGACAGCGGGACGCGCATCATCGTCGAGGTCGCGGCGCGATGATCGAGCTCATTCTCATCGACGACCATGCGCTCGTGCGCGACGGCATGACGCGGCTTCTCGAGGCCCAGTCCGACATGCGCGTCACGGGCTCGTTTGGCGAAGGCGAGCCGGCGGTGCGCTTCGCCGCGAGCGAGGGGCCGGATGTGGCCATCGTCGATATCGCAATGCCGGGCCAGAACGGCATCGAGATCACGCGCCGCCTGCGCGACGCCTCGCCCGAGACGGGCGTGCTGGTGCTCTCCATGCATTCGAACCCGGAGTACGTGCATCGGGCGCTGCTCGCAGGCGCGCTCGGCTACGTGGCCAAGGAATCCGCCGGCCCGGTGCTCGTGGAGGCGATCCGCGCGGTGCACGCCGGGCGACGCTACCTGAGCGACACGATTCGCCAGGACGCGCTCCATCGCAATGAAACCGGCGCCGGCGAGCTTGGGCTGCTCGGTGCGCTGAGCGCGCGCGAGCAGCAGGTGCTGCGCCACACCGTCGAGGGCAAGACCATTGCGCAGACCGCCGTGCTCATCGGCGTCTCGCCCAAGAGCGTCGAGACCTACCGCAGCCGCGTCATGACGAAGCTTGGAATCGTAGATTTACCTGGCCTTGTGAAATTCGCCATTCGCAATGGAATAACGACGGTGTGACCGGGCAGGGGGATAAATTCCTTTGTTCACTGCACACTTTTTCACTTGAAATCGCGCTACCTCCTTCATCTGTCAAGGTTTCCCGACAGGTGAGTGGACGCCCTGATACCTAAAATCTGCTTTTGATCGGGGCCGTCCGCAGGGAAGAAAAAGAGAAGACGGAGAACAGGTTGTGAAGCCGGGCGGAGGTACCCCGGCGACCCTGCTTGATCGAGCCCCCTGGAAAAGGCTCGCATGTCGGCGCAGTTGCTCAGCAGGTCCCCGGTGGACGGGGCAGAACGGCGTAGTCCGGGCCGCGACGCGGCTCGCCCGTTTCTGTCGACGCTCCATGCCGGCTCGCGCGACCGCAAGCTTGCCATGGGGGTGGTGCTGGTTTCCGGGCTGGTGTTTCTCGCGCTCGCGCCGCTTGCCAAGACCCTGTTGCCGGCCGTTCCGCCCTTCCTGCCCTTGTACCAGTCGGCGCTCGTTCTTACCGACCTGCTGACGGCGCTGCTGCTCTTTGGCCAGTACGCCATCCTCGGCTCGGCCGGGCTCCTGGTGCTGGCCGGTGCCTACCTCTTCAGCGCCGGGATGGCGATCGCTCATGCGCTCAGCTTCCCGGGCCTTTTCGCTCCCTCGGGACTTTTCGGCGCGGGGCCGCAGACGACGGCCTGGCTCTATTTTCTCTGGCACGGCCTGTTTCCGGTCGTCGTGATCGCCTATGCGGTGCTCCCGGAGCGGGGAACTCAGAAGGCGCGCGCTCAGGCGTTCGGCCGGATCGGCGTTTCGGTCCTTTGCGTGCTGGCGCTCGTGGTCGGGCTCTACGCGCTGGTCGCGGCCGAGAACGATGTGCTTCCCGCCCTGATGCAGGGCAACCGCGATGCGCCGACCAAAGTGGTCGTCGCCACCGCCACCTGGATGCTTTCCCTCGTGGCGATCGGGGTGCTCTGGCGCTGGCGGCGTCCGCTCAGCGTGCTCGACCTGTGGCTGATCGTCGTGCTGTGGGTCTGGGTCTTCGACATCGCGCTCGCCGCCGTGCTGAACGCGGGCCGCTTCGACATCGGCTGGTACGGCGGACGCGTCTACGGGCTGCTTGCCTCGACCTTCGTGCTCGTCGTGCTGCTCTTCGAGTACACGAAGCTCTACGCGCAGGTGGTCGCCGCGCGCCAGGCCGAGCAGCGCGTCTCGCGCGCCTCGCTTGCCGAGAAAAACGAGCGGCTGCGCCTGCTGCACGAGATCGACCGAGCCATCGTCGCCGGGGCGGAGCCGGAGGCCATCGCCGCCGCGGCCCTGCCGCCCCTGCGTGAGCTGCTGCGGGTGCCGCGGGTGAACCTCAACCTGGTCGATCGCGCGGCGGGCGAGGGAGAGTGGCTCGCGGCGGCCGGCCGGAAGCGCACCCATGTCGGCGGCGGCGTTCGTTTTCCGCTTCACATGCTGGGGGACCTCGACGCGCTCGCGCGCGGCGAGCCGCAAACCATCGATGTTGGACGCCTGCCGGAGAGCCCGCAGCGCGAGGCGATGCTCGCCTCGGGCGTGCGCCATTACATGGCGCTGCCCATGATCGTCGGCGGGGAGCTGATCGGCGCTCTCAGCTTCGGCGGCGAGACCGCCGCCTTCCCGGCCGACAAGGTGACCATGGCGACCGAGACGGCGACCCAGCTCGGCATCGCCATCCACCAGGCGCGCCTGCTCGAGCGCCTCGCGCGCAAGGCCGAGCGCCTGCGCATCGTGCACGAGATCGATCGCGCGATCATTTCCGAAGTCGAGCCGGCGGCCATCGCGAGCGCGGCGCTGCGGCCCTTGCGCGACCTGCTCGGGGTGCCGCGCGTCGTGGTCAACCTCTTCGATCACGCCGCCGGCGAAGTGGAATGGCTCGCGGCGGTCGGGCGCCACCAGGTGCGCACGGGGCCGGGCGTGCGCTATCCGCTCAGCTTCATGGGCGAGGTCGAGGCGCTCAAGCGCGGCGAGCTGCAGATGATCGAAACGGCGGCGCTGCCGGATATCCCCGCCCGGCAAGCGTTGATCGAGTCGGGCGTGCTGCATTACCTCGTGGTGCCCATGGTCGCGGGCGGCGAGCTGATCGGCGCGGTGAGCTTTGGCGGCGAGGCGGCGGATTTTCCCCCCGAGCACGTGACGATCGCACAGGAAGTGGCGGCGCAGATCGCCATCGCCATCTCGCAGGCGCGCCTGCTCGAGAGCGTGAAGGCGCAGGCGCAGCAGCTCGAGGGCAAGGTGCGCGAGCGCACGGCCGAGCTGGAGGCGACGAGCCGACAGCTGCAGGACCTCTATGACCATGCGCCCTGCGGCTACCACTCGGTGGATCCGGCCGGACGGCTCGTGCGCATGAACGCGACCTGGCTGTCGTGGCTGGGCTACCGGCACGACGAGGTCGTCGGCAAGCTGCGCCACGCCGAGATCATGACCCCCGAGAGCGCCGAGCGCTACGAGAAGCAGTGGTTTCCGCAGTTCCTGGAGCGCGGCTCGCTCATGGAGGCCGAGGTCGAATACGTGCGCAAGGACGGCACGCGGCTGCCGGCGCTGCTGAGCGGCAGCTGGATCTACGACGAGCAGGGCAAGCCGGTCATGAGCCGGGCTACCGTGACCGACATCACCGAGCACAAGCGCGTGCACGCTCAGATGCACGAGCTCAACCTCAAGCTGCAGGCCGCGAACAAGGAGCTCGAGAGCTTCAGCTACTCGGTATCGCATGATCTGCGCGCGCCGCTGCGCGCGGTCGACGGTTACGCGCTCATGCTCGAGGAGGACTACGGGGCCAAGCTCGACGACGAGGGCCGGCGGCTGCTGGGCGTGGTGCGCGAGGGCGCCGCGCAGATGGGGCGGCTGATCGACGACCTGCTCAACTTCTCGCAGGTCGGCAGGAAGCCGATCGCGCGGGATTCCGTCAACATGGAAGCGCTCGTGCGCGAGGTGGTGGCGCTCGTGCGCCCGGACACGAAAGCGCGCATCGAGATCGGCGAGCTGCCGCCCGTCGAGGGCGACCGCGCGCTCCTGAAGCAGGTCTGGACCAATCTTGTCAGCAACGCGCTCAAGTACAGCAGCAAGAGTGCTCAGCCGCTCGTGCAGATCGGCGCGCGACGCGAGGGCGGCGAGCAGATCTATTGGGCGCGCGACAACGGCAGCGGCTTCGACATGCGCTACTACGACAAGCTCTTCGGCGTGTTCCAGCGCCTGCACCGCGCCGACGAGTTCGAGGGCACCGGCGTCGGCCTCGCCATCGTGCAGCGCGTCGTGACTCGCCACGGCGGGCGTGTCTGGGCCGAAGGCAAGGTCGGCGAGGGGGCGTGCTTCTTTTTTGCCTTGCCGGTGGAGGCCGGGAAATGAGCAGCTACGAGGAAGTCGAGATCCTTCTTGTCGAGGACAACCCGAAGGACGCGGAAATGACGCAGCGCGCGCTGCGCAAGCACAACCTCGGCAACAAGGTGCACTGGGTGAAGGACGGCGCCGAGGCGCTCGACTACGTCTTCTGCCGCGGCGAGTACGCCGGCCGCAGCATGGGGCGACCGCCGCGCCTGATCCTGCTCGACATCAAGATGCCCAAGATCGACGGAATCGAGGTGCTGCGCCAGATCAAGGCCGACGAGAGGCTGCGCCCCGTTCCGGTGGTGGTCATGACCTCCTCGAACGAAGAGCGCGACGTGGTCGACAGCTACCGCCTGGGCGTGAACAGCTACATCGTCAAGCCGATCGAGTTCCCCGCCTTTCTCGAGGTCGTGGCGAAGATCGGCCTGTACTGGGTCGTCACCAACCGAGTTCCCGCCTGACGGCCGCCATGGCACTTGCCGAGCGCATACGCATCCTGATGGTGGAGGACGTGGCCACCGACGCCGAGCTCGAGGTCCGGGAGCTGCGGCGCGCCGGCCTGTCGGTGGAGCACAAGCTCGTCGACACCGAGCAGGGCTTCCAGTCGGTCCTCGGGGATTTCCGACCCCACCTGATCATCTCGGACTTTTCCATGCCGCATTTCGACGGCATGGCGGCGCTCGCGCTCGCGCGCGAGCTCGCGCCCGAGATCCCGTTCATCTTCGTCTCGGGCACGATCGGCGAGGAATATGCGATACGGGCGCTCAAGAACGGGGCCACCGACTACGTGCTCAAAACGAACCTGGTGCGCCTGCCGGCCGCCGTCGAGCGGGCGCTACAAGACGCTCGCGACCGCAATGCGCGGCAAGAGGCCGAAAACAAGCTCGCCGAGACGCGCCAGCGGCTGCAGAGCATTTACGAGTCGCTGCCCGACATCCTGTGGTCGGTCGAGCTGCCGAGCCGACAGATCACCTACGTGAGTCCGGCCGCGCGGACGATTTACGGCAGGCCTGCGTCGGCTTTTCTCGGCCACGGTGAGTTGTGGCGAGAGGCCATCCACCCGGAAGACAAGCCCGGCGTGATCGAGGCATGGAAGCGGCTTCTGCAAGGCGCGCCGTTCGATTTCGAGTACCGGATCGTGCGTCCGGACGGCTCGATTTGCTGGCTCTACGACCGCGCGCGAGTGATTCGCGACGGCGCCGGAAAGCCGGTCCGCATCGACGGGCTGGCGAGCGACGTCAACGAGGCGGTGCGCCAGCGCCAGCGGCTTGCTCGCCTCGGGCGCATCCGCGACGTGCTCGGCGCCGTCAACGCCGCCTGCATGCGCATCCGGGAGCGCAAGGCGCTTTTCGAGGAGTTCTGCAGCATCGCCGTTTCGCGCGGCGGATTCATGCGGGCGCGCTTCATCGAGGTTCTGCGCAACCGTACGCTCTCCATCGTCGCCAATACCGAGGGCGAGGGGAGCGCCTTCGCCGGCCTGGTGGCGAGTTACAACCAGGATCCCGACAAGGCGCAGGGCTTGCTCGCCAGCGGCTTGCGCAGCGGCCAGATCGTGATCTCCAATGACCTCGCTGCCGACGAACGAGAGCCGGACCGGGCGCAACTCACCCGTGACGGAAGTTACTCGGTGGTGGTGCTGCCGGTGAAGGTCGAGGGTGCGGTGGTCGCCGCGGCGACTCTGAACGCAAGAGAGACCGGCTTCTTCGACCAGGAGGAGCTCGCGCTCCTCTCGGAGCTCGTCGCCAACGTGGAGCTCGCGCTCGAGCTCGAGGCGAAGCGGGAGAAGGTCGACTATCTCGCGCTCTACGATCCGCTCACGGCGCTGCCCAACCGCACGCTCTTCCAGGATCGCCTGACGCAGGCGCTCGAAGCCGCGCGGCGCAGCGGCATGATGCTCGCGCTCGGGGTTTTCGACATCGAGCGCTTCAAGGCGATCAACGACACGCTCGGCCAGCGCGCGGGCGACGAGGTGCTGCGCACCTTCGCCGAGCGCCTCAAGGTCGCCTTCGGGGACGTCAATCGCGTGGCGCGCCTGGGCGGCAACAGCTTCGGGGTCATGTTTCCGGCGATCCAGGACGCCCCCGACGCGGCGCGGGTGCTCGAGGAGACGAGCGCCGAGCTGACCGGCCGGCCGATGACGGTCGAGGGCAAGGAGATCAAGATCACCACCAAGACCGGGATCGCGCTCTTCCCGGACGACGGCGCCGACGCGGCCGCGCTCTTTCGCAACGCCGAGGCCTCGCTCAAGCGGGCGAAGGAAACGGGCGACCGCTTCCTTTTCTACGCGCCCCACATCAACGCGCGGGTCGCCGAGCAGGTGGAGCTCGAGGCAAGGCTGCGCCAGGCGGTGGAGAAGCGCGAGCTCTTCCTCCACTACCAGCCCAAGGTCTCGATGGAGACCAACCAGATCATCGGCGTGGAAGCGCTCATGCGCTGGCGCGGCCCGGACAACCTGCTCATGTCGCCGGCCAAGTTCGTGCCGGTGCTCGAGGAGACCGGGATGATCCTCGAGGCGGGCCGCCAGGCGCTCGAAATGGCAGCCGCGGCGTTCCGCGAATGGACCTCGCACGGCCTGCGCGCGCCCCGCATCGCCGTCAACGTCTCCGCGCTGCAGCTGCGCCAGAAAAGCTTCGTCGACGACGTCCGGGCGGCGCTCGGCCGCGGCGACAGCGGCGTGGACCTGGAGGTCACGGAGAGCCTGCTCATGGAGGACATCGAGGAAAGCATCCGCAAGCTGCGCATGCTGCGCGAAAGCGGAGCGAGCATCTCGCTCGACGATTTCGGCACGGGCCATTCCTCGCTTGCCTACCTGAGCCGCCTGCCGATCGACCTTCTCAAGATCGACCGCTCGTTCGTGCGCGGCATGACCGAGAACGCCGATCACACGAGCATCGTCTCGACCATCATTTCGCTCGCGCAGGCGCTGCGCCTGAAGACGGTCGCCGAGGGCGTCGAGACCGACGAGCAGGCGCGGCTGCTGCGGCTCCTGCGCTGCGACCAGATGCAGGGCTATCTCTTCAGCCCGCCTGTGGCGAAGGAAAAGCTCGAGGAGATGCTCGCCGCCGTCCCGGCCTGAGGCGGTAAAATGGCCGCCCGGCGAGCGCCTGTGTGCGCGTGCCGCAGCCCCGATGGCCATCGTCACGCTTGGATTGAACCACCACACGGCGCCGCTCGCGATCCGCGAGCGCGTGGTGTTTCACGTCGAGCGCCTGGGCGAGGCGCTCGCGGAGCTCAAGCGGCGCCTGGGCACCGAGGCGGCGATCCTTTCCACCTGCAACCGAACCGAGCTCTATCTGTCCGGCAGCCTCGAGGAGGCCGAGGGCGGCGCCGCGCGCGAATGGCTCGCCGGC
This sequence comes from Burkholderiales bacterium, assembly GCA_036262835.1. Classification (GTDB taxonomy): domain Bacteria; phylum Pseudomonadota; class Gammaproteobacteria; order Burkholderiales; family SG8-39; genus RBG-16-66-20. The sequence goes on along the minus strand of DATAID010000046.1, from coordinate 18,425 downwards.
TATCACGGCGTGCAGGCGGCCGAGCTCGAGCGCTACCTGTATCTCCTGCCGCGCGAGCAGGCGGTGCGGCACGCCTTCCGCGTTGCCTCGGGCCTGGATTCGATGGTGCTCGGCGAACCGGAGATCCTCGGCCAGATGAAGGCGGCGGCGCGCTCGGCCGAGGCGGCCGGCACGCTTGGCACGGTGCTCGGCAAGCTGTTCCAGCGCTCCTTCGCGGTGGCGAAGGAGGTGCGCTCGACCACGCAGGTCGGCGCCAACAGCGTGTCGATGGCGGCCGCGGCGGTGAAGCTCGCTGCGCGCATCTTCCCGTCGCTCCAGGACAGAAAGGTGTTGTTTGTCGGCGCCGGCGAGATGATCGAGCTCTGCGCCACGCACTTCGCGGCGCAGGCGCCGGCCCGCATCACGGTGGCCAACCGCACGCTCGAGCGCGCGCAGGCGCTCGCGCACCGCTTCAACGCGCGCGCGATCGAGCTGCGCGAGCTCGCCGCCTGCCTGCACGAGCACGACATCGTCGTGTCCTGCACCGCGAGCTCGCTGCCGATCCTCGGCAAGGGGCTCGCCGAGCGCGCGCTGAAGACCCGCCGCCGGCTGCCCATGTTCATGGTCGACCTGGCCGTGCCGCGCGACATCGAGCCCGAGGTGGGGGACCTGGACGACGTGTTCCTCTACACGCTGGACGACCTGCAGTCGGTCGTGCAGGGCAACCTGGATGCGCGACGCTCCGCAGTCGAGCAGGCCGAGGCGATCATCGAGACGCAGGTCGGCCAGTTCATGCACTGGATGCAGGCGCGCGAGTCGGTGCCGCTGATCAGGGCCCTCCGGGATCAGGCCGAGGGCGCGCGCCAGCAGGAGCTCGAGCGCGCCGTGCGCCAGCTGCAGCGCGGCGACGACCCGCGCCAGGTGCTCGAGAGCCTCTCGCAGGGCCTCACCAACAAGCTCATGCACGCGCCCACGCAGGCGCTCAACGAGGCGACGGGCGAGGAGCGGCGCACGCTCGCGGAGACGCTCGCGCGGCTTTTCCGGCTCGGGTCTTGAAGCCGGCGCTGCGCACCAAGCTCGAGGGCCTCGCGAGGAGGCTCGAGGAGCTGAACGGGCTTCTCTCCTCGGAGAACGCGACCCGCGACATGGCCGAGTTCAAGCGCCTTTCGCGCGAGCACGCCGAGGTGAGCAAGGTCAGCGGCCTCTTTGCGGAGTTCAGGAAAGCCGAAAAGGACGCTGCCGAGGCGCGTGAAATGGCCTCCGACCCCGGCCTGAAGGGCCTGGCGGAAGAAGAGCTCAAATCGGCGCAGGCCGCCATGGAGCGCCTGGAGACCGACCTGCAGGCCGCGCTCCTGCCGCGCGACCCGAACGACGACAGGAACCTCTTTCTCGAGATCCGCGCCGGGACCGGCGGCGACGAGTCGGCGCTTTTCGCGGGCGACCTGTTCCGCATGTACATGCGCTATGCCGAGCGCCAGCGCTGGCAGGTCGAGCTCATCTCCGAGAGCCCCTCCGAGCTCGGCGGCTACAAGGAGGTGGTCGCGCGCATCGCGGGGCAGGGCGCGTATTCCAGGCTGAAATTCGAATCGGGCGGCCATCGCGTGCAGCGCGTTCCGGCCACCGAAGCGCAGGGGCGCATCCACACCTCGGCCTGCACGGTCGCGGTGCTGCCCGAGGCCGACGCGGTGAGCGAGGTCGTGCTCAATCCCGCCGAGCTGCGCATCGACACCTTCCGCGCCTCGGGCGCCGGCGGGCAGCACGTCAACAAGACCGACTCGGCGATCCGCGTGACGCACCTTCCCACGGGGATCGTGGTTGAGTGCCAGGACAATCGCTCGCAGCACAAGAACCGCGAACGTGCGCTGTCGATCCTGGCGGCGCGCATAAAAGACAAGCAGGAGAAGGAGCTCGCCGCGAAGACCGCCTCGACGCGCAAATCGCTCATCGGCTCGGGCGACCGCTCCGAGCGCATCCGCACCTACAACTTTCCGCAGGGCCGCGTCACCGACCATCGCATCAACCTGACGCTCTACAAGATCGACCGCATCATGGACGGCGAGCTCGACGACGTCGTCGGCGCGCTCGCCGCCGAGCACCAGGCCGAGCAGCTCGCCCAGCTCTCCGAAGAAGCTGCGTGAGGAACGCGCGAGCGCGTTGGTGAAGGTCAGGGAGGCGATCGCCGGCGCGGCCATCGACCTGCGCGAGGCCCGCATCCTCCTCGCCGAGGTCTGCGGTTTTTCGCAGGCGAGTCTGGCGGCCTCTGCCGACGAGGAAATCCCCTTCGAGGCCGAAAACGCCTTTCGCGGGCTGCTCGAGAAAAGGAAAAAGGGCGTTCCGGTCGCGTATCTCCTCGGCCGCAAGGAGTTCTATGGCCTGGAGCTCGCCGTCAATCCTTCGGTCCTTATCCCGCGGCCCGAGACCGAGCTCCTCGTCGATCTCGCGCTGGAGAGAAAGCCGTCCTCGGTTCTCGATCTCGGCACGGGGAGCGGCGCGATCGCCCTTGCCTTGAAGTGTCATGCGAAAAAAACCCGCGTCACGGCGACCGAGGCCGACCTCTCGGCGCTTGCGACAGCGCGTCGCAACGCGACCAAGCTCAATCTCGGCATCGATTTCCGCCATGGCCGCTGGTTCGAGCCGGTCGCAGGCGAGCGCTTCGAGCTGATCGTGTCGAATCCGCCCTATGTCGCCGAGGGGGATCCGCATTTGAAGGATCTTTCCTTCGAGCCGCAAGCCGCGCTCGTGGCGGGGCCGGATGGCCTTGATTGCATCAGGGACATCGTCGCCGGTGCGGGCGCGCACCTGTCGCCGGGCGGCTGGTTGCTCCTTGAGCATGGGCTCGGCCAGGAGCGTGCCGTGCGCGCGCTGTTCTCGGATGCGGCATTCGCGTCGATCGCGACCTGGCCTGATCTGGCCGGCATCCCCCGGGTGACCGGGGGTCGACTGCACGGAAAGCGGTAAAATCGCGCCATGGACACTCAAGACAAGATCAAGCAGCAGGTCTCCGGCAATCCAGTCGTGCTTTACATGAAAGGCACGCCGCAGATGCCGCAGTGCGGCTTCTCGGCGCTCGCCGTGCAGGCGCTGAACGCCTGCGGCGTGAGCCAGTTTTTCAGCGTCAACGTGCTGGAGAACCCGGACATCCGCGAGGGCATCAAGCAGTACGCCAACTGGCCGACCATCCCGCAGCTCTACGTGAACGGCGAGTTCGTCGGCGGCGCGGACATCATGAAAGAGATGTATCACTCCGGCGAGCTGCAGAAGCTACTGGAGCCGGTCGCGCAGAAAGCCTAGCGTTGCCTCGACCTGCCGCCGGTAGCCTGAACCGAACAGGTTCAGGTGGTTGAGCAGGTGGTACAGGTTGTACAAGTGCTTGCGGGTTTCGTAGCCGCCGTCCAGCGGCAGTTCCCTTTCGTACGCTGAATAGAACTCCTCGGGAAATCCGCCGAAGAGCTCTGTCATCGCGATGTCCGCCTCGCGATCCCCGAAGTACACCGCGGGGTCGAAAATGACCGGGCCCGCCGCAGTGAAGCCGACGTTGCCGTTCCACAGATCTCCATGGAGCAGGGAGGGGACGGGCTTGTAGGATTTGAAAAGCTTTTCGATCTTCAGATCTTTTGCTTTCAGGTTGGCTTTCGATAACTGGGGCGAAAGGCGGAAGTCCCAGAAAAACTGCGGCCAATCTTCGCTCCAGCCATTTTTCTGCGGCGACAAGCCGATCCAGTTGTCGGTGGCCCACCCAAAGCGATCGTGCGTGTTCCGGTGCAAGCCGGCCAGCATGCGCGCGAGCGCCGGCCAGTCCGGGCGCGCGTCGAGCTTGAGCGCCTCCATTTCGATGAACGTCTCGCCGCAGCGATAGGGCTCGGGAGCGCGCGCGCCGGCTGCGCGAAGCGCCTGCAGTCCCGCGAATTCGGCCGCGAACATCGCGGCGTTGGAACCCTGCTTCCGGAAAACGTTCCGGGTCAGAGGCCGCGCATCAGACACCCGACAACCGGATGTTGGCCATCGTCAGGCGCTCGACGAGGAGCGCCATGAACGCGCGGTCGAACTTGTGCCGGCAGGTGTCGGAGGCCTCCTCGAGCTTCGCAGTCGGCACCGAGATGATCTTGGCGTCGGCCATCACGGTCACGTCCGCGCCGCGCACGTGATGGTCCTTGTGCAGGTAGGCCATCTCGCCGAACGACTCGCCGGCATGCAGCACGTTGAGGAGCTTGTTCTTCTTCGTGACCTTGACCTGGCCCTCGGCGAGGATGCAGAAGTTGTCGCCGGCCTCGCCTTCCTTCATCAGCGCCTCGCCCGCCTTCGCGCTGCGCCAGGAGGACATGTGCGCGACCTCCCAGATCTCGGCATCCGAGAAGTGCTCGAAGAAATCGAGGCCGCGCAGCGTCTCGAATTTGTCCGAGTCGGCGAACTGCTGCTCGCGGGCGACCGTGGGCTCGCCGCGCGTCACCGCCGCCAGATCGAGCGAGAACTCCTCCCATTCCGCATAGCGCTGCTCGAGGTCCTTGGCCATCGCCTTGCGCACGATGTGGTCCACTGCCTGCGGGATCTCGGGCCGGAACGAGGAGGGCATCGACGGCTCCACGTTCGTGATCTGGTAGATGAGGCTGAAGTTGTTCGAGGCCTGGAAGGGCAGCCGCCCGGTGAGCAGGTGGTACATCACCACGCCCATCGAATAGATGTCGGTGCGGTGATCGAGCGGGTGCTCCTTCACCTGCTGCGGCGACATGTAGGCGGGCGAGCCGATCGCCGACACCTGGGTGGACTCGCCGGTGGCGATCAGGGCGGCGCCGAAATCGGTGATCTTCACGTCCGTGTCGCCGGCATAGAGGATGTTGGCCGGCTTGATGTCGCGGTGCGTGATGCCCATCTTGTGCGCGAACTCGAGCGCGCGCGTGCACTTGAACACCATCTCCACGATGCGCTCGATCGGCAGCAGGTTCTCGGGCAGGCAGTACCTTTCCAGCGTTCCGCCGTCGACGTACTCCATCACGATGTAGTGCATCGACTCGTCCGCGACCGCGTCGTAGATCTGGCAGATGTGCGGGTGCTGGAGCTTGCCGGCGAGCGAGGCCTCGGTGACGAAGAGCTTGCGGTAGAGCTTGCCGCGCTCCGGGTCGTTGAAGAGCTCGGCCGAGACGAGCTTCACGGCGACGCTCCGCTTGGCGAACGGGTCGCTGCACAGGTAGACCTCGGAGGTCGCCCCCGAGCCGAGGTAGCGCTCGACGGGGTACTTGCCGATCTGCTCGTACTTGAGCGGCTCGCTCAAGCGACGCCCCGGCTGCGCGGCCTCGCCTTTTGCAGGACTTTCTTCGCCGCCGCGCGCACCTGCGCGGGGGCCGTGCCGCCCACGTGGCGGCGGCTCGCCACCGAGCCCTCGAGCGTCAGTGCGCGGCGCACGTCGGTACCGATTTTTGGCGAAAAGCGCTTGAGCCTCTCGAGCGGCAGGGCCGCGAGGTCGCAGCCGGCCGCCTCCGCCGCCTTGACGGCGCTCGCGACGATGGCGTGCGCGTCGCGAAAGGGCACGCCCTTCCTTACGAGGTAATCGGCAAGATCGGTCGCTGTGGCGTGGCCCTCGAGCGCTGCCGCGCGCAGCGCCTTCGGCCGGGGCTCGAGGCCGGCGACGAGCGCGCCGAAGATCTCGAGCGAGCCCTTCACCGTATCCACGGTGTCGAAAAGCGGCTCCTTGTCTTCCTGGTTGTCCTTGTTATAGGCGAGCGGCTGCCCCTTCATGAGGGCCAGCAGCCCGGCGAGGTGGCCGAAGACGCGCGCGCTCTTTCCACGCACGAGCTCGGGCACGTCCGGATTCTTTTTCTGCGGCATGATCGAGCTGCCGGTGCAGAAGCGGTCGGGGAGGGTCACGAAGCCGAAGCGCGGGCTCGTCCAGAGGATGAGCTCCTCGGCGAAGCGCGACAGGTGCATCATGATGAGCGCCGCGCAGGCCGCGAATTCGATCGCGAAGTCGCGATCCGACACCGCGTCGAGCGAGTTGCCGGCAATCGCCTCGAAGCCGAGCTCACGGGCGACCGCGGCGCGGTCGATCGCAAAGCTCGTGCCTGCGAGCGCGGCGGCCCCGAGCGGCAGCACGTTCACGCGCCGCCGGCAATCGGCGAGGCGCTCGCGATCGCGCTCGAGCATCGCCGCCCAGGCGAGCAGGTGGTGCCCGAAGGTCACCGGCTGCGCGACCTGCAGGTGCGTGAATCCCGGCATGACGAGCGCGGCGTGCCGGGCCGCCTGGTTGGCGAGCGCGGCGATCAGCGCCGCGAGCAGCGCATCGATCGCGTCGATCTCGCCGCGCAGCCAGAGGCGCAGGTCGGTGGCGACCTGGTCGTTGCGCGAGCGCGCGGTGTGCAGGCGCTTGCCGGCATCGCCGATGAGCTCGGTCAGGCGCCGCTCGATCGCCGAGTGCACGTCTTCATCGCCGGCCGACCAGTCGAACTTGCCCGAGGTGATTTCGGCGCGCACCTTGGCGAGGCCGCGCTCGATCGCGGCGCCGTCGCGCGCCGAGATGACGCCGCAGGCAGCGAGCATGCGCGCGTGCGCGAGCGAGCCGGCGATGTCCTCGTGGGCGAGGCGCCGGTCGAAAGCAAGCGAAGCGGTGAAGCGCTGCGTAAGCGCATCGACCGGCTCGGCGAAGCGCGCCGACCAGAGGCGGGAGTTGTTGCGGCGCTTTCTCGTGGGGGTGGCCATCCGGAATAGAATGGGGTTTAACACCGCTCGCTAACGATGCTGAGTATAAGGCAAAACCTCGATGCGGACGCCCTGCCCGATTTCCGCAATCTGGGCTCGATCGCGCGCGTGCTCATCCTCGTCAATCTGCTCTCGGCGGCGTGCGCTTTCCTTGATGCGACGAGCTGGGCCACGGCGATCGACGCGATCGCGCGAAACGCGGTGCTCGTCGAGCCGCCGCTCATGGCGAGCCTGATCGTCCTCTATGCCGCTGCGCCCTGGCTGCTGCGCCTGCCGTATCTCGCGGGCTGCGCGCTGATCGTCGCGGTCGTGCTCGGATGGGTGTGGACGATGCATACGCTCTACGGCGAGGGCACCGCGGGCGGGCTTTCGCGCGCGCTCGGTCTTGCGGCCGCGAGCGCAGTCGCGGCGCTCGCCTACCTTCGCCTGCACCGGCGCGCGTATTCGCCGGCGCTCGCCGAAGCGCGCCTGCAGGCGCTGCAGGCGCGCATCCGCCCGCACTTCCTCTTCAACAGCCTGAACGCGGTGCTCGCGCTCATCCGGCGCGATCCGCGGCGCGCGGAGCGGGCGCTCGAGGATCTGTCGGATCTCTTTCGCGCACTCATGTCCGACGGACGCAGCCTGGTGCGCCTCGCAGACGAGATCGCGCTCATCGAGCGCTATGCCGCGATCGAGCAGCTGCGGCTGGGCGAGCGCCTGCGCCTGTCCTGGGAGCTCGATAGCGCGCCGGTCGACGCGCTCCTGCCGCCGCTCGTGCTGCAGCCCCTGCTCGAGAACGCGGTCTATCACGGCATCGAGCCGGGCACCGGCACGGGCGACGTGCTGGTGCGGATCGAGCGGCGCGACGCCCGGGTGCTCGCGCTCATCGAGAACCCGTACCACGAGAGCCGGCCGGGCCACGGGGGCAACCGCATGGCGCTCGAGAACATCCGCGAGCGCCTGATGCTCTTCTTCGACGCCGAGGCGCGGCTCGAATCGCGGGTCGAAGCCGGCCGCTACCGCGTCGAGATCGAGATCCCCTACCGCGTGAGTGGCGGCGACGACGCGCGCGCCCAGGCGGAGGCGCAGGCATGAAGGCGGGCGCGGCGCTGGACGTCTACATCGCGGACGACGAGGCTCCGGCGCGCGCGCGCCTGAAGGAACTGCTTGCCGACGTGAGCGGCGAGGTCGCCACCCGCGTGGTGGGCGAGTCGGCCAACGGCCTTGAGCTCCTCGAGCGCCTCCCTGAGAGCGGGGCGCGCCTGCTGCTCCTCGACATCCAGATGCCGGGCATGAGCGGCCTGGAAGTGGCGCGCCACCTCTCGGCGCTGGAAGCGCCGCCTGCGATCGTCTTCATCACGGCGCACGACCGGCACGCGGTCGAGGCCTTCGAGCTGAACGCGCTCGACTACCTGCTCAAACCGGTGCGCGCCGGGCGGCTTGCCGCGGCGCTGAAAAAGGCACAGATGGCGAAGCCCGTCGAAGGCGAGCGGTTCGCGCGCGCCTCGCCCGCTTCGCGCGAGTACTTCTCGGTCGCCGAGCGCAACCGCATCACGCTCGTGCCGGTGGCCGAGGTCGTGTATCTGAAGGCCGAGCTCAAGTACGTGACCTTGCGCACGCGCGCAGGCGAGCACCTGATCGAGGAGCCCCTCGTGGCGATCGAAAAGGAGTTCGCCGGCCGCTTCATCCGCGTGCACCGCAATTGCCTGGTGGCGCGCGCCTCGATCCGCGGCTTCGAGCGGGGCAAGGGCGCCGCGGGCGGCGAGGACGAGGAGATGCAGTGGAACGTCGTGCTCGAGGGCGTGGAGGAGCGCCTGCCCGTCAGCCGGCGCCAGTGGAGCTCGGTGAAAGCCGCCGTTCCCGAGGCAAAGGCATGAGCCGCCCCGAGCGCCTTGTCATCGCCACGCGCCGAAGCGCGCTCGCGCTGTGGCAGGCCGGGCACGTGAGGGAGCGCCTGAGGGCGCTATGGCCCGGCCTCGCGGTCGAGCTGCTGCCGCTCTCCACGCGCGGGGACGAACTGGTCGACGTCTCGCTCGTCAAGGCGGGCGGCAAGGGACTTTTCGTAAAGGAGCTCGAGAGCGCGCTCGCCGATGCCCGCGCCTCGATCGCGGTCCACTCGATGAAGGACGTGCCTGCCGACCTGCCGCCGGGCTTCACGCTGGGCGCGATCCTCGCGCGCGAGGACCCGCGCGACGCTTTTGTGTCCGCTCGCTATCCGGACCTGGCCTCGCTGCCCGCGGGCGCCACCGTCGGAACTTCCAGCCTGCGCCGTCAGGCGCAGATCGCCGCGCGCCATCCCTCGCTCGAGATCCGGCCGATGCGCGGCAACGTGGACACGCGGCTTGCCAAGCTCGACCGGGGCGAATACGCCGCGATCGTGCTCGCCGCCGCCGGCCTGAAGCGGCTTGGCCTCGCCGCGCGGATCCGTTCCTGCCTTGAGGTCGAGGAGAGCCTGCCCGCGGCGGGGCAGGGCGCGCTCGGCATCGAGTGCCTCGCCTCGCACACCGACGTGATCGAGCTGCTCGCGCCGCTCGACGATCGGGCGAGCGGCGCCTGCGTGCGCGCCGAGCGCGCCGTCAATCGCGCGCTCGGCGGCAGCTGCACCATTCCGCTCGGCGCGTTTGCGCAGGCGAGCGGCAGCCGGCTCAGGCTTCGGGCCCTGGTCGCGGCGCCCGACGGCAAGCGGATGGCGCGCGCGGAAGTCGAGGGGGATGCGGCGGCGCCGGAAGCGCTCGGCGAGCGCGCGGCCGCGCTCCTGCGCGAGCAGGGCGCGGACGAAATCCTCGCGACGCTCGGGCCGACGAATCCGGCGTGAAGCCTTTGCAGGGCCGGCGCATCCTCGTCACGCGGCCGCGCGCGCAGTCCGAAGGGCTCGCCGCGCTGGTGCGGGAGGCGGGCGGGGAGGCGTTGAGCGTTCCCGCGATCGAAATCCGGCCGCTGGAGGACACGGCGCCTTTTCTCGAGCTTGCCGCGCGGCTCGCCTCCTTCGATCTCGCCATCTTCGTCAGCCGCAATGCGGTGGAGAGCGCGCTCGAGCTGCTTGCCAAAAGCGGGCTTGCCTGGCCGGCGAAGCTTCGCGTCGCCACGGTGGGCCAAGGCAGCCGCCGCGCGCTCGAAGCGCGCGGGTTCTCGAGGGTCATCGCGCCCTCGGCGCAATCCGACAGCGAGGCGCTGCTTGCGCTCCCCGAGCTCGCCCGGCTGCGCGGCCGGCGCGTCGTCATTTTCCGCGGCGATGCCGGCCGACAGTTGCTCGGCGAGGAGCTGGAAAAACGCGGCGCCGAGGTTGCCTACGCCGCCTGCTACCGCCGCGTACGCCCGTCCTCCGAGGGGCTCGCGCAGGCCTGGGCGGCCGGGGTGGACGCGGTCACCGTGTCCTCGGGCGAGGGCCTCGCCAACTTCCTCGGCATGCTCGGGCCGGAGGCCGTCGCCAGGCTGGGGCGCCTGCCCGTCTTCGTGCCGCACCCGCGCGTCGTCGAGCAAGCGAGGCGCGCGGGCATTGAGAATGCCGTGCTCGGCGGTCCGGGCAACGCCGAAATGGCCGCGGCGCTGGTTGCATACTTCGGCGCCGCACGCTAAAAGACTTCGCATGACTGACGCGCCGACGCCGACGTCGACGACACCTGCGGCCGCGCCCCGTTCCTGGCGCAACCTCGCGATCATGCTGGTCGTGCTCGCCGCGGTGTCGGCGGGCCTGTGGATCGACACGCGCGGGCGCATCGGCGCGACGCAGGAGGAGCTCGCCCGGCGCCTGCGCGACATCGAGAACGACAGCCGCGAGGCGCGCAATCTCGGGCGCCAGACGCAGGAATCGCTGCGCGAGGCCCAAGGCAAGCTTGGCGCGCTGGAGACCAAGTTGTCCGAGTCGCAGAGCCAGCAGCTCGCGCTCGAGGCGCTCTACCAGGAGCTGGCGCGCAACCGCGACGAGTGGCAGCTCGCGGAGATCGAGCAGGTGCTCGCGATCGCGCAGCAGCAGCTGCAGCTCTCGGGCAACGTGCGCGCGGCGCTGCTTGCCCTGCAGCTCGCCGAAGGCCGGCTCTCGCGCGCCGACCGGCCACAGTTCCTGCCAGTGCGACGCGCGCTCGCGCGCGACATCGAGCGTCTCAAGTCCCTGCCGGCGCTGGACGTGCCGGGGCTGTCGCTCGGGCTCGATCGCCTGGTCGCAAGCGTCGACGGCCTGCCGCTCGCCTTCGACGAGCGCGCGCCGCGCGCGGAGGATCGGCCGGCGAAAACAGGCGCGAAAGAGTCCAAAGGCGCGACTGCGCCCCTGCCCGCGCCGCCGGAGGAAGGCTTCTTCACGCGCCTCGGCGGCGAAGTGTGGAAGGAATTGCGCGGCCTCATCGTGGTGCGCAAGATCGAGTCGCCCGAGCCGCCGCTCGTGCCCCCGCCGCAGGCGTATTTCCTGCGCGAGAACCTGAAGCTGCGGCTGCTCAATGCGCGGCTCGCGCTCCTCACCCGCGACGAGGCCGGCTACCGCGAGGATATCCGCGCCGCGCAGTCCTGGATCCAGCGCTACTTCGATGCGCGCGCCAAGCCGTCGCAGGCTGCGCTCGCGCAGCTGCGGCAGCTCTCCTCGGCCTCGATCAGCTTCGAGCCGCCGTCGATCACCGACAGCCTCGAGGCGGTGCGAAATTTCAAGTCGCGCCGCGAGCGCAAGACCTGATCCCGGCATGATGCGTTGGCTCCTCTGGCTCTTGGCGGTCTTCGCCGCCGCCGTGGCGCTCGCGCTCGCCGGCCGAACCGGCGAGGGCATCGTCGTCGTGACCTATCCGCCCTGGCGCGTGGAAACCTCGCTCCTGCTCGCGATCCTCGGCCTGCTCGCGTTCTTCGCGGTGCTCTATCTCGCGACGCGCCTGGTCGGCCACACGCTCGCGCTGCCCTCGCAGGTGCGCGCCTTCTGGGGGCGGCGCAAGCGCGAGCAGGCGCAAGCGGCGCTCGCCGCCGCGCTGCAGGGCTACTTCGAGGGACGCTACTCGCGCGCCGAAAGGGAGGCGGAGATCGCCTGGCGGGCGGGCATCTCGCGGGGCCTCGCCGCGCTTATTGCCGCGCGTGCGTCGCACCAGCTGCGCGAATTCGAGCGGCGCGACCAGTGGCTCGAGCGCGCCGAGCGCGAGGGCGAGGCGCTGCACACGGCGCGCCTTTTGACCCAGGCGGAGCTGCTGCTGGAAGAGCGCGATTTCGTCGGCGCGCGCGACGCGCTGCGAAGTCTGCATGGCACGGGGCCGCGGCACCTGGCGAGCGCGCGGATGCTCCTGCGCGCCGAGCGCGGCGCGCACAACTGGGAGGAGGTGCTCAGGCTTGCGTCGCTTCTCGCCAAGCGCGGCGCGGTCTCGCCCACGGTCGCCGAAGAGCACCGGGTGCAGGCCTACATCGAGCTGCTTGCGCGCGAGGGCGGCGATCGCGCCTCGCTGGAAGCCCGCTTGCGGCACATCCCCTCGGTCGATCTCGCGCATCCGCGCGTGGCCGCGGCGGCCGCGCGCAAGGCTTCGGCGCTCGGCGACACGGCGCTCGCCCGCGCGCTGATCGAAAAGAGCCTTGCCGCCGAGTGGACCGCGGGCCTCGTGCTCCTTTACTGCGAGATCCCGGGCATGGAGAGCCAGAAGGTGCAGGAAGAGGCGCGCGCCCGCATCGAGCGCGCCGAGCGCTGGCTGCGCGAGCGCGCCGAGGACCCGCAGCTCCTGGCGGCGCTCGGCACGCTGTGCGCGAAGGCCGAGCTCTGGGGCAAGGCGCAGAACTACCTCGAGGCGAGCCTCTCCTTCGGCGAGACGCGTGCCGCGCACCTCGAGCTCGCGCGCCTTGCCGAGCGCGACAACCGCCCGGCCGAGGCGCAGAAGCACTTTCGCCGCGCCGCCGAGCTGCCCTGAGCGCCGGCTAGGCCCAGTCGCGGGGTTTCAGGAAGTCCTTGTAAAGCTTATCTTCGGTCGAACCCGGCGCGGGCTTCCAGTCATAGCGCCAGCTCACCACCGGCGGCAATGACATCAGGATGGATTCGGTCCTTCCGCCCGATTGCAGGCCAAAGAGCGTACCGCGGTCGTAGACGAGGTTGAATTCCACGTAGCGGCCGCGCCGGTAGGCCTGGAAGGCGCGCTCGCGCTCGCCGAACGGATGCGATCTGCGTTTTTCCACGATCGTGCCGTAGGCGGGAACGAAATGGTCGCCCACGCCTTGCACGAGCTTGAAGCAGGTGTCGAAGTCGGGCTCGGTCAGATCGTCGAAGAAGATGCCGCCGATGCCGCGCGGCTCGTTGCGGTGCTTGACGAAGAAATACTCGTCGCACCACTGCTTGAAGCGCGGATAGTGGCTGCCCACGGCTTTCTTGCACGCGGCGTGGAAGTGCCGCGCGTCTTCTTCAAACCCGTAATAGGGCGTCAAGTCCATGCCGCCGCCGAACCACCAGACATCGCCGGCCGAGAAAAAGCGCACGTTGAGGTGCACCGTCGGGCAGTAGGGATTGCGCGGATGCAGGACGAGCGAGACGCCCATCGCATCGAATCCGCGCTCGGCGATCTGCGGCCGCGAGGCGCTCGCCGAGGCGGGGAGCGATTTGCCCTGGACTCGCGAGAAATTGACGCCGCCGCGCTCAAAGACGTTGCCCTCTTCGATCACGCGCGTGATGCCGCCGCCGCCCTCGGCGCGGCTCCAGCGGTCGTTCGCGAAGGATTTTCCGTCGATCGCTTCCAGCGCGCCGACGATGCGTTCCTGCAGCCCGGTGAAATACGTCTCGACTGCCCGCAGATTCACTTCTTGAGTGCCCGGTGGCCGATGTCGGTGCGGTACTGCATGCCCTCGAAGCGGATCGAGTCGACCGCCGCATAGGCGCGCTGCGCGGCGCGCTTGAGCGAGTCGCCAAGCGCGGTCACCCCGAGCACGCGACCGCCATGGGTGAGCACACGCCGGCCGTCCAGCCTGGAGCCGGCGTGGAACACGCGGCAATCGTCCTCGGGCTTGGGCAAGCCTTTGATCTCGTCGCCTTTCCTCGGCTCCTCGGGATAGTTCGCGGCCGCGAGGACCACGCAGAGCGCCGAGCGCCGGTCCCAGTCGGCCTCCGCCTTGTCGAGCGTGCCTTCGAGCGCGTGCTCGATGAGCGGAAGGAGGTCGGATTTGAGCCGCAGCAGGATCGGCTGCGTCTCGGGGTCGCCGAGCCGCGCGTTGAATTCGAGCGTCTTCGGATTGCCCTGCTTGTCGATCATGAGCCCGGCGTAAAGGAAGCCGACATAAGGCGTGCCGTCCTTCGCCATCCCGGCGATCGCGGGATGGATGATCTCGCGCATGACGCGCGCGTGCAGCTGCGGCGTGACGATCGGCGCGGGCGAGTAGGTGCCCATGCCGCCCGTGTTGGGGCCCCGATCGCCGTCCCTGAGCCGCTTGTGATCCTGGCTGGTGGCGAGCGGCAGCGCATGCTTGCCGTCGGCGATCACCATGAAGCTCGCCTCCTCGCCCTCGAGGAACTCCTCGATCACGACGCGCGCCCCCGCTTCGCCGAAGCGCTGGTCGACGAGCATCGAGTCGATTGCGGCCTTCGCCTCGGCTGCGGTCTGCGCGACCACCACGCCCTTGCCGGCGGCGAGCCCGTCGGCCTTGACGACGATCGGCGCGCCGTGCCGGTCGATGTAGGACTTCGCCTCGTCGACCCGGCTGAAGGTGGCATGGCTTGCGGTCGGCAGGCCGTGACGCACCATGAACTGCTTGGCAAAGTCCTTGGAGGCCTCGAGCTGCGCCGCGGCGCGCGTCGGGCCGAAGATCCTGAGCCCCGCCTCCTGGAACGCGTCCACGATGCCCTCGGCGAGGGGGGCTTCCGGGCCGACCACGGTCAGGTGGATCTGCTCTTTCTTGGCGAATGAAATGAGCTCCGCGAAGGAGGAAAGCGGGACGTTTTCCACGCCGGTTTCCGTCGCCGTCCCCCCGTTCCCGGGCGCGACGTAGACCTTCTGAACCTTGGGGCTCTGCGCGAGCTTCCACGCGATCGCATGCTCGCGGCCCCCCGCGCCGATGACCAGAAGCTTCACTGCGATCGCTTCATGTCAGTGGCGGAAGTGGCGCACGCCGGTGAAGACCATGGCCACGCCGCGCTCGTCCGCGGCCGCGATCACTTCGTCGTCGCGCACGCTGCCGCCCGGTTCGATCACGGCGACGGCGCCCTTGTCGATGACCGCATCGAGCCCGTCGCGGAACGGGAAGAAGGCGTCCGAGGCGACGACCGAGCCCTGCAAGGCCAGCCCGGCGCCTTCGGCCTTGAGCGCGGCGATCTTCGCGCTGTCGACCCGGCTCATCTGGCCCGCGCCCACGCCGACCGTGGCGCCGTCGCGGCAGAACACGATCGCGTTCGATTTCACGTACTTGGCGACCTTCCAGGCGAAAAGCAGGTCGTCCGTCTGGCGCTCGGTCGGCTTTTTCTTCGTCACGACCTTGAGCTCCTCGCGCTTGAGCTCCCGGTTATCGGCGCTCTGGATGAGCAGCCCCGAGCCGACCCGCTTCACGTCGTGCAGGTTGCGGCCCTGCTCCCAAGCGGTCTTGCCGTCGCGCTTGACGCCGGCGAGCGGGATCTCGAGCACGCGCACGTTTTCCCTCTCGGCGAAGATTTTCAGCGCGCCCTGGGTGAACTGCGGCGCGACCAGGACCTCGACGAACTGCTTGACGACGCGCTGCGCGGCTTCGTCGTCGACCGGCACGTTGAAGGCGATGATGCCGCCGAAGGCCGAGGTCGGATCGGTCTGGAAGGCCTTCGCGTAGGCGTTGGCGGCGTCCGCGCCGACCGCGACGCCGCAGGGGTTGGCGTGCTTGATGATGACGCAGGCGGGCGACTGGAAGCTTTTCACGCACTCCCATGCCGCGTCGGCGTCGGCAATGTTGTTGTACGAGAGCTCCTTGCCCTGGAGCTGCCTGGCCGTGACGAGCGAGCCCGGCGCCGGATGGAGATCGCGGTAGAACGCCGCGCTCTGGTGCGGGTTCTCGCCGTAGCGCAGGTCCTGGAGCTTCACGAACCGGCCGTTCGACTGGCCGGGGAACCCGGCGCGCTGGCCGTCTTTTCCGAGAGAGGAAAGGTAATCGCTGATCGCAGCATCATAGTTGCTGATGCGGTTGAAGGCTTCGACCGCGAGCTCGAAGCGGCGCGCGTCGCTCAGGGCGCCCGAGCGCTTGAGATCCTCGAGCACGGCTGCGTACTGGGACGGATCGGTGAGCACCGCCACGTCCTTCCAGTTCTTGGCCGCCGAGCGCACCATCGCCGGCCCGCCGATGTCGATGTTCTCGATGGCGTCTTCGAGCGTGCAGCCGGGCTTGGCCACCGTGGCCTCGAACGGGTACAGGTTCACCGCGAGCAGGTCGATGGGCGCGATGCCGTGCTGCTTCATGGCGGCCGCGTGGGCGGGCAGCTCGCGGCGCCCGAGCAGTCCGCCGTGGATCTTCGGATGCAGGGTCTTGACGCGGCCGTCGAGCATCTCCGGAAAGCCGGTGTGCGCCGAGACCTCGGTCACCCGGACGCCTTCTTTCTGGAGCAGCTGCGCGGTGCCGCCGGTGGAAAGGACCTCGACGCCGAGCGCGGCGAGGCCACGGGCAAGCTCGACCACGCCCGTCTTGTCGGAAACGCTGAGGAGCGCCCGACTGACCTTCACGGCGGGGTCACCCCTTGATCCGGAGTTGCTGGATCTTCTTGCGCAGCGTGTTGCGGTCGATGCCGAGCATCGCGGCCGCGAGGCTCTGGTTGCCCTCGGCCTTGCCGAGCACCGTCTCGATCAGCGGCCGCTCGATGTTTCTCAGCACCATGTCGTAGATCTGCGTGGGCTTCTCGCCGTCCATGTCGCGGAAATAGCGCTCCAGGGACCGCTTCACCGCGTCGGCGAGCTCGTTGTTGCGGCTCATTCCTGCAGCCCTTCGAAGAAGCGGCCCACCGCCGCGAGCTGCTCGGCGGCGCTATCGAGCGCCATGGCTTCGCGACGGAACATCTCGCCTCCGGGAAGCGGGCGGACGTACCAGCCGATGTGCTTGCGGGCGATGCGCACGCCGAGGTCCTCGCCGTAGAGCTCGTAGAGCGAGCGCAGGTGCTCGAGCGCCACGGCGCGCATTTCCACGGGCGAGGGAGCCGGTGCGTGTCGGCCCTCGCTCAGGTAGGAAAGGAATTCCCGGAAGATCCACGGGCGGCCGTGCGCGGCGCGCCCGATCATGATGCCGTCGGCGCGCGTGAAGGCGAGCACCCGCTTCGCTTCCTCGGGCGTCGAGATGTCGCCATTGGCGATCACCGGAATCCTCACCGCCGCCTTGACCTCGGCGATCGTTTCGAACTCGGCCTCGCCGCGGAATCCGCAGGCGCGCGTGCGGCCGTGCACGGCAAGGAGGCGCACGCCGGCCGACTCCGCGATCCGCGCGATGCGCACGGCGTTGCGGCGCTCGGGCGCCGGGCCCGTGCGGATCTTGAGCGTCACTGGAACGTCGACCGAGGCGACCACGGCGTCGAGGATGCGCCCGACGAGGGGCTCATCGGACAGAAGTGCCGAGCCGGCCGCCACGTTGCATACCTTTTTCGCCGGGCAGCCCATGTTGATGTCGATGATCTGGGCGCCCTCGTCGGCGTTCAGGCGGGCCGCCGCCGCCATCTGCAGGGGATCGGCGCCGGCGATCTGCACCGAAACGGGGCTCGACTCGCCGCGGTGCTCCAGGCGCAGCCGCGACTTGCGCGTGTGGCGCAGCTCAGGCCGGGTGGAAACCATCTCGGAGACCGCGAGCGCCGCGCCGAAACGCCGGCACAGCGTGCGGAATGGGCGATCCGTCACGCCCGCCATCGGGGCGACGAACAGGCCGTTGCGCAACGTGTGCGCGCCGAGCTGCATTTATTTATGTCGTTGGATGGCTATGCGAGGGGAGCGAATTCTAACCTCAATCGTTGCGAAAAAACATCGGCCATGTTGCGTTTTTCAAACAAGAGAACGTCAAGGGAGCGCCGAAGCGCCGAAGATCATGCGGCGCGCGAAAAACTTCCGCGCCGGCAAGCAGGTGTCGAGCGCCGTTAATCCAATTCCTCCGATCAGCCGGCGCACCGGCCCGGTGCCGAGGAAGCCGCGCGCAAGCAGATCAGTGGCACGAACTGTTGCCGCCGCGTCGAGCCGCCGCGTCGCCGCATAGCGAGCGAGCACGCGCTCTTCGCCCGGGTCTCGGGCGTCCCGCAAGACCTGCGCCAGGTCCCAGGCATCGCGCAAGCCCAGATTCAAGCCTTGTCCGGCGACCGGATGCAGCGCCTGCGCGGAGTTGCCGACGTAGGCAGCGCGCGGAGCGACCCGCGCGGCGCGCACGCGCAGCGCGAGCGGCACCTGAGCGCGGTCGGCCACGGCGCTAAAGCGCCCGGCCTGGCTGCCGAACGCCTGCTGCAGCGCGCCGAGAAACCCGGGGGCAGGCGCCGCGGCGAGCGCTTGCGCTCGTTGTGGACTGAGCGCCCAGACGACGGCGTAGCGCCCGCCGAGCGGCAGCAGCGCAAGCGGTCCTTCCGGCGTGAATCGCTCCCAGGCAGTGACGGCGGCCGGCGGCTCGACCGACACGGAAGCGACGAGCGCATCGTGCGGATAGCGCTTTTCCCTGGCTTCGTCGGAGAGGCCTTCCGCGTGCACGGTCAGCAGCGCTTCGCCAGGGCCGGATTGAAGGGAAATTTCCTTTTTGCCGAGCTCCCGGCGCAGCGATTCGAGCAGGTCGGCGTAGGGGACCACATAGCCGAGCGCCGGCACGCCGGCGTCCCGGGCGTCCAGCCGCGCGCGCCCGAAGGCGCCCTGCTGCGAGACGCGGATCCGCTCGATCGGCGT
>DATAID010000045.1:0-20932 GCA_036262835.1 Burkholderiales bacterium | reverse complement strand
TAGTTCTTCGCCTCGCCCCCGAACTTCTTCGCCAGAATGTGCGTCATCGCCGCCGTCAGCGTCGTCTTGCCATGATCCACGTGGCCAATCGTCCCCACGTTCAGGTGCGGCTTGGTTCTCTCGAATTTGCTTTTCGCCATGACTGACGCCTATGCGTTGAAATGTCCGGAAATGCTGGTGCCCATGATGTGGATCGAACACATGACCTCTCCCTTACCAAGGGAGTGCTCTACCACTGAGCTACATGGGCGCGAATTCGTACCGCCTCGACCACTTGCTGGAGCGGGTGAAGGGAATCGAACCCTCGTCATAAGCTTGGAAGGCTTCTGCTCTGCCATTGAGCTACACCCGCCTTTTTCCTTCACCCGTCTTCGTTCCGTTTCCGCTGTGCCGCACCCGAGCATCTGCTGGTGGAGGGGGTTGGATTCGAACCAACGTAGGCGCAAGGCCAACAGATTTACAGTCTGCCCCCTTTAGCCGCTCGGGCACCCCTCCGGCGGAACCTGAAATTATGTCTTGTTTCCGCCAGTTAGGCAAGAATCAGGCCGCATTGCGGCCGACTGCGTTTCACAATCGGTTGCTTTCCCGCACAACTCAGGTCCCGTACCGGCTTTTTGACCCCAATTCCCGCAGTGCAGCAAGGACGCTGTAGCAAGCCAGGAAAGACGTCTTGGGGTTCTCGGGCGCGGGAATATTCTCGAAGACGACTCTGAATCGGCCGCTCGCGCCCCTCACTTCGATCGTGTGCGTGTTGACCGTCAATCCGGGGTCGGCGACCACTCTCATGCGGGTTCGATCGAAGCCGATGCCCGCGAGCGAGAGCACGGCGGCGATATTCACGTTCTGCGGGAAAAGCGGCACCCCGTCACGCGTGGGTCCTTCAAAGAGCGTCTTGGGCGCGCGTAGCCCGGCGAGATCGATGCCGAGGCTTTCGACGTAGGCGATTCCCTTCCAGGCGACCGGCGGTTTGGCGACCTCGATCGTCACCTCATCGACGCCCGCGGCCAAAGCGCCTTTCAACGCGTCCATCCCGCCGATGCCGCCCGAAGGCACGTAGAGCAGCGCGCCCGAGCGCCGCGCCGCGGCCTCGGCAGCGCTTCGCAACTTGTCGTCCGAGAGCGCGCCCGCGGAGAGCACGACCACCGAGATGCCGCTCTCCAGCAGCGAGACGAGATGCTCGCGCACCGCGTCATGCGATGCCGCTTCCATCACCACCTCTGGCTTGGCGGCACGAAGCGCGGCAAAGCCGATGACATAGGGAACCGAGAATTCGCGCGCCAGCTCGGCGCCACGTGAATCGGCGTTGCGGCCGGCGACCGCGACGACCTCGATCTCCGGAATTTCGCCCCGCTTGAGGTGTTCCAGCACCAGCCGCGCGATCGTTCCACCGCCCAAGAGCCCTAATTTCATTCGGTTTTCACACTTCTTTGCACTGAAGGATCACCGCATTATCATCCGAACCGTGCGTATCGCCATCCTCGAGGACGACCCGGACCAGCTGGCCCTGTTGCAGCGCTGGCTGGTGCACGACGGGCACGACGTGCACGGCTACCTTACCGGGCGCGAGGCGATGATGCGCGCCACGCGCGAGAGCTTCGACCTTTTCATTCTGGACTGGCAGGTGCCCGATGTGTCCGGGACGGAAGTGCTGCAATGGCTGCGCACCAATGTGTCCAAGAAGGTGCCGATCCTGTTCGTGACGGTGCGCGACTCGGAGCAGGACATCGTGTTCGCGCTCGAGCACGGGGCCGACGACTACATGATCAAGCCGGCGCGCCAGCAGGAGCTGATCGCGCGCGTGCACGCCCTGCTGCGCCGCGCCTACCCGCGCGAGGAGGACAAGCAGCTCATGTTTCCGCCGTTCCAGATCGACACCCAGCGCGGCGAGATCCGGCGCGACGGCGCCAAGATCGAGCTGACGCCCAAGGAATTCGACCTCGCCGTCGTTCTCTTTCGCAACATGGGGCGGCTCATGTCGCGCGGCCATCTGCAGGAAGCCGTGTGGGGACGCTCGGGCGATCTCGCCACGCGAACCGTCGATACGCACGTCAGCCAGGTGCGCAAGAAGCTCGACCTGAGGTCGGAAACCGGCTTTCGCGTGGTGCCCGTCTACAACTACGGCTATCGGCTCGAGCAGATCGGGCCCACCGCAGGCGCACCCGCGTAGCTCGTTTCCCCTCGGCTGTTACTGCAGCGCTCTGGCGCGTTGCTCGGCGTACGTGCGCGCGTCCGCGCCGAGGGTACCGGCGGAGGCGGCGCGCCTGAACGCCTCGGCCGCTTCCCTGCGCTTGTTCTGGGCCTCAAGCGAGAGGGCGAGCGCCATCCAGGCGGCCCCGTTCTGCGGCGCGGCGCGCAGCGAGGCGCGAAACGCTTCGCTCGCCTCCACCTGACGGCCGAGTCTCTGCATTGCGGTGCCGCGCATCGCCTGCAGCTCCGCGTCGCCCTGACCTTCGGCGAGGGCGCCTTGGGTCGCCTCGAGCGCGCCTGCATAGTCCTTGCGCTCGATCAGGATGCGGGCGAGAACGGCGGCGAAACGGACGTTCGCCGGATTGAGCGCGAGGCCCTCCTGCAGCAGCCGGCGCGCGCTGTCCACCCGGCCCTGCTCGAGGTCGAGCGCGACGAGCGCCTGGCGCGCCGGCTCGTGACCGGCATAGGCGCGCACCGCCGAGCCGAGTTCCTCCTCCGCTTCACTGATTCTGCCCTGATTCATCAGCGCCACGCCGCGGCGGAATTCCAGCTCGGCGCGCTCCTGCGGGCTGCGCGCTCGCTCGCGTTTCTCGACTTTGGGCGCTGCCTCCGCGACGGGCGCCGGCTTCACGGGCGCGCTCGCCTCAGGCGCCGACGGCGCGACGGCCGCCCTCGGCGCCGCTTTGCTGCCTTCTGCCGCTTGGCCTGCTTCCGCCGCTTTGCTTGCTTCCCTGCCGGATGGTTTGGCGGCCTGTTCCCTCACGGGTGTTTGAATATCCTGCGCGAGCTTGAGCGTCTCGGGCGCGGCCGGCGGTACCGAATACGGACTTGCGGCCGGCGCCGACGCCGCAGGCGAGGGCGCGGGCTGCGCTGGCGCTGAAGGAGCGACCGCAGGCGCGACCGGGGCCGCAGCGATCGTCTTGCGCTGGGCGTTTTCTGCCGCCTTGAAGGCCTGCTCGGTGGCCACCGGCGGGCGCGGCTGCAGTTGCCACGCGATCCAGCCGACCCAGCCGACTGCCACGATCATGAGCAAGGCGATGATGCGCCAGAACCACTCGCGGTCCTTGCGCGCGGGCGCCACCGTGCGCACTTGCGACGGGGGCGGCGCCGACCCGGGATCGGACATTCCCTGGCGGCGATCCAGATCCTGCAGCATCTTGTTGATGATGCTCATCGGCGAGCGCGGGAAAGGCTCAGTCGGCCCAGCGGAACAACCTGAACCGCGGCCACCAGCTGCGGCCGAGGGACGCCGCCGACGGCGTGTCGCTCGCCGCGACGACGACATGGCGGCGCTCCACCTGGCGCTTGCCCTCGCCGAACACGAGAAGCAGCGACTTGTGCGCGAGGATGTTGACCAGCCGGGGCACGCCGCGGCTCGCGCGATGCAAGGCTGTGATCGCGCCCTCGCTGAAAAGCGCCTCTGCGCCGTAACCCGCGACCGCCAGGCGGTGCGCGATATACGCGCCGACTTCGTCCTCCTGCAGGCCGCTCAAGCGGTGGTGGAAGGTGATGCGCTGCAGGAGCTGCCGGATCGATCTGTCCTGCAGCTTCCGGTCGAGCTCGGGCTGGCCGAACATGACGACGTGCAGCAGCTTGCGCTTCTCGGTCTCGAGATTGGTCAGCAGCCGCACCGCCTCGAGCGTTTCGAGCGGCATCGCCTGGCACTCGTCCATGCACAGCACGACCCGCTTGCGCAGGCGGGCGAGATCGAGCAGGCACTTGGTGACGCTCTTGATCAGCCGGTGCTGGTCGGCGCTCGCATCGACGGCGAGGCCCAGCTCTTCGGTAAGCGCGAGCAACAGGCCGCGCGGCTCGAGCGTCGGGTTGGGCACGTAGGCGCTCACCCATCCCGAGTCGAGCGTGGCGAGGAACTTGCGGCACAGCAGGGTCTTGCCCGTGCCAACCTCGCCCGTGATCTTGATGAAGCCCTCGCCGTTGCCCATGGCGACGAGCAGCGTATTCAGCGCCTCCTGGATGCTGCGGCAGGCATAAAAAAAGCTAGTGTCCGGCGTAATCCCGAACGGCGGCTCGCGCAGGCCGAAATAGGCGACGTAGTTCATCGCTTGGCCTCGGGCAGCGGCGCCGCGGGCACAGGAATGTTCAGCGATTCGAAGCGCGAGCGCGTGCGGCTGAGGTCCTCCTCCCACTCGCGATCGCTCTGGATGACCGTGGGCTTGAGCAGGATGACGAGCTCCTTCTTCACTAGCGAGGTGTTCGCATTGCGGAAGAAGTTGCCGACGGCGTTGTCGCCCGTGCCCGGCAAGCCGCCGCGGCTGTCGCGTACATCGAGCTTCATGAGGCCGCCGAGCGCGACGATGTTGCCGTCCAGGACGCGCACGATGGTGTCGGTCTCGCTCACCGAGCTCTTCGCGAGCGGCAGGCGCAAATTGCCGGCACCGCCAAGGCTGATGTCCTTGTTGTCGGTCGTCACCTGGCTCACCGAGGGGTGGATGTGCAGGATGATCTGGTTGTTCTCGTCGATCTTCGGCGTGACATCGAGCACGATGCCCGAGAAGAACGGCTGCACGGTCACGGTCGGCACCGGGGTCCCGACCGTCGTGCCCGCAGCGGTGGCGACCGTTGTTGCCGACTGGATGTTGGTGACGAAGAACTCGTCGGTGCCCACCTTGAGCACGGCTTTCTGGTTGTTGATCGCCGCCACGCGGGGGCTGGAAAGGACCTGAACCTTCCCCTGGGTCTCGAGGAACTGCATGAGCGCGGCAAAGTTCTGCACCTGCAGCGCGAGCCCGAACAGGCCCGCCGCCGGGTTCCCCGAAAGGAGGGCGGCGCTGCTGGTCGCCGCGCTCCCGACGCTGGGCTGCGGCGTTGACATGGTGGTGCTCGAGACGCTCAAGCCCCGGCTCGACTGGGTCTGGTTGAGCCCGATCGAGGTCTGATCGCCCACCTGCCCGATGCCGATGTTCTTGTGCAGCAGCGCCCAGTTGATCCCGGACTGGTAAGTGTCGTTCAGCTCGACGTCGATGATCTTCGCCTCGAGCATCACCTGGCGCTCAACCGACAGGCGCGTCGCGCGCAGATAGTTCTCGACCGCGCGCAGCTCCGCCGGCAGCGCGCGGATCACCACCAGCCCCGATTGCGGCGAGATGACCACGCTGCGGCCTTCCCCGGTGCCGACAATCGCGCTGAGTGACGTGCGCAGCTCCGCCCAGAAATCGTTCTGCGTGCGCGTGGTGACGCGGCTGCTTTCCAGGCCGCGGGTGGCGGCCGACCCTGCGGGCGGGATGACGCCGGACGGAATCCCGACCCCGGCGGTCGGCGTAGTCGCGCCGCCGGCGCCGATATCGGTCACCGAGCCCGACTGCACGCGCACGTCGGACACGCCGCGGCGCTCGCCAAGCAGATAGCTCACCTGGAAGATGCGCGTCTGCAGGCCCGCGGGCTGGATGAGGATGCGCGTGCCGTCGACCTGGTAGTCGTACCCGTACAGGTCGCGGATCGAGTCGAGCGCCTCGCGCAGCGTCACGTCCTTCAGGTTGACCGAGATCGTCCCCGTGATCGACGGATGCACGAGCATGCTGTAGCGCGTGCCCGAAACGATGGACATGAAAACCTGCGCCGCGGGCGCGTTGCTCACCGAAAGGTCGAAGCGCTGGTCGATCGGCTGGCCGCGCACCGCGGGCATTTCCATGCGCAGCGGCGGCAGCAGCGCCTGCTCCACGGCTTCGGGGCGCGGCTCGGCCTTGCGCTCGCCGCCTTTCGGCACTTCCTTCAGAACGTCCGGATCCACGCCCGAGCGCATCGGCGGCGGAGCGACGCAACCGGCGAGCGCGGCAACAAGCAGCACTGCAATGTGGATTTTCACTTTATTCCCCCTGGCTGCGGCGAGCGCTGCGATGCGACGGCGCCTCGCGCGCGTCGCTTGATCGGCTGCTTCTCGACCCCCGGATACAGCTTCAGCACTTCGATCTCGTCACCTTTTTGCAGCGTGACTTCGGTCTCGTTGATGCGGATCACTTTGGCTTCGCCCACCATGCCCCCAAGTCCCACGGGGGCGCCGTTGATGACGGCGACCCTGCGGTTCGAGGCGATCAGGATGCTTTGCAGCTGGGTGCCGCTTTGCGCGGCGTCGGCCTCGCCCGCAGGCGCATTCGGCGGACGCGTCGGATCGACGAGCCCCTGGGCGCTCGCCTGCAGCGCGCCGAGCAGCGCAAGACCGGCGAGCGCGAGGGAGGCGGGCCGCCGGCTCATACGCGCATCCATGCCGGATCGAGGCTGAGCGTGTAGACGGAAAGCTTGAGCGTCACCTGCGGATGGGCGGTGACCGACAGGTCGAGCTTGCCCCAGTACATCTGGCTGGGAAGCTTCTCCAGCGCTTTCAGATAGGCGAGCAGGTCCAGATACGTGCCGGCCACGGTGAGCTCGACCCCATGCCGGTAGACCTGCCCGGTCCCGGCGGGCTTTGCCGCCGGCGGCTTCGCCTGCGCCGCCTGCGCGGCCGCGGCGGGCTTATCCGCTTCGAGCGGCGCGGCCGGCAGCGTGCGCATGTCGACCAGCTTCAGCTTGCGGTTGCGCGAGAGCATCTCCTCCAGGATCGACCCGATCTGCTCGGGCGGCGCAAACTTGCGCTGCTCTTCCAGGAGCTTCGCGTCGACTTCGGCAAGGCGCTTGCGCGCGTCGGCCAGCCTCGCCCGCTCGGCCTCGTCCGGATTGGCGCGGCGCTCGCTTGCCATCTTGGCGAGCTGCTGCTGAAGGGCCTGGATGCCTTGCTGTCTTTGCGCAATCTCGCGCGAGAGCTGCTTTTGCCTGGCGAGCTGGGGCTCGATGAGAAGCGAATTCATCAGCAGCACGAGCACGACGACCGCGGCGGCGAAGACCATGACGCGCTCGCGCAGCGTGGCGGCGTCGATCCGGTCCGCGTACTGTTTCCAGAGCCTCTTCACTGCGCCGCCTTCGCGGGCGCCTCGGGCGAGCCCGCCGCGGTGCGCAGCGCAATCACGTTGAATTCGACATACCGGTTCGGCACGGCGGGTGCCGCAGGGCTCGCGCCGGCGGGCGAAGGATTGGCGCCAGGAGCCGCGGTGCTCGCATCGCGCTCTTCACGCGCGGTCAGGCGCAGCTCGGCGATGCGGCGACCTCTCATCACTTCTTCCCGGTTGAGCGCCCGCAGGTAGGCGGGCACGAGGTCCGCCTGCAGCACGCGCCCGTTCAGGTGAAGCTCGGCCTCGTCTCCGCTGATCGAAAACCCGGTCAGCCATACCCCTCCGACGGATTCATGCGCGAGCGCGGTCAGGTAGCGCGCGAAGCCCGCCGTGTTGCCCAGGCCGCCCGTGCGCAGCAGCGCCAGCGTCTCCTCGCGCTGTCGCAGCCGCGCCTGCGCCTGGGCAAGCTCGTCCTGCAGAACCCGGCTGCGGCCCTGGCTCGCCAGCGCCGCGACCTGCTGGCTCTGCGAGGCGAGCTGTTGCGCGGAGTTGGCGGCAATGCGCGATTGCGCCTGTGTCGAGTAGACGGTGTAGCCGTAAAAGGCGAGCACGCCGGCGAGAACGAGCCCGAGCGACTGCAGCATCGTCACGGCAGAAAAGTATTTCTTCTGCTTGAGAAAGATCGGGTTGAAAAGGTTGATCTGCTGCGCCATCAGAGCGCCTTCGCCTCGTGCCGGAGCGAGGCTCCCACCAGGTGGAAAAAGCGCCATTGCTCCGCGGAATCGGGCGCCTCCTTGGCGAAGCTCACGTGATCGAGGAGATTCACGCGCTCGACCGGAATGTCGAGGTTCGCCTTCAGGTACTCGAAGAGCCCGGTCTCGGCCGGCTCGGGCGCGAGCAGCACCTTGGAGATCGGCACGTAGCTGAATTGCCGGTCGAAATGGTCGAACGTGCGCTGCAGCTCGAGCACGATCCGGCTGAAGAGCTCCGCGCGCGACTCGGGTGCCCGGCCCGCGATCTGCCCGTGCCCGATTTCGATCCGCCGCGAGAGATAGAGCTCGGAGCGGCAGGTCACGGTGAGCAGGCCGGCGTCGTCGTTAAAATAAAGAAGCGCGGCGCCGCGGCCTTCGGCTTCATAGAGCGCCGAGATATTGCGCTGCGCCGTTTCCGGAATATCGATCACCCGCAGGGGAATGCGCGCATCCTCGAAGGTCTTCACGCGCCCCTGGATGACGTCGTTGCGGGCGGCGACGGCATACATGGAGTGGCTGCGCCCGGCCGCCTCGGCGGCGGGCGGAATGTCGAGCACATCCATGGTGGCGTCGTCGATGTGATAGTCGAGCATGTCCTTGACGCGCCAGCGAATGGCGCTCTTGAGCTCGGCGTGAGGAACCGTGGGCGCCTCCACGAGCAGCATCTGGTATTCCCCGGGGCGCAGCAGCGTCGAGCACTGATAGCGGTCGAAATGGAGCTCGCGCGCGAGCTTTTCGAGCGCGTGCGGCTTCGCTTCCAGTTCCGCCTGACCGAAGCGCGTCACCGCGGACTTGCCCGAGGCGGCATAAGAACCGTGCACATAGCTCCACTGCGTGTCGCTTTGCGCGATCACCAGCCAGCCGGGCTCAGCGGCAGTTGATTTGCCGAACCACTTCACGCATCTTCTCCGTCGACTTTGACCCTACTTTAAGATAAACTACTAAGGCATTGTTGTCAAATAGAAAACTGCCTTAATAACCCGCAAAATAGTGAACCCCCGATTTATCCCTTTTTCCGACCGCGTGGCAGGATACCTGAAGCGCTCGGCTTCAGTGGCGCCAATGCTACGGGCGCGCGGATGGAGGGGGGTCAGCATTTGCAAGGCACGAGACGCGTTTCTCGCGCCAGCAGGGGTGGAAATGAAAAAGAGTATCAGCGGCGGGATTCCCGCGACAAACGGCGCTCGAGCGTGAGAAGCCTCCTTGCCCTCTGGAGCGTCGCCGGTATTCTCTGCGTCGAATGACGCGGCACTCGACATGCACCTTGGCGGCGCTCGCAGCCTTGCTCTTGCCGGGCGCAGCACAGTCGCAGACCGTTACCTACGTCGGCACCGATACGGTAATTACTTTCACCGCCGGCGGCTCGTTCACGCTTCCGCCCGATGTCACGTCGGTTCAATACCTCGTGGTCGGCGGGGGTGGCGGCGGAGGCGGAGTGTCGAACGGCAGTAGTCAACCAGCCGGGGGAGGCGGCGGCGCCGGCGCCTATCAGGCGGCAACGGTAGGCGGCCTGACCGGCGGCTCAACCTGCACGGTCACCGTGGGAACGGGTGGCGCTGCTGGCACCTCGGCGGCTGCGGCCGGGGCTGGAACGTCTTCCACAATCTCCGGAACCGGTTGTCCGTCGGTGACGGCTACCGGCGGCGGCACCGGCGCTTCGTCCGGCGGCGGCGGCAACAACGGCGGGGCGTCAGCATCAGCTTCGGGCGGGGGCGGACGCTCATCCGGTACTGGGGGAGCGGGTGCAGGAACTGCCGTCGGCCACAACGGCGGCAACGCCAGCGCCAACGCGGGCGGCGGCGGCGGCGGCGCGACGGGCACCGGCGCCGCTGGAAGCGGCAACACCGCCGGCGCCGGCGGCGCGGGAACCTCGAATTCGATCGACGGAACGGCGACGACCTATTCGACGGGCGGCGACGGGGGCGGCTTCGCGGGCGGCACGGGCAGGGCCGCAGGTGCCGACGGCACAAACCCGGGCGACGGCGGCGGCGGCGCCGCCGGCTCGAGCGGCAACGGCTCCGCGACGATCGGCGGCGCCGGCGCGGGCGGCATCGTCATCGTGCGCTACACCACCACCGCCCGGTGGGCGCGCTCCGGAGGAAGCGGCACCTGGAACAACACGAACAACTGGTCTGCGGGCGGTTGCTCGGCGCCCACCGGCATGTCCGTGCCGGCGGCGAACGCGGTGGTCACCATCTGCGGGATCACGAACGCCGCAAGCATTACGCTGGATGTCGCGACCGCGTCGCTTCGGAGCCTGACGATCGAGGCGGGAGGCACCCTGGACCTGAGCAGCCAGACGCTGAACCTCGGCGGCAGCGGCACGCCGCTCGTGATCAACGGCACCTTTACCCCATCGACTTCGACGGTCAACTATACGAGCGCGGTCGCCACGACGATCACGGCAGCGAACTACAACAATTTGAACGGCACTGGCGGTGCGCGGACGCTGCCCAGCAGCGGCACGGTTGGCGTCGCCGGCAGCTTCACTCCAGGCGCTGGGGCTTACACGATCACCAGCAGCACGGTGAGCTTTAACGGCTCAGGCGCGCAGAGCATTGCGGCATTCACTTACAACAACCTGCAGACCGCGACAGGGGGCACCAAGACCTTGGCCGGCACGACGACCGTCAACAGCGTGCTGACCGTCGGCGCCTCGAGCACGATCGATCTCGGCAGCCAGACGCTCAACCTCGCGGGCACGGGGACTCCGCTCGTCGTCAACGGCACCTTTACCCCTTCCACATCGACGGTCGTCTACAACTTCAACGGCGCGCAGAATATCGCCGGCACCACTTACAACAACCTGCAGACTGCGACGGGGGGCACCAAGACGCTCGCCGGCACCGCGACCGTCAACAGCGTGCTCACGGTGGGAGGCGGCACAACGCTCGATTTGAGCAGCCAAACCCTGAACCTCGCGGGCGCCGGCACGCCTCTCGTTATCACCGGCACCCTCACCGTTTCGACCTCCACGGTCATTTATAACAACACCGGCGGCGCCCAAAACATCGTCGCGCTCACCTACAACAATCTGCAGACCGCGAACTCTGGAACCAAGACCCTGGCGGGTACCACAACGGTCAGCAGCGTACTTACCGTGGGAGCCTCCAGCACGCTCAATCTAAGCAGCCAGACGCTGAACCTCTCGGGTAGCGGCACGCCGCTCGTCATCAGCGGCACCTTTACCCCTTCCACCTCGACGGTTGTCTACAACTTCAACGGCGCGCAGAACATCGTCGCGGCCACCTACAACAATCTGCAGACTGCGACCGGCGGCACCAAAACGCTCGCCGGCACGGCGACGGTCAACAGCGTTCTGACTGTGGGTGCCTCTACGGTGCTCGATTTGAGCAGCCAGACGCTGAACCTCGCAGGCAACGGCACGCCGTTCGTCATCACCGGAACCTTCACACCTTCGACTTCGACCGTCGTCTACAACTCCGGCGGGGCCCAGAACATTACTGCGACGACCTACAACAACCTGCAGACCGCGACCGGCGGCACCAAGACGCTCGTCGGCACGACGACTGTCAACAGCGTGCTCACGGTCGGCGCCTCGAGCACAATCGATCTCAGCAGCCGAACGTTGAATCTAGCGGGCAACGGCACGCCGCTCGTCATCACAGGCACCTTCACGCCTTCGACTTCGACCGTCGTCTACAACTCCGGGGGCGCCCAGAACATCACCGCGACCACCTACAACAACCTGCAGACCGCGACGGGAGGGGCCAAGACCCTCGCCGGCTCTACGACGGTAAACAGCGTGCTCACCGTAGGGCTCTCGAGCACGATCGACCTCAGCAGCCAGACGCTGAACTTTGCGGGCAGCGGCACCCCGCTCGTGAACAACGGCACCTTTACCGCCTCCACTTCGACGGTCAACTACACGAACGCGAGCCCGACCATCATTACCGCCGTGAACTACAACAACCTCAACGGCACCGGCGGCAATCGCACGCTGCCCGGCGCAGGCACGGTGGGCATCGCCGGCAATTTCACCTCGGGCGCTGGAACGTACACCGTCACCGGCAGCACGGTGAGCTTCAACGGCTCAGGTACCCAGACCACGAGTGCAGCGTTCACCTTCAACAACCTCACCATCAACAAAAGCGGGGGCACGATGAACCCGGGCGGTGATGTCACGGTCAACGCCACGCTCACGCTGACCTCGGGAAACATTTCGGCGGGATCGAACACCGTGATCATTCCCGCGGGCGGTACGGTGTCACGCACGAGCGGACACGTCATCGGCAATCTGCGGAAAAATGTCGCGGTCAGCGGGGCGGCGATCGCGCGGACTTTCGAGGTAGGCGATGCGAGCGCTTACGCGCCGCTCACAGTCAATTTCAGCAGCGTCAGCGTCGCCGGGAACCTGACCGTGAAGGCGACCGCCGGACCGCACTCGGATCTCACCAATTCCGGCCTGGATCCGACGCAGAGCCCGACGAAGCAGTCGGTGAACCGCTATTGGACCGCGACGAATTCGGGCGTGGTTTTCAGCAACTATTCCGCGACGCTTAACTATGCCGCCGGCGAGCTCGATGCCGGCCTCGATCTCACGACCGTCGGTGTCGCGAAGGCCGACTCTTGCACCCCGCCCTGCGCGTGGACCTTTCCGACCATGGTCGGCAATGCAACCGCGACCAGCGCCACGGCGAGCCCGATGACAAGCTTCAGCGATTTTGGCGTTGGGCGCAGGGTCGATCATTTTGTCTTCACCGCGCCCGGCACCGCCACACCGGGCTCGCCATTCTCAGTGACCATCACCGCGGTGGACAAGAACGGGAGCACCGTCACCGGATTCACCGGCACCGCGACCATCACCTCCACGAACGGCAACTGCACTATCTCGGCCGGCGGGACGACGTTAAGCTTCACCTCCGGCGTCTACACCGGCAACGTCACGATCAGCGGCACGTGCACCGATACGCTCAAGGCCACGCAGGTCGGCAATTCGGGAGTCACCGGCACGAGCAGCAGCGTCACGGTCGGCGCCACGGTGGCCAGTTTCAACGTGTTCGAGGCGAGCACCGCGGCCAACGCGACCTCGGGCCAGATCTACACCAAGATCTCAGGCACCGGCTTCGACCTGGCGGTCGTCGCGCTGACCAGCGCACCTGCGCAATCGACCTTCAATGGCAACGTGACGCTCGAGCTGCTCTCGGGAACGACCTCTGGCAATTGCCCGACCTCTTCGAATACGCCGCTGCAGACGATCGCCAGCTTCGCGATTTCCGGCGGTCGAACGTCCACCTCGAGCAGCGCCTTCAACGTCGCCAATGCCTATCGTGACGTGCGCGTGCGCGTCACCTGCGACAGCACGACCTGCCCGCCGAGCGGCATCAAGGCTTGCTCGACCGACAATTTCTCGATACGCCCTGGAAGCTTCACGGTCACCTCGACCAACGCGACCAATACCGGCACTTCGGGTACGCCCGTCATCAAGACCGGCGCGAGCTTCAACCTGAGCGCCGATTCCGGCCGCACCAACTACGACGGCACGCCGAGCCTCGACAGTACGAAAGTGGTCGGCACGCCCGGCGCGGGAACGCTCGCCGGTAACTTCAGCGCAGCAGTCTCTGGCGTCGCCGCAGGCTCGACGTTTAACTACAGCGAGGTCGGCAATTTCGGGCTCAATACCAATGCCGTGGTCGATACAGGCTTCACCAGCAATGACCAGCCGAACGATTGCAACGCGAACAGCACCTCCAACAGCATCGACGGCGCCGGCAAATACGGCTGCAACATCGGCAGCGCGTCGGTCGCCTCGGGAACGGGGCTCGGTTTCGGGCGCTTCATCCCTGATCACTTCGCGCTCACCGCCGCGGGCTCGATGACGCAGGGTTGCAACGCCGGCGGTTTCTCGTACCTCGGACAAGCCATGCAATTCACGGGCATCACCCTGGAGGCGAGAAACTCCGCCGACGCGAAAACTAGCAACTACGCAGGCGCCTATGCCAAGCTCGATCCGACGAGCTTCGCCGCCTTCAACTTCGGCGCGCGCGATACCGGCGGCGGGGGCACCAACCTGAGCACACGCGTCTCGGGGAGCGTCAGCGGCAGCTGGACCGCGGGGGCGCTCGCCCTCTCGGTCGGCAGCCTGACAATCACGCGCAATGCGATCCCGGACGGGGCCTACGCCGCGACCAAGATCGGCATTGCGCCGGCGGATCCGGACGATTCGAGCGTCACGCTCAAGGCGAGCGATCTCAACGTCGACGTCGACGGTAACGCCACCAACGACCATGCTCGCATCGGCAGCGGCGACACGGGCTGGCGCTTCGGCCGGCTGCGGATCCTGCCCGCGACCGGGGTTGCGAGCCTGCCGCTCGACGTTTCGTTCCGGGCGGAATACTGGAACGGCACCGGCTTCGTCACCAATACGAACGACAGCTGCACGCAGATCGCGCGCGCGAACGTGAAGCAGAGCGCCTATCAGGCACCGCTCGCCGCCTGCGACACCATCATCAGCACGACGCCGGTCACGCTCTCCTCCGGCGCCGGGACGCTGCGCCTCTCGGCGCCCTCCGGCGGCCACACCGGCTCGGTCACCCTGACCCCGCAGCTGGGCTCGACGGCGGGCACGTTCTGCAACGCGGTAGGGGGCGGCACGGCGGCGACCGGCTCCGCCGGCCTGAGCTTCTTGCAGGGCAAATGGAACAATTCGGCCAACTACGACCAGGACCCTTCGGCGCGCGCGGCCTTCGGCGTGTACGGCTCGCAGCCGAAGAACTACATCTTCTTCCGAGAGAACTACTGATCAGTGACCGAGACGGCGACCTCACGATCGATGTAGGTCGTGGAGGTCGCCGTGTTGTTCGGGCAAATGCCCGCATTTGGATCGTTGCAGGCGTTTGAAGTGATGCTGTACCTCCGCACGGTATTTCCGCCCTCGGTATAGGCGGCGCTCGTGCAGCTTACCGTCACCGTGAAGGCGGCAAGCACCCCTCCGGGCGAGAGCGTTTTCGTCGTCGAGCCGGCTCCGCAGTCGGTCTTCAGCGTGCCACCGCCGCTCGGGCCGCTCGCGCTGACCAGATATAGCGCCCATTCCGCTCCCGTCCGCGCCGCCTGGTAGGCGCGGGCCGAGCTCTGGTCTGCGGCGGAGGCCGCTTGCGAGGTGGTGGAAACCGTCATCAGGTAGCCGACGAGCGCGGCGAGCACGACGACGAGGAACACCGCCGAAATGACGAGAAAGCCTCGCTGGCGCGGTGCAATCATGGGATGTTGTTGACGTGGACCGCGTGATACAGGGCGACGCTCTCCGCGTTGCCACGCGAATCGGTCGTCGAAAGCGTCAGCTGCAGGTTTGCGAGGCCGGCGCCCTGCGACACCGCGTCGTAGCTGAAGCTGCAGCCGCTCACGCCGCTTGCCATGAGCGCGCTGCTGCCGCCACCGAATGCCGTCGTCGCCGTCGCTCCGGAAGTCGGCGTGTAGCCCCAGCGCCGCGTCAAGGTACCCGCTGTCGGATCGCAGACATAGCTCACGGCGCCCTCGATGATGAAAAAGCGGTTGCCCGGCGACTCGTAGGTGAAGGTGTTGCCCGCAAATTCGATCTTGTCCTCGCCCGCGAACGCCGTCGGCACAGGAGACGTATGGCTTTTGTTGCATGCTGTGGCGCAACTGGTCTGGTATGCATCCGCCTTGTCGGTCCCGGGCTGCAAGTTGAAGACGACCACGTAATCACTCGTCGTCACCTGCGCGAGATTGGGAGTGCTGCCGATCGTCATGAAGCAGGTGTCGGACGAGCCGAAGGTGAGCGGATCGTCCGTGGCCCCGCCGCCGCAATGATTGGTCCCTCCGGAGTCGATGCGGTAGCGCCCGGCGGTGCGCACGAGCAGCAGCTCGATGTGAGAGACGCCGCCGGCGCTCGCGACCCGGACGCTGTTCGGCAGCGCGAGGTGCAGGTCGCGGCCGATGCGGCGAAGCGCGGTGTCGGCGGCGTCCGCGAGCGCGGCGCGACGCGTGGTATCGATGTAGGAGCGTACCGGCGCGATGAAGTTGACGATCAGCGCGCCGAGGATGCCGACGAGCGCGATCACCACCACCAGCTCAATCAAGGTGACGCCCCGCGAATGCCGGACGGGAAGACGCCGATTCATTGCGGATCGGTCTCGGGCGCATAATGCGTGCGATAGCCCTCGAGGATCAGCTCCGAGCCGCTGACGTGCGTCACGCGGATCGATATTAGCAAAGACGCTGTGCTTGGAATCGTGTTGGCGCCGGAACCAAGCACCGCGGGTGTCACGGTGATGAACGCGCTGTAGGTTGTCAATCCGGGAATTGGGGTCGGGTCGGTCATGTCTGTTATCCCGGTCATGGTCAGTCCGTTGTACGCGCTCACGCTGTCGTAGGGACGCGAGCCGGAGCAGCCCGCCGAGCAGGCGAAAGGCCTGAGCTGGATCTCTTCCATCAGCGACTCGGCGATGGCGACCATCTGCTTGCGCACCTCGGGGTCCGCGCTCCCCGCCGTCATCGTGTTGAACGCGGCGAACACGCCGGCCATCGCGACGCCGACGAGCACCATGAAGACGATCAGCTCGACCAGCGTCACACCGAGGCTGCGCTTAATGGACATAGCCGGTTTCGGCCTCGATGGTGATCGTGCGCGGCGCATCGCCGCTCACCGTGAGCGTCGTTCCGGCGCTCGGCCGGCCGAGCGCATCGAAGGTGAACGAGGCGTCGGCGATCGTGACCCCGGACGGTGCACTGATGACATAAGGATCGGTCGAGGGAGGCATCATCACCGCCGCCGACACCGGCGCCGGATAGGTGAGCGAGATGCTGTTGCCGCTGACGGTCACGGTGACGCTCCTTCGCTGGGCGACCGCCAGCTTTTGCGCGTAGCGGACGGTGGCGGCGACCTGGTTGGCGTAGCCCTCGGTGTCGAAGCCCTTGCGATCGATGCGCGCGACGGCGAAGGCGGCGAGCACGGTCGCGATGATGATCACGACCACGAGCTCGGTGAGCGTGAAGCCCGCCGCGCTTGAACCCGCCAGGGGTGAGCGCCTCACTTGAGATCCTTTTGCAGCTTGAGAACAAGCGGGTCGTGGGGCCGCTGCGCCACCAGGGTTCGCTCGATGCGCCGCGCCTCCTCGTCTCGCCCGGCGAAAGCGAGCGAGCGCGCCAGCTCGGCCTGGCCGACCACGGAGGTCGGCGCGAGGGCGAGCGCGCCCTGCACCCAGCCAAGGACTTCCTCGGGCGAGCCGGCCTTGTCGAGCATGTTGGCGTGGAGGCGATGCATGCGCGCCCGGTCGAGCGTAATCGTAAAGGCGTTGGGCGGATTTGCCTGCATGCCTTCGGCCAGCAGGCGGTCCGCCCGCGCCCACTGCGCGCGATCGCCCGTGTCCTGGGCGATCTGCTGCCAGATCACCGCCTCTCGCCAATAGTGCTCCGGGTTGCGCGGCTCGAGCCGGCGCGCCACCGACTGCCAGTACAGGCCTGCGCTCAGATCCCCGCGCCCCATCACTGCAAAGGCATGGCGGCTCGCCCACTGCGCCACCATGGGTTGAGCCAGCAGCGCCACAGCCGTGAAAGCGAGAGCGGCGCGCACCGACAGCGGGAGCGCCTTTCCACGATCGGTGTCCGCGCTCGCCGTCATCGGCGCAAGCACGCCGCAGAAAGCGCCGATGACGTAAAGAATGAACGGGATGTAAAACGGAAAATCGACAAAAGCATGCGCAAAGCAGCTCGCGAGAGCGGCGCCGCTCGCAACGGGCAGGGGATCGCCGGTCCGGCGGCTCAGCCCGCGCGCTCGCGCCAGCGCCGCGATTCCCACGGCGGCGAACAGGATCAATCCCGGCAGGCCGTACTCGAGCCAGATCTGCAGGTAGTCGTTGTGGGCGAAGATGATTTTTTTCTCGCCGAAAACGGCGGGGCGGACCGGCTCGAAAAGGGGCTTGAACATGTTCGCCCCTGCGCCCGCGAAGGGGTGCTCGCGGATGAGCTGCCAGGTCGCCGCGTAGATCTCTTTCCGATCCCAGATGACACGGCCCGCCCAGGGATCGACGAACGAATCGGAGGAGGCGCTTTGCGTGCCGGGAGCGACGCTTTTTTCCTGGTCGAGCACGACATTCGGGGCGATGACGCCGAGGCCGGCCACCAGCACCCAGACGGCGGCGCTGCCCGCGACGAGGCGGGCGACATATTTTCGCGCCTCGCTCAGTCGACGCCAGCCGAGGCACGCCGCCGCAAAGGACAGGCCGGCAAGGAAGGCGAGCATCCCGCCGCGGCTCTGCGAGGCCACCAGGCCCGCGAAGAGCCAGAGTGCGAGCGCCAGAACGCGCGGCGAGCGAGCGGCGACGACGTAGAGTACGGCGAGCGGCAAGAGGAACAGGTTGATGACGGTCGCGAACGTGTTCGGCGTGATGAAGAGGGCCGCCGCCCGCACCGGGTTGTTCTCGAGGTGCCAGAACCCGAGGAAATGCTGGGCGAGCCCCAGCAGCACGAGGATCGCCACGACCGCCACGCCGCCTTTGAAGAGCCGCAGCCCTGCCTCGCGCGGAAGCGAGGCGAACGCCGCAAAAGAGGCAAACAAAATTACCGGCCGATACCAGCCTTCGGCGGCGTAGGCCGGCGTCACGAAAAGCGCATCTGCGAGCATCCATCCGCAAAAAAGAAGGAGCAGGACGGAGAGGGCGTCCCGCGAGGGCGCGCGCCAGGGCGCCCAGGCGGCGACGAGCAGCGCGATCGCGCCCCAGCGGTAGGCGTCGCCCGCGAGCAAGGAAGCGGCCAGCAGGAGCAGCCCGGCTGCAAAAATGAAAAGGGAGGGCCGAGCGGCCCTCCCTTCAAGCACTGCCACTGCGGTGACTTAGCTGCAGTAGTCGCTGATGCTGAACGTAGGAATGGTGGTTCCGGACGACGTGTACGTGAGGGCCACCGC
This sequence comes from Burkholderiales bacterium, assembly GCA_036262835.1. GTDB lineage: Bacteria > Pseudomonadota > Gammaproteobacteria > Burkholderiales > SG8-39 > RBG-16-66-20. The sequence goes on along the minus strand of DATAID010000045.1, from coordinate 2,231 downwards.
GGCACAGGTGCTGCCCGTGGTGCCAATCGCCGCGCTGTCGTACTGCGTGTTCGCAAGAATCGTCGTAATGTCCGACTTCACGCCCTTGGCGGAGGCGAAGGTCATGACCGCGGCCGACTGAATCGCGGCCTTGGTGCCGTTCAGCACCGCTTTTTCAGCGTCGGTGGACATGTTGAGGAACTTCGGCGCCGCGACCGCGGCAAGGATGCCGAGGATCACGATGACCACCACCAGCTCGATGAGGGTAAAGCCCTTCTGATTGCGTTTCACTTTATTACTCCTTTGTTTGCTCCCTTGTCCCGCCGCAGCGGATCGCCGAAGCCTTCGGTTGGACTGCCTATCGGCCCGCCGCAGCGTGCCGTACAACACCTTTCGCCTGGATGCGCATCGCTCCCTAGCAGCCGCTGACGTCGACCGCGATCGTCGGTGAGGTGTTCACCGCGACCGGCTCGACGTAAGTGATGCGGCAGTTCGGCGCCGTGCCGCCGTTGATATCGACCGTCACCGTGTTGCCCGTGACCGCGACGGTCACCGCGTCGGCCACCGGGTTGATTTGCGAGGCGACCAGTATTCCGCCCGGTGTCGTCGTCGAGACGTTCGCCACCGGATAAGCGTTGATCATGTTGACGATCGCGCCTTCCATCGTCACGGAGCCGCCCGAAGGCGTGCAGGTGCCGCCGACGTTCGCGAGGCAGCCTGAATGCGCCAGCACGGCGGCCGATCGCACGGTGCCAAAGAGCGCCTGCGCTTTCGCGGCGCGGGCCTGCGATTGCATGGCGACGAAGCGCGGCAGCGCCGCGGCGGCAAGGATGCCGACGATCGCGATCACCACCACGAGCTCGATCAGGGTGAACCCGCGCGGGGCTCGCCTGCCTGCCGAATCTTTCATCACTTCAAAATCCCCCGTCAAAACCAGCGATAAGGCCGCACCAGCTCCAGGCGGGCCCATTGTGAAACGGCCGGCTTGTCGGCGCCGGGAACGCTCACCACGTGCCACACCACTCGCTTCGAACCCTGCTCATTTGGGACGAAATATCGCCCCAAATCAATAGAGTATACGACTTCTTTAGACCTTTTGTCGAAATACCAGTTGCCCGCCGCAACCTGCTCCGCTGCGGGTGCGTCCAGGACGCCGAGATAATTTTGAGGCCGTTGCGCCAATAAATCGAAGGGATTTTTCAACACTAGCGCGTCAAGCTCTGCAAAGCGGTTCTCGAGCACGAGCTCGGCCGCGCGTAGATTGACGCTCGAGCGCAGGTCGGCCGCCACCTGCTCCATCGAGGCCTTTTCGGCCCGCTCCTGGTAATAAACCATGCGCTCGAGCAGCGTCCCGGCGAGCACCGCGATCAGGCCAAGGGTGATCGCGAGCTCGACCAGGCTGAACCCGCGGGGCTGCTGCACCGGGTTTCCCCTACTTGCCGAGCGCAGCCCTGCCGAGGTCCCAGATCGGCAGGAAGACGCCGAGCGCGAGCACGAGCACCAGGGCCCCCAGGCCCACGATCAGGATCGGCTCGATCTGCGCCGAAAGCGTGCGGACTTCGTACTCCACATCGCGCTCGTACAGATCGGCGACCTCGCGCATGAGCGCGTCGAGCTCGCCCGTCTCGTCGCCCACCGCGATCATCTGCAGCACGACCGGCGTGAAAACGCCGGCCGCCACCGCCGTGCGCAGCACGCTCTCGCCCCGCTCCACGCCGTCGCGCATCTGCTCGACGCGCTGGCCGATAAAATCGTTGTCGACCACCTGCGCGACCGTGGTGAGCGCCTGCACCACGGGCACGCCGCTCTGCAGCGCGAGCGCGAGGCTGCGCGCGAAGCGCGCGAGCGTCGCCTTCAGGATGATCTTGCCCGCGATCGGAATGCGCAGCTTCGCCCGATCCCATTTGTATTTGCCGCTGCGCGTGGCGATCCAGGCCCGGAACGCGAACACGAGACCGATCAGCCCGGCGAGCTGCAGCGGCCAGGTCTCCACCATGAAGTTGGAGAACCCGATCAGCACCTTGGTGAGAAACGGCAGCTCCGTCTTGAAGCCGGCATACACCTTGGCGAAAGCCGGAATCACGAAGATGTTGACGATGACGATGGCCGCCGCCATCGCGATCAGCACGAAGATCGGGTAGCGCACCGCCGCCTTGATGCTGTCGCGGATCTGGCGCTCGAAATCCAGATGGTTGTAGAGCCGCAGGAACACGTTGTCGAGCTGGCCGGTCAGCTCGCCCACGCGCACGAGG
>DATAID010000044.1:0-11535 GCA_036262835.1 Burkholderiales bacterium | reverse complement strand
CGATGCTCTCGAGGCGCCTGTCGACGACCACGCAGCGCACGCCGTTGGCGGTGACCGGGTGCACGAAGGGCGAGTACTTCATCCGGTGATCGCCGCCGAAGGCCGACATGACGCCGCACAGCCGCTCGGCCCAGTCGCCCGGCCGGAAGGGCTTTCCCTCCAGCGTGGTGCCGACGATGACGAACTCGGCCGACGAGGCCGGGGGCTCCCCCGCCGTCTCTCTTTGGGGCATCGCCGCATTATAGGGGGCCGCCCCTGAGCAAGCCGGCGAGCCGCATCCTCGTCGTCAACGACGAGCACCTCGTGCTGCGCGAGTTCGTGAAGGGCCTCAACGCGGCGGCGCGCTCGCTCGACAACCCGCTCGGCATCAGCTTCACCGGCGTGACCACGGCGCGCGAGGCGCTCGCCGAGATCGAGCGCGACGGCGACCTGCAGGCGGTGCTCGTCGACGACACGCTCTACACGCTGAAGAACGGCGAGGCGAAGGCGGAGATGTCGGCGCTCGAGCTGGTGCAGCGGATCACGCGCTTCCGCCCCGAGCTCGACGTCTACATCCTGATCGCCCAGGAAAAGGAAGACGACATCGTCGACGCGCTCTTCGCCGAGGCGGTCGACGGCTATTTCTACCGCGAGGAGCGCGACTACCGCGGCATCTACCGCATCCTGAACGCGCAAATCCAGGAGAAGGCGCGCACGCCCTTCACCGACCAGCTCAAGACCTACGTCTGGATGGCCAAGGACCAGTGGCACACGCCGGGGCATTCCTCGGGCGAGTCGCTGCGCGGCAGCCCCTGGGTGAACGACTTCTACGAGTTCATGGGCGATCACGTCTTCGATTCCGATCTGTCGGTCTCGGTGCCGATGCTCGATTCGCTCATGGAGCCGCGCGGCGTGATCGCCGAGGCGCAGGCGATGGCGGCGAACGCCTTCGGCGCGCGGCGCACCTTCTTCGCCACCAACGGCACGTCGACCGCGAACAAGGTGATCTTCCAGACGCTGCTCGCGCCCGGCGAGAAGCTGCTGCTCGACCGCAACTGCCACAAGAGCGTGCACCACGGCGTCGTGCTCTCGGGCGCGCACCCGATCTACCTGGATTCGGCCCTGAACCGGAAATACGGCCTGTACGGGCCGGTGCCCAAGAAAACCATCCTGAGGGAGATCCGCAGGCATCCGGATGCGCAGGCGCTCATCCTCACCTCCTGCACCTACGACGGCCTGCGCTACGACCTCGCGCCGATCGTCGAGGCGGCGCACGCGCGCGGGATCAAGGTGATCGTGGACGAGGCCTGGTACGGCTTCGCGCGCTTTCATCCCGAGTTCCGCCCGACCGCGCTCGAGGCGGGCGCGGACTACGCGACGCAATCGACGCACAAGGTGCTCTCGGCCTTCTCGCAGGCCTCGATGATTCACGTCAACGATCCGGGCTTCAACGAGCATCTGTTCCGCGAGAACTTCAACATGCACACGTCGACCTCGCCGCAGTACGGCCTGATCGCGAGCCTCGACGTCGCCCGCAAGCAGGCCGTCATGGAGGGCTACAAGCTCCTGCGCCGCACCCTCGACCTGGCCTTCGAGATCAGGACGCTCATCAATTCGACGCGCGCCTTCCGGGTCCTCGACCTGGAGGACCTCCTCACCGATGAGACGCGCAGCGACGGCATCCGGCTCGACCCGACCAAGGTGACCGTCGACATCTCGGGCTGCGGCTACACGGTGGAGGAGCTCCAGAAGGAGCTCTTCGACCGGTTCAACATCCAGGTCGAGAAGAGCACCTTCAACACGCTCACGCTGCTGCTCACGGTGGGCACGACGCGCTCCAAGGTGAGCCGCCTCTACGATGCGCTCATGCGCCTCGCGCGCGAGGGCCGGCCGCCGCGGCGCCTCGTCAAGACGCCGGACATCCCCGCGTTCACGAAGCTGCGCTACCTGCCGCGCGACGCCTATTACTGCGGCGGCGAGCTGATCCCGGTGCTCGACGAGAAGGAGCGCGTCAACCGAGCGCTGACGCAGCGCGTCTGCGCCGACGGCATCGTGCCCTATCCCCCGGGCATTCCGGTGCTCGTGCCGGGACAGGTCATCACGGCGCGCATCACCGAGTACCTTGCCGGGCTGCTGCGCTCGCAGAAGCGCACCGAGCTGCACGGCATCGTCTACGAGGGATACCAGCCTTGCGTTAGAGTGCTGAAAGCCGTCGAAGAGCGGAACCTGAACAGGATCGGCTAGGGAGGCCGACATGCTGCGCATACTGCTGTTTTCCTCGGCGCTCCTTCTCGGCGCCGCGCGCGCGCAGGCCGCGCCGATCGAGCTGGAGTCCGCCGACGGCCCGGACAAAACCTGCCCCCAGTTCCGCGACGCCAAGCCCGCCGGCCTGCGCCGGGACGACGAGCGGATCGCCTTCGCCCTCTGCAACGCGATCGACATGGGGCGCGAGACGGCGGCGCGGCTGCGCGAGTTCCAGCAGCGCCAGCAGCAGGTGGGCGACCGCTCGTTCATCGACGAGATCCGCGCGCGCCTCGAGCGTATCCTCGTGCGGATCCGCGCCTCGCGCACCGCGCTCGAGGCCGTCCGGGGCAACGGGCCCTATTTCGCGGTGCGGCCGGGCGAGTGGCGCATCGACTGGGACGGCGACGGCCGGATTTCGGACATGGAGAAGTATCTGCTCTGGGTCCCCAAGCGCGGCGTGGAGGTCTTTCGCAGCCAGGCGAGCTTCGGCGGCTCGGAGGCCGCCTACCACGAGGCGCAGTTCGTCTCGCCGCGCATCCAACTCGACCGCTCCGACCTGCTCTGGGCCATCGCCTACTGCAACTTCGCCGAGGGCGTGCTCAACCTCGTGCTCGCCTATGAAGTCACGATGGACCAGCGCTTCGACGTGCGCCTGAAGGACCCGGCGCGCGTCACCAGGGTGGCCTACCGGAACATCCTCGACGGGCTCAAGGCCTCGGCGCGGCTGCGCGAGACGCTGCAGAAGGAAACCGACGACGACGACGAGTGGATTCCGAATCCGAAGCAGGTGAAGACGTCCTTTCCGCTCCTCATGGACGCGCAGACCTTCGCCACCTGGGGCGAGCTGCTCGGGCACATGGACAAGCTCTTTCGCGGCCGCACGCTCCTTGGCGGCACCCCGCAGTCGCCCGAGGTGCGGCGCGTGCGCGATCTGGCGCAGGGCATCTGCCCGCCGGGCGAAGGCATCGACGTGCAAAGCCTCTTCACGCGGCCGATCCCGTTCCCGCTCGCCGAGAACGCGCTCAAGTCGCGCTGCCGCAAGCCGAGCGCGGCGCGGCCGATGACGGGGCTCGCGCAGCTCATGTCGGACTCCGCGCAGCGCAACGCCGGGCGCTCGCCCGAGGGCTTCAGCGGCGAGTGGACGATTCTCAGGCACTTCTACTGGGTGAATTGACCTGATAGGATTGCAGAAACGGCGGCCTGTGCCGCCGTTTTGCATTTTGGGGGTGATCATGAGCCATCTGATGAACACCTACGCGCGCCAGCCGGTGGCGTTCGTACGCGGCCAGGGCGTCTGGCTGTGGGATGAAGCCGGCAGGAAATACCTCGACGCCCTCGCCGGCATCGCGGTGAACACGCTCGGCCACAATCATCCGCGCCTCGTGCGCGCGCTCACCGAGCAGATCGGCCGGATCATCCACACCTCCAACCTCTTTCGCGTGCCGCAGCAGGAGGCGGCCGCCGACCGCGTCGCCGAGATCACCGGCCTGGACGAGGTCTTCTTCTGCAATTCGGGGCTCGAGGCGAACGAGGCGGCGATCAAGGTCGCGCGCAAGTACGGCCACGACCGCGGCGTGAAGGAGCCGGCGATCATCGTGATGGAGAAGGCCTTCCACGGCCGCTCGCTCGCGACGCTCTCGGCAGGCGGCAGCCGCAAGGTGCAGGCGGGCTTCGAGCCGCTCGTGCAGGGCTTCGTGCGCGTGCCCCTGAACGATCTCGAGGCGGTGCGCCAGGTCGCGGCGCACAACAAGAACGTCGTCGCCGTCTTCATCGAGCCCATCCAGGGCGAAGGCGGCATCAACGTATCGCGCCTGGAGTACCTGAGGGAGCTGAAGAAGATTTGCGACGCGAACGAATGGCTCTTCATGTCGGACGAGGTGCAGTGCGGCCTCGGGCGCACCGGCAAGTGGTTCGTCTACCAGCACGCCGGGTTCCTGCCCGATGTGGTGCCGCTCGCCAAGGGCCTCGCCGGCGGCGTGCCGGTGGGCGCCTGCGTGGTCGGCGGCCGCGCGAAGGGCGTCTTCAAGCCCGGAAACCACGGCTCGACCTTCGGCGGCAATCCGCTCGCCATGACCGGCATCGTCACCACCATCGACACCGTGAAGGAAGAAGGCCTGCTCGAAAATGCCGGCCGCGTCGGCCAGTCGATGCTGAACAACCTGAAAAGCGCCCTGGGTGCCGTGTCCGGCGTCGCCGAGATTCGCGGCATGGGTCTCATGATCGGCATCGAGCTCGACCGGCCTTGCGGCGAGCTCGTCAAGGCGGCGCTCGACGCCGGGCTCGTGATCAACGTCACCGCCGACAACGTGGTGCGCATCCTGCCGGCGCTCGTCATGAGCGAGGTCGAAGGCCGCGAGGTGGTCGAGCGCCTGGTCCCGCTCGTCAAGGGATTCCTCTCGCAAGGGTCCACGCAGCCCCAGGCAGCCGCCGTCGCGCGCTGACCCGGAGTCAGGCCATGGCCAAGCCGAAGCTTCGGCATTTCCTGCAATTCCGCGACCTGTCGCGCGCGGAGTTCGAGCACCTCTTCGAGCGCACCCGCTGGATCAAGCAGCGCTTCAAGAGCTACAAGCGCTACTGGCCGCTCGAGGACCGCACGCTGGCGATGATCTTCGAGAAGCCCTCGACGCGCACGCGTCTTTCCTTCGAGGCGGGCATGCACCAGCTCGGTGGCGCAGCCATCTACCTCTACACGCGCGACTCCCAGCTCGGGCGCGGCGAGCCGGTCGAGGACGCCGCGCAGGTCATCTCGCGCATGTGCGATCTGGTCATGATCCGCACCTTCGAGCAGTCGATCCTCTCAAGGTTTGCAGCGAACTCGCGCGTGCCGGTGATCAATGGGCTCACCAACGACTATCACCCCTGCCAGGTGCTCGCCGACGTCTATACCTACGTCGAGCACCGCGGCGCCATCCGCGGGCGGACTGTCGCCTGGATCGGGGACGCGAACAACATGTGCCGCACCTGGCGCCAGGCGGCGGAGATCTTCGGCTTCAGGCTGAACGTCTCGGCGCCGCCCGGCTACGAGCTGAAAGGCCGCTCGAAAAACGTGCAGACCTTCGACGATCCGCTGGCCGCCTGCCGCGGCGCCGACCTCGTCACCACCGACGTGTGGACCTCGATGGGGTTCGAAGCCGAGAACAAGAAGCGCCTCAAGGCCTTCGCCGGCTGGCAGGTGAACGCTGCCATGATGAAAGCGGCCAGGAAGGACGCCCTCTTCATGCACTGCCTGCCCGCGCACCGCGGCGAGGAAGTTTCCGCGAGCGTGATCGACGGCAGGCAGAGCGTCGTCTGGGACGAGGCCGAGAACCGGCTGCACGTCCAGAAGGCGCTCATGGAGTTCCTCCTCCTGGGCAAGGTGAAGGGCTAGCGACCGTGCTTGGCTAGTACCCGTAGAACTCTTCGTCGCGGATGTCTTCTTCCGCGACGCGCAGCACGCCCAGCAGGTCACGCAGGCACATGACCAGCCCGGGCGGACCCGCGAGGTAGTAAATGGGCGCGAGGCCCGCGGGCAGATGGCGCGCGAGCAATGCCTTCGAGATGGGCCCGGTTTCACCCGCCCAGGGCTGCCGCGAGTTTTGCAGCTTCGTCATGGTCGGGACGAACCGGAAACTGGCGCCGGCGTGCTCTAGCGCCTGCAGCTCCGCGACGAAGGGCGCGTCTTCCGGGCGGCGGTTGGAATAAAAGAGCCAGAGCCGGTGAGGAAGGCGGGCATGCGCCGCGTGCCTGAGAATGGATACGAAAGGCGTCACGCCGATGCCGCCGGCGAGGAACACCGCCGGGCGGCTCGCGTCTTCGTGCAAGGTCATGACTCCGCTTGGCCCGTCGATGCTCGCGCGCAGGCCCGGGCGCGCCGCCTGCAGCGTGCGCTTGAGCGCCGAATCGCGAATGCGCGAGGCAAAGACGAGAGCGGGCTCGTGCGGCGCGGAAACGAAGCTGAAGGTCCGGCTCGCCCCGTAGCTGTCGACGCCGGCCATGTCGATCACCGTCAGCGTCGCATTCTGTCCCGCCTCGTAGGCGAACCCCGCGGGCCGCTCGAAGCTGAACGCCATGGTTCGCTCGGCGATGACTTCGCTGCCGATGAGCCGGGTCGGATACGGCATGGGTCGCTAGTAGGCGCGGATCTCCGGGAAGCTGTCCCCGACCTCGTGGCGCTGTCCGGCGGCGTCGTACCAGTAGAGCTTGCCGTCTTCTTCGCCCTTGGTGAGCTTGTGCGAGCCGTCGCAGAAGGGCTGATTCTTCGACAAGCCGCAACGGCAGAGCCAGGCTTCCTTGCCGTCAAGCATGGCGCGTACGGGTTCCTTGAGGGTGCGTTTGACCAGCCGGGACATGGGGTCTCCTTTCGTAAGGTCCTTGCAAACCCTACGAAGGAACACCGACTGCGGATGTGAATTCCCGGGCTAGTCCGGGGCGACCGGGTTAGTCGAGCGACCTGGCGAGGCGAAAGCCGGTGAGGTTGTCCCGGTAGTCGGCGGCGTTCTTGTAGCGCGCCGCCGAGCGGGCAAAGCGCGGCACCGTGCTCCACGAGCCGCCGCGCTCGACGCGCTGGGCGCAGTCCCCGGCGAGCCAGGCGCTGCCATCGACCGGGGCACCGGCGTAGCTCGCGTTCCAGCAGTCCTCGGTCCATTCCCAGACGTTGCCGATCACGTCGTACAGGCCGAAGCGGTTCGGCGCATGCCCGCCCGCCGGGGCGGTGAAGTAGTGGCCGTCGGTGCACTCGTGCTTCTGCCCGAAGCCCCAGGTCTGCAGCCGGCTCTGGTCGGCGACGTTCGCATAGCGGCAGGCCTGCGCCGGATCATCGCCCCAGTAGCGCGAGCTCGCGGTGCCGGCGCGGGCGGCGTACTCCCACTCCGCCTCGGTCGGCAGCCGGTAGCGCTTGCCGGTCTTGCGGCTGAGCCATTGCGCATACGAGCGCGCGTCGTTCCAGCTCACGCAGAGCACGGGGTGCGACTCGGCCTGGGCGACGCCGGGCCCCCGCCAGCTCGTAAATGCGGGCGGCGCCGGGATGCCGGCCGCCGGATCGGCGTACACGAACCCCGAGCAGCCCTGCGCGCGCGTGTCGCGCTCGGCCTCGGTGCGGTAGCCGGATTCTTCGGTGAAGCGCCGGAACTCGGCCACGGTGACTTCGCTGCGGCCAAGCGCGAACGGCTGCGCGATCGACACCTGGCGCTGCGGCCCCTCGTCCTGGCCGCGCCCGGCTTCCGAGACGGGCGAGCCCATCGTGAACGAGCCCGCAGGAAGGACGACCATGCGCGGGCACTCGGCGCAGTCCTGGAAAACGCTTCCCGGGCGCGGCAGCTGCACGGCGCGGGGTGCTTCGGCAAGAGCGCTGGCGGAGACCGCCTTCGAGCGCTCCTCGGCGAGCGCCATCGCTTCGGCCTGCTTGCGGGCGGCCGCCGCCGCGCGGCGCCGGGCCTCCTGCCGGATCCTTTCCGACAGTGCTCGCGCCCTGTCGTCGACGCTGGGCGCCTCCGGCTCCACTTGCGGCGGTGCCGGGGGCGCGGCGGCGGGCTCGGCTTGCGCCCTGGGCGCGGGCTCGCTCGAGGCCGCCACCGCGAGACGGGCGCGCTCTTCTTCCTCCTGCCGGGCGAGCAGCTCGGCGGTCACGCGCAGCGCTTCGGCCTCGGAAATCTTCTGCTGCTGCACGCTGTAGACGACGGCGCCGAGAATTCCGGCGGCGATCACGGCCGCGAGCGCGATCTGCGGGACGAGCCGCGCCCGGCGCCGCTCCGGCGCCCGGTGCTCGTCCACCGCCCGTGCATAGTCCTGCTGCTCGCGCCACATCCGCGCGAGCGCGGCGCGCTCGTCGGCGGCCGCCTGGCTTTGCGCCTCGGCCTCCGCGTCCTGGCGCGCGAGCTGGCCGGGCTCGATGCGCTCGAGCTCCTCGCCGTACGCGAACGGATCGCGCTCGACGGGAAAGCGCGCGTCGGGATCGGGCTTGTTCACGGCGTGGCTGGCGTCCTAGTGCTGCTGCGGCTTGGTGTCGTGCAGGAGGATGGTTGCGCCCTGCACCTCGATGTAGCCGCTCGTCTGCAGGTCCTTCATCACCTTGGTCACCATCTCGCGCGAGGCGCCGACCATCTTGGCGATGTCCTGCTTGGAGAGCCGCCGCGTCACCATCTTCTGCCCGTTCACGTTCTCCGACATGTCGAGCAGCAGCCGCGCAACCCGGCCGTAGACGTCGAGCATCGCCAGCGACCCGATCTTGCGGTCGGCTTCCCGCAGGCGCCGCACCAGCACGCGCAGCACGGCCATCGCGAGGTTCGCGTTTTCCACGAGGCATTTCCGGAAGGCGCGCTTGGTGACCGCGAGCAGCTCGCAGGGCTCGATCGCGATCACGCTCGCCGAGCGCGGATTGTCGTCGATCAAACCCATCTCGCCGAAGAATTCGCCGGGCCCGAGGATGGCGAGGATCGTCTCCTTGCCGTCGGCCTCGCCCATCATCACCTTGAGCCGCCCCGACATGACGATGTAGAGGCAATCGGTCGGGTCGCCCTCGTGCATGATCGCCATGCCGCGCGTGGCGCTGCGCTTTAGCACCATCGGTGCGAGCGCGCGCAGCTCGCTCTCCGTGAAGCTCGCGAAGAGCGGCACAGCCTTCAACACCGTCGTCGAAATCGCGGTCGAGGCGGTCATCATTTCCCCCCGGAAATCAGGATCATATGTACAACGCGGCGTGGCCCGGCGACTGCGGAAAAATCCTCAGAACGCCGCGCTACGCCTTCTTCTTGCGCGGGGCCGGCGCGCCCAGCAGCGGCAGACCGCCCTTGCCCGCGTCTCCCAGCAGCCCCGCCGCGCCGTAGACGCCGAGCTTCTCGCGCGTGTCGGCGATGTCGAGGTTGCGCATCGTGAGCTGGCCGATCCGGTCGGCGGCCGCGAACGCGCCCTTGCCCTTCTCCATCGTCAGGCGCTCGGGCTGATAGGTCAGGTGCGGGCCCTTCGTGTTCACGATCGAGTAATCGTTGCCGCGCCGCAGCTCGAGGGTCACTTCGCCGGTCACCGCCTTGGCGACCCAGCGCTGCGCGGTTTCGCGCAGCATCAGCGTCTGCGGGTCGAACCAGCGCCCCTGGTAGAGAAGCCGGCCGAGGCGCCGGCCGTTCAGCCGGTACTGCTCGATCGTGTCCTCGTTGTGGATCGCGGTGACGAGGCGCTCGTAGGCGATGTGCAGGAGCGCCATGCCCGGCGCCTCGTAGATGCCGCGGCTCTTCGCCTCGATGATGCGGTTCTCGATCTGGTCCGACATGCCCAGGCCGTGGCGCCCGCCGATCGCGTTCGCTTCCAGCATCAGGTCGACTGAATCGGCGAAGCGCTGGCCGTTCAGCGCCACGGGCACGCCTTCCTCGAAGCGGACAGAAATTTTTTCCGCTTTCACTTTGAGGTTGTCACGCCAAAACGCAATACCCATGATTGGCTGAACAATCGAGATGCCCTTGTCCAGGAATTCGAGGTCCTTCGCCTCGTGCGTCGCGCCGAGGATGTTCGAGTCGGTCGAGTAGGCTTTCTCGGCGCTCATCTTGTATTTCAGCCCAGCCTTGGCGAGGTAGGCGGACATTTCCTTGCGGCCGCCGAGCTCGTCGATGAACTTTTGATCCAGCCAGGGCTTGTAGATCTTCAGCGCCGGATTGGCGAGGAGGCCGTAGCGGTAAAAGCGCTCGATGTCGTTGCCCTTGTAGGTGCTGCCGTCGGACCAGATGCCGACGTCGTCCTCGCGCATCGCCACCACCAGCATCGTGCCGGTGACCGCGCGCCCGAGCGGCGTGGTGTTGAAGTAGGTCGCCCCGCCGGTGGAAATGTGGAACGCGCCGCACTGGATTGCGGCGAGACCTTCGGCGACAAGCTGGGCCCGGCAATCGACGAGGCGCGCCTTTCTTGCGCCGCAGGCGAGCGCCTTCTTCGGGATTTCCCCATAGTCGGCTTCGTCCGGCTGGCCGAGATTCGCCGTGTAGGCGTAGGGAATCGCGCCTTTCGCGCGCATCCAGTGCACGGCCGCGCTCGTGTCGAGCCCGCCCGAGAAGGCGATGCCGACTTTCTTGCCCCGGGGGAGCGTGCTGAGGATCGTCGCCAACTTGTTGTTTCTCCTGAAATCAGGATGATACGTACAATGGCGTCGATGCGCATTTTCGCCGCTCTGCTTGGCCTGCTCGCGACGCTGCTGGCGCTCGAGTGCGCGGCGACGCCGTTCACGGTGCGCCTCGGCACCGAGAAGATCGTGCTCGATACGCCGCCCGGCTTCAGCGACACGGGCGACCTCGCCTCGCCCCGGCTGAACGACCTCGCCGCGACGCTCACCTCGGCCTCGAACCGGATCCTCCTCTTCGCGCTCTCGGACGCCGACTTCCGCAAGTTCACGCAGGGCGACCAGCTCGACTGGAACCGCTACATGATCGCCGTGACGCCGAAAGGCCTCGAGAACGTGCGGGTCACGCCGGAGCAGTTCGCCAGGTTCGTCGCGGACTCGGTGAAGGGCCTGGGCAAGGCGGAAAAGCCGGCGGATCTGATCGCGTATCTCGACAAGCAGCCCGAGGGCAAGGTGAACCTGCTGGAAGAAGAGCGGCCCGAGCCCGCCGTGGTCACCGCTTTGCAGGCGGGCCGCCTGCCGCCGCTGCCGGGCGAGACCTTCTGGCAGAGCAGCAAGCCGCAATATCTTTTCTACACGACCACGATGTTCCTCGTGCACGGCCGCGCGCTGCAACTCTCGGTGTACCTGATCGTCGTCGGCAAGGGCCAGCCCGACCTCGAGTGGCTGAGGAACATCACCCAGCGCTGGCGCGAGGAAATCCTGCGCCTGAACAAGTAATGCCCTCCTTCGACATCGTCTCGCAGGTCGACCCGCAGGAAGTGAAAAACGCGGTCGAGCAGGCGAACAAGGAAATCGCCAACCGCTACGACTTCAAGGGCTCGGATGCCCGCATCGAGCAGAACGAGCTCGAGCTCGCGGTGTTCGCCGACGACGAATTCAAGCTCGGGCAGGTGATGGATGTCCTGCGCGGGCGCCTCGCCAAGCGCAACGTCGATGCGCGCTGCCTCGACCCCGGCACGCTCGAAAAGATCTCGGGCGACAAGGTCAAGCGTCCCGTCACGCTCAAGTCCGGCATCCCGGTCGAGCGCGGCAAGCAGATCCAGAAGCTCGTCAAGGATTCCAGGCTCAAGGTCGCCGCCTCCATCCAGGGCGACGCGGTGCGGATCTCAGGCGCGAAAAAAGACGATCTGCAGGCCGCGATTCAGCTGGTGCGGAAGTCCGTGACGGACATTCCGGTCCAGTTCATCAACTTCCGCGACTGAGCCCTTCGGTCCACCGGTCGTAGACCCGGTCGG
>DATAID010000043.1:0-94840 GCA_036262835.1 Burkholderiales bacterium | reverse complement strand
GTGCTCGATGCGATCGAGCCCGAGCCGACCGCCTCGATGCATCCGCTGCAGCTCGCCGAGCTCAACGTGAAGCCGGGCGAGGTGGTCAGCGTGCAATCGCGGCGCGGCAAGATTTCCCTTTATGCGCGCGCCGATGCCGGCACGCCGATGGGCGCGGTCTTCATTCCGTTCGCCTATTACGAGGCGGCGGCCAACATGCTCACCAACCCCGCGCTCGACCCCTTCGGCAAGATTCCGGAGTTCAAGTACTGCGCGGTGAAGGTTTCGCGCGGCGGGGCGCAGCCGGCGGATCCGGGCTACGGAAAAGGGCGCTCGCTCGCGGAAATAAATCGCTGAAGCGGCGAGAAACCGCTGGTCGCCTGAGGACGACCGGAATATACTCACCGGCACGGGGGGACGGCGGTTCTTGCGGTCGGTAGTTGCGGTCGTAGTTCTCCTCGCAAGACCGAGAAATTTCTGAAAAGAGGCAAGGGGACATGCGTGTAGGTGCATGCATGGTCGCCTTCGTCGCGCTTGCCGCCGCAACCGGCGCGCGCGCCGAGGGCATGCTCGAGATCTACCGGCTCGCGGTCCAGAATGATCCGCGGCTGGCGGCCGCGCGCTTCGATCACGAGGCGAGCCAGAAATCGGCCCGCGCGGCGCTCGCCGGGCTGCTGCCGACGGTGATCGCCGACGGCGAGAAAACGACCGAGCGGCAGAACATCCTGTCGAGCCAGAACGCGGTCATCGGCGCGGGCTTCTCCAAGTTCCCGATCGACGTGTGGACGCTCACCATCACGCAGCCGATCTTCAAGCTCGTCGCATGGGAGCGGCTCAACCAGGCCGAGGCCGGCGAGAAGCAGGCGCTCGCGCAGCGCGTCGCGGCCGAGCAGGCGCTCATGATCCGCGTCGCGACCACCTACCTGGGCGTGCTCGCCGCGCAGGACAACCTGAGCTTTGCCACCGCCGAGCGGACTTCGGTCGGCTCGCAACTGCAGCTTGCCAAGGAGCGCGTCGCGCGCGGCCTCGCCACGGTGGTCAACCTGCACGACGCGCAGGCGCGCTTTGCGCAAACCGAAGCCCAGGAAGTCGACGCGAAGAACACGCTCGACGACGCGCAGCAGGCGATGCGCGAGATCATCGGCACCATGCCGCGCTCCTACGCGCCGCTCAGGGAAGAGATCCCGACCGCGCGTCCCGAGCCGGAAAGCGTGGCTCAGTGGATCGATACCGCGGTCAAGCAGAACCCCGGGCTGGAGGCAAAGCGCTTCGCCGCCGAAGTCGCGCAACAGGAGATGCGCAAGCAGCGCGCGGGCTACGCGCCGACCCTCAACCTCGTCGGCACCTACGTCAACCGCAAGCAGGGCGGCACCCTCTTCGGCGGCGGCAGCCATGTCGAGACCACGGACCTTTCCTTGAAGCTGAACGTGCCTTTCTACGAGGGCGGAGCGACCACGGCACTCACCGAGGAGGCGGCGGCCCGCTGGAACAGGACGCTGCAGGAGGTCGAGGCCGAGCAGCGTGCGGTGGACCGGCAGACCCGGGCGGCCTACCTGGGCGTAGTCGGCGCGCTTTCCCGCGTGCAGGCGCTGCAGCAGGGCGTCGTTTCCCAACAAAGCTCGCTCAAGGCGAAGCAGGAGAGCTATCGCGCCGGCCTGCTCACGCTGCTCGCTGTGCTCGATGCCGAGCGCGACCTCTTCTTCGTGCGGCGCGACTATGCCAAGGCGCGCTACGACTACCTGCTCAACCGTCTCAAATTGAAACAAGCGACCGGCAGCCTCGCCGACACGGACCTCGAGGCGATTGACCGATTGTTAAAGTGATGTTTTTGCAGCGCACCATGTGACGCAAGTCACGGGTGCCGGAAGGGGCGCCGGGCTAGACTCGGCGAGCAGTCAACCGGGGGATGGCCTTGCAGCCTGTAGGGGGCTGGTTCAGGAGCCTTAAGCGGCGCTTCATGCGTCCGCGCGCCGCGCCACCAGCCGCAGTCGCGCCCGCTCGTCCGCCTTTCCGCCGCAAATACCTCGTCGAAGCGCTCGAGCCCCGGCTGCTGCTGTCGGCCGACGTGCTGCCGGTTGTTCCGCCGCCGCCTGAGCCGGTGCATGACGCGCATCCCGCCGAAGCCGTCGCGGCGGCCGCGGGCGGCGCGCACGCGCTGCCGCAGTTCCAGTTCGATGCCACGCACATGGCGACGGATTTCGCTGCGGCTTCGGCGCCGGATGCGCCCCCCGCGCACGAGGCCGCGCCCGCGCCGACCGAAATCGCCTTTGTCGACGGCCGCGTCGTCGGCCAGGACGCGCTCACCCTGCAGAAGGACGGCATGCTCGTCGTCGTCCTCGACGCGAACCAGGACGGTCTTGCCCAGATCTCGGAAGTCCTCGCGCAGAACCACGACATCACCGCGGTGCACATCATCGCCCACGGCGATTCGGGCGAGATGTTCCTCGGCACGAGCGTGCTCGACTCGCAGGCGATCGCCGACGGCAAGGTGGCCGACTGGGGCAAGGCGCTCACCGCCGACGGCGACCTGCTCCTCTACGGCTGCGACGTCGCCCAGGGCGAAGCCGGGCAGACCTTCGTCCAGCAGCTCGCGGCGGCCACCGGCGCGGATGTGGGCGCGTCGACCGACGCGACGGGCGCTGCGACCTTGGGCGGCAACTGGATGCTCGAGTACACGGTCGGCAAGCTCGAGGCCACGCCGCTGCAGCCGGCCGAGTTCGGCCAACTCCTTGCCACCTTCGCGGGCACGAGCGGCGCCGACAACTTCACGACCGGCACCGGGAACGACGTCTACAACTTCCTGAGCGCGAATCTCGACTCGGGCGACAAGATCGCCGATCCGTCCGGAGCCGACGACCTGGTCATCACCGACGCCGCCACGGTGATCGATTCCGATTTCACGCAAATCACCGGCATCGACCGCCTGGTGCTCGGCAATTTCGCCAACAGCCTCACGCTTGGCTCGCTGGCGGTGACCGCCGCCGGAACCGCCGCGGGCGGCGCCATGGACATCGTCGGCGGCACCGGCACGGACAGCCTGAGCTTCGCGGGCTTCGGCAGCGATCTCGTCTTCGCCTTCAACGGCGACGGCTCGATCGACGTCAAGATCGCGGGCACCACGCGCTTTCACGTCACCGGCGTGGAGAACCTGACCGGCGGCACCGGCGCGGACACGCTCGACTACAGCGGGCGAACAGGCGATGTGTCGGTCGACCTGCAGACCTCGCAGGCGACCGGGCTGACGCTGTTCAGCTCGATCGAGACAATCATCGGCGGGTCCGGCACGAACACGCTCTCGGGCTCCGATGGCGCAGTGACCAACATCTTCAGCATCCAGAACAACGGCGACGTCGTGATCGGCGCCCTGACCGTGAAGGGCTTTAACGATCTTCAGGGCGGCGCGGGCGCGAACACGGTCAACAAGTTCGTCTTTGCCGCAGCGGGCCATTTCAACGGCTCGATCGCAGGCAACGGCCTGACCAACGTCCTCGACTACTCCGGCTACGGCACGAACGCGACGGTCAACCTGACGCTCGCGACGGCCACCAAGACCGCCGCGGGCAGCGTCCAAGGCGTCACCGGCACGGTGAGCGACGACATCACCGAGGTCAAGGGCTCGGCGCACGACGACACCTATATTTTCGGCGACGACATCGGCGGCAAAACCGTGACCGATACCGCCGGCAGCAACACGCTCAGCTTTTCGGGGGCGGACACTTCGGTCTCCGTGACCTTCAATGCCTCCGACGCCATCGGCGTCAAGCAGGGCAGCGCCACGCTGACCGCCAATGGCGCGTTCGACACGGTCGAGGGCTCGAACGACGACGACGTGTTCCTCGCCAAGGCCAACGTCACGGTGGATGCGCTGGTGAAGGGCGGCCTTGGCGACGACCGCTTCCAGATGGAGGAGGGCGGCGACTATCAGGGCGGCGTCGATGGCGGTGGCGGCAGCGAGGACATCGTCGACTACAAGCTGCGCGGCGGAAACCTCGCCGCCTCGACCGACAACACCCTCGAGAACGTTTCGGGGGGCCTGACCAACATCGAGAAGATCCAGCATCCGTACAGCATCTTCGACGGCATCAACGACTTCTTCACCTCGCTCCAGGATGGGATCGACGCCACCATCGGGACGGTGAGCCTGCCGCTGGTCGGCAACCTGAACAGCGCCGTGAGCGGCTTCGTCAGCGACCTCCGCGATTTCCTGCTCACCCCGCTGGACGACGTCCTGATCGTCGACTATGTCCCCGGTACGGTCGCGCATCCGACGGCATCGACGGTCGAGCTGATCGAGGATGCGCTCACGGTCGAGTTCGCGGGCAGCGTGCCGGGCGCGACGACGGCCGAGTTCGGCTTCCACATCATCGGCAACGCGAACGATCCCGACCGGGCCGAGTTCGCCCTCATCCTCGAAGGCGTCGTCTTCCAGGACGATTGGGACATCGATTTCGCGGCTGCCGTGCCGGGACTGGGGCTGTCGGCCGAGCCGGGCAGCCAGATCGAGCTCTCCCTGACCTACACGGCGCGCCTTGCGTTCGGCTTCGACTTCAACATCAACAAGTTCTACTTCGACACCGACGGCGCCGACGACAAGACCGACTCGGTGCTGACCCCGTCGGAGGACGACGTCGAGATCAATTTCAAGCTGGAAGCCTCTTTCAGCGACGACACCTCCATCATCCTCAACCTCGGTTTCCTGCAGTTCGAGGCGTCGAGCTACGACAACTCGGACCAGAAGATGCAGGACGATCCGGGGACCGATTCGCCGTACCAGGACGACAAGCATTCGGGCTTCTTTGCCGAGTTCGGCATCGACCTGAAGGATCCGGGCAGCGACGCGCAAAACGTCGCAGACGGCTGGGCGGTCAACGACGGCATCCTGACCACCAGCGAGTTCAAGGACAGCCACTTCAAGCTGAAGGAAAATCTCGCCGTCGTGATGAAGGCCTACGCCGACGTCGACCTTTTCATGCGGCTGAGCGCCGACGTGATCTCGGGCGGCCTGCCCTCGATCCAGTTCTACCTGCATTACGACCAGCAGTTCGGCAACGCGGAGATCACCTTCGACGGCAAGGCTCAGGGAACGGGCATAGAGGCGCCGACGGTCGTGATCGAGGACCTGTCGCTCGACCTCGGCACCTTCTTCACCGATTTCCTGAAGCCGGTTCTCGACGAGGTCAAGACCGTCACCGAGCCGCTCCAGCCGGTGGTCGACTTCCTGAAGACCGACATTCCGATCCTCTCGGACATCGACATTCTCAAGAACCTGCTCAACAAGGATGGCCAGGGCGGGGTCGACGTGCTCGATTTCGCCGGCACCCTCCTCGGCAATACGAAGTACGCCAGCGTCGTCACGGCCGTCAATGCACTCGCCGAGCTGATCGATCTCGTCAACCACATCCCGGACGATGCCGACACGATCCTCATCAATTTCGGCACCTACACCTTTGGCGGAAGCGGCAACGACCTGCGCGATTCCGGCAGCCAGATGTCGCTGCCGAATACGAGCGGCTACAACTCGGGCCAGAGCATCTCGCAGAACCAGTCGATCTCGAGCAGCACCAAGGGCTTCCTCTCCAGCCTGACGCGCGACCCGGTGCAGGGCGGCTTTTCGGTCCCGATCCTCACCGACCCGGCCCAGATCATCAAGCTGATCACCGGGCGCGACGATGCGGTCCTGGTCATGTACGACCTGCCGCAGCTCGACTTCGGCGTCAACTTCCACAAGTCGGTGCCGCTCGTCTTCCCGCTCAACATGGTGCTGGATGCGGGCTTCGACGTGAAGGTGCAGCTCGGCTTCGGGTTCGACGTCTCGGGAATCAAGGAATTCGCCCAGGGCGGCTACTCCGATTTCGCCGCCATCTTCAAGGGCTTCTTCATCGACGATCACATCGTCAACGGCGTCGACCAGGACGAAGTGCTCGTGACCGCGCACTTCACGGTGGGCGCCTCGGTGGGCGTGTCGGGAATCATCGAGGCGGGCGTGCAGGGCGGCATCACCGGCACCTTCGGCTTCAACTTCAACGACGTGGACCACAACGGCCCGCTCGCAGGCGGCGTCGACGGCCACATCCACTTCGACGAGCTGAAGCTCATGGTCCAGCAGCAGGGGATCCTCGGCTTCCTTGACATGCACGGAAGCCTCGACTGGTTCCTGCAGGCGTTCGTCTGGGTGGGCCTTGACCTCGGCTTCTTCGGCAAGATCACGCTCTACGACGAGACCTTCGATTTGGGCGGCGGCAACATCGTCACGTTCGAGAACCACTACAACGTCTCGATTCCGCCAAACGTGGCGCACATCGACGGCAGCGGCAACCTGGTCCTGCACATGGGCAGCGACGCGAGCCACCGTGCCGACGGCGCGTCCGCGGGCTATTCGGACCTCGACGGCACCCAGGCCGAGACCTACGACGTATCGCTGGACGAGGACGGCACGCACTACCTCGTCAGCTATAACGGAACGACCACGGCCTTCGCCGCCAGCGCCGTAACCGGCAAGATCGTCGTCAATGACGCGCAGGGCGGCAACGACGTGCTGACCGTGGGCGAAGGCGTCACCGCGGGCCTAATTTTCCACGGCGGCGATGGCGACGACCGGGTGAGCTATCTCGGCACGGGCACCGCGCAGATCTTCGGCGACGCCGGCAACGACCGCATCACCGCCAACACGACCCAGCACAGCAACGCCAACCGCATCACGGTGGGCGGCCAGACCCCGAAGTTCGACGCGCAGCTCGACGGCGGCGCCGGCAACGACCAGATCACGGTCACGCAGGTGGAGTCCTCGGTCGCGGCGGGCAACGTCTACGTCAATGGCGACACCGGCAACGACAAGATCAAGACGCGCGGCGGCGACGACGTCATCTTCGGCGGCGACGAGACCGATCTGACCGCGGGCAAGGCGAACGGCGACATCATCGACGCCGGTGCAGGCAACGACACCATCTTCGGCGGCGGCGGCTCCGACAGCATCAAGGGCGGCGACGGCGACGACCTCATCGACGGCGGCAACGAGACCGTGATCATCGTGCGCAACGCCGACGGCTCGATCAACGCCGCCGCGAGCACCGGCCTGACCACGCTGGGAAAGGCGGTCGGCGACACGATCGACGGCGGCGATGGCAACGACACGATCTACGCCGGCGAGGGCTTCGACACGATACGCGGCGGCGACGGCGTGGATACGATCCGCGGCGGAGCGGGCGACGACAACATCACGGGCGGCGCCGGCCTCGACGTGATTTTCGGCGATGGCGCGAACTCGGCAAGCGACGGCTCGGCCTCCTCCCGCACCGGCAACGACACGATCAACTGGGCGGTCGGCGACGGCAACGACACGACCGTGGACGCGGGCACGGGCAACGACTCGATCATCCTCGCCGGCGGCAACGCCGACGCCACAACGTCCTTGAGCGCGAGCAGCGGCAATGTCGCCTTCTCGTGGGCTTCGGGCAGCGCGACGAGCACCCTGACCCTCATCGGCATCGAAAAAGCGACGCTCAACCTGGGCACCGGCGCCGACACGGTCACGATCAACGATCTCGCCTCGACGACGCTGCGCCAGCTGTCGATCAACCTCGGCAGCACGGTGCAGAACGTGACCCAATACGACGTCAACGGGGACGGTCAGTATCACGCGTTGCCGGTGCCGCTGCTGGACTCGAGTGGCCACTTGCAGACCACGACGGACGGCAACGGCCACCAGCACCTGGTGTACGCGAACGGCACCAGCCTGACCGACGTTCCGAACGCGATGCTGGACGCCGAAGGGCACGTGCTCTACACCGTCAGCAACAACGGCACGCCAAGCGACACGTCGGACGATTTCCAGGTACCGGTCTACGACGATGGCAGCGTCGCCTCCAAGGTCGTCTCCCAATCGGTGGTCGACAGCGCCGCGGACAAGGTGACCGTCAACGGCTCGTCGATCGCCGACGGGTTCGTGATCACCAACACGGCAGTGTCAGGGGTCACGAGCCCCTCCTACACGCTGACGCGCCAGGATCTCGCCAACCCGGCCAATCCGCTGCTGTCGCTCTCGCTTTCGCAGGGCAATTTCGCCACCGACACGCTGACCGTGAACGGGCTGGGTGGCAACGACTCGATCGACGCCTCGAAGGTTACGGCGGGCGTGGCGGAGCTGCACCTGGACGGCGGCACGGGGAACGATCGCATCATCGGCTCTCAGCTGGCCGACAAGATCCAGGGCGGCGACGGCAACGACACCATCACGGGCAACGCGGGGCTCGACGTGTTCAGCGATTCCAGCGGCACGGCCGACACGCTGGTCGAGACGCGCGACAAGGATTTCGACCTCTCGAGCAACACGCTGAAGGTGGGACCGAGCAGCGACGGGGAGTCCGAGGACGTGACCCTGTTCGAGCGCTTCACGCTCACGGGCGGCGCGAGCGCGAACGTTTTCACCGTGCACGACTTCAACAAGACCGTGGTGCTCGACGGCGCCGCGGGCGGCGACCAGTACCTGATCACCTTCAAGGGCTCGGGCAGCTCGAGCATCACCGAGCAGGACAGCGGCGGCACGGCCGGCCTGCCCGATTCGATGAAGATCTACGGCACCACGGGCAACGACAATATCCAGTCGCTCGCCGTCACCACCACCTCGGGCACGATCGCGGAGATCAACGGGACCGGTGCCACGCCCCCGAGCGAGGTGGTGCGCTACAACGTCACCGAGACGCTGGACGTCGATGGCCTGGGCGGCGACGACGTGTTCAGCATCGACGACACGTCGATGGAGATCAATTTCATCGGCAACGCCGGCAACGACAAATTCACCGTCGGCCACGTCGAAACGGAGATCGTCTACCACGACGCGTGGCTGCTCAGCAGCGGCGACTTGCTCTTCGTCATCACGCTCAATGGCAGCGGCAAGCCGATTCATCCGATTACCGGCGTGGTCGACAACGGCGCGACGCTCTCGAACGGCAAGTGGACGTTCTCGGACGGCTTCGTCGCCTCGACGCCGACCATCGACCAGGGGACCCACCAGCCGATCGATCCGGCCACGGGCAACCCCGACCCCGGCGCGGTGTTCTATGACGCGATCAACGTCGCCGACAAGCTGACCAACGGCATCAGCTATCAGGCGTTCCTGTTCGGGGGCGACGGCGACGATTCATTCGAGGTCAATCACAACCTTGCCGAGGTGTTCCTGAACGGCGAGGCGGGCAACGACCGCTTCGTCATCAACGCCAACCTGACCAACGACGCGCAGTCGAACATCTCGGGCGGCGACGGCAGCAACCACATCGAGTACGTGCAGAACGCCAAGGTATTCATCGACGGCGGCACGGGCTTCGACGTGGTCGTCATCAACGGCACCAGCATCGGCGACACTTTCATCATCACCACCGTCTTCGAAGACCTCATCGACGAGCACGGCAACTTCATCCTCGACGGCAGCGGCAATCACGTGCAGGGCGAGGTGCAGAAGGTCGTCGGCGCAGGCCTGCAGATCGGCAAGATCGCCAACGTCGAGCAGCTCGAAGTGAACGGCGGCGGCGGCCCCGACAAGATCTACGTCTACGGCACGCTGCCGGGCATGGCGCTGCTCGTGAGCGGCGGCAGCGGCGACGACACGATCTACATCGGGGGCGATACCGTGAGCGTGACCGGCGTGACGCCGGCGCACTTCGAGCAGCCGCCGACCATTCCCGCCTACGACGAGACGGTGATCACCGGCTACCAGACGATCACGGTGGACCCGCCCGGTTACTACTACTGGGACTGGGACTCGTTCCCGTACCTCTTCTTCTATGATCCACCCCAGTACAGCTACCTGGAGCCGATCATCCAGGTGATCCACCACGACACGGTGACGCCGCCCAAGACGCTCGTGCCGGCGCAGGCCTACACCTTCACGCAGCCGGCCAAGTTCGACGTCACCGGCATCAAGGGCACGTTCTCGATCAACGGCGAGGACGGCAGCGACACGGTCATCGTCAACAATCAAAGCGGCGCCAACACGAGCGCTGCGACCACCGGATCGCTCGACCTGAACACCGTCGTCGGCAGCTCCTCGAGCACCGACTACACGGCGCTCTCCGGCTTCGGCGTTGCCGCCGGGGAAAAGATCAACATCACCAACGCCGAGACGCTCAACCTGAATCTCGGCGCCTTCGACGATCACCTGACGATCACGCACACCGACGCCCTCCTCACGACCAACGTGAGCCTGGGCAACGGCGCCAACACGGTGGACGTGACCGCCTCGGCCGGCGACCTGAACGTCACGGGCGGCACCGGCAACGACAAGCTGAACCTCGGCAGCCTCGCGCCGACGATGAGCGGCGGGACGCTCGCCAACATCACCGGCGCGATCACGTTCGCCGCGGGCGGCGGCAGCGACACGCTCATTCTCGACAACAGCTCGAACCCGGCGCTGAGCGCGAGCGTCACCGTGAACGCCTCCTCGATTTCGACCCTCAACGAGTTCGGCGGGATCACCAGCTACAGCGGCGTGGAGACCCTGAGCCTCAACCTCGGCGCGGGCGCCGACACGATCAATGTCACCGGCACGAGCGCAGTCACCACGATCAACGCCAGCGGCGGCAACGACGTCATCAACGTGTCCTCCGACGGCGCGACACTGCTAGGCAGCCTCGACGGCGTCGCGCAGACGCTCAACCTGCACGCGGGCACCGGCAACAACACCCTGAATGTGAGCGATTTCGGCGATGCGGACGCCGACGCCTCCGTCGTCGTGACGAGCAGCTCGATCACGGGCCTCGCGCCCGCCGCTATCAACTACGACGCCGTCTCGGGCCGCTTCACGGGAGGCATCAACCTCTGGGCCGGCACGGGCAACGACGGTGTCACGATCTCGAGCACCACGCTCGCCGATGTCACCACCTTCTTCGGCAACGCCGGCAACGACACGATCACGGTCGCCAACCTGACGGGGGGCTCGAACCGTTTCCTCTCGATCCATGGCGACGCGGGCGACGACACTATCGACGCGTCGGCCATCCAGGCGCTCGACTTCACCGTCCTGCTCTTTGGCGACAGCGGCGAGGAGACCTACAGCGGCGCGGACAAGCAGTTCGCAGCCCTGACCGCGGCGGCGTCGACCTCTCCGGCCACCGGCGGCACGGACACGCTGAAGGGCGGCAACGGCCGCGCCCTGCTGATCGGCGGCGTGGGAGGGGACACGCTCATCTCCAAGGACGGCAGCGACGTCCTGATCGGCGACAACGGCTCGGTGCAGCTCGTCTCCGGCGTCGTGACGCAGATCAACAGCACGGATGTCAACGGCGCGGGCGACACGATCACCGCCGCGGGCGGCGCAAACTACATCATCGGCGGCGCGGGGGGCGACGGCATCACGGCGCTCACGGGCACCGATGACGTCGTCTTCGGCGACAACGGAACGGCGACCTTCACCACGGGCGGCGCGATCCTAAGCGCCGTCTCGGCGGACCTCGGCTCGGGCGGCGCGGACACGATCGATGTGGGCGACGGCAACAACGTGGTGATCGGCGGCGCTGGGAACGACACGATCACCACGCTCGATGGCACCGACGTGGTGATTGGCGACAACGGCGAGGCGACCTGGACCGCGGGCGTCCTGACCCAGTTCAAGAGTGCGGACCTCGCAGCGAACACGGGCGGCGACGACACGATCGGCGTCGGCAACGGCCGCAACTATGTGATCGGCGGCGTCGGCATCGACAACATCACCGCCGGCACGGGCGACGACGTGGTGCTGGGCGACAACGGCATCGTCAACTTCGCGGCGGTGAGCGGCATCATCACGGATGCGGCCACGAGCGAGGACGGCCTGGGCGGCGGCGAGAGCCTCGATGCCGGCGATGGCAACAACGTGCTCATCGGCGGCGCGGGTAACGACACCATTAGCGCGCTGGACGGGACGGACGTCGTCCTGGGCGACAACGGCTCGGCGACCTGGACGAGCGGCGTGCTGACGCAATTCAAGAGTTCGGACACGGTCGCGGGCACGGGCGGCGACGACACGATCGGCGTGGGCAACGGCCGCAACTATGTGATCGGCGGGGTCGGCATCGACAACGCCACGGCCGGGACGGGCGACGATGTGATGCTCGGCGACAACGGCATCGTCAATTTCGTCGCGGGCAGCGGGATCATCAAGGATGCGGCCACGACCCAGGACGGCCTCGGTGGCGGCGAGAGCCTCGACGCCGGCGCCGGCGACAACGTGCTCATCGGCGGCGCGGGCAACGACATCCTCACCTCCCTTGGCGGGACCGACGTCGCGATCGGCGACAACGGCTCGGCGAGCTGGACCGGCACGGTGCTGACGCAGTTCAAGAGCAGCGACACGGCCGCGGCCACCGGCGGCGATGACGCGATCGACGTGGGCGACGGCAGCAACTATGTCATCGGCGGCGTTGGCCAGGACGGAATCGCGGCCGGCACGGGCGACGACGTGGTGCTGGGCGACAGCGGCATCGTCAATTTCACGTCCCTCGGCGTGATCACCGATGCCGCGATCAACACCGAAGGCACGGGCGGTGACGACACCATCGACGTGGGCGGCGGCAACAACGTCGTGCTCGCGGGCGACGGGGGCGACGATGTCACGGCGCTCGACGGCACCGACGTGGTGATCGGCGACAACGGCAGCGCGGTCTGGACCGGTGGCGTGCTCACCTCGTTCACAAGCAACGATACGGGCGCTGGCGGCGACGACACGATCAGCATCGGCACGACCGCCGCGACCGCCGGCAAGAACTATGCGATCGGCGGGGTCGGGCAGGACACGATCACCGGAGGCGAGAACGACGACGTGGTGCTTGGGGACAACGGCATCGTCCACTTCGCCCCGGACGGCGCGATCATGGACGCGACGGTGCTGCAGATCGGCACGGGCGACATGGACGCGATCGACGTACGCGGCGGCAACAACGTGGTGCTCGCAGGCGCGGGTGGCGACTCGGTGAGCGCCGGCGCCGGCGTCGACGTGATCATCGGGGACAGCGGCACCGCGACCTGGACGGGGACGGTGCTGACGCATTTGGAGAGCACGGATCCGGCCTCGAGCACCGGCGGCGGCGACATGATCGACGCCGGCGACGGCGACAACACCATCCTCGGCGGCGTCGGCAACGACGTCATCGACGCGGGCACGGGCAACGACGTGGTGCTCGGCGACAGCGGGGCCGTGAATTTCACTTCCGCCGGCGTCATCCTCGACGCGACGATCACGAACGAGGGCACGGGCGGCGACGACACGATCGACGTGGACGGGGGCAACAACGTCGTGCTGGCGGGCGACGGAATCGACTCGGTCACCGCGCTGGACGGCGAGGATGTGGTGATCGGCGACAACGGCCAGGCGCTCTGGACCGGCGGCACGCTGACGACGTTGACGAGCCACAACACGGGCGCCGGCGGCGATGACACGATCAATGTCGGCACGGTCGCGGCGACGGCGGGCAAGAACTATGTGATCGGCGGCATCGGACAGGACACGATCACGGGCGGCCAGAACGACGACGTGGTGCTCGGCGACAACGGCATCGTCCACTTCGACCCGGGCGGCGTGATCATGGACGCGAGCGTGCTGCAGGTCGGCACGGGCGATGCCGACACGATCGACGTGCGCGGCGGCAACAATGTGGTGCTCGCTGGCGCAGGCGGGGACCAGGTCACGGCGCTCGGCGGCCTCGACCTGGTGATCGGCGACAACGGCCGGGCGGGCTGGACGGGCGGCGTCCTGACCCGGTTCGAAACCACGGACCTGCTCGCCACCACGGGTGGTGACGACACGATCGACGCGGGCGGTGGCGACAACTACGTGATCGGTGGCGTCGGCGCGGATGGAATCACTTCCGGCGCGGGCAACGACGTGGTGCTCGGCGACAGCGGCGTCGTGAACTTCACTTCGACCGGCGTGATCACGGATGCAACGATCACGCTCGAAGGCTCGGGCGGCAACGATGCGATCGATGCGGGCGACGGCGACAACGTCGTGCTCGCCGGCGACGGCGCGGACACGGTCACCGCGCTCGACGGCATCGACGTCGTGATCGGCGACAACGGCAGCGCGACCTGGACCGGCGGCGTGCTCACCTCGTTTACCAGCGCGAACACGGGCGCCGGCGGCGACGACACGATCGACATCGGCACGACGGCGGCGATCGCGGGCAAGAACTACGCGATCGGCGGCATCGGCAAGGACACGATCACCGGCGGCGAGAACGACGATGTGGTGCTGGGCGACAACGGCATCGTCGACTTCACTTCGGGCGGCGTCATCACCGACGCCACCGTGAGCGAGATCGGCACCGGGGATGTCGACACGATCGACGTGCGCGGCGGCAACAACGTGGTGCTCGCGGGCGCGGGCGGCGACTCGGTGAGCGCGGGCGCGGGCGTCGACGTCGTCATCGGGGATAACGGCTCGGCGAGCTGGTCCGGCGGCATCGTGACGCAGGTTCGCAGCAGCGATACCACGGCGGCCAGCGGCGGGAACGACACGATCGCGGCGGGCGACGGGCGCAACTATGTGATCGGCGGCGTCGGCGCGGACGGCATCACCTCCGGCGCGGGCAACGACGTGGTGCTGGGCGACAACGGTGTCGTGAACTTCACCAACGCCGGCGTGATTACCGACGCCAATGCGACCGAGCTCGGGCTCGGCGGCATCGACACGATCGATGCGGGCGGCGGCCATAACGTCATCATCGGCGGCGCACAGGGCGACACCGTGACCTCGGGCGCCGGCAACGACGTGATCATCGGCGACAACGGCCGGCTCACGTTCGCGGCCGGCGTG
The DNA here is from genome assembly GCA_036262835.1 of Burkholderiales bacterium. Taxonomy (GTDB): domain Bacteria; phylum Pseudomonadota; class Gammaproteobacteria; order Burkholderiales; family SG8-39; genus RBG-16-66-20. Next base: position 80,082 of record DATAID010000043.1, on the reverse strand, counting down.
CTCGCCGAGGCGGTGACGACCGACACGACCGACGCGACCGGCGGCAACGACACGATCACGGCGGGCGACGGCAACAACGTGGTGCTTGCCGGCGTAGGCGACGACCACGTCACCACCGGCGGCGGAAACGACGTCGTCATCGGGGACAACGGCATCGCGCAGTTCGACGCGGCGGGCCTCGTGTCGATGGTCGAGGCGCGCGACCCGCTGCGCATCGGCGACGACACGATCAACGCGGGCGACGGCAACGACGTCGTCATCGGCGGCGGGGGCGCTGACACCATCTTCGGCGAAGCGGGCAACGACGTCCTCATCGGCGACGGCGGCACGGCGAACTTCCTGGGCGGCTCGGTCACCCTGGTGATCGGCGATGTTTCCTACGGCGCAGCCGATTTCGTCGACAGCGGTTCCGGCAACGACATTCTCCTCGGCGGCGCGGGCGACGACACGCTCGTCGCCAACCTGACCGACGACCTCTTCACCGGCGGCAACGCGCGCATCTCGTTCGACGGCGGCCTGGTCACCACGATCGAGATCCTCGACGGCGTCGACCTGGTGATGCAGCAGCTCTTCGACTCCTTCACCGCCCCGCAGGAGGAAAGCGTCCTGATCGAGGAATCCGGTTCGGCGGGCGGCGGCGGAGAGACGCCGATCGGCGCGCTGCTCGCCGACAGCATTGGCTCGGAGGGCATCTTCGCCTCCGACGGGACGGCGCTCCTGCCGGGCAACAACGCGCTCACGTTCAGCTTCGGGCGGCCCGCGCCGCTCTCGCAGGTGCCGGAGCTCCTGCGCAACATCGTGCTCGAGCTCTCGCTGGGGGCGGGCGTGCCGCCGCCGGCGCATGCCGGTGAGTCCGGCGGCCAGGGCTCGAGTCCGGCCGAAGGCCCGGGCAATGGCGGCGCACCGAATGACAGCGGCTCGCCGCAAGACGACGCCGAGCAGCCCAAGCCCTCCGCGGCGCTGCCGTTCTCGCTCGAAGACGAAGCGAGCACGCTCGTCCCGGAGAGCACGGCAGATGAGGCGCCGGTGGCGGCGGTCGCGGCGGCGGCGCTTGCCGGGCTCGCGCGGCCTGCGACGCGGCCGGTGCTCGAGCGCGACGCGTTTGCCCCTCGCCGCATAGATTGGTAGTCTCAGCGCGCGCCGCCCGGCGGGCGGCGCGCATGCCCGCAGCGGGCGCAGGACCAAGATAACCGGAGAGCAACATGGCGACCAAACCCCCGAGCAGCGGGCAGACGATCATCAATCCCGAGCAGCCGCAGCAGCCGAAGATCCTGTGGGACGACTCGAAGATGAACACTTCCTATGCCAACGTGTGCAACGTGCTCGGCACGCGGGAAGAAGTGACGCTTCTTTTCGGCGCGCACCAGGCCTGGCGCGCCGACCAGAAGGAAGTGCGCGTCGCGCTGAGCGATCGCATCGTGCTCAATCCCTATGCCGCCAAGCGCCTGATGCTCATGCTCGAGAAGGGCTTGAAGGAGTACGAGAGCAAGTTCGGTGAGCTCAAAGTCTGAGGCGCTCGCTCCTTCGCTAGGCGAGCGCGACTGGGAGCGGCTCTCGGGCGCCGCTTCCCTGGAGGAATTCGCCGCGGCCTGGCTCTCGGTCGCCGGCGCGGCGCTCGCGGCCGACCGCGGCGTGCTGGTGGTGCGGCGCCCCGACTCCGATCGCTTTGCCCCCATCGCCTTCTATCCTGAAGGCGAGCCCTGCGGCCCGTTTCTCGCCGACGCTGCCGAGCGCGCGCTCTACGACGCTCGGGCGCTCTCGATCGAGGACGGCCCGCGCCTGGGGATCGCCTCGCCGGTGCGCGCGCGGGGGCGCCTGGAGGCGATCGCCGCATTCGAGTGGCGCCGGGCCCCCGAGGGGCCGCGAGAGGCGCTCATGCGCGGCGTGCAGTGGGGCTTGCCGTGGATCGAGGCGCGCCTCGCTGGCGCCGCCCAACCGCCCGTGGCCTCGCCTAAAGAGCACGCCGGAACGCTGCAAAGAGTCCTCGCGGCGCGGAGCCTGGCTGACGCGGCGCGGATCGCCGCCACCGAGCTCGCACACCGTTTCGAAAGCTCGCGCGCTGCCGTGGGCTGCGCGCAGGGCAAGCGGGTCGTCTTGGCGGCGATTTCCGACACGGCTCAGTTCGATCCGCGGCTCGAGCTCGCGCGCTCGCTCGAAGCGCTCATGGCGGAGGTCCGGCGCGGCGGCAAAACGCTCGAGCGAAAAGACGCGCAAGGCGAGGGTGCGACGCTTTGCGTCGTCGCGGGGGAGAGCGTCTTTTTCTTCGAGCGCGCGATGCCGTTCGACGAGGCGGACGCGCGCCGGATCGAGTCAGACTGCGCGCTGCTTGCACCCGCGCTCGCCCTTCATCAGGCCAGCAGCCTGCCGATCCATCGAAGGCTCGCGGCGCAGCTTCGCGCCGGGGCGGAGCGCTGGCTTGGTCCGACGGCGGGCGCGCGCCGGATCCTGGCCGCAGTCGCGCTGGTGGCGCTCGTCGCGCTTCTTTTCGCGCGCGCCGAATTCCGGGTCGCGGGCGATGCCGCGCTCGAAGGCTCGGTGCGGCGGCTCATGACCGCGCCCTTCGACGGCTACGTCGCCACCTCGGTCGCGCGCGCGGGCGACGTCGTGAAGGCGGGGGCGCCGATCGCGGCGCTCGATGACCGGGACCTGAGGCTCGAGCGCATCCGCTGGGCGAGCCAGGGAGCGCAGTACGGGCGCCAGCTGCAGGAGGCTGCCGCCAAGCACGAGCGCGGCCAGATGCAGATTCTCCAGGCGCAGCTCGACCAGGCTGAGGCGCAGGTGCAGCTCTTGGACGAGCAGCTGCGCCGCGCGCGCCTCGCCGCGCCCTTCGACGGCCTCATCGTGAGCGGCGACCTTTCGCAATCGGTGGGCGGGGCGGTCAAGAAGGGCGACACGCTCTTCGAGGTGACCCCGCTCTCCGGCTATCGCGTCGTGGTCCAGGTGGACGAAAGCGAGATCGCGGCGGTCGCCGCGGGGCAAAAGGGTGCCGTGCTGCTCGCTTCCATCACCGGGCAGTCCTTTCCCATCACCGTGACCTCGGTCACGCCCGTGGCCAGGGCAAAGGAGGGACGCAATACGTTTCGCGTCGAGGCGGCCCTCGAGGGTCCGGTCGAGCGCCTGCGTCCGGGCATGGAGGGCGTGGCCAAGATCGAGGCCGGCCCGCGCAACGTGGTGTGGATCTGGACCCACCGGTTCACGAACTGGCTGAGGCTCAAGCTCTGGAGCCTGTGGCCCTGAAATGGCCGCGCCCGAGATCGGTCCCGAGGAGCGGCTTGCCCAGCTGATTCGGCTGCGGGTGCGGCTGCGCCCGCATGCGCGCGTGCACCGGCACGAGTACCGCGGCCGGCCCTGGTTCGTAATCGAGGACCGCGCCACGGGGCGCGCTCACCGCATCGACCCCGCGGCGCGGGCGGTGCTCGAGCTCCTCGACGGCCAACGCACGCTCGCCGAGGTTCACGCCGAGGCGGGACGCCACCTGGGCGCCGAGGCGCCCACGCTCCCCGAGCTGATCGGCCTGGTGGGTACGCTGTACCGCTCCGATCTGCTGACCGGCGACGTGCTTCCCGACCTGGAGGAGCTCGCTCAGCGCGGCGAGCGCCTGCGCCGCGCGAGGCTGCGCCAATACTTCATGAATCCGCTCTCGCTGCGCCTGCCGTTGCTCGATCCCGACCGCGCGCTCGCCGCGGCGGCCGGCGTGCTCGCGCCGGTTCCGGCGGCCCTCTGGGTGCTGGTCTGGCTTGCGGCCGTGCTCTGGGGCGGCGCGGTCGCGGCGCAAAACTGGCAGGAGCTGAGCGGCGGATTCACCGACCGGATTTTCTCGACCGAGAACCTTTTTCTTCTCTGGTTCGTCTACCCGGCCGTCAAGCTCTTGCACGAGATCGGCCACGGCATCGCCCTGCGGCGCCTCGGCGGGCAAGTGCACGAGATGGGCCTCATGTTCCTCGTCCTCATTCCCGTGCCTTACGTGGAGGCTTCCGCGGTGGCCGCTATCGCGTCAAAGCGCTCGCGCATGCTGGTGGGGGCGGCCGGGGTGCTGACCGAACTCTTCCTTGCCGGCCTGGCGATGATCGTCTGGGCTGCAGTCGAGCCCGGCCTCGTGCGCGCGGCGTGCTTCAACGTCGCGGTGATCGCGGGCGTGTCGACGCTTGTGTTCAACGGCAATCCGCTCATGCGCTTCGACGGCTATTACGTGTTCTCCGATTGGCTCGAGATCCCCAACCTCAGCCAGCGCGCGGCCCTTCATCTGGGCGCTCTGGTGCAGCGCTTCGCCTTCGGAATGCGCGACGCGGTTTCCCCCGCCCACTCCCGGGGCGAGGCGCGCTGGCTGCTCGCCTACGGCGTGGCCTCGTTTGCCTACCGGATCTTCGTTTCCTTCAGCATCATCCTGCTGGTCGCCTCGAAGTATTTTTTCGCCGGCGTGCTGCTCGCGATCTGGGGCGTGGGAGTGATGCTGCTCCTGCCGATCGTGAAAGGCTTGACCTTCATCGCGGCCTCGCCCGGCCTCGCCGGGCGCCGGCGCCGCGCCTGGAGCGCGGTCGGCGTGGGCCTCGCGGCGGCGCTGCTTCTTCTTTTCGTCGTTCCCGCGCCTCAATGGACGCGCGCCGAGGGAGTGGTCTGGGTGCCCGAGGACGCGCAATTGCGCTCGCCATGGGGCTGCTGGGTGCGAAAGGTGCTCGCCGAGCCAGGCGCGCGCGTGCAAAAGGGCGCTCCGCTCGTCGAATGCGAGGATCCGGAGCTCGCGACCCAGGTGCGCGTGCTCGAAGCGCAGCTGCTGGAACTGCGCGCGCGCGACATGGCCTATTTCGTCGAGTCGCGGCTGCGCCTGGACATCGTGCGCGAGGAGATCGCCAACACCGAGGCGAGGCTGGTCGACGCGCGCAAGCGCCTGCAAGGCCTCAGCCTGCGCAGCCCCGTCGACGGCGTCTTCGTCATGGAGCAGGCGCGCGACGCGCCCGGGCGCTTCGCGCACCGTGGCGAGCTGGTCGCCTACGTGGTCGAGGATGGCGCCGCGACGGTGCGCGCCGTTGTCGACCAGGACGACATCGACCTCGTGCGCGGGGCCACGCGCTCGATCGCGCTCAAGCCCGCCGATCGCCTCGAGCAGACGATTTCGGCGCGCATCCGGCGCGAAGTCCCCGGCGCGAGCGACCGGCTGCCGAGCGCCGCGCTGTCGGTGCTGGGCGGCGGAACCTTCGGCGTGGATCCGCGCGGCGTGAGCGATGCCGACAGCGCGGAGCGGCCGCGGGTGCTCAGCCCCGTATTCCAGTTCGATCTCGAAGCGGACCCGGCGGTGCCGCTCAGAGAGCTCGGCATGCGCGTCTATGTGCGCTTCGAGCTCGAGCCCGCGCCCATCGGCGCGCAGGCCTACCGCGCGCTGCGCCGGCTGCTGCTGCGGCGCTTCGAAGTATGATCCCGCGATGAGGCGCTGCGCGTTTCTTCTCGCCTTCCTCGCCGCTGCGGCGGCGGCGCAGACGCCGGCGAGATCGACGGTCGATTGCCTGATCGAGCCTTCGCTCGAGGTAAAGCTCGGCAGCCCGGTGGACGGCGTGATTTCCGAGATCCGCGTGGACCGGGGCTCGGGCGTGCGGCGCGGCCAGCCGCTCGTGCTGCTCAACAGCCAGGTCGAGGCGGCGGCGGTGGATTCGGCGCGCGGCAAGGCCGAGTTCACGCGCCGCAAGGCCGAGCGCAACGACGAGCTCTACAAGCAGCAGCTCATCTCGGTGCAGGAGCGCGACCAGCTCGAGACCGAGGCGAAGCTCGCCGAGCTCGAGCTGCGCGAGCGCGAGGCCGCGTTGAGGCTGCGCACCATCACGAGCCCCATCGACGGCGTGGTGGTCGACCGGCTGATGGCCCCCGGCGACCAGATCTCGCGCTCGAGCGGCAACATCCTGCGGCTCGTGCGCCTAGATCCGCTGTATGTGGAGGTCGTCGCGCCGGCGAAGCTGTTCGGCCGGCTCAAGCCGGGCGCGAGCGCACAGGTGATTCCCGAGGGCCTGGGCGAAAAGTCCTTTCATGCGCGAATCAGCGTAATTGATCGCATCATCGACGCGGCGAGCGGAACGTTCCGCGTGCGCCTCGAGCTGCGCAATCCATCGCTCGCGATTCCAGCCGGCCTGCGCTGCCGGGTGCAAGGCCTGGGCGAATAGCGGCTTTGCGCGGGGCCGCCGGGCAGCCTTGACCGAGGTCAAGGCCGGGGCATTGTCAGGTCTTTGAAAATGCGGCTCCCAGAGGAGCGAGGAGAAGGGCATGGCGTCGGACATCGAAATCGCGCAGGCAGCCAAGCTGCAGCGCATCTCCAAGATCGCGCAGGAGCGGCTCGGCATCAGCGAGGATCATCTCGAGCCCTACGGCCACTACAAGGCCAAGGTGTCGCTGAAGTACCTGGACACGCTCAAGTCGAAGAAGGACGGCAAGCTCGTCCTCGTCACCGCGATCAGCCCGACGCCGGCCGGCGAGGGCAAGACCACCACGACGGTGGGCCTGGGCGATGCGCTCAACCATATCGGCAAGAAGGCGATGATCTGCCTGCGCGAGCCTTCGCTCGGCCCCGTGTTCGGCGTGAAAGGCGGCGCCGCGGGCGGCGGCTACGCGCAGATCGTGCCGATGGAGGACATCAACCTGCACTTCACGGGCGACTTCGGCGCGATCCAGCTCGCCAACAACCTGCTCGCGGCGATGCTGGACAACCACATCGCGCACGGCAACGAGCTCGGCATCGATGTGCGCCGCATCCAGTGGCGCCGCGTGCTCGACATGAACGACCGGGCGCTGCGCGACATCGTGATTTCTCTGGGCGGGACTGCCAACGGCTATCCCCGGCAGGACGGCTTTGACATCGTCGTCGCTTCCGAGGTGATGGCGATCTTCTGCCTCTCGACGTCCCTGGACGATCTTAAGCAGCGGCTCGGCAACATCGTCGTCGGCTACACAAGGGACCAGAAGCCGGTCAAGGCGAAGGACCTCAAGGCCCACGGGGCGATGACGGTGCTGCTGAAGGACGCGCTCGCGCCCAACCTCGTGCAGACGCTCGAGAACAACCCGGCGTTCGTGCACGGCGGGCCGTTCGCCAACATCGCGCACGGCTGCAACTCGGTGATCGCCACCAAGGCGGCGCTCAAGCTCGCCGACTACGTGGTCACCGAGGCCGGCTTCGGCGCCGACCTCGGCGCGGAGAAGTTTCTCGATATCAAGTGCCGCAAGACCGGCCTGAGGCCCTCGGCCGCGGTGATCGTGGCGACGATGCGCGCACTCAAGTACCACGGCGGCGTGGAGGTGAAGGACGTCAGCAAGGAGAATCTCGCCGCGCTCGAGAAGGGGCTCGTCAACCTCGAGCGCCACGTCGAGAACGTGAGCAAGGTCTACGGCATTCCCTGCGTGGTCTCGATCAACAAGTTCACCTTCGACACCGAGGCCGAGATCAAGCTCGTTACCGAGCGCATGAAGAAGCTCGGCGCCGAGGTCGTGCTCGCCAACCACTGGGGGGAAGGCGGCAAGGGCGCGGCGGAGCTCGCCAAAATCGTGGTGCAGATCTGCGAGAAGCCCTCCACGCCGAGCTTCGTCTACGAGGATGCCGACAGCCTCTGGGACAAGATCAACAAGATCGCGAAGAAGGTGTATCGCGCGGGCAGCGTGACGGCGGACGCCAAGGTGAAGGCGCAGATCCAGAAGCTGCAGGACGACGGCTACGGGCATTTCCCGGTGTGCGTGGCGAAGACGCAGTCCTCCTTCTCCACCAACGCGACGGTGCGCGGCGCGCCTTCGGATCACGTCGTGAACGTGCGAGAGGTGCGCCTCTCGGCGGGCGCGGAGTTCGTCGTCATGATCTGCGGCGACATCATGACCATGCCCGGCCTCCCGAAAATCCCCTCGGCGGAGAAAATCGACCTCGTCGACGGAAAAGTGGTCGGCCTGTTCTAGACTAGAATCCCTCCCCCAAGGAGGGAATCCATGGAAGAACTCGCAAGCCAGGCGTTCTGGCTCGGGCTGCTCAAGATCATCGGCGTCAACATCGTCCTCTCGGGCGATAACGCCGTCGTGATCGCGCTCGCGGCGCGCTCGCTGCCGCCCCGGCAGCAGAAGCAGGCGATTTTCTGGGGCGCGGGCGCCGCGGTGGTGCTGCGGATCGTGCTCACCATCTTCGCGGCGAAGCTGCTCGGCCTGCCCTGGTTGAAGATCGTCGGCAGCCTGCTGCTCTTCTGGATCGGCATCAAGCTGCTCGTGCCGGAGGACGATGGCGACGACATCAACGCGAGCGACCACCTTCTGACCGCGATCAAGACGATCCTCATCGCCGACCTCGTGATGAGCCTCGATAACGTGATCGCCGTCGCGGCGGCGGCGAGCGGCAGCATGACCTTGCTCGTGCTTGGCCTCGCCATCTCGATTCCGCTCGTCATCTTCGGGGCCACGCTGCTCGTGAAGGCGATGGAGCGCTATCCGGTCATCATCACGATCGGCGCGGGGCTGATCGGCTGGGTCGCCGGAGAGATGCTGATTACCGACCTCGCGCTCAAGCCCTGGCTCGAGGGGTTCGGCGCGACCTACCGCGGCGATGAAACGGGGCTGCGGCCCTATCTGGGCGGCGTAAACCTCGAGTTCATCACCGGCGCGATCGGCGTCGTCATCGTGGTGGCCTGGGGGATGTGGCTCGCGAAGCGCCACGCGAACGCCGCCAGGGCGGAGACCGGGTCGGGTTCAGGGAATTCTTGACCGCAGTCAAGTGTCTATGCTTGGGGGGCGGCGAGAATTTGGCAGGGTGGAGGCGGACGCGCCGCGCGAGAAACGGACGCCGCCGATGACAACGACTGGAGGACGGACATGAAAAGCAACCTCTTGCAGCGATGGGCGGTGGCCCTCGGCGCAGCCGCGCTGGCGACGGCGGCGCACGCCTGGGAACCGACAAAGACCGTCGAGTTCATCGTGCCGGCCGGCACCGGCGGCGGGGCGGACCAGATGGCGCGCGCGATCCAGGCCATCGTCGCCAAGCACGGCCTGATGAAGCAATCGATGGTGGTCATCAACAAGTCGGGCGGCGCCGGCGCCGAGGGCTTCCTCGACGTGAAGGGCGCGCAGGGCGACCCGCACAAGCTGATCATCACGCTCTCGAACCTGTTCACGACGCCGCTCGCGACCGGCGTGCCGTTCAACTGGCGCGACCTCACGCCGGTCAAGATGATGGCGCTCGATGAGTTCGTGCTGTGGGTGAACGCCGACAAGCCCTACAAGACGGCGAAGGACTACGTCGACGCGGCCAAGAAGGCGGGCCCCGGCAAGATGAAGATGGGCGGCACGGGCTCCAAGCAGGAGGACCAGATCATCACCGCCGCTATCGAGCAGCAGACCGGCGCCAAGTTCACCTACATCCCGTTCAAGGGCGGCGGCGCCGTGGCTGTGCAGCTCGTCGGCAACCACGTCGATTCGACCGTGAATAACCCGATCGAGGCGGTGGCGCACTGGCGCGCGGGCAAGCTGAAGCCCCTGTGCGTCTTCGACACCAAGCGCATGCCGTACAAGGAAAAGATGACCGACAAGATGTCCTGGGGCGACATTCCGACCTGCAAGGAAGGCGGTCTTGACGTCTCCTACATCATGCTGCGCGGCATCTTCATGCCCGGCGGCGTCAAGCCGGACGAGGTCAGCTACTACATCGGCGTGCTGAAGAAGGTTCAGCAAACGCCCGAGTGGAAGGATTACATCGAGAAGGGCGCATTCAACACCACCTCGCTCGAGGGCAAGGAGTACGCGGATTGGGTGGCGAAGGAGGAAGCGCGGCACGTCAGCCTGATGAAGGCGGCCGGCTTCATGGCGGGCAAGTAACCGCCCGGCGTTTGCAGGACCGAGCGGCGCGCGGGCGAGCCTCGCGCGCCGCGCGTACGTTCAGGGAGGAGCAGGTCGATGTCTGAAGGGGGTGGCGGTCGTTCAGCGTTCAGCACGAGGACGGCCGAGCTGGCCGTGGCAGTGCTCTTCATCGTGCTGGGCGGCATCGTGATCTTCGACAGCCTCCGCCTGGGCGCGAGCTGGGCAGCCGATGGCCCGCAACCGGGCTATTTTCCGTTCTACCTGGGCGTGATCATCTGCCTCTCCTCGGCAGTGACGTTTGTCCAGGCGCTCCTCATGCGCAAGGAGAAGAACGGCAGCTTCGTCGACGTGGAGGCCCTCAAGGCGGTGCTGAGCGTCCTCATTCCCGCCGCGGTCTACGTCGCGCTCATCGGCTGGATCGGCATCTACGTGGCTTCCACACTCTTTGTCGCGGTCTTCATGCGCTGGCTCGGCAAGTACGCGTGGTGGAAGGTGGCCGCGGTGTCGATCGGCAACAGCGTCGTCTTCTTCCTCATTTTCGAGCGCTGGTTCCTGGTGCCGCTGCCCAAGGGGCCGCTGGAAAACCTGCTCGGGATCGCGTGACGCGATGGGCGTGATCGACGACCTGCAGTCGCTCATGCACGGCTTCGCGGTGGCGCTGAGCCTGCAGAACCTCGGCCTCATGCTGCTCGGCATCACGCTCGGCGTGATCATCGGCGTGCTGCCCGGGCTGGGCGGCGCGAACGGCGTGGCGATCCTGCTGCCGCTGACCTTCTCGATGGCGCAGACGCCCGGCGGCCAGACCTCCGCGATCATCCTGCTTTCCTGCATCTACTGGGGCGCGCTTTTCGGCGGCGCGATCACCTCGATTCTCTTCAACATCCCGGGCGAGCCCTGGTCGGTGGCGACCACTTTCGACGGCTATCCGCTCGCGCAGAAGGGCCGCGCCGGGCACGCGCTGACCGCCGCATTCACTTCGTCCTTCGTGGGGGCGCTCGTGGCCGTGCTGCTCATCACGTTCCTTGCGCCGGTGATCGCGAATTTCGCACTTGAATTCGGGCCGCCCGAGTTTTTCGGCGTCTACCTGCTCACCTTCTGCGCCTTCGTCGGCATGAGCAAGGAGCCGCCCTTCAAGACGATTGCGGCGATGATGACCGGCTTCGCGCTCGCGGCGGTGGGCACCGATCCGGTCACCGGGACGCTCAGGCTCACCTTCGGTTCCGTCAAGCTCCTGAACGGCTTCGACTTCCTGATCGCGGTGATCGGCCTCTTCGGCATCGGCGAGATCCTGCTCACGCTCGAGGAGGGCCTCGCCTTCAAGGGCGCCTCGGCGAAGCTGAACCTCAAGGCGGTGATCGAGACCTGGCGCGAGCTGCCGCGCTACTGGCTCACCTCGCTGCGCTCCTCGATCGTCGGCTGCTTCATGGGCATCGTGCCGGGCGGCGCGACGCCGGCCTCGTTCATGAGCTACGGCGTGGCGCGCCGCTTCTCGAGGGACGGCGAGAAGTTCGGCACCGGCCAGATCGAGGGCGTGGTCGCGCCGGAAACCGCGGCGCACGCCGCCGGCACCTCCGCGCTGCTGCCGATGATCACGCTCGGGGTTCCGGGCTCGCCCACTGCCGCGGTGCTGCTGGGCGGGCTGCTCATCTGGGGCCTGCAGCCCGGGCCGCTCCTTTTCGTCGAGCAGAAGGACTTCGTGTGGGGCTTGATCGCGAGCATGTACCTCGGCAACATCGCGGGCCTCGTCGTCGTTCTCACCTGCGTGCCGCTCTTTGCCGCGATCCTGCGCATCCCCTTTTCGGTGATCGCGCCGATCATCATCGTGGTGTGCGCGATCGGCGCCTACACGGTGCACAACTCGATCTTCGACGTCTGGATGATGGTCGTGTTCGGCGTGCTCGGCTACGTCTTCAAGAAGCTTTCCTATCCGCTCGCGCCGCTCGTGCTCGCCATCGTCCTCGGCGACGCCGCGGAGGCCTCGTTCCGGCAGGCAATGCTCATCTCGGCGGGCGACATGCGCGTGTTCTTCTCGAACAACCTCGTCGGCACGCTCACGAGCCTCGCGCTTTTCCTGCTCTTCTGGCCCGCGATCTCCTTCGCGTGGTCGAAGATCCGGGGCAAGCGCTGAGGCGTCCTAGCTTCCGCCGAGCTTCTGCTTCAGGCGCGAGAGCGTCTCGGGCGTGAGATTCAGGTAGGCGGCCAGCTCCTTCTTCGGAATCCGCGTCGCCAGCTCCGGGTGCTTGCGGTGAAAGCGCGACAGGCGCCCGGGCGCATCCAGCAGGTGCAGCGTGATCGTGTGGGCCATGATTTCCGACATCAGCTTCATGACCTCGTACTCGAAGCGCCCTTTGAGGTCCGGGTGATCGTCGAGGAACTCGACCCATTGCGGCATCGTCAGCTCGGCGGCGCGCACCTTGGTGACGGCAACGATCGAATACGGCAGGGGCGTGCGCAGGCGCCAGGCGGCGTACGAGTGGTCCATCTCGCCCTCGGCGGCAAAGCGCAGGATCATCTCGTGCCCTTCCGGATTGGACACGACGCGCTTCACCATGCCTTCGAGGATGAAGAACTGGTCCATCTCCTCGTCGCCCTGGCGCACCAGCGGCTCGCCCTTGCGGTACTCGGCCACCACGAGCAGCGGCTCGAGGGCGTCCCACTGGGCGGGCGACAGGTCCCGCAGCAGCAGGTTTTCGCGCAGCTGCAGGCGAATCGTGTTCCGCTGCGGATGATGGGCGATGGCGGTCATATGCTCGGGAGCCGTTGATTAGACTGAAAAAGCTTGATTTCAGTCAAGGTCGCTTGCAAGGCCTGCTGCCTATCATTTTTAGATCCTTTCCGAGGGAGTCCTCCATGGGCACCGTCGAACCCCAAATCGCCGCCGCCGATGCCAAAGCGCAGACGGCCGACGGCTTCAAGCTGGTAATCGATGCGCTGAAGCTGAACGGCATCGACACGATTTATGGCCTGCCCGGGATCCCGATCACGGATCTCACGCGTCGTGCACAGGCCGAGGGCCTGCGCGTGCTCGCGTTCCGGCACGAGCAGAACGCGGGCTATGCCGCCTCGATCGCGGGCTTTCTCACCCAGAAGCCCGGCATCTGCCTCACCGTGTCCGCGCCGGGTTTCCTGAACGGGCTCAACGCGCTCGCGCATGCGACCGTCAACTGCTTTCCGATGATTCTCATCTCCGGGTCTTCCGAGCGCGAGATCGTCGACCTGCAGCAGGGCGACTACGAGGAGATGGACCAGCTCGCGATCGCGAAACCCGTGGCCAAGGCGGCGTTCCGCGTCCTGCATGCCGAGGATATCGGCGTCGGCATCGCGCGCGCGATCCGCGCCGCGGTCTCCGGCCGCCCGGGCGGCGTCTATCTCGACCTGCCGGCCAAGCTGTTCGCGCAATCGATCGATGCCGAGCTTGGCAAGAAGACGCTGATCAAGGTGGTCGATGCGGCGCCAAAGCAGATCCCCGCGCCCGAGGCGGTCAAGCGCGCGCTCGATTTGCTGAGAAGCGCGAAAAAGCCGCTGATCATCCTCGGCAAGGGCGCGGCCTACGCGCAGTGCGACACGGAAATCAGGGCGCTCATCGAAAAGACCGGCATTCCGTACCTGCCGATGTCGATGGCGAAAGGCCTGCTGCCCGACACGCACGAGCAGTGCGCCTCCGCGGCGCGCTCGTTCGTGCTGCCCGGCGCCGACGTGGTGATGCTGGTCGGCGCGCGGCTCAACTGGCTGCTCTCGCACGGCAAGGGCAAGACCTGGGGTGGCAAGGCCGCCAAGGACTGGGGCGGGCAGAAGTTCATCCAGATCGACATCTCGCCGCAGGAAGCCGACAGCAACGTGCGCATCGACGCGCCGGTGGTGGGGGATATCGGGTCCTGTGTTTCGGCTTTGCTCTCCGGTATTGGAAGCAATTTTGCAAAACCCCCTTCGGAGTGGCTGAACGCCGTCAGCGAAAAGAAAAACGCAAACATCGCGAAAATGGGCGAGACGCTCGCGAAGAATCCCTCGCCGATGAATTTCCACAGCGCGCTCAACGTGGTGCGCGACATCGTCAAGGCGAATCCGGACGCGATGTTCGTGAACGAAGGCGCGAACGCGCTCGATTTCGCGCGCTCCATCGTCGACATGTACAAGCCGAGGAAGCGGATCGACGTCGGCACCTGGGGCATCATGGGCGTCGGCATGGGTTACTGCGTGGCCGCCGCCGTGGTCGGCAAGGGCCCGGTGATCGCGGTCGAGGGCGACAGCGCCTTCGGCTTCTCCGGCATGGAGGTCGAGACGATCTGCCGCTACAACCTGCCGGTGTGCATCGTGATCATGAACAACAACGGCGTCTACAAGGGCACCGACAAGGATCCGACCGGGCGCGATCCGGCGCCGACCGTGTTCGTGAAGGGCGCGCGCTACGACAAGCTGATGGAGGCCTTCGGCGGCGTGGGCGTCAACGCGAGCACGCCGGCCGAGCTGAGAAAGGCAATGGAGGAGGCGATCCGCTCGGGCAAGCCCACGCTCATCAACGCCGTCATCGACGAGACCGCGGGCACCGAGAGCGGGCGAATCACCAGTCTCAACCCAACCGCAGGAAAGAAAAAGTAATGGAAGCACTCAAAGGCGTACGCATTCTCGACATGACCCACGTTCAGGCGGGCCCGACCTGCTCTCAGCTGCTCGCCTGGATGGGCGCAGATGTGATCAAGTTCGAGAACCCGCAGGGCGACGCGACGCGCGGCCAGCTGCGCGACATCCCGAACGCGGACAGCCTCTACTTCACGATGCTCAACTGCAACAAGCGCTCGATCACGGTCAACATGAAGACCGCCGAGGGCAAGCAGGTGTTCGTCGACCTGCTGAAGAAGTGCCACATCATGATGGAGAACTTCGGCCCGGGCGTGCTCGAGCGCTTCGGCTTCACCTGGGAGAAGATCCACGAGATCAACCCGAAGATCGTGGTCGGCTCGATCAAGGGCTTCGGCTCGAGCGGCCCGTACGCGGAATTCAAGGCCTACGAGAATGTCGCCCAGGCGATGGGCGGCGCGATGAGCACCACCGGCGTTCCCGACGGCCCTCCGTTCGTGACCGGCGCGCAGATCGGCGACTCGGGCACGGGACTGCACCTCGCGATCGGCCTGCTCGCCGCCTTGCGGCAGGCCGAGCACACGGGACAGGGCCAGTACGTCGAAGTCGCGATGATGGACGGCGTGATGAACCTCTGCCGGGTCAAGTTCCGCGACCACCAGCGCCTCTCGCGCGGCGACCTGGCGGAGTACTCGGTGCCGACCTACAAGGGCATGGGCGACGTGCCACGCGCGGGCAACGATTCGGGCGGCGGACAGCTCGGCAACGCGATTCACTGCAAGCCGCACGGCGCCAACGATTGGCTCTACGTCGTCGTGCAGGAGGCGGTGTGGGAAGACCTCGCCAGGCGCATCGGCCCGGAGGTCGGCATGCCGGAGATGGCGAGCGATCCCCGTTTCGCGAAAATCGCGGACCGCAGGAAAAATCAGAACCTGATGTGGACCTTGATCAACAAGTTCGCCGAGAAGTACACGAAGCGCGAGCTGATGGCGATCCTGAACCCGCTCGATGTGCCCTGCGGGCCGATCATGAGCACGGAGGACCTTGCCACCGACGAGCACGTGAAGGGCCGCGATATGTGGGTCGAGCTCGACCATCCGCAGCGCGGCAAGTGGTGGAACGTCGGGATGCCGATCAAGCTTTCGGCCTCGCCTGCGGCGATCAGGCGCTCGCCTACGCTCGGGGAGCACACCGACGAGATCCTGAAGGAAGTGCTGGGTTACGACGAGGGCAGGATCAAGAGCCTGAAAGGCGCCGGCGCCTTCAGCGTGCCCCCGAAAAAAGCCGCCTGATGAGAATCGCGATCGTCGGGCAGCAGGATTTCGGCAAGGCCGTGCTGGAGGCGTTCCTGAAGCGCGGTGACGAGGTGGCGGCGGTGTTCTGCGCGCCCGAAAAGCCCGGCGGCCGCCCGGACGCGCTACGCGTCGCGGCCGAGGAAAAGGGACTCAAGGTCCACCAGTTCAAGTCGCTCAAGGCGCCGGAGGCGACCGCGGCGATGAAGGCGGCCAACGCCGATATCGGGATCATGGCGTTCGTGCTGCAGTTCGCGCCGCAGGAGTTCGTGAAGATTCCGAAGCACGGCACGATCCAGTACCACCCCTCGCTGCTGCCCAAGTACCGCGGGCCGTCCTCGATCAACTGGCCGATCTCGCGCGGCGAAAAAGAGACCGGCCTCACGATCTTCCGTCCCACCGACGGCCTCGACGAAGGCGCGGTGATCCTGCAGAAGAAGACGCCGATCGGCGAGAACGACACGCTTGGCAGCGTCTACTTCGACCGGCTCTTCCCGATGGGCGTCGAGGCCATGCTGGAGGCGGCTGACCTGGTTGCTGCCAGCAAGCACAGAGAAGCGGTTCAGGACGAGTCCCAGGCCTCCTACGAAGGCTGGTTTCGCGAGGCCGAAGCGAAGATTCACTGGGCCGACCACGTGAGCTCCATCCACGATCTCATCCGGGGTGCGGACCCCGCGCCAGGGGCCTGGACGACCGCGAACGGCGTGAAGCTGCAGCTCTTTGATTCGCGCAAGGAACTGACGCGCACCTTCGGCGCGGTGAAGGGAAAGATCGGCGAAGTTCTCGAAGTCAAAGACGGCCGGCTCGTCATCGCCGCGCAGGGCGGCCGCATCCACGCCGGCAAGGCGAAGCTCGGAGAGGGCAAAAAAGTCGCCGCCGGCGAGCTCCTCAGTACGGGGGGGCTGAAGGCCGGGCAACTCCTCGGCAGCTAAGTATTTGACGTAGCAGGCACTTAGCTGCAAAAATGCGCCCCGGGGAGTTCGCTTTCCCAGGGGGAAACGCCAGTTCGGCAATCCGCCTGCCCCCTACGGGGCTGGCGTAGAATTTTTGCGCCGCGCGCCGCCCCGCAGAAAAAGTCGAAACGGAGAAGCTCGGACCGTTGCATGAACTATAGCCAGATTCTCGAAATCGCGAGCTGCACCGATCCGGGCATGGTGCGCTCGCACAACGAGGACTCGATCGCCTCGGACCCGAACAACGGGCTCGTGGTGCTCGCCGACGGCATGGGCGGGTACAACGCGGGCGAGGTCGCGAGCGGAATGGCGACCACCGTTATCACGACCGAGCTCGCGCAACTGCTCTCCAAGACGCAGCCGTATCAGGTCGACCAGGAAAGCAAGAAGCCGATCGCCGAGAAGCTGATCCGAGACCAGGTGCTCAAGGCGAACACCTCGATCTACCAGGCGGCGCAGAGCCAGGCGCAGTACGCCGGCATGGGCACGACGCTCGTCGTCTGCCTTTTCTACGACAACAAGATGATGGTCGGCCATCTGGGCGACTCGCGCCTTTACATGCTGCGCGAGGGCAAGTTCTCGCAGGTCACGCGCGATCATTCGCTGCTGCAGGAGCAGATCGACAGCGGCATCATCACCGCGGAGCAGGCGAAGCACGCGCAGCACAAGAACCTGGTCACCAAGGCCCTCGGCATCGATCCGGTCGTCGAGCCCGAAATCCGCGAGTACTCGACCAAGCCGGGCGACGTCTACCTCCTTTGCTCGGACGGCCTGTGCGACATGGTCGAGGACGAGGACATGGGCATGACGCTGCAGGCGATCGGCGGCAACCTCAAGCTCGCCGCCCAGCAGCTGGTGCAGATGGCCAATGACAACGGGGGCAAAGACAACGTATCGGTTATACTCGTCCGCGTCCTGCGGGAATACCCCGCCCCTCGCGGCATTTTGGGCATGTTTAGAAAGGGTTAGACCAAGGTCAGGGATCGGCGAATGGCGAAACTGATACTCAGCATGGACGGTCTGGTGCTCAAGGAAATTCCGATCACCAAGGAGCGCACCACGATCGGCCGCAAGGCTCACAACGACATCCAGATCGACAATCTGGCGGTCAGCGGCGAGCATGCTGTGATCGTCACGATCCTGAACGACTCGTTCATGGAGGACCTCGGCTCGACCAACGGGACGCTCGTGAACGGCAACCCGGTCAAGAAGCACTTTCTCCAGAACAACGACACCATCGAGCTTGGCAAGTACAAGCTCAAGTTCATCCAGGAGCAGGGCGCGCAACCGGCGGCCGCGGCCGCGGATTTCGAGAAAACGATGGTGCTGCGTCCCTCGGCGATGAAAGCGGCGGCTGCCGCCGCGGCCGGCGGTGCCGGTGCGGTGGCGGCACGCCAGGCGGCCGTTCAGCAGGCCGCAGCGAGCGCCGCCGCCGCAGGCGTCGCGGACAAGGACAACAAGGGCGCGCAGATTGCTGCTGCAGCCGCGGCTGCCAAGCCGGCAGCGGCACCTGCGGCCAAGCCCGCGGCAGCGCCGGCTCCTGCCGCAGCACCCGCGGCGGCGAAGCCCGCCGGGCAGCCCCTCGGCGCAATCCAGCTGCTATCGGGCGGCAACGCCGGCAAGGAGCTCGAGCTCTCCAAGCCCCTCACCACGCTCGGCAAGCCCGGCGTGCAGGTCGCGGTTCTCACCCGCCGTCCGCAGGGCTACTTCATCACTCACGTGGAAGGTGCGCAGCGCCCGACTGTCAATGGCCAGGCGATCGGTGCGGCGCCCCACCCGCTCAAAGACCACGACCTGGTCGAGATCGCGGGCATCAAGATGGAGTTCTTCCACAAGCACTGAAGGTCCGGCTCGCCGGCCCGGACGCCGGAGGATTTGAGTGAAGCAGCACCTCGTCCGGATTCTCCTCGGTTTCGCAATCACGCTCTTCTTTATCGGCCATGTCATCGGCTGGTACACGGTCGGCTTCATCGATCAGGTCGACAACATCATTTACGACGCGCGCCTGCGGCTCACGGCGCCGGGCAGGGCCGATCCGCAGATCGTCATTCTCGACATCGACGAGCGCAGTCTCGCCGAAGTCGGCGGCTGGCCCTGGAGCCGCGCGCTCATGGCGCGCCTCGTGGACAAGCTCTTCGACGACTACGGCATTGCGGTGCTCGGCTTCGACGTGGTCTGGGCGGAGCCCGACATGAGCTCCGGCGTCGCGGCGATCGACGCGCTAGCGCGCGCAGAGCTGAAGGACGCCCGCGAGTTCCAGTCCGCCTACCGGCGCCTGAGGCCGAGGCTCGACTATGACGCCGCCTTCGCGACGAGCCTGAAAAACCGGCCTGTGGTGCTGGGCTACTACCTGAGCAGCGAAGCCCCGGCGGTACGCGTCAACATGCTGCCGCCGCCGGTGTTGGGCAAGGGCGCTTTTTCGGGACGCGACGTCCCGCTCACGCGCTGGAGCGGCTATACCGGGAACCTCGCGCCCTATGTGCAGAACGCTTTCGGCGCGGGCCATTTCAACCCGATCGTCGATGACGACGGCGCGGTACGGCGAGTGCCGCTGCTCGCGGAGCTCGACGGCCAGTACTACGAAGCGTTCTCGCTCGCGCTCGTGCGAACGCTGCTTGCGCTCGAACAGGCGGACCGCAAGCCCCCGGAGGTGAGGCCCGGCTTTCCCCGCAGCGGAGAAGCGGGCGGCTATTCGCGCCTGGAGTGGCTCACCGTGGGACGCCTGACCATTCCGGTGGACGAGCAGGCCGCGGCGCTCGTGCCCTACGCGGGCAGGCGCGGAACGGTTCACTATCTGTCCCTCGCCGACGTGCTCGCCGGGCGCGTGGAGTCGGCGCGCCTGAAAGGCAAGGTCGCGATCATCGGCGCGAGCGCGCCCGGGCTCCTCGACCTGCGCTCCACACCGGTGGACAAGGTGTATCCCGGAGTGGAAATCCACGCGAACCTGGTGTCCGGCATGTACCACGGGGCGCTCAAATCGAAGCCCGGCTACATGCTGGGCGCCGAAGTCGCTTTCGTGACGCTGGGCGGGCTCGTGCTCTCGCTCCTGATTCCGGTGCTGTCGGCGCCGTTCGCGACGATGGCGGCTGCGCTCGGACTGGGCCTCATCACCTGGATCGACCTCGCTCTCTGGAGCGAGGCGGGCATCGTGCTGCCGCTGGCCGCCTCGGTTCTGATGACCGCGTTCATCTACTCGACGAGCATGGCCTACGGCTATTTCGTCGAGGACCGGATCAAGCGCCGCGTGGCGGCGAGGTTCGGCCAGTACGTTCCGCCGGAACTGGTCGACCGGATCGTGGCCAACCCCGACCTTGCCCACATGGAGCCGAAGGCTGCGGAGCTGACCATCCTTTTTGCCGACGTGCGCGGCTTCACCGGCATCTCGGAGGCGCTCGCCCCCGAGGAGCTGCGCGAGTACATCAACCAGTACCTGACCGACATGAGCCGCATCATCCGCTCGGGATACCGGGGCACGCTTGACAAGTACATCGGCGACGCGATCATGGCGTTTTGGGGGGCTCCAGTGGAGGATCCGCAGCATGCGCGCAACGGCGTGCTCGCGGCGCTGGACATGCAAAGGGAGTGCAGGGTGCTGAACAAGAAGCTGACCGGCCGGGGCTGGCCGGCGCTCGAGATCGGAGTGGGGGTCAACACCGGCAGCGTGCGCGTTGGCGACATGGGCTCGCAGGTGCGGCGCGCCTATACCGCCATGGGCGACGCGGTCAACGTTGCCTCGAGGCTGGAGGCGCGCACCAAGCACTACGGCGTCGGCATCCTGGTGGGCGAGGCGACGCGCGCTGCGGCGAACGATGTCGTCTTTCGCGAAATCGACCGCATCAAGGTCAAGGGCCGCGACACCGCGCTGACCGTCTACGCGCCGATCGGCCTCGAGAGCGAGGTCGGCCCGGACCGGCGCGGCGAGCTCCGTCTCTGGGGCGAAGCGCTCGGCGCGTACCGGGCCCGCGCCTGGGATGACGCCGAAGCGAAGCTCGAAGCGCTGCGGCGCGCGGATCCGAGCTGCCGCCTGTACGCCGTCTTCTCGGAGCGGATCGCCGAGCTGCGCCGCCATCCGCCGGCCGCGGGCTGGGACGGCGTCACCGTGTTCGCCGAGAAATAGCGCGGCATGCGCCTGCGCGTACTCGGGTGCTCGGGAGGAATCGGCGGACGGCATCTGCGCACCACCTCCTTCCTCGTCGACAACGACGTGCTGATCGATGCCGGCTCCGGCGTGGGCGACCTGCCCCTGGCGGAGCTCGCGCGCATCGACCATATCTTCGTCACGCATTCGCACCTCGATCACGTCACCTCGATTCCCTTCCTCGTCGATACGGTCGGCGGCATGCGCGACAAGCCGGTCACGCTCCACGCCACCGCGGCGACCCTCGAGATCCTCAAGAATCACCTTTTCAACTGGGCAATCTGGCCCGACTTCACGGAGATCCCCACGCCCGAGGCGCCGTTCCTGCGCTACGAGGCGATCGAAGTCGGCCAGACGGTGAGCCTCGGGGCGCGCCGCTTCACCGCGATTTCCGCGATCCACGCCGTTCCCGCGGTCGGCTACCACCTCGACTCGGGACGCGGCAGCCTCGTGTTCACGGGCGACACCGGGCCGAACGACGAGCTCTGGCGCAGCGTC
The DNA here is from genome assembly GCA_036262835.1 of Burkholderiales bacterium. Taxonomy (GTDB): domain Bacteria; phylum Pseudomonadota; class Gammaproteobacteria; order Burkholderiales; family SG8-39; genus RBG-16-66-20. Next base: position 58,828 of record DATAID010000043.1, on the reverse strand, counting down.
AACAAGATCGCGAATCTCAAGACGCTGATCATAGAGACGGCGTTCTCCAACAAGGAGCGCTATCTGGCCGAGATCTCGCGCCACCTTTGCCCGTCCATGCTCGCCGACGAGCTCGCCAAGTTCGAGGGCCGCGCCGACATCTGGATCACGCATCTCAAGCCCGGCGAGATCGAGCTGATCATGGAAGAGATCGAGGCGAGCGCCGGAGCGTTCCGGCCGCGCATGCTCCAGAACGACCAGGTGTTCGAGTTCTAGGCCGATGGCGGGCGCGCCGTCGCGAAACGACGCCGGGCGCGCGACCGCCGAGCAGCTGGCGACGCTCGACCCGCTTGCGACGCTTTCGCCCGGGCGCCTGAAGGAGCTCGCCGACCTCGCGCGGGTGGAGCGGGCCGAGCGCGGCAGCGACCCGCTCGCCGGGCGGACCGGCGCGGGCCAATCGATCTTCCTGGTGAAAGGCGAGCTGCTCCTCATGTTTGAAGGCGGCGGAACCCTCGTCGTCGTGGGGGGCCTGGGCGACGGGCGCTATCCGGTCAACCGCCGCAAGACACGCGTCGCGCGCTCGCGCGCCATCAGCGACGTGGAGCTGCTCTCGCTCGATGACGAGGTTCTCGACATCCTCGTGACCTTCGACCAGCTCGCCGCGGGCACGGCCGCCGCCGAAAGCGCCATGGCACAGGCGGTGAGATCCGACGCCGGCCTCGGATGGAGCGCGTTCTCGCTCGCCAACCTGCGGCACGGCGTCTTCGCGCGGCTGCACGCTGCGCGCATCGACGAGCTGCTTGCCAGGTTCGAGAGGATCGGCGCGAAGCGCGGCGAGGTTGTCATCCGGGAGGGCGAGGAGGGTGACTTTTACTACGTGATCGAGTCGGGCCACTGCCAGGTTGAGCGCACGGTCGGAGGCGTCCGGGTCGCGCTCGCCGAGCTGAAGAGCGGCGATGGGTTCGGCGAAGAGGCGCTTGCCGCCGAGACGCGCCGCAACGCCACCGTCAGCATGGCGAGCGACGGAAAGCTGCTGCGCCTGGGCAAGGCCGACTTCAAGCAGTTGCTGGGCGAGCCGCTGCTCGAGCGCGTGAGCTACGCCGGCGCGCTCGAGCGCGTCGCGCGCGGCGCGGCATGGCTGGACGTGCGCTATCCGTCCGAATACCGCTACGACCGCCTGCCCGGGGCGCTCAACGTGCCGCTGAACGAGGTCCGCAACAGCGTCCCGGTCCTCGAGCGCGCGCGCCCCTACATCGCCTACTGCCAGAGCGGGCGGCGCAGTTCGGCGGCTGCTTTTCTGCTCGCCCAGCGCGGTTTCGCCGTCAGCGTGCTCGAGGGCGGCCTGTGGGCCGCCGGGCGGGGCGCAAAAGCGCCCGCCGGGTGACGTAGTTCCTGAAAAGATGTTTAAGAATCATGAGGCTGGGGTAGAATGGGCGGCTGTTCGAAGCTAAGATAGCTGGCCAAGCATCGGGGGAACGGACATGAGCGCGGTACTCAACCATCCGACGACGACGCAGACCGACGTCAACGTCAAGCTCGCCTTCCAGAAGCAGTTGCAGCAGGTCACCAACAAGATCCACGCGACCAACAATATCGACGAGATCATCCTCGATCTCAGCGCGGACATCATGCAGCTTTTCAACGCCGACCGGATGACCATCTACACGGTCGGCGAGGACAAGCAGTCGATCGTCTCCAAGGTCAAGACCGGCCTCAACTCGTTCAAGGACCTGAAGCTCCCGATCGCCGAGCACTCGATCGCGGGCTATGTCGCGCTGTCGCGCAAGCTCGTCAACATCAAGGACGTCTACGACGACGCGGAGCTGAAGTCGGTCAACCCGAACCTGCGCTTCCTGCAGGAGGTCGACAAGCGCACCGGCTATCGCACCAAGCAGCAGCTCGTCGCCCCGATCGTCGAGCAGGGCGGTGCGGAGCTGATCGGCGTCATCCAGATCATCAACAACAAGGCGGGCGCCCCGTTCGGCACGCTCACCGAGGAGGGCGTGAACGAGCTCGCCCAGACCCTCGCCATCGCCTTCAAGCAGCGCCAGAAGCCGCAGCTCGTCAAGACCAAGTACGACTACCTGATCTCGGACGCGGTGCTCTCCGCCGGCGAGTTCGAGCTTGCCTCGCGCCAGGCGCGCAAGAAGGCGATCGACATCGAGGCCGTCCTCACCGACGAATTCCAGGTGAAGCTGCCGGCGATCGGCGCGGCGCTCTCCAAGTTCTTCGGCGTGCCCTACGAGCCCTTCAAGTCCGACCGGGTCAAGCCGATGGACCTGCTGAAGAACCTGAAGCGCGAGTACGTCGAGTCCAACCTCTGGCTGCCGATCGACGAGGCGAAGGAAGGCCTCTCGATCATGTGCCTCGACCCCGAGCGCATCCGCAGCTCGCGCATCGCTTCGAACGTCTTCCCGAAGTCGAAGCTCCTCTACAAGGTCACCACGCAGAAGGACTTCAAGGAGACCATCAATCACTTCTACGGCGCGGAGGCGCCGGACGGCGGCGGCGACGTGTCCGACATGCTCGCCTCCCTGGGCGACGACGATGCGCCCATTGACGGCGGCGGCGACGGCTCGGCGGCCGACGACGCCTCGGCGGCGGCCGACAACGAACTCGTCAAGCTCGTCAACAAGATCATCATCGACGCCTTCAACCAAGGCGTGTCGGATATCCACATCGAGCCTTACCCGGGCAAGGCGAAGACCGAGATCCGTTTCCGCCGGGACGGTAACCTGCAGCCCTACATCGAGGTGCCGGCCAGCTACCGCAACGCGCTCGCCGCGCGCCTGAAGATCATGTGCGACCTGGACATCTCGGAGAAGAGAAAGCCCCAGGACGGCAAGATCAAGTTCAAGAAGTTCGGGCCGCTCGACATCGAGTTGCGCGTGGCGACCATTCCCACCGCGGGCGGCGTCGAGGACGTGGTGATGCGGATCCTCGCCGCGGGCGAGCCGATTCCCCTGGAGAAGATGGGCTTCTCGGCCTACAACCTGCAGGAGCTGACCAAGGCGGTCGGCAAGCCCTACGGCCTCTTCTTCGTCTGCGGGCCGACGGGCTCGGGCAAGACGACGACGCTGCACTCGGTGCTGAAATACCTGAACACGCCGGACACGAAGATCTGGACTGCGGAGGACCCGGTCGAAATCACGCAGAAGGGTCTGCGCCAGGTGCAGGTGAACAAGAAGGCCGGCCTCGACTTCGCGGCGGTGATGAAGGCGTTCCTGCGCGCCGACCCGGACATCATCATGGTCGGCGAGATGCGCGACAAGGAGACCACCGGCACGGGCATCGAAGCCTCGCTCACCGGCCACCTCGTCTTCGCCACGCTGCACACGAACTCCGCGCCGGAATCGATCATCCGCCTGCTCGACATGGGCATGGACCCCTTCAACTTCTCCGACGCGCTGCTCGGCATCCTGGCTCAGCGCCTCGCGCGGCGCATGTGCTCGTGCAAGACGCCGTACAACCCGGACGGCCCGGAGATCAAGTCCTTCCTCCAGGAATATTGCGAGGAGCTGCAGAACACCGCGACGTTCAAGAAGGACCCCAAGAGCGCGATGGAAGGCGTCTACCGCGAGTGGGTGAAGAATTACGGCAACGAGAAGGGCCAGCTCGTCATGTACAAGCCGGTCGGCTGCGACAAGTGCAACGGCAGCGGCTTCAAGGGCCGTTGCGGCCTGCACGAGCTGCTGATCGCGACCGATCCGCTGAAGAAGCTGATCGCCGAGAAGGCGCGCGTCGCCGAGATGCTGGCCGTCGCCATGGAGACGGGCATGAGGACGCTGAAGCAGGACGGCATGGAAAAGTGCCTCTCCGGCGTCACGCACATCAAGGAAGTCCGCTCCGTCTGTATCAAGTGAGCGCGGCGCGGGGGCGCCCATGGCCGATTTGAGCGCGCTGGAAGTGAAGCGGGCCGCCGCGCTCGAGGACGCGGACGGCGATCTGTGGCATCGGCTCGAGCAGCTGAACGCGATCGGCGCCTCGCTCTCGGCCGAGCGCGACATCAACCGTCTGCTCGAGAGCATCCTGATGGCCGCCAAGACCATCACGCATGCCGACGGCGGGACGCTCTACCGGGTCACTGAGGACAAGACGCTGCGCTTCGAGATCGTGCGCACGACCTCGCTCAAGTACTACCTCGGCGGCACCACCGGCAACCCTGTCCCGTTCTATCCGATCCATCTCATCGGCAAGGACGGCGCGCCCAACCACAGCATGGTCGCCGCGCACGTCGCGCTCACTGGCGAAACGGTGAACATCCCGGACGCCTACGCCGCGGAGGGCTACGACTTCACCGGCACCCGCAACTTCGACAAGAAGACGGGGTATCGCTCCACCTCGTTCCTTACCGTGCCGATGAAGAACCACGAGAACGAGATCATCGGCGTTCTGCAGCTGCTAAACGCGCAGCATCCCAAGACCGGGGCGATCACGGCCTTCTCGCCCGCCGACCAGCGCCTGGCCGAATCGCTCGCATCGCAGGCCGCGATCGCGCTCACCAACCGGATGCTCATCATCCAGCTGGAGGAGCTGTTCGAGTCCTTCATCAGCCTGATCAACCTGGCGATCGACGAGAAGTCGCCTTATACCGGCGGCCACTGCCAGCGCGTGCCGCAGCTGACGATGATGCTCGCCGAGGCGGTAAACGACACGGCCGAGGGCCCACTCAAGTCGTTCACCATGTCGGACAAGGACCGCTACGAGCTCAAGATCGCCGGGCTCCTGCACGACTGCGGCAAGGTCACCACGCCCGTGCACGTGGTCGACAAGGCGACCAAGCTCGAGACGCTGTACGACCGGATCCATCTCATCGACACCCGCTTCGAGGTGCTCAAGCGCGACGCGGAAATCGAGCTGCTCAGGGAAAAAGCGCTTCTGGTGGCGAACGGCGCGCCCCGCGCCGAGCTCGACGCGGCCGATGCCCGGCATCGCGAGCGCCTGCGCAGGCTCGATGACGACCGCGCCTTCCTGCGCGCCTGCAACATCGGCGGCGAGGCGATGCGCGAGTCCGACCAGGAGCGCGTGCGCGCGATCGCGCGCTACCGCTGGACCGACGTCTCCGGTCATGAGGCGAACTTCCTCTCCGAGGACGAGCTGAAGAACCTGACCATCCGCGCGGGCACGCTCACGAACGACGAGCGCCAGATCATCAACCACCACATCGTCGCGACGATCAAGATGCTCGAGGCGCTGCCCTGGCCGCGGCACCTGAAGAACGTCGCCGAATATGCCGGCGGCCACCACGAGCGCATGGACGGCAAGGGCTATCCGAAGGGCCTCATGCGCGAGCAGATGTCGGTGCAGGCGCGCGTCATGGGCATCGCCGACATCTTCGAGGCGCTCACCGCCAAGGACCGGCCCTACAAGAAGGGCAAGACACTGTCGGAATCGCTGCACATCCTGGGCAAGATGCGTCTTGGCGGCCACGTGGATCCCGATCTCTTCGACGTCTTCGTGCGCAAGAAGGTCTATCGCCGCTACGCCGAGATGTTCCTCGACAAGGAGCAGATCGACGAGGTGGACGAGTCGCAGATCCCGGGCTACGCGCCCTGATTCCGGAAGCCGAAGCGCTCAAGAATCTGGGCAACGCCCAGAGGACGGCCGGCGAGGCGAGCGCCGCGATCCTAAGCTATCGGCGCGCGCTCGAGCTCGAGCCCGGGTATGCCGACGCGCTCTACAACCTCGGCATGACGCTGCATGAAAGCGGCGGGTACCAGGAGGCGGAGGCCTGTTTTCGGCGGCTGCTCGCGCTCGAGCCGGCGGACGCCGATGCGCTCCTTCATCTGGGCGCGCTGCTCGTGCGGCGGCAGCGGCTGGACGAGGGCGCCCTCGTCTACCGAAAGGCGCTCGCGCTGCGTCCGGAGGACGCCCATCTCTGGAATCGCCTGGGCGAGGTCGAAGCCGCTCGCTTCACCGATGCGAGCCTGCGCGAAGCCGAGGCTTGCTTCCGAAAAGCGATCAGCCTTCAACCCGGCGAGGCGCACGGTCACTACGCGCTCGGTCATGTGCTCGCCTTGCAGGGCCGCCGCGCGGAAGCCGTCGAGAGCCTGCGCGCGGCCTGCCGGGTCGAGCCCTCCAAGGCGGCCTTCCAGGCCGATCTGCTGCACGCCAAGCAGCAGGTCTGCGATTGGCGAGGCTTGCCCGAGTTGAGCGCGCTCGTCTGCCGCGCGGCCCTCGAGCGAACCGCTGATCCATTTCATCCTTTCTATCTCGTGTCGATCCCCTCGACGGCGGAACAGCAGCTTTCGGGCGCCCGCAACTATGCGCGCTCGATCGCCGAGCCGCTGGCCGCCGACGCGCGGCGGCTTGCCTTCCGGTTTCAGCGCCGCGCGGGAGGCCGGCGCCGCATTGGCTACCTGTCGGCCGAGTTCCATGCGCACGCCACGGCCTGGCTTGCCGCCGAGCTTTTCGAGCTGCATGACCGAAAGCGCTTCGAGGTGATCGCCTATTCGTACGGCCCCGACGACGGAAGCCCGATGCGATTGCGGCTCGAGGGCGCATTCGACCGCTTCCGCGACCTGCAAGCGGTATCGGATGCGGAGGCTGCTGCGGCCATCCACGCCGACGAGGTCGACATCCTGGTCGATCTCAAGGGTTACACGTTCCGTGCGCGCACGGGCATCATGGCGCTTCGTCCCGCGCCCATCCAGGTCAGCTTTCTCGGCTATCCGGGCACGATGGGAGCGCCGTTCATCGACTACCTTGTCGGGGATCGCATCGTGACGCCGGCCGCAAGCGCCGGGGACTACGCCGAAAAGCTCGTTCTCATGCCGGGGAGCTACCAGGTCAACGACCGCAAGCGCGCGGCGACGGCGACCCCGCCGCGCCCTGAACTGGGAATTCCGTCTGGAAGCTTCGTATTCTGCTCGTTCAACCAGGCCTACAAGATCCTGCCGGAGGTGTTCGCGGCATGGATGCGCCTGCTCAAGGCCGTGCCGGAGAGCATCCTGTGGCTGCTCGATTCGGCAGCCGCAGCCAACCTGCGCCGCGAGGCGCAGGCGAGCGGCGTGGAGCCTGCCCGGCTCGTGTTCGCGCCGCCGCTCCCGCTCGAGCGCCACCTCGGGCGCCTGGCGGCCGCCGATCTTTTCCTCGATACCTTTCCATGCAATGCGCACACGAGCGCCAGCGACGCGCTCTGGATGGGCGTGCCGGTCGCGACCCGCATGGGCGAGACGTTCGCTTCGCGGGTCGCGGCAAGCCTGCTCGAGGCCGTGGGACTGCCCGAGCTCGTGACCCGCAGCCTTGCCGACTACGAGTCGCTTGCCGTGCGGCTCGCGCGCTCCCCCGGGGAGCTCAGTGCGCTGCGCGAGCGGCTTGGCCGCGCCCGCTCGAGCGCGACGCTCTTCGACACCCCGCGCTACGCGCGCAGCCTCGAAGCGGCCTACGAAAAGATGTGGGAGGCTTACAGCTCGGGAGCCGCACCCAGGCTGATCGAGCTCTGAGCATGGACATCAACATCACTGCGCCCATCAACACCCTTGGCTACGGCGTGGTCGGGACGAACGTGGTGACCGCGCTCGACCGGCTGGGCCATCGGCCGGCGCTCTGGCCGATCGGCGAGGCCGAGGCGCTCCCGGAGCACCACGACGCGCTTGGCCGCGCCATCGGGCAGAAGGGACTCTACAACTCGCGGGCGCCCTCGCTTCGCATCTCCGTGCAATCGGACCTGGCGCAGCACGTCGGTCGCGGGCTGCATTGCGGGCTGCCGATCTTCGAGATGACGCGCTTCAACGAAAAGGAGCTCAATCACCTGAACGCGCAGGACCTGCTGATCGTGCCCTCGAAGTGGGCGATGCGCGTTCTGACGGAGAACGGGATCGCCGAGCAGCGCATCCGCCTCGCGCCCTTCGGGGTCGATCCTGCGTTTTTCCCCTTTCGCCCCGAGATCCGGCCCGGTACCACGGTTTTCCTCAACGTCGGCAAATGGGAAGTGCGCAAGGGGCATGACGTGCTCGCCGAGGCGTTCAACAGCGCCTTCACCCGCCGCGACGACGTCAAGCTGATCCTCCTGACGCCCAACCCGTTCTTCGGCGCCGAGGAATCGCGCGAGTGGGCCGACGTCTACCGCACCTCCGACCTGGCGGGCAAGATCGAGGTCATCGAGGAGCGCCTGCCCTCTCAGCGCGATGTGGCGGAGCTCATGGCGCGCGCCGATTGCGGCGTCTTTCCGTTCCGCGCCGAAGGCTGGAACCTGGATCTCGCCGAGATGATGGCGATGGGCAGGAATGTCATCGCCACCCGCTATTCGGCGCCCACCGAGTACCTCACGCCCCAGAACGCGCGGCTGATCGAGATCGAGCGCCTCACCGAGGCGGGCGACGGCAAGTGGTTCCACTTCCAGGGAGAATGGGCCGACTTCGGCGATGCGCAGGTCGAGCAGCTCGTCACGCACCTGCGCGAGGTGCATCGCCTGAAGCAGTCGGGGATGCTGAAACCGAACCTTGCGGGACGCGACACGCTCGCCGGCTTCACCTGGGAGCGCACGGCACGCGCCATCGCCTCGGCGCTCGGCGGCTAGGTTCTCTCGGCGAAGCGGCGCAGGTCCGCTGCGACCGCCTCGACGACCGGCGTCCAGTCGCCGTCGTGCGTCTGACGGTACAGGCGCATCCCCGGATACCACGGGTTGTCGGTGCGGCCCACATGATGCCGCCAGTCGGGCACGCGGTTGAGCATGACCCATACCGGCTTTCCCATCGCGCCCGCGAGATGGCAAAGCATCGTATCCACCGTGATCACAAGGTCGAGCTGGCTGATGAAGGCCGCGGTATCGAGGAGGTCGCGCTCGTGGGCGCTGAGGTCGATCAAGCCGGCGCCGCCGCCGTCCTTTTGCAGGCTGTAGAAGGCGACGCCCGGACAGTCGCGCAGCGGCGCCAGCTCGGCGAAGGGCACGGAGCGATCCTTGTCATACGGATTCTGCGGGTTACCGGACCAGGCGAGGCCGACTTTCCTGCCGCCGGCGCCTTCCATGCGCGGCGTCCAGGCCGCGACGCGCCCGGGATCCGGGTGGATATAGGGGCCGTTCCAATGCGTATTCTCGAGCGTCGTGCCGAAGACGCCGGGCAGGCCGAAGAGCGGGAGGTGGGCCGCAAAGGCGGGCGGCGCCTCGCCGGGCGTTGTGACCCGGCTCACGCCCTCGATGCGCTCGACCAGCGGCCTGGCACGGGGCGCGCACTCGATGACGACGGCCCCGCAGCGCTCGGCGGCGAGCCGCGCATAGCGCGAAAATTGCAGCGCTTCGCCGAGCGCGAGCTCGCCGTGAAGGAAGAGCGCACCAGCGCCCAGAGGGCGACCGTCCCACATCGGCTGCGGGAAGCGCCGCGCGGGCGCGCCGAGCGGGCTCTCGAGACGCCAGCGCCATGCGTACTCTTTCCACCCGGCGGCGTAGTCGCCCTGGCTGAGGAGGATGAGCGCCCGGCCGTAGTGCGCTTCCGCGCGATCGGGCTCGAGCGCGAGCGCCCGTTCCAGATGGTCCAGCGCTTCGCGGTGGCGGCCGAGCCCTGCGTAGATGTTGGCGAGGTTGTTGAGCGCGCGAGCATCGTCAGGGTCGCTGCGAATCTGCTCCAGGTAGCCCTCGATGGCCGTCGCCTGCGCGCCGGCGTCGCTCGTCATCGCCGCATAGTTCTGGTTCGCTTCGGGCTGCCGGGGATCGATCCGCAGGGCGTGCCTGAAGCATTCGAGTGCCTCGGCGCGCCGCCCCCCCAGGCTGAGCAGGCAGCCCAGATTGTTGTGCGCCCTGGCGTGTTCCGGATCCACTTCGAGCACGCGCCGATAGCTCGCTTCGGCGCGATCGGGCCGGCCGGCCTGCTCCCACAGGCGGGCAGCCGAGTAGTGCGCGAGCGCGCTCGCCGGATCGGCCGCGATCGCGCGCTCGGCCCAGCGCAGGCCTTCCTCGACTTGCCGTTCATCGGCTGCTATGTTGGCCATCAGGGAAAGCGCGTGCGCATCGCCGGGGGATCGGCCCAGAACGCCGAGGCAGATTTCGCGTGCCCGCGCCGGCGCGCCGGAGCGCAGCGCGTCGCCCGCCTGACGCAGGAGGTCGGCGTCGCCGCGCCCGCGCGGTCCGAGCCGGGATCTGAGCCAGTCGAACATGAGCTTCGCTAGGATAGCCGATTGAATTCCGCCGAAGAGTCCGAGGAACGCTGCCGCCGGATCCTGATGGATGATCCGGAGAATGGCGCTGCGCTGCGCGAACTGGGCGGGCTGCTGGCGGCGCGCGGCCAGTCGCTCCAGTCGATCGGCGATCTCGACGCGGCCGCCGAGTGCTACGAAGAGGCGGTTGCGCTCGATCCTTCGCAAGCGCCCGCGCACAACAACCTCGGTAACATCTACCTGGCGCTGGGGCGACCGAATGAGGCCGCTGCTTGCTTTCGGAGCGCGATTGCCGCCGATGCCGCGCTCGCGGAGGCGCACCTCAACCTGGGCGCGCTGCTGCATCGGTCGGGTGAGCTGGGCGAGGCGGTCGAGTGCTACCGCGCGGCGCTCGCGCTCAGGCCCGGTCTCGCCGAGGCGAGCCTGAACCTCGGGCATCTGCTGGAGGAACGGGGCGACGCCGCGGCGGCGAGGGACTGCTATGAGGCGGCGGTCGCTGCGCGGCCCGACATGGCGGAAGCGCATTTCAATCTGGCGCTGCGGCTGCTGCAGGCCGGGGACTTCCGGCGCGGCTGGGAAGAATACGAGTGGCGCTTCCGGCTGCCCGAGCTCGCGCCGTTCTGGCCGCACGCGAATCGGCCGCGGTGGGAAGGCGCGGACCTGCGCGGCAAGACGATCCTTCTTTATGCCGAGCAGGGCTTCGGCGACGCTCTGCAGTTCGTGCGCTACGTGCCGCTCGTCGCCGCGCGCGGCGGCAAAGTGATCCTCAGCTGCTCGCCCAGGCTCATGGCGCTTTTCGCCACCGTGGCGGGCGTCACGGCCGTGCACAACGCGGAGACGCCTGCGCCGGAATTCGACCTGTGCTGCCCGCTTCTCAGCCTGCCGCGGATCTTCGGTACGACGCTCGAGACGGTTCCTGCCGCCACGCCCTACCTGCATCCGCCCGGCGACGCCGCCGCCCGTTGGCGCGCGCGCCTCGCCTTGGAAGGCGCAGGGCTCAAGGTCGGGCTTTTCTGGTCGACGGAATCGAAAAACCGCATGACCCCGCTGCGCTCGCTCGAGCTCCGCCAGCTTGCGCCGCTCGCCCGCTCTGGCGGTGTTCGCTTCTACAGCCTGCAGCGGGGCGCCGCGGCGGCGCAGCCGCGACCTCAGGGCATGGCGCTCGTCGACCTGTCGCAAGAGCTCGCCGACTTTGCCGATGACGCGGCCCTGATTGCGAGCCTCGATCTCGTCATCACGATCAACACAGCGACGGCGCATCTCGCCGGCGCGCTCGGCAGGCCGGTCTGGACGCTCATTCACTTTCCGCCGGACTGGCGCTGGCTCGAGGGCCGGACGGACTCGCCGTGGTATCCGAGCATGCGGCTCTTTCAGCGCGGCCGCACGGAGACTTGGGAAACCGTGCTGGAACGCGTGGGCGACGCGCTGCAGGAGCTTGAATCCGGTCCAAGACCCAAGAAAGTCAGCTTCTGACAAAAATCGTCAGTCCCGGCACAAGCCCCGGTGCCAAGTTTTCACGCCTATAAGAAGCAAATGCCTGATTCATAAGACAAAATAGTCTTGCAACGGAAGCTGGCCCGACGATTGCAGTAATACTCGCCGGGCAGGTGCGGGAAGGCCTGCTCATCCGTTCAACAGGGGCAAGGAGTCCATTGCATGAAAACGCTTCAGAAGGGCTTTACGCTGATCGAGCTGATGATCGTGGTCGCCATTATCGGAATTCTGGCGGCGGTCGCGATCCCGGCCTATCAAGACTACATCGCGCGTTCGCAGGTGTCGGAGGCGGTGAGCTTGATCGGTGCGGCGAAGACGCCGGTCGCGGAATACATTTCCGACAAGGGCACGATGCCGGCCACCACCGACGTCGTGAGCACCACGTCCGGCAAGTACACGGGCGCAATCGCGGTTGGCGGTGATGGCACGAACATCACCATCACGGCGACGATGAAAAGCTCGAACGTCAACGCGGCCATCACGAGCGGCAACGTCGCGATGATCTCGACCGACAACGCCAAGACCTGGAACTGCACCACGGCCGGCACCACCTCGCCGCTGGGCAACAAGTACCTTCCGGGCGCCTGCCGGTAATCTGCAGGAGACTTGTACGTCCACGGCGGGAAGTCCGGCGACGGGCTTCCCGCCGTTTCTTTTTCCGGCCGCCGCTCAGGGCCTTGTGCCGCCTCCGCTCAGCGCCGATTCGACGAGCAGCCGATGGATGTGCTCCATTGCCGCGCACAGGTCCTGGTCGGCCGCGCTGAAGGCGCAGATGTCGTAGTAATAGATCTGGCGTCCGAAACAGAGGTTCGAGAAGAGATACCGGTCGAGCTCGGCAAAGCGCTGCTCGACGTCCGCACCGATGCGGCCGAGGAAGTGGCCGAAATTGTCCTGGACAAGGAAGTGTTGGTAGCCGGCTTGCACCAGCGCGGCGATTGTCTCGGGCGCGGCCCTCGCCCCATCGGGCCGCAGCGTCGGGTCGTACTCGAAGTAGAGGATCGGGCGGTTGCGCGAGACGATATCGAGCGAGGATTGCAGTATCTCGAAATCCGACCCGTCGGTATCGGTCTTCAGGAGCCGCGAGTCCAGGAAGCGCGGATGCTCGCGCAGGATCGCGGCCAGCGGCCGCACGGGGATGCCGGTTTGGTCCGGGCCCGCGATGGGGGCGCCGAGTACCATGGCCGTGCCGTGATGGTCGCTGAAGCTCGCAGCCGGCACTGTTCCGGCGCGCGCGCCCACCAGGCATTCGGCGAGTTCCATCCCTCCAGGAAGGCTCTCCAGGTTGCGGCGCAGGTACGGCAGGAAACGTGGATGCGCCTCGATGCAAAGGACCGGAATGGTGCGCTCCCGGCAAAGGAGCGCCGCGGTGTCGCCCACATTGGCGCCGATGTCGATCGCCGTCGCGTCCGGATACTTGTCCAGGAGCAGCGGCACGAGCTCGCCGAGCGCCCAGTCGTAGAGCCGGTAGCGCTGCTGGTACTGGTCGAGGGGATGTTCGGCCGGCAACGCCAGCTCGAACGGGCCGATCGCGTGGCGCTTGTCGGTCAGGCTACTTGCCCGACATGCTGATCAGGAGCTTGGTGGTCAGCTCGTCGATGAACTCCGGCGCGTACCCGCTTTCCTTGAGCCGGAACTTGAATTCCGTGCCGAATTTCGCCTTGCCGTACAGCCCCAGCTTTTCCTCGCGCTGGAAGGCGGCGGCGCGGTTGCAGATGTCGTCGATCGCGCGCGCGAGCCCCATGGCCGATCTTCCGGCGGCATCCGGCGGCGAGCGCCGGGAAAGCTCCTGCGCCAGTTCGATGGCAAAATCGGCTACGTCGCGCTTGGACATGTCTGACCTCGGGTTGAGCGCTTCGCTTTCAATGTTACCAGCGACGATTGCTCGGGCATGAACTGGCTGAGGCGGCTGATGCGCGCCGAGTCCGCGGCTGTCGCTCCGGCCGAGGCCGATGCCCCGGACGCCTGGCTGCGGACGGCCTTCGAGTGCGAATGCCGAGGCGACGCCGCAGGCGCGGACCAGGGCTACCGCCGCGTGCTGGAGCGCGAGCCCGAGCATACCGACGCGCTTTATTTCCTCGGCCGCATGGCCCTGCGCGACCGGCGCGTGGAGGAGGCGATCGCGCTCCTGCAGCAGGCCGTCGAGCGGCGGCCGGGCGAAGTCCTGTACCGGCTCGAGCTCGGCGCCGCGCTCCTGGATGCGCGCCGCTTCGAGGAGGCGGCCGCTCTTTTCGAGCGCTGCGTCGAGCTGCAGCCCGAGTGCACCCGGCTGCGCAACAACTACGCGGTGGCGCTGATCGAGATGAACCGGCGCGAGAAAGCGCTTCCGGAGCTCGAGCGGCTGCGCATGCAGCTTCCCAACGTGTCGGAGGTGCACTTCAACCTTGCGGGCATCTACCGCGAATATGGCCGCACGGACGAGGCGATCGCGGCCTACCGGCGCGCGCTCGAGCTCACGCCGGACCATGCGCCCACCTACAGCAATCTGCTGCTCGAGCTCAATTATTCGGCGAGCCTCGATGCGCCTGCGATTTTCGCCGAGCACCAGCGATTCGGCGAGCGTTTTGCGCGTCGCTACGAGGCGCCGGCGCCGGATCCGGCCTGGCCACGGCGCCTGCGCATCGGCTATCTTTCGCCGGATTTCCGCAACCACGTGGTGATGCGCTTCATGGAGCCGATCCTCGCGCGCCACGATCGCGCCCGCTTCGAGGTCTGGTGCTATGCGACCAACGCCCGCAAGGACGCCGTGACGGCACGGCTGCGCGCGCTGGTCGAGCATTGGGTCGATGCAGAGGAGCTCGGCGATGCGGCGCTCGCCGACCGCATACGCGCCGATCGCATCGACGTGCTCATCGACCTTGCCGGCCACACTGCCGGCAACAGCGCTACCACGCTCGCGATGAAGCCGGCGCCGATTCAGGCCACCTACCTCGGCTATCCCAACACGATCGGCCTGGGTGCCGTCGACGTCCGGATCACGGACGGTTACGCCGATCCGCCGGGCGAGGCCGACCGGTTGAGCGCCGAGAGGCTGGTGCGCCTGCCACGCACCTACTTCTGCTACCGGCCCGAGCCCGAGAGCCCCGCGCCCGTCCCGCTGCCCGCGCTCCAAAAGGGGGAGGTGACCTTCGGCTGCTTCAACAATTTCGCCAAGCTCTCGGCGCCCTTCCTCGACGCGGCGGCGCGCGTGCTCGCCGAAGTTCCGGACTCGCGGCTCCTGCTCAAGGCGCGGCCGCTCTCCATCGCGAGCCTCGCGCAATCGGTGCGCGAGCGCTTCACTCGCGCCGGCATTGCTCCCGGGCGCCTCGAGCTGCGCGGCTGGGAGGAGGGGGTGACGAATCACCTTTCGATCTACAACTCGGTCGACATCGCGCTCGACAGCTTTCCCTATAACGGCGCGACTACCACCTGCGAGTCGCTCTGGATGGGCGTTCCGGTCGTGACGCTCCTCTGCGACCGCCACGCGGGCAGGGCGGGCTCGAGCCTGCTGCACGGCGTGGGGCTGGGCGAGCTCGTGGCGCGCACCGTCGACGAGTACGTGGCGATCTGCAAGACGCTTGCGGCTGACCTGCCGCGCCTCGCCAAGCTGCGCGGCGGCCTGCGCGAGCGCATGCGGGGCTCCGCTCTGATGGACGAGGCCGGCCTCGCGCGCGCGCTGGAAGCGAGCTACCTCGAGCTCTGGGAAAAGCGGGCGGCGCCGGCCGCGCCTCCGGCGGGCGAAGGCACCGAGAGCGGGACCCTTGCCGGGGCGCGGCGCCTGCAGGCGGCCGGAAGGCGCTCCGAGGCGCGCGCGCTTTGCGAGAAGATCCTGATTGCAGCGCCCGCTCGGCTCGAGGCGCTCACCCTTCTGTGGGACCTCGCGTTCGAGGAGGGCGCACCCGGCGCCGCCGTCGACTGGATCAACCGCGCGATCGGCGCCGATCGCGGCGAGCCCGCTTTTCACTACATGCTCGGCTGCGCGCTGCAGGCGCTGGGCCGGCTCGACGATGCCATCGCCGCCTTTCGCGCCGCGCTCGCGCTCGATCCCGGCCACGCGAAGGCCCATAACAATCTCGGCGTGGCGCTGGAAGCGGCGGGCGACCTCGACGGCGCCGCCGAGTGCTATCGCGCCGCGGTCGGGCGCGATCCCGCGATGGCGCAGGCGCTCTACAACCTCGGCAACCTGCATGCCCAGCTCGGCCAGGCCGAGCAAGCCATCGGCGAGGTCGGCGCGGCGCTCGCCATCGAGCCGGATCATGCCGATTGGCGCTGCAATCTCGGCAGCCTGCGGCGCGGGGTGCGCCAGCTCGACGAGGCGCTCGCCGAATTTCGCGCGGCGATCGCGATCGATGCCGGCTTCGTGCGCGCCTGGGGCGAGCTCGGCGATGCGCTCCTTGCCGTGGGCCGGGTCGGCGAAGCGCGCGCCGCCTACGACGAGGCGCTCAAGCTCGACCCCGACAACGCCGACATGGGTTCGCGGCGGCTGGTCGCGCAGCAGCTCGGCACGGGCGACGCGCCGAAAGCGCTGCTCGAGCGGCACCTCGCCTGGCGCGACCGGCATGCGCGCCACGCGCCGCGCGCGACCGCGCACCGGCGCCTGGAGCTTGCCGAGGGCGCGCGCCTGAACGTCGGCTATGTCGCGCCGTGCTTCGTGCGAAACGCGCTCGCCAGCCACCTCGTGCCGGTGCTCGCGGCGCACGATCGCAGCCGCTTTCGGGTGTTTTGCTACTCGGCGCTCGGCCCCGAACCCGAGGAATCGCGCCGCGCCTTGGGCGAGTGCGACTGGCGCTCGATCGCGGGCTTTCCGAACGAGCTCGCGGCCGATCTCGTGCGCGCCGATGGCATCGACATCCTGGTCGACCTCGCCGGGCATGCGGGCGGACGGCCGCTGCTCTTTGCGCGCAGACCCGCGCCGGTGCAGGCTTCCTGGCTCGGCTACCCGGGCACCACCGGCCTGGACACCGTGGACTTTCGCCTGACCGACGCGATCGCCGATCCGCAGGGCAGGACCGAGCGATGGCATAGCGAGCGGCTGCTTCGCCTGGCCGCCGGCGCGTTCTGCTATCGGCCCGCCGCGGAGCTTGGCGAAATCTCCCCGCCGCCGCACGTTCGCGCGGGCCATGTCACCTTCGGGTGCCTCGCCGATCTGTGCGCGTTGACGCCGGCGGTCACGGCCCTTTGGGCGCGGATTCTTCTCGCGTTGCCGCAGGCGCGTCTGCTGATCAGCGCCCCCGGCCTCGCGGCCGCGAGCGCGCAGCGGGCGCTGCGCGAGCAGCTGCTCGGCCAGGGCATCCCCGAGGCGCGGAGCGAATTGCGCTCGCCCGAAGCGGATGACTTTCGCAATCTTGCCGCCTGCCGCGATATCGACATTGCGCTCGACCCCTGGCCCTGGAGCGCGACGACGGCGATTTGCGACCTGCTCTGGATGGGCGTTCCGCTCGTCTCGCTCACCGGCGATGCCTACGCGAGCAGGACGGGCGCGAGCATCCTCGCGCGCGCGGGGCTCGCCGAGCTCGCGGCGGACACGCCCGAGGCCTACCTCGAGCGCGCGCTCTCCCTCGCCAGGCAAACCGAGAAGCTGCGCGCGCTGCGCGCGGGGATGCGCGAGCGGCTCCGGACCTCGTCGTTGCTCGATGTCCAGGGCTTCACGAGCGCGCTCGAGGCGGCCTACCGCAGGATGTGGGGCGAGAGGCCTCGCGCGCCCGCATGAGCTCCGTCCTGGAGGCGGCCGAGCGCGCCGTCGACGAGCGGCCGGAGGACGCCGCGCGCTGGTACGCGCTCGGCCTTGCGCGGCTGGATGCCGGGCAGCTTGCCGAATCGGAGCCCTGCTGGCGCAAGGCTCTCCTGCTCGAGCCGCGCCATGCCCGCGCGAGCGTCAATCTCGGGCTCGTCTTGCAAAGCCTCGGGCGCGGTAGCGAGGCGCTCCAGTGCTATCGCGCCGCCGCGGCCGCCGAACCCGCGCTTGGCCAGGCCTGGTTCAACCTCGGCGTCCTTCTCCTCGAGCGCGCCGAGCCGCTTGAGGCCATTGAGGCGCTCAGGGCTGCGGTACGGCTCGATCCGGGCCGCGCCGACTGGCATGCCGCGCTCGGCACCGCGCTGGGGGAAGGAGGCTTGCCGGCCGAGGCGGTGGCAAGCCTGCGCGCGGCGCTCGAGCGCGAGCCGACGCTGGCGGGCGCGCACAGCGAGCTTCTGCAGCGGCTGAACGCGATCCCGGCGTTTCCGCGGGCGAGCCTGTACGAAGAGCACGTCGCCTGGGCGCAGCGCCACGCCGCGGTGAGGGAACGCGCCTTTCGCAACAGCCGCGATCCCGACCGGCGCCTGCGCATCGGTTATCTCGCCGGCGACTTCGCCGATCCGGCGATCGCCGGCTGCCTGCAGGCGGTCCTTGCGCGCCATGATCGCGCCGCATTCGAGGTCTTCTGCTATTCCGATGCCCAGCTCGAGGATCCGGCGAGCTGGCGCCTGCGCGCGCTTGGCGTGCGCTGGCATGGCGTGATCGGCATTCCCAACGAGCAATTGCTCATCGGGCTGCGCGAGGACGGCATCGACATCCTGGTCGACCTCGCCGGGCATTCCGCGGGCGGCCGACGCATGGCGCTGCTTGCGCAAGGCGCCGCACCGGTGCAGGCGGCCTGGCTCGGTTACCCCTCGACGACGGGGCTCCCGGCGATCGAGTACCGCATCACCGATGCCGATCTGTCCCCGCCGGAATCTCAAGGCGAGTATGTCGAGCGCCTCGTGCGCCTGCCTGGCCGCGAGCGCTGCTTTGCGCCGGGGTACGAGTCGCCCGCCGCGGACCTCGAGCGCGGCGCCCAGGTGAGATTCGGCTCGCGCCAGCCTCTCGCCGCGCTGACCCCGGAGGTGGCCGCGCTCTGGTCGCAGATTCTGGATCGGGTCCCCGGCGCGCGCCTCGTGCTCCCGGCGCCCGTAGCGGCGCGCTTCGCGGCCGCCGGAATTGCGCGCGAGCGCATCGAGTCGTCCTCGGACACCGCCTTCGACATCGCGCTCGACGCTTTCTCGATCTCGAGCGCGGCTGCAGCGATCGAGGCGCTGCGCCAGGGAGTGCCAGTCGTGGCGTTGCGCGGCCCGAGCGCGGCCTCGCGCCAGGCCGCCTCGATTCTCGGGGCGCTCGGGCTTGCCGAGCTGGTCGCAAAGGATGCGGCGCACTACGTCGATATCGCCGTTGCCCTCGCGAGCGATGCAGGCCGACGCGCGCGGCTGCGCGAGGAGTTGCGCGAGCGCGTCGATCGCTCCGAGCTCGCCGATGCCGCGCGTTTCACGCGCGAACTGGAGTCGGCCTACCGCAGGATGTGGCGCGCGTGGTGCGCGAACGAGCCGGCGCGCCCCTTCGATGTTCCTGTCCAGGCCCCGTCGCGCCGCGTCGAGGCGCGCCCGGCAGCGCCGCGCAGGCGCCCGCTGCGCGTCGTGCTCGACGGGGTGTTCTTCCAGTATTTCAGCACCGGAATTTCCCGGGTCTGGCAATCGCTGCTGCAGGAATGGGTCGCGAGCGGATTCGCCGAGCGAATCGTGCTGCTCGATCGCGAGCGGACCGCCCCGGCGCTCGCCGGCGTGCGGCGGCGAGTGGTGGCAAAGCACGACTATGCGCGCCTTGAGGACGATCGCGCGATGCTGCAGCGCGTATGCGACGAGGAGGGCGCGACCGTGTTCGCCTCCACCTATTATTCGAGCCCGCTCTTCACGCCGGGCGTGATGGCCGTGTACGACATGATTCCCGAGGTGTTCGGCTCGCAGCTGCACATCCCGATGTGGCGCGAGAAGGACGCCTGCATTCGCCGCTCGCAGCGCTTCGTCGCCATCTCCGAGAACACCGCGCGCGACCTGTGCAGCTTCTACCCCGAGCTTGCGCCCGAGCGCGTGACGGTGGGCTACTGCGGCGTCAGCGCGCTTTTCCGCCCCGCGGCGCAGGCTGAAATCGACGATTTCCGGCGCCGTCACGGCATCGGCCGGCCCTATTTTCTCGTCGTGGGTGCCCGCACCGGGTACAAGAACATCCAGGCCTTCCTGAGTGCGCTCGCCGGCCTCGCGGACCGCGAACGCTTCGCGGTGGTCTGTGTGGGCGGCGAGACCGAGATCGAGCCCGGGCTGAAAGCCCTCGCCGAAGGAAGCGAGCGGCACATGCTGAGGCTGGAGGACGCGGAGCTGCGCCTCGCCTACGCGGGCGCGCTCGCGCTCGCCTATCCCTCCATCTATGAGGGCTTTGGAATGCCCGTCGCCGAAGCCATGGCAAGCGGTTGCCCGGTGATCACGACCCGCCTTTCGTCGCTCCCGGAGGTGGCGGGGGACGCGGCGCTTTACGTCAAGCCGCTGGACGAAGCGGGCTTGCGCGAGGCGATGACCCGGGTCCGGGAGCCGGCGCTTCGGGCTTCGCTGGTCGCCAAAGGGCTCGCCCAGGCGCGCAAGTTCTCCTGGGCGAAGATGGCGAGCACCGTTGAAACCGCGCTGACCGAGGCGGCCGCATGAGAGCGCTGCCCGGCGTCGCCGTGGGCGCCCTCACGCTCGGCTTCGCGCTCACCTGCGCGCTCTTCGTGCGCCAGGCGACGCTTGCGACTTTCGCCGACGACAGCGTGAGCTACCTCGTCATGGCGCAGGTGTTCTCGCCCTGGCAGGCGGCCACGGCGCCGGTCGGCGCCGCCTTTGCGTCCGAAGCGTTCTACCCGCCGCTCTTTCCCTGGGTGCTCGCGCTTGCCGGCGCCGCCCACGACCTTGCCTGGGCGCACGTGCTCAACGCGCTCATTCTGGCGGCGTGCCTGCCGCTCATGTACCTGCTCGGCGTGCGCTGGCTCGCAAGTCGCGGCGCCGCGGCGGTCGCGGCGCTCGTCGTTGCGCTCCTGCCCGCCTCGTGGATCAACGCGAAGGGAATCCTGAGCGAGCCGCTTTTCTGCGTGCTCCTGCTCGCGACGCTGCTCGCCCTGGACGCGGGCCGACGGAGGGGGCTGCTCGCGCTGCTCATGGCGGCGTTGCTTCTCACGCGCACCGCGGCTGTCGCGCCCATCGCGGCCTATGCGGCCTGGGCGTTCGTGCGCGGCCGGCCGGGTCTGGGCTCGCGGGCGAAAGCGATGCTGCCGGCGCTCGCCGCGGTCCTTGCCTATGGCGCTTGGGTCCTGCTGCGCCCGGCCGCCACCACCGACAGCTACGCTCGCCTCCTGCTCGACAATGCCGCAGCACTCGGCGCCTCTGCAGATCCCTGGTCGGCGGCGCGCGCGATCCTCGGGCGGCAGCTGCACGCCATCGGCGAAGGCTGGATCGGCTCGCTCCTCATCTACTGGGTGGAAGGTCGGCCGGCGAGGACGATCCTTGCCGCGGCCGTCGGCGTGCTCGCGCTCGCGGGCCTCGCGCTCAGGCTGAAGGAGCGCAAGGCGGACGGCTGGATGACCGGTGCCTATCTCGTCCTTTTCCTCGTCTGGCCCTTCTACGACCAGATGGGGCGCTTTCTCTTCCCGATCCTGCCGGTGCTCGTTCTCTATGCTTTCGCGGCGGCGGGAAGGCTGCTCGAAGCCGCGCAGCGCCCCGCCGCGCTCGGCTACGCGGCGCTGGCGCTTCTCACGCTGAGCCTCACGGTGCCAGCGCTTGGCTTCCTGTATCAGCGCGCGCAGGCCCCGGGGCCGGTCACCGGGATCGTCGACTGGTACCGTACGCCCGATCTTGCGCAGGCACGGGCGCGCTCCGAGGTGCATCTCGGGCTCATGGCGGACATGGAGGCGATCCGCTCGCGCACGCGGGAAGGCGAGCGCGTGATGTGGACCGTGCCGTCCTACGTCGCGCTTCTTGCCAACCGCGAGGGCGTCAAGGCCCCCGATGCCGGGCTCGGTACCGACGCCTACCGGACGGCGGTGCGTCAATCCGGCGCGGACCATGTTTTTCTCAGCCGCTTCAACCCGCGCGATACGCTGAGCGAGGCGGCGTGGCAGGCCGGCCTGCGCGCGCTCGCGTGGCGGCCGGCGGCCGAGCACGTGCGCGCGCTTCCCGACGGCACGGTGGCGTCGATGCTACTCAAGGCACCTAAATGAGCATTGCGCGCGAATGGCTGCGCTACATCGCCGCGGGGCTTGTCGCGCTCGCGGTCGATTTCGGCACCTATATCGCGCTCATCCGGCTTGCCGACGTGAATTACCTCGTCGCCGCGCCGGCCGGCTTCGCCCTCGGGCTCGCCACGATCTACCTCTTCAGCGTGCGCTGGATCTTCGCCCATCGGCGCATCGCCGATGCGCGGCTCGAGTTCCTCGTTTTCGCGCTGATCGGCCTTGCCGGCATGGCGCTCAACCAGCTCGTCATCTACGGCTGCGTCGAGTGGCTCGCGCTCTCGTACGAGGCCGCCAAGATCATCTCGGCCGGCGTGGTGTTCTGCTTCAATTTCGGGGCGCGCAAGATGCTACTGTTCACCCGCTACACCTAGGGGAGTGTGATCGATATCGTCCGCACGCGAGTCCTCGTCATCGGCGCCGGCCCGGCAGGGCTCACCGCGGCCTACGAGCTCGCGCGCGCAGGCGAGAAGGACATCGTGATTCTCGAGGCGACGGCGCACATCGGCGGCCTCGCGCAATCGGTCGAGTACAAGGGCAACCGGATCGACATCGGCGGGCACCGCTTCTTCTCGAAATCCGATTGGGTGATGGATTGGTGGCTGGGCATCCTGCCGCTCGCCGCCCCGCCCGAGGGCGCCGCCAAGCTCCGGCTCGACTACCAGGGCAAGTGGCGCGAGCTCTACCAGGCGGCCCACGCGAACGAGGCGGACCGCGACGTGATGCTGGTGCGCAACCGGCTCTCGCGCATCTACTTCGACGGCAAGTTCTTCGACTATCCGCTCAAGGCCAATGTCGAGACGGCGCTCAAGCTCGGCCTCGGGCGCTGCCTCGTCTTCGGCTTCAGCTACCTGTGGGCAAAGCTCTTCCCGCGCCGGCCGGAAAAGAGCCTGGAGGATTTCTTCATCAACCGCTTCGGGCGCCGGCTCTACCTGCAGTTCTTCAAGGAGTACACGGAGAAAGTGTGGGGCACCTCCTGCGACCGCATCAGCGCGGAGTGGGGCGCCCAGCGCGTGAAGAGCCTGTCGGTGGGCAAGGCGCTGCTGCACGCGCTGCGCAAGCCCTTCGGCCGCCCCGGCGGGGGGCTGGGCGGCGCCGAGCAGACTTCGCTCATCGAGCGCTTCCTCTATCCGAAGCTCGGTCCGGGCCAGATGTGGGAAGTCACCGCGGCGCGGCTGCAGCAGATGGGGGCGCGTCTCGTCCACGGTGCGCGCGTGACGCGGCTCGAGCAGGGCAACGGCGGGATCGTCGCGGTGCACGCCAGCGAGAACGGCGCCGAGCGCCGCTACGAAGCCGACTTTTTCGTGTCCACCATGCCGCTGCGCGACCTCGTGCTCGGCATGGAGCCGCCGGCGCCCGAGCCGGCGCGCGCGATCGCCGCGGGGCTCGAGTATCGCGACTTCCTCATCGTCGGGCTGCTTTACCGCAAGCTCGCGCAGCCGCTGCCCGACAACTGGATCTACGTTCAGGAGCCCGGCGTCAAGGTGGGGCGGCTCCAGATCTTCAACAATTGGAGCCCCTATCTGGTGAAAGACTCGAGTACTACCTGGATCGGCATGGAGTTTTTCTGCAACGAAGGCGACGACCTCTGGCGCATGGCGGACGCGGAGCTGAAGGCCCTTGCCGTGCGCGAGATGCAGCAGCTGCGCCTTGCCGATCCGGCCGACCATGTGGATGCGGTCGTCATCCGCATGCCCAAAGCCTACCCGGGCTACTTCGGCAGCTACGCGCGCTTCGGCGAGCTGCGCGCCTGGCTCGACGAGCGCGCGAATCTCTTCCTGGTCGGGCGCAACGGCATGCACCGCTACAACAACCAGGACCACTCCATGCTATCGGCCAGGCTCGCCGCCGAGGCGATCCTCGCCCGCCGCGCCGACAAGTCGGCGATCTGGGCGGTGAACATCGACGACGAGTACCACGAGGAAGGCAAACGCGCGGGCTAGCGTGTTCCCCAGAAGGCGGCACGCCCGTCGCCCGAAATCGGCTCATAGCCCGGAAAAACCTTCGCCATCGTTTCCTGGTCGGCCCGTGGACCTTGCGAAATCAGCAGCGTCACGCGGCCGCGCAGGAAGGGATCGTTCTGCGCGAGGTCCCAGCTGTAGTAGCCGGCGAGCGGATTGATGAGGACGACGCGGACCTGCGCCGGAATTGGCGGCAACTGCGCCAGATGGCGATCGACGAAGGTCCTCACTTGCAGCGCCTGAAACGGGGTGAGCAGGGCAAGGCTGAGGAGCGCCGAGCCGGCGAGATAGCCGCCGAGCGCAGCGTGCGGCGCGACGCGCAACCCGGCCACCGCGAGCAGCGGAAGCGCAAGCCAGGCCTGATGGAAGTAACGGTAGCCCCAGCCGTGGCCCTGGTAGATCGGCAGGCATTGGTAGCCGAGATAGGTAAGCAGCGCCGCGATCGCCAGCACGCGCAGGATTCCGCTCTCGCGACGCACCCGCCAGGCGCCCAGCGCAGCCGCGGCCACCAGGGCCGGCACCGCCCACAACCATAGCTTCGCGAAAACCAGCGTGTGCTGGACGAGGCTCGGGGTCTCGTAGCGGCCCCAGTCCTGGATGCTGCGCAGGCGGCTGAGAATCGACTCCGCGAGGCTCGAAGGGGCGACGAGCGCGCCGGAGGGCGTGACGAGCTCCAGCGTGTCGAGCAGCGAAGCCCATCCGAAGCCCAGCAGCAGGCACAGCGGCAGGTAACCGATCACAAGCACGGCCACCAGGCGAGGGCCGCGCGGCTGGAAGGCGAGCCAGGCGATGAAAGGCAGCGCAAACAGCAGGTGCGGCACGGGACTGTGCAGCACGAGCGCGTAAGAGCCTACGACCCCGGCGGCAAACGCCTTCGCCGGATTCGGCCGGAGCAGGAGAAGCACATACAGGGCGCTCGCAAGCAGATGAGCCGGCATCGTGTAGTACGTCATGGCGTTGATGGCGACCGCGGAGGAAGCGAGCGTGAGAAGCGCGACCAGCCCGGCGGAGCGCCGCTCGCCAAAAAGCTCGAGGCCGAGCCTGTGCATGAGGAGCACCGTCGCCCCGCCGATCAGCGGGTTGAGCAGCCACGGAGAATCGAGCAGCGTGAACGGCGTGAGCAGCAGCGAGAACCCGGGCCAGTACGCTGCCGCGACCGCGCCGGTGTGGGAGTCCGGCTTGAGGAACTTGCCCTGGATCGCCTTGGGGATCAGCCAGTCGAGGAGCTCCGGCGGAAATCGGCCGGTCAGGTGGCCCGCGGCGAAAATCTTGCTTTGAAATACGACGGCGTATTCGTCCATCGTCAGCGGGTAGGCCCGGCAGACGAAGAGGGAGCCCGCGGCGAGCCCGAGCGCGGCGAGCGCCGCGAGCAGGCGAGGGTGCGCGCCGCACCAATCGGCCAGCGCGATTCCGACATTCCGGATGGCGGGCACGAGCGCAAGCAGGAGAATCGCCATGTACGGGGCAAACGCGTACAGGTCCTGGTAGAGGCTGAGATAGCGGATGATCCGCAGCTCGAACGGATTGGGCACGCCGGCGCGCTCGAGGACCATCAAGGCGGCAAGGCCGGCCGAAATGGCCAGGCTGCAGGCGAAAACCGGCATCACGGGACGCAGCGCGTTTCGGGTCGGCGCGTGCATTTGACGTTGGAGGGGGTGGGCTATACTCGCGGCGGCCTAGCGAGGCCGGTGCGCAATGTTACTGAATCCCGGGGGACGGCAGCTTGGCGGACGTGATCACGTGACGCGCGATCATTCGCTCGCCGCCCGCGGCCTGATCCTCTGGTGCCTGGGCGCGGCGCTGGCGATCGACGCCTTCCTGCGCTATGCGCCCTTCGGCTTCTCGGCGGTATTCGCTCAGCTGCTCGCGACCGGCGATTGGCTCGCCAACTGGCTGCTGCTCGCGCTCGCGGTGGGCGCTTACGCGCTGCGCGGGCACGCAGGAACGCTCCTCAGCGCCGTCCGGATGGCCGGATCCCACCCCTGGCGCCTTGCCGCCGTCGTCTTCCCGCTGCTTTGCCTCGGCGCTCTTCGCATCTACCACGACCAGCCGCTGTCGATGGATGAATACGCCGTGCTCTTCCAGGCGAAGGCGTTTGCGGCCGGCCGCCTCGGCGGCGTCTTCCCGCCCGAGCTCGTGGATGCGCTCATCCCGCACCCCTTCCAGAACGTCTTCCTCGCCGTTTCGCGCACGACGGGCGAAGTGTCCTCGCGCTACTGGCCGGGCTTCGCGCTGCTGCTCGCGCCCTTTGCATGGCTGAATGTGCCCTGGGCGGCGAACCCGCTCATCAGCGCGCTCACCTTGCCCGCCGTCCATCGCCTGACGCGGCAGGTCACCGGCTCGAGCGACGCGGCCGCGTGGGCGGTGATGCTCGTGCTCGCCTCGCCGGTCTTCGTCATCGATGCCCTGTCGTACTACTCCATGCCGGCAAGCTTGCTGTTAAACGCGCTGTTTGCGGTGCTTTTGCTGCAGCCGACGGCGATGCGCGCCGTCCTCGCGGGCGTGGCCGGGTCGATCGCCTTGACGCTGCACCAGCCCGTGCCCCATTTCCTCTTCGCGCTGCCGTTCGCGCTCTGGCTGCTCGCGCGTGCCGACCGCTGGCGTCTCGTCCTGTCGCTTGCGGCCGGATATCTCCCGCTGACGCTGCTGCTCGGCCTGGGCTGGCAGGACCACCTGACTGGAATGCTCGGCGCGGGCGCCGTCGCGCCGGGCACCCCCGCGCCGGCACGCCCGCTGCTCGAAACAATCCTCCACCGCGCAGGAACGGTCATCGTGCTCCCGGGCGAGGCGCTCGCGCTCGCGCGCGTGGCGGGCCTGACCAAGGTCTGGACCTGGGCGGCGGCAGGCCTCCTCGTGCTCTCGGCCTGCGGCCTCGCCTCGGCGCGCGCGAGCACGCCCGTGAAGCTGCTCGCGGCCGCCGCGCTGACGACCTTTTTCGGCTACTTCTTTTTTCCATTCGACCAGGGGCACGGCTGGGGATTTCGCTATTTCCACTCGGCCTGGTTCGTGCTGCCGCTGCTGGCGGGGCTTTGCATCGCGCGCGCGCAGCCGGCGGGCGACGTGCGCGGCATGGCGGCCTGGCTGGTTGCGCTTTCGCTCCTCTTCGCGAACGGCGCCCGGCTCGCGGAAGTGGAGACGTTCGTGCGCGGGCACCTGGAGCAGGTGCCGCCGCTCGCTCGCCCCGCGCCGCGCGGCGAGCGCGAGGTCGTGTTCGTCCAGCCCGGCAGCGGCTTCTACGTCGACGATCTCGTCCAGAACGATCCGCTGCTGCGCGGCACGCGCATCGTGATGGTGTCGGGCGGCGAGGCCGCCAATGCCGCACTGATGACGAGACGCTTTCCGGGCTTTGTGAAGCGCTCGAGCGGCGACTGGGGCGAGCAGTGGAGAGCGCCGCCGGGGTGACCCGGAAATTTGGTTCTACAATGCCTTCGATGACGAAACCCGCCACGCTGCTTCGAGATCCGGCGCGCGATGCGCCTGTCGGGGCGGGCGTCGCCGTTCTCATTCCCTGCCACAACGAGGCGGTCACGATCCGCCACGTCGTCGAGGCGTTCCGCGCCGAGCTCCCCGCCGCGCGCGTCTACGTGTTCGACAATCGCTCCTCGGACGAGACGGCGGCGGTGGCGCGCGAGGCCGGCGCGGTGGTGATCGAGGAGCTGCGGCTCGGCAAGGGCAATGTGGTGCAGTCGATGTTCCGGCAGGTCGACGCCGACGTCTATGTCATGGTCGACGGCGACGACACCTACCCGGCGGAGGCGGTGCACCGGCTGATCGCGCCGATCCGCAACGGCGAGGCCGACATGGTGATCGGCTCGCGCCTGCAGAACGCCTCGAAAAGCGAGTTCCGCGCGATCAACCGGCTCGGCAATCGCATGTACCTCTTCTTCCTGCGCCGCATGTTCAGCATCCGCATCAGCGACCTCCTGTCGGGCTACCGGGCCTTCAGCCGCCGGTTCGTGCTCGGCACGCCGCTTTTTTCCGGCGGCTTCGAGACCGAGGCCGAGATGACGATCCGCGCCCTGGCGCGCCGCTTTCGCGTCACCGAGGTTGCGGTCGACCTGCGCAGCCGGCCGGCAGGCAGCTCCTCCAAGATCCGCATC
The DNA here is from genome assembly GCA_036262835.1 of Burkholderiales bacterium. Taxonomy (GTDB): domain Bacteria; phylum Pseudomonadota; class Gammaproteobacteria; order Burkholderiales; family SG8-39; genus RBG-16-66-20. Next base: position 31,186 of record DATAID010000043.1, on the reverse strand, counting down.
GTGCGCGACGGCTTGGTGATCCTCGGCAGCATGTTCGCGCTTTTTCGCGACTACCGGCCGCTCGCCTTTTTCGGCGGCGTCGGCCTCGTGCTGATCGGCCTCGGGCTGATCCCGGGCGGGGTCGTGATCGCCGACTTCCTGCGCACCGGGCTCATCCTCAGGATTCCTTCTGCCATCCTCGCCGTCGGAACGGTGCTTTCGGGGCTCATCAGCATCGTGATGGGCATCATCCTGCACGTCATCGCCCAGCGCTTCCGCGAGCTGGACGCCAACCTGCAGGGCCTTGCGGAGCAGATCCGTCGCGGCGGCGAGACCGGCGAAGGGCCTCGGTGACGAGCGGGTCGGCGCCGGGGGCAAAACCCGGCCGCGTCTCGGTCATCGTCGTCAACTTCAACGGCGGCGCGAAGCTGCTCAAGTGCCTCGAGGCCCTCGTCGCCACGGCGGGCGAGGCCGAGATCGTCGTGCTGGACAATGCGTCGACCGATGCGAGCGCCGAACTGCCGCCCGCCCTCGCCTCCCGGGTTCGCGTCATCCGCAACCTCGTCAACGCCGGCTATGCGGGCGGCCTGAATCGCGGCGCGGAGGCTTCGAGCGGCGAGATCCTCGTCTTCGCGAACATGGACATCGTTCCCGAGCCGGGCTGGCTCGCGCCGCTGGTGAGCGCCCTGCAGGAAAACCCGCAGCTCGGCGCGGTCAATCCGCTGCTGCTCCTCATGGACGGCGCTTCAGTCAACGCCGCAGGGCAGCGGATCCACATCACCGGCCTGGGCTTCAATCGCGGCCTGGGCGAGCCGCCCGCAAGCTTCGGCGCGCAGCCCTTCGCGGTGGACGGGATCCACGGCGCGTGCTTCGCCATGAAGCGCTCGGTGTACGAGCAGGTCGGCAGGCTGGACGAGACCGGCTTCCTCTATCACGAGGACGTGAACCTCTCCTGGCTGCTGCGCCTCTCCGGCTATGCGCTTCTGTGCGTGCCGGCTTCGCGCGTGAGCCACGACTATTTCCTCTCGATGCACGCGGAGAAATTCCACCAGCTCGAGAGAAACCGCGTGGCGATGCTCATGGCTTACCTCAAGCCCGGCACGCTGCTCGCGCTCTCGCCCGCGCTGGCGTTCACCGAGCTCCTCGCCTGGGGCTACGCGCTCCTGCGGCGTCACGGCTTCGTCGGTGCGAAATGGCGCTCCTATGGCTGGGTGATCGCTCATCGCGAGCAGATCCGCGCGCGCAGACGGCTCGCCGCGAAGCTGCGCCGCGCGGGCGATTTCCGGCTGCTCGCCGGGTTTGCCTGGTCGTATGTCTGGCGCCAGTTCGGCGTGCTGGCGCGCGAGCAGGGACCCGGCAAGCGCCGGCCCGGTGCCGGCGTCGCATGAAACCCGCGAGGCTCGTCGCCTTTCACCTCCCGCAGTTCCACCCGATTGCCGAGAACGACGCCTGGTGGGGCGAGGGGTTCACGGAATGGACCAACGTGCGCCGCGGCCGGCCGTTCTTCCCGGGTCACCGGCAGCCGCAATTGCCGGCGAGCGAGCTCGGCTTCTACGACTTGCGCGAAGATGCGGCGCGCGCCGCCCAGGGCGCGCTCGCGCGGCGCTACGGGATCGACGCCTTTTGCTACTACTACTACTGGTTCGGCGGCAAGCGCCTCCTTGAGCGTCCGCTCGAGGCGATGCTCGCCGGCGGCGCGCCGGACCTGCCGTTCTGCCTTTGCTGGGCGAACGAGAACTGGACGCGGCGCTGGGACGGCAAGGACGAGGAGATCCTCATCGCGCAGCGGCATTCGCCCGAGGACGATGTCGCGATGATCCGCGACCTCATCCGCCATTTCGGCGATCCGCGCTATCTGCGCGTCGCGGGCAAGCCCCTCTTCATCGTCTATCAGGCGGGACTTCTGCCCGATGCGAGCGCGAGCGCCGGCCGCTGGCGCGACGAATGCCGGCGCGCGGGCATCGGCGAGATCTATCTGTGCGCCGTGCGGCGCTTCGGCATGCCGCCGAGCGAGGCCGGCTTCGACGCGCTGATCGATTTTCCGCCGCACGGGCACGTCGCGGCCGAGCTCGGGCGCGCCATGCCCGGCCTCGATCCGGCCTTCGAGGGACGCATCTTCGACTATCGCGACCTCGTTCGTGACGCGATGAGTCGCCTGCCGCGCGGCCGGGCGCGCCAGCCGAACTATCCCGCGGTCATGCCCTGCTGGGACAACACGGCGCGAAAGGGAACGCGCGCGCACGTCTTTCACGGCGCCACGCCGCTTCGCTATCGGGCCTGGCTGGCCGAGGCGATCCGCGCCGCAGGCAACGACGAGCGCCTGGCCGAGCCGATGGTCTTCATCAATGCCTGGAACGAATGGGCCGAGGGCTGCCATCTCGAGCCCGACGCGGACCATGGCGCCGCGTGGCTGGAGGCGACGCAAGCGGCGCGGCTGGACGCCGCAAGGGACGAGCGGCTTTGGGATCGCCATGGAACGACGCTGCCGGAGCTGCCCCTCGAGGCACAGCGGCGGCTTGCGGGGGCGCCCCTGGAGCAGGTGCTGGCGGCACTCGCGCGATCTACGGGCGACGCCGAAATCGCCCCGACGCCGCGCGAGCGGCTGGTCGCCTATCTTCGCAGGAGAGTCGAGCCGCGCGCGGCGCTCAGACGGGCCGCATTGCCGGTGGCGAAGTTCCTCGGCCTCGCCGATTAACGACCGCCGGTGCGGGGGCGCCGCGCCGGATCGACCGGCGCGCGCAGGGCCTCGAGCCTCAGCATGCGGGAAAGCATCCGCCGCACGATACCTGGTGTCAGCCGCCAGGCCACGGCGCGCGCGGTGTTTCCCGCCCAGGGGGCGAGCAGCCCCCACGCGGCCAGGATGCGCAGGCGATTGCCGAGGCCGCGCGTCGCTCGCGCAAGCTCAAGGAAGCGCCGCGTGCGCTGGGGCACCTGCGGGGCAAGGCAAAGCTCGATCGCGCGGCCGCAATTCGTCGCGCGAACCTCCGGATCCTCGAGGACGCGCGACAGGCTCACGCGCATCTGGTGCACGCCCAGCGCGACTCGTGCAGGATTCGCCGAGCCGCTTTCCGGGTGCAGCCGCACGAGCGCAAGAGTGCCCGGCGCGTCCTGGTATTGAAACCGCACGCCGGCATGCGCGCAGCGGATCCAATACTCCCAGTCCTCGACCGCGCTCAGGCTTTCGTTCCATGGGCCGACGGCAGCGGCCGCTTGGCGGCGCATCAAGGCGCTGTTGATGGCGAGAACGTTGCGGTCGATCAGCTTCTCGAGCATCGTGCCCGGCGCCGCCCACAGCATCGGCGTGAAGGGGACGCCGTCCGCGGAATAGGGGCCGAGCGCGCGCTCATCCGGATCGGCGCTCGAGAAATAGCGCACATCGGAATAGACGATGCCGATATCCGGACGCGCCTCCAGGAACGCGACCTGGGCGCGGATCTTGTCGGGCTCGATCATGTCGTCGGCGTCCAGGAACTGGAGGTACGCGCCCGTGCAGCTCGCAAGCGCAAGGTTGCGAGCAGCCGAGGGCCCCTTGTGAGGCTGCTGCAGGAACCGGATGCGCTGGCCGAAGCTCGCGGCGATGCTTGCCGTGGCGTCGCTGGAGCCATCGTCGACGACGACGATTTCGAGCTGCGCATGCGTTTGCGCGAACACGCTTTGCAGCGCTTCGGCCAAAAAGCGCCCCTGGTTGTAGCAGGGAATGACGACGGAAACCCGGCGCGATGCGTTCATCCCGGGCGCTCAAAGCGCTTTCAGAAGCGCGGACCATTGCCGCATGATTTTGTCGACGCCGAACTCCTCGTCGATGCGCCGGCGATTCGCCTCGCCGAGCGCCCTTCGCAACGGCCGATCCGCAGCGAGCCGGGCGACCCGATCGCGCAGGCCTGGCGCATCGCCTACGGCAAAGAGCCATGCCCTGTTGTCGTGGCCGACGACCTCGCTCACGCCTGGAATGTCGGTGGCCACCACCGGGAGGCCGGCATGCATGTACTCCATGACGCTGTTCGACATGCCTTCGCTTCGGGAAGAAAGCAGCCCGATGTCGGCCTCGCCCAGCAGGCGGTGGACGGCCGGCCGGTCGGCGGCGCCATGAAAGCGCACGCAATCCTCGATTCCCAGCAACGCCACTGTCTTCAGGGTTGCCTTGCGGTGTCCGCGATCCATGAAGCGGCCCGCCACATGCAGCATGCAGCGCACGCCGCCGGCCTTGAGCTGGCGCACCGCCTCCAGCACGGTTTCCAGGTCCTTGTAGGGCCACAGGTTCGCGAGGTGCAGGAGATTGAGCGGCTCCCTTTTCTCTTCCGCGGCAGACGGACGCGCACTTTCGCCCGCTTCGGTCGCGTAGGCGTTGCGAATGACTCGAACCTGGTCGGTTTGCAGCGAGAAAACGTGGCGCAGGAACTCCGCGCCCGCGCTGGAGTTGGCGACGAAGGCGGGCTGATGCCGCATGATTTCATCGACCAGGAAAGGGCTATAGGACATGCCCTCGTAATAGAAGCCGCCGCGATGGTTCCAGAGGACTTTTCTCGCGCCGAGCCGCCGCTGGATCATCGTGGCGGCAAGGCACGGCCAGAAGGTGAACGGAATGACCAGGTCGAATTGCGCCTTGGGAAGGCGAGCCTCGAACGCGGAAATCTGCTCTGCCCAGCGGCGTCGCCTGCCGAGCAGACGGCGGAATGAAAAGCCGCTCTCCGGAAGCGACCAGTCGAATTTCGGCCAGCGGGCGAGCTCGCGGCTGACGATCCCCCAGCGGTCAAGGTCGCGCTTGAGGGCCCTGTCCGTTCCCCAAATGGGAAAGCCCCACACTTCCACCTTGTGGCCCTCGGACTGGAGGTGGCGCGCAAGCAGCGCGCCTTGCTTTTCCGCGCCCCCATAGGTGAGGCAGGGAAGAAAAACGAGAACTCGCGTTGCGGTCGTCAATCCAGCCGCTCGCCGATCAGCTTGAGCAGCGCGCCGAACGAGGACACGCTGCCTCGCACGAGGCCGTACCGCTGGATGCGGTCTCGAGCCTTTGCCCATGCGCTGACGCCCGCCTCCGGCAGCCCCGGGTCTGTGGCGGCGAGAAGCCTGGGCACCGGGTGGCGCGTAGCGACCGCGGCGAGCATGCCGGGGAAGGCGTCGATGAAACGATCTTCGTTTTCCAGGCCCGCTTTTTCCTCCAGCCCCAGCGCGCGCAGCGCCTCAAGGGCGCGCTCGGCAAACTGCCGCCGGTCGACGGCCAGGCTCTCCCTCGTCATGAGCCCGTCCCAGAGGCCCTTCAGGATCACGAGGAAGTCCGGATCGTCATGGAGGTGCTCCGCGCATCTGCCGATCAGATCCCCCGCGCGCGCGGCCATCTTCCTGGATTGCACGATCGCCTTGCGGTACAGGTCGCAATAGCTCTGCTCGAAATCATGCAGGCCGACAGCGAAGCCCTCCTGCCGGCAGGGATGGCCCATCCGCCACATTTGCAGCGTGGTGAAGTATTCGGGCTGCAGCTGCCGCCCCGGCGCCGGAATGTGATGCAGGGCGCGCGGCAGCAATTCCGTCCGGTAAACGTGGTGGCCGGCGGGGCGCCAGGTGCCCGTGACCTTGTCGTAGATGCGGCCCTTCAGCTCGAAGAAATGCGACGGCATTTTCAGCGCCAGGTCGAGCAGTCGGCAGATGCTGTCCGCGCCGAGGAGGACGTCCGCGTCGAGCGTGATCGTCCACTGCTTTGCCGCACGGACACCCTCTTCATAGCTCGCGCGCAAGGCTGATTCGAAGGGCACCTCCGACACGAGGGATAGGCTTGCCCCGGACGGAAGCTGGAGCCTTGCCAGCTTCATCGAAACGGATTGCGTGCGCTCCCCCGCGGCGCGCAGGACCAGGTGGCAGCTGCGTTCGCTCGTCATGAGGCGGGCGGCTTGCGAAAGACGAAGAAATAGCCGGTGGTTCCATCTGCGGAGGGCAGAACCCAGTCCAGCGCCTCTACCGCAAGCGAGAGCGGAATCATGACCGGGGACAGAATCGCCGCCAGCCTTCGTTGCGCGGCTTCGCCGACGACGAAGCGCCGCGTGATCAGGACCGCTGCCGCCGCGAAGTAGCCGTTGCGCTCCCTGAGCTCGAGCGCCTCGAAATTGGCGAACAGATGGCGAAGCCCGTGCGCGGTGTAGCGGTAGTAGTCGTGCGGCCGGTCGTGGATGCCGAGGAGGAACGGCGTCGAGCCGATGAGCAGCCCGCCCGGCCGCAGCACGCGGCCGATCGCCGCCGCGGCCGCTTCGGGACGGCGGACGTGCTCGAGCACCTCGAGGCACAACATCGCATCGATGGAATTGTCGCCGATACCTTCGAGCGTCTCCAGATCGGCGACACGGTCGGGCGCGCGAGCCGCGTCGATGTCGATCGAAGTCGCGCGCACGCCGGCGCGGCTGAGCGCATCGGCGATGTCGCCTCCCGCACCGACGTTGAGAACGTGAGCTGCCTCGGTGATGCGGTGCGACGCGATCGCGTCGCCGAGCCAGGCGTAGAGATTGCGCCGAGAGCGGCGCTTCGAAAAGCGCGCGAGTGCGTCGGGCAGGCTCACGCCGGGGCCTCGGCGATCGGATTTTCCGTGGCGCCCGCGATCCAGCGGCGCGCCCAGAGCTCCGCGCCGAGCAGCAGCCAGCGGGCGCGCGTCGCGCCGATCGGATGCCCGGCGCGGAGGGCGGCGAGGCGCGGCATCCAGTCGGGCCCGAGGATGCCCAGCTCCCGGAGCAGGCCCTTGTCTATCAGCGTCCTGTTCCACCGGTCCAGATGAGGCTCGAGCCAGGAGAGCAGCGGAGCGCTGAATCCCTTCTTGCGCGTCGTGATCGCTGCGGCGGGCAGCCGCTCGGCCGCCACGCTCTTCAAAAGCGCCTTCCGCTCCCCGTGGCGGTACTGGATCGAGAGCGGGATGCGGAAGGCGATCTGCGCCAGCGCGGGGTCGAGGAAGGGCACGCGCGCCTCGACGCCGTAGGCCATGGAGGCTCGATCGACCTTGCACAGGATGTGATCGACGAGATACAGGTGCATGTCGGTCAGCTGGGCGGCCGTGACCGCGGGGACGTCGTCCGGAAAGATCTCCTCCATCACATCGGCCGCTCGATCGGGCAGCTGTTTCGTGAACGCCTCCGTGAACAGATGCCGCTGCTGCCCGTCGGTGAGGCCGCCCTCGTAGGCGAAGTAGCGCGCCGCATCGGAGGCTTTCGCGGCCCGCAGGCGCGCGCCGACGAGGCGACGCCAGGCCGGGGCGAGCATTCCAGGTACCCAATCCGGGCGGTTGAAGTCGTCATAGCGCAGGTAGCCCGCGAACATTTCGTCCGCGCCATCGCCGCCGAGCGCGACCACGGTGTCGTTTCGCCTCGCGAGGCGCGCCACCTCCATGGCGGGCAACGGGCCTTCCGGATTGAACGGCTCGTCGTAGTATTCCTGCATCGCCCAAAGTCGCTCGCTGAGGCCGTCGCGCTCGAGCACGCTTTCGCGATGCGTAGTGCCGAAGTGCCTGGCGATCAGTCGAGCGTAGTCGCGCTCGTCGCTATCCTTTTCATGGAATCCCACCGTAAATGTACGCAGCGCGGGCAGGCGATCATGGGCCAGGCCGACCAGCAGGCTCGAGTCGATGCCGCCGCTCAGAAAGCAGCCGACCGGCACATCGGAGACGAGGTTCGACTCGACGGCATCGGCGAGGCCGGCGCGTAGGAGCGCCGAGGCCTCCGCCGGATCGGTAAGGTCGGGCTTGTACTCGAGGCGCCAATAGGAGTGCATGGCCAGCGATTCGCCCTTGAGGGTCGCGCAGTGCCCGGCGGGGAGCTTGTAGATGTGCTTGAACGCGCCGCGCTCGCGCGGCACGAAGCCGTAGGCGAAGAAATCGCGCAGCCCCTGCGGGTCGATCTCGCGTCTGAACGAAGGGTCGGCGAGGATCGCCTTGGGCTGGGAGGCGAAGCTGAAGCGCGTACCGTAGCGCGCGTAGTAGAGCGGCTTGACGCCGAAATGATCGCGGGCGAGGAAAAGGCTGCTCTCGCTCCGGTTCCAGAGCGCGAAAGCGAAGATGCCGCGCAGGCGCTCGACGCAGCGCTCCCCCCACTGCCGGTAGGCCTGCAGAATCACCTCGGAGTCCGATTGCGTGCGGAAGGCATGGCCGAGCTTCTCCAGCTCGGCGCGCAGCGCGCGAAAGTTGTAGATCTCTCCGTTGAAAGTCAGCCAGAGCGTTTCGTCCGGGACGGCCATCGGTTGCGCCGCGGCGGCGGAAAGATCGATGATCGCGAGGCGCCGGTGCCCGAGACGAACCCGGCCGTCGTCGAAGCTTTGCACTCCGCGGCCGTCGGGGCCGCGGTGCGAAAGACTGTCCACCATCCGGTCGAAGTCCTTCGCCGCGATCGGGGCGCCTGAGTCGACCATGCCGACGATGCCGCACATGCGTATCAGTCTATGCGAACGGCGGTGGCGTAATAGGAAACGTCGCTGATCGTTCCCTCAAAGAGGCGCAGCATCCGCTCAAGACGGCCGGCATAGCGCGAACTGGCACGAGTACCACGCGGGTGCCAGCCCGGCGCCGTCGAGCGTCGCGCCGAGCAGGCGAAGCGGGGCAAGCGTGCGCCGGGCCGGCACTTTGCCCCGCTCGACGATCCGCCAGCCGCGGCTTTCCAGAAATCGTCCGAACTCGTCGCTGTTCCATTCGCGCACGTGTTCCGGATGCGGACACGCGCGGCAATCGCGGCCGCGCAGGATGTCCCTCTCGGGCGTGGAGATGAGCAGCCTTCCCTGGGGCGAAAGGTGACGCCGGATGAACTCGAGGCAGGGGTCGGGGTTGCGCAGGTGCTCGACGACGTCAGCGAAGATCACCAGGTCGAAGCGCCGGCCGAGATCGGCGTCGATTGTCTCCAGGTCGGCTGCGGTAAAGCTCGCCGCGGGAAGCATCTGCGCGGCGAACGGCGCGGCCTCGGCCTGATCGACGAGGTGGATGGCGAGCGGTTTTGCGGGCAGGAGCGAAGCGAGCTTCGCGGGCGGCCCCGAGCCGACGTCGAGGACGGAGGAGACGCCCGGCTCGCTCAGAAGCCCCGCCGCGATCCGGTAGACGTCGTACTGGAAGCGCGTGGCAAGGCGTATCCGCTCGGGCGTCCAGTACGGCGCTCCTCCGCGTCCGGCGCCGGCGGCCAGGTTCGGCTGGTAGTCCGGCTTGATGCAATAGCGCCGGTTGTTCGCGTCCATTCCGGCTAGCTGAACGTCCAGCGCCCGGAACTGACGAAGGCGCCATTGTCCGAGGTGAGGTTGCGCGCCGCCTCCTGCTTCAGCACCACCTTGAATTCCGCCGCGCGCTGCCACGCATCCAGGCGCAGGTGGCGGTCGACGGCCACCGCGTTCAGGTAATACCAGCCCGAGGTCAGCTGGCACGGGTCGAGCGTGAAGGCGACTCGATGCTTGCCGTCGAAGGTCCTCGACTCGCTCAGGCCGATGGTCGTCACCATGCTGACGACCGAATTGTCCGCCCCGCAGACCTCCAGCCGGAAACGCACGTTGGACAGGGGCTTGGTCGCTACGATGTCGGCGACGATAGTCAGCGAGCCCATCGAGACGACTGTCCCGTCGAGGGAGACGCCCGGTCCCTCGAGCGCGACCCTCTCGAAGTAGAGTTCGTGCGTGCCTTCCCGCGACATGAGCGCGGTGCTCGAGCCGGGCGCGAGATCCGCCTGGGTGAGCTCGTGGTAGAGCGCGACGGCGTCCTTGCCCTCGAGAAGCGGCGACAGCCGGCCGTGGTCGAGCACGGTGGCCTTCTGGCAAAGACGCTCGATCTGGTAGGGGTTGTGCGAGACGATCACAAACGAGGTGCCCTGAGCCTGCATCTTGTAGATGCGATCGAAGCATTTGCGCTGGAAGGCCGAGTCGCCGACGGCGAGCACCTCGTCGACGAGCATGACATCCGGCTCCATTTGCACCGCGACGGCGAAGCCGAGCCGCGCGTACATGCCGTTCGAGTAGTTCTGCACCGGCATGTCGATGAATTCGCGCAAGCCGGCGAAGTCGACGATCTCCCCGACCAGCTCGTCGATCTCACGCCGGCTGTGGCCGTAGACCATGCAGGCCGCATAGATGTTTTCGCGCCCCGTCAGAAGCGGGTTGAATCCGGCGCCGAGCGCGATCAGCGCGCCGACCCGGCCGCGGATCGCTAGCCGGCCGCGGTCGGGCTTGATGATGCCGGCGGCGAGCTTGAGCAGCGTGCTCTTGCCGGCGCCGTTGCGGCCGACGATGCCGAGGCTTTCGCCGGGCTGAAGATCGAAGTTCACGTCCTCGAGCGCCCAGAATTCCCCGTTGCGCAGGCGCTCCGTGGCGCCCGAGAGGCAGAGCACTTCCGCGAGCACGTCCTGCATGCCGTAGTAGAGCGAGCGGCGGAAGTTCATGCAGAACTTCTTGCCCAGCCCGCGTGCTGAAATCAGCGGCTCGGTCACGGCCGATCCGTCAGATGCCCAGCCGGGCGACCAGGTGCGGGGCCGCGAGCCGCAGCAGAAGCCAGCCTGCTAGCAGCGCGAGCAGCACGGCGCCATTCACGACCGCCAGGGTGCTCCACGCAATCGGCGCGCCGCCGATGAGCGCGCTGCGCGCGGCTTCGAGGAGCGGCGAGGCGAAGTTGAAGGCGAGCCAGCCGGGCTCGCCCGCCGCCGTCGCGATCGGGTAGGCGACCGGAGTGAGCAGCAGCCAGAGCATGAGGAGTGCGGGCAGTGCTTTCTCGACGTCGCGGTACAAGACGCCGACCGGCGTCACCAGCAGACCGACGCATGTCCCGGCGAGGATGAGCGAGAGCACGCCGAAGGGCACGTAGAGGAGGTCGAGCGTGGGCTCGACCTGGTAGTAAACAAGGATCGGCACCGCGACTGCGAGGCGAACGAGTGCGCCGAAGAAAGTCACGAAGAGTCCGGCGAGAACGATCGCCTCGCGCGGGAAGTTGACGCGGACGAGCATCTCGCGGCTGGCGATCACCAGGCGCAGCGGCGCGACCACGGCGTCGGCAAAAATCTGCCACAGCAGCGTGCCGATGATGACGTAGACGCCGTAGGGGACGCCGATCGATTCGGCCGAGAACACCCCGCCCGCCTTGAGCGCGATGAAGCTCGCCGCGACGAGGAGCGGTGGCAGTAGCGCCCAGAGATAGCCGAGCAGGCTCTGGCGATACTGTGCCTTGAGATCGCGCGCCGCGAGTTGCCAGCCGAGCGCGATCGACAGCTTGAAGTCGCGCACCATGTCGCGCAGCAGGACGCCGGGCGCGAGCAACGCCGGCGCCGCCGAGTAGACGCGCATCGCGCCCTCGATGCCGCGGTCCGGCTTCATTTTCATGCAACGATTTTACGGGGTTAGCGCTGCCGCTGCTCCCAGCGCCAGGCGTCGCGAACGATGCTCGCGAGGTCGGAGCGCCGGGGCCGCCAGCCGAGGACGCGCTCGGCGCGCGCGCGGCCGGCGACGAGCGAGGCCGGGTCGCCCGCGCGGCGCGCCTCGCGCCTCGCCGGGAAGTCGCGGCCGCTCTGGCGCCGCGCTTCCTCGATTACCTCGAGCACGGTCGCGCCCGTGCCGGTGCCGAGGTTGAAGGTCTCCTTTTCGCCGCCGCGCGCGAGCCAGTCGAGCGCGAGCAGGTGCGCCTCGCAGAGATCGGTCACGTGCACGTAGTCGCGCACGCAGGTGCCGTCGCGCGTCGGATAGTCCGAGCCGTAGATGCCGACGTCCTTCCTTCGGCCCGAGGCCGCCTGCAGCACCATCGGGATGAGGTGCGTCTCCGGATCGTGCCGCTCGCCGAGCTCGCCGCCCGGGTCGGCGCCCGCGGCGTTGAAGTAGCGCAGGCTGACGTGGCGAAGATGGTTTGTCGCGCCGAGCGCGCGCTCGATCGCGAGCTTGGACTCGCCGTAGGGATTGAGCGGCTCGGTGGGGTGCGACTCCTCGATCGGCAGGTGCCTCGGCTCGCCGTAGACGGCGGCGCTCGAGGAAAAAACGAGCTTGTCGACGCGCGCGGCCTGCATCGCCTCGAGGAGCGCGCGCGTGTTGTCCACGTTGTTGCGCCGGTATTTGTCCGGATTGGCGACCGATTCGGCGACGAGGCTCGAGCCGGCAAAGTGGACGACCGCCTCGATGTTCTCTTCCGCAAGCAGCGAGGTCGTGAGCGCCTTGTCGCCGACGTTGCCTTCGACGAAGCGGCCGGCGAGGACCGCGTCGCGATGGCCGGTGGAAAGATCGTCGACGACGACGACCGCGTGGCCGCGCTCGCCGAGCAGCTTCACCATGTGCGAGCCGATGTAGCCCGCGCCTCCCGTGACGAGGACCTTCATGCGGGGAGGGTACTACGCCGCTACCGGTTGACGGGCGAGGCCGGGTCGAGCAGGTAGGCGACGACGTCCTTGATCTGCTGCTCGGTCAGCGTGCCCGAGTAGCCCAGGCGCGGCATCTGCGAGCAGGCGTTGTAGGCCTTGGCGTTGTAGACGCGCCCGTAGGCGTAGCGCTGCATCTCGAGGCTCGTGCCGCGCTGCTTGCCGAAGCCGAGGAGGCTCGGCCCCAGCGTGCCGTAGGACGCCTCCTGCGGCGAGAGCTGGTGGCAGTTATAGCAACCGCCGCCGCCGGCGGCGCCCGGCTTGTCGTTCCACTGCAGGCCGCGCCCGCTCTGCGCGATCTTTTGGCCGTTTTTCCAGTCACCCATCAGGTTGCCCGAGGGGAACTTGATCGTCGAAAACTGCTGGGCTTCGAGCGCCTTCGCCGCTTCGGGCGAGGGCGCGTTGTCGGCGAGGTTGCACGCCTTCTGCAGCGCATCGGGCGCGATGCGGTCCATCTTCGCGCTGCCGCGCGGATGGAAGTCGCGCATCATCAGCGCTTCAATTTCGCCGAAGTCTTTTTCGTCGAAATGTTTTTTTTCAGGCAGGCCGCTGCAGGCCGCGAGCGCCGCAAACATGCACAGTTGCAAGGCCCCCTTCATCGCTTGGTCCCCGGGCCGCGGTAGGGCTCGCCCTGGCCGGTCGTAGTGAGGAACAGGTTGACCGCATTGGTGAGCTCCGAGGCGAAATTCGGCTCGGGCATGCGCATCTGGCGATAGCAGTCGTTGATGCGCCACTGCATGGTCTTGAACTGGCTGTTCGAGACGCGGTAGGCGGGCCAGGTGGCGACCACCGGCCGCGCCGAGGCGGGCTCCGAGAGCACCGGCAGGTCCTGCATGCGAATGCGCTTGCCTTCTTCGCCGTGGCAGCTCGCGCACGAGAAGTCCCAGGGACCGGTGCGGAAGAAGAAGAGCTTGCGGCCGAGCTCGTAGGCGGCGATCTCTTTGGGGTGCTTCGTGCCCGGCTGCATCGGCACGCCGCGCGACTCACCGGCGATGTAGGCCGAAAGAAGCTCCATCTCGGAGGGCTTGTCCTCGTTGCCGAAGACGCGCCTGGTGGCCTCCTCGCGGCTGCGGCCCTGCAGGCTCATCATGCAGTGCAGGAGCCGCGTTTCCAGGTCCATCACCCGGTCGGTGTCCTGGAAGTAGCGCGGCAGATGGGCATAGGCGCCTTTCAGCACGCCCGGCCCCATGCCGAGGTCGCAGCGCTCGAGCGACACGTTGCGCGGTCCTTGCGGCTTCTTCCAGAGCGACTCGCCCTCGAGCTCGAAGAGCTCCGCCGGGCTCGAATCGTTGATCATGCGCTGGTACTTCTCGATCTCCTTTTTCGCGTCCTGCGCGGGCGCAGGCAGGCTGAAAAAGGCGGCGGCGAGGACGACGGCGAGCCGTTTCACTTCAGGCGATCGCCGTCTCGGTGCGGTTGCGCTCGCCGCGGTTGTCGAGCCACGCGATCTCGAGCTTGTCGCCCGATTTCGCGCCCTTCAGGCGGAACGAGAACACCGGATTCCTCGACACGGCCTGGCTGATCTGGCCCTCGAGCACGGTCTTGCCGTTTAGCTTGACGCTCATTTCCTGGATGAAATGGATCGGGATCAGGTTGCCGCCCGAGTCCTTACGCTGGCCGGTTTCCATCGGATGCACCATGAGCACGCGCACCTCGGTGTACTCGGCGCCCACGGTCGTGCGGATCTTCATCGGGTCTGCCATGTCAGCCTCCGCAGCCGCCGATGGTCACTTTGACCTCGCGCGATGCCGTGTAGTACTTGCCGCCCGCCTCGGCGATCGCGCGCACGAACGAGGATTCGCCCACCTTCACGTTCACCTTCACGAAGGGCAGGGCGCTTTCAGAAAAATCGAATTTGGCCACCAGCGGAAACGGATTCTTCTCGACCACCACCGCGATCGAGCGCGTGCCGGGCACGTTGCTCGTGATCTCGACCGGCACCACCGCGCCGTTCTCGGCGATCTGCGGCGCCTCGATCAGGATGTCCTTCGAGTCGGCGCTCGCGCCGATGCCCAGGCTCTTCAGGGCCTCGCCGGCGCTTTTCGCCCCGAACGCCTCCTTGTTCCAGGCCGCGAGCGCGCGCAGCGGCACCAGCAGCAGGGCCAGCGCGGCCAGGGTCTTTCTGCGAAAGGGATTCATGGCGCTATTTTATCTGCGTTTGTAGTGCCCGGATTTGCCGCCGGACTTCTCCTCGAGGCGGATCTTGCGGATGGTCATGCCGCGGTCGGTCGCTTTCACCATGTCGTAGACCGTGAGCAGGCCCACCGCCGCCGCCGTGAGCGCCTCCATCTCCACGCCGGTGCGGCCGCGGCACTCGACGGTCGCGACGAGCGTGATCTCGCTCTTCGCCGCGTCGAACCTGAAGTCGGCCGCCACGCGCGTGAGCGCGATCGGGTGCGCGAGCGGAATGAGCGCCGCGGTCTGCTTGGCCGCCTGGATGGCGGCAAGCCGCGCCACGCCGAGCACGTCGCCCTTTTTCGCGCCGCCCTCGACGATGGTGCGGAAGGTGGCCGGGCGCATCGAGATGCGGCCCGAGGCGACCGCGATGCGATGCGTTTCGTCCTTGGCGCCCACGTCCACCATGTGCGCGCGGCCTTTGCGGTCGAAGTGCGTGAGCTGCGCGGCGAGCTTGCGTGCCAAGTCAGGGTCTCCGATGAGGAACTCGAGGCGACGGGACGGTATCATAAACGCATGCGTTTTCCCGCATGGCTGCTGGGGTTTTCCCTCGCTATCGCGCCCGCGTTTCCCCTGCCCGCGCTCGGCCAGTTCCAGTCGCAGCTTCCGGACCTGGGCGACAACGGCGCCTCCGAGCTGCCGCCGCAGGCCGAGCGCCGCATCGGCGAGACGGTCATGCGCGACATCCGGCGCGATCCGGCGTACCTCGACGATCCCGAGATCGCCGAGTACCTCAACGGCCTCGCCGCGCGGCTCACGGAGGGCGCGCCGCCGGGCGCGCGCCAGGACTTCGAGCTTTTCGCGATCAAGGACTCGACCATCAACGCGTTCGCGCTTCCCGGCGGCTATATCGGCGTGCACACCGGCCTCATCAGCGCCTCCGACAACGAATCCGAGATCGCCTCGGTGCTCGGGCACGAGATGGCGCACGTCACCCAGCGCCACATCGCGCGCCAGATCGGGCTGCAGAAGCAGATGGCGATGCCGATGATGATTGCCACGGCGGCGGCGATCCTCTTCGCGCGCTCGCGGCCGGACATCGCCGGCGGCGCGGCGATGGCGGTGCAGGGCGCGGCGATCCAGGGCCAGCTCGCCTTCAGCCGCGATTTCGAGCGCGAGGCCGACCGCATCGGCTTTCAGACGCTCACCGGCTCCGGCTTCGACGTGCGCGCGATGGGCGTCTTCTTCGAGAAGCTGCAGCGTTACGCGCGCGTCTTCGATGACGGCAAGACGCCCGGCTACCTGCGCAGCCACCCGGTGACCTCCGAGCGGATCGCGGACGCCGAGGCGCGCGCCGCTTCGATGCCTTACCGTCAGCACGCCGACGCGATCGAGTACCACCTCGTGCGCGCCAAGGTGCGGGCCGAGGCGCCCGACCCGCGCGACGCGGTGCGCCTCTTCAGCGAAGCGGTGAAGGACCGGCGCTTCGCCACCGAGCCCGGCGCGCGTTACGGCCTGGCGGTCGCGCTCATGCGCGCCAAGGAGCCGAAAGCGGCCGAGGCCGAGGTCGCCCGGCTGCGCGCCATGAAAGTGGCGAGCCCGATGATCGACACGCTGGAGGCGCGCGCCAGGGCGGCCGAGGGCGACAACGCGGGCGCGCTCGCGGTCCTCAAGGCCTCGCGGGCGCGCTATCCGCAGAGCCGCGCGGTCCTCTACGCCAACCTCGACCTGCTCCAGGAAATGAACCGCCCGGAGGACGTGATCAACGCGATCGCCGAGCCGCTGCGCTTCTATCCGCGCGATGTGCGCCTGCACGAAGCGCGCGCCCGCGCCTACGCCGCGCAGGGCAAGCGGCTGCTGCAGCACCAGGCGCAAGCCGAGGTCTATGCGCTTCGCGGCAGCCTGCCCGCGGCGATCGAGCAGCTGCAGTTGGCGCAGAGCTCGGGCGAAGGCAACTTCTATGACCTTTCGGTTGTGGAAGCGCGCCTGAAAGAGCTACGCGCCCAGCATCAGCGCGAGATGGCGGACGAGAAGAAGCAGCGCTAAAAGGTTTTAACCGCTGACAGCCGGCAGGGCGAGGCGGGTGACCGCGCCCGAGAGCGTTTCCCCGCCCACCGTCAGATAAAGATGGCCTGCGGTGACCGAGAGATCGAAGCTCGTGCGCCGTTCCATGCGCCGGACGAAGTCGTCGATGAAGCCCGGCTCGAAGGCGTACAGCTCCAATTTGTCCGCGCGGTGGATCTTTTCTCCCTCAAGGCTCTTCAGTAAAGCGTCCGGCGGCTTGTGGGTGTATACGGCCACCCTGGGCGCGGCCTTGCTTGCCCTGTGCAGGCGCGCCGCGTCGGGCGAGCCGGTGTCGATCCAGGCCTGAAGCACCCCGGTCAGGTCGCGCGCGGCGAGCGCCGGCTCGTCGGGCTCGGAAATCCCGCGCGAGAACGAAAGGCCCTCGGTGAACTCGAGGCAATAAGCGAGCGAGCGCACCGCCAGGTTCTCGGCGGTTTCCGACGGATGGCGCGCGGCCTTGAAGGAGAGCGTCTCATAGACGCCGCGGTCCACGTCCGAGAGCCGGACCTCGAAGTGATAGACCGTCGATGTAAGGGCCACCTAGCGGAGCGGAGCAACGGGCGTGCGCATTGCTGCTTTACGTCCGCTTGAAAACCAGGCTGAAGTTGTTGGCCGGCATGTCGACGATCTCGGCCAGCGTGAATCCGGACGAAGCAGCCGCCTCGGAGACCGTCTCGAGATCGCGAAGCCCCCAGTCGCGATTCTGCGCATGAAGATCGGCATCGAACTTCTCATCATTCGTGGAGCTGTACCGGCCGAGGCGCCGGTAAGGTCCGTACAAGAAGAGGACGTTCCCGCTCGGAAGCAACGCCTTGGAGCCTTCGAGCAGCGCCGGCGTGGCGGACCAGGGCGCCACGTGAATCATGTTGATGCACACGATCGCATCGGCGGCCTGCAGGGGCCAGGAGCGACTCATCACGTCCAGCTTGACGGGCGGCTTGACGTTCGCGAGCTGCGACTCCTTCACGCGCAGCGCAATGGATCGGAGAAGCTCCGCATCCGGATCGGACGGCTGCCAGGTGAGGCCCGGGAGGGCCTTGGCGAAATGGACGACGTGCTGTCCTGTTCCGCTCGCGATCTCCAGCACGACGCCCCGCTTGGGCAGGACGCGCGAAAGAACTTCGAGGATCGGCCCTTTGTTGCGCTCCGAGGGCGGGAGGAACCATTTCCCGTCCGCCTGCTTTTCGCCGCGCTGCTTGAGCATCGAGCTACTTCTTGGCCGTCTCGAAGTAGGCCTCGTAAAGCAGGTCGAACGTCTTTTCCGCCTCCTCCAGCAACTCATCGTCGCTGCCCGCGCGCCGCGCGGCGCCCTGGAGCAGCGTCTTCACGCCCGCGGCTTCCGCGACCTGGTTGTCGCCCACCTCGAGGTAGTGGACGATGCCGCCGATCTTGGCCAGGGCCCCGTTGCCGGCGAGGTTGAACTGCTGGAGCATTTCTTCGAAGGTGACGCGCGTCGCGCTGTTGCCGAAGCGCGCGCCGTCGAACGCGAAGCCGACCACGCCGGGCGGGCATTCCTGGGTTTTCTCGAGCCACGCCACCGAGCCCTCCGGATCGAGGAAGCGCCGGATGAGCCAGGCGCAGGCGAGGCGGTCGGCCCAGGGCGGGCGGCGCGTCACCCAGACGCGGCGCAGCAGCGACTCGCCGGGCTTCAAGCCGCCCTGTGTCTGGGTCGGGAACATCATTTTGCGCACTTCCTCGTCGGCCGCGGCGAGCGCGCCCTCGGCGCGCGCGCGCACCTCGTTCGGGAAGAAGTCGAGCGCGCTGATGGCGTCGAACTCGCGCCGCTGCCGGTGCAGCACGTGGCCGATCGCGCTCGGGTCGGCGATGCCGAAGCCCACCTTCAGGCTCTCGATGACCTTGATCAGCTCCTCGTAGCGCGCGCTGCGATCGAAAAGCCCGCGAAAGCCCTTCTGCTGCGCCTCGGTGAGCGGCGCGACCTGCAGGACGAGGCCGTGCCCGGCGCCTTTCTGGATGTAGCCGGCGAGCGCCTCGAGCCCCTTGCGCGAGGACTCGGTGTCGGGAAGCAGATAGGCGCCCTCGCGCACGACCGCCGCACCGAGCGACTCGAGTGTGCGTAGGACGCGCATGCGCGCAGCAGGGTCTTCGGTCGGCAGGCTCGCGATGAGCGCAAGCCAGCGATCGTTCTCGGCCGGCATGCGCGCGATAATAGCCCAGCCGGAGCGTGTTAGATTAGCCGCGCAATACTTCACACTACGTCACATAGAGAAACATGCAGCCGCACGATCAGGAACTCGACACGCGCGGGCTGAATTGCCCGCTGCCGATCCTGCGCACCAAGAAGGCGCTCGGCGGGATTCAGTCCGGGCAGGTGCTCAAGATCGTCGCCACCGATCCCGGGGCGGTCAAGGATTTCCAGAACTTCGCGAAGCAGACCGGCCACACCCTCGTCTCGCACAGCGAGGCGAACGGCGAATTCACGTTCCTGCTGAAGAAGAAATAGCTTCCCCGCGATGTTCGAGTCGGCGAACCTGAAGCATCGCGTCGACAAGGCCGCCTACAAGCGCGAGTCGCTGAAGCTGCGCCAGGCGCTGCTGCAGGCGCAGTACGACCTCAAGCAGGACGGGCGCTTTCCGGTGCTGGTGGTGATCGCCGGCGTCGAGGGCGCCGGCAAGAGCGAAACCGTGAACCAGCTGAACGAGTGGATGGACCCGCGCCACATCGTGACGAGCGCGTTTGCCGAGCCCTCGGACGAGGAGCGCGAGCGGCCCTCGCAATACCGCTACTGGCGCGCGATGCCGCCGCGCGGAAAGATCGGCATTTTCTTCGGCGCCTGGCACACCGACCCGGTGCTGCAGCGCGTGCTCGGCGACATGGGCGACGGCGAGTTCCAGCGCGAGATCGGCGAGATCCAGCGCCTGGAGAAGATGCTCTCCGACGAAGGCGTGCTCATCCTCAAGTACTGGTTTCACCTCTCGCGCCGCCAGCAGAGGAAGCGCCTGAAGGAGCTCGAGGCCGACCCGAAGACGCGCTGGCGCGTGTCCGACCTCGACTGGAAGTACTTCAAGCTCTACAGGAAGTTCATCAAGGTGTGCGACCCGTTCCTGCGCAAGACCTCGACCGCGCAGGCGCCCTGGGTCGTGGTGCCGGGCGCGAACGCGCGCTACCGCACGCTCACCGTCTGCCGGCACCTGCTCGCCTCGGTGCGCGAGCGCCTTGCCGAGAAGACGCCCAAGCGCGGCGCGGACCGCATTCCGCCGCTGCCCGCGCCGGTCGACCGGCTCAATGTGCTGCGCGCGCTCGAGCTCGACCAGCCGATGACGAAGGAGGAGTACAAGCGGGAGCTCGAGAAATGGCAGGGGCGGCTCGCCGTCGCCTCGCGCCATCCGCGCTTTCGCAAAATCTCGGTCGTGGCGGTGTTCGAGGGCAACGACGCCGCCGGCAAGGGCGGGGCGTTGAGGCGCGTCACCGGGGCGCTCGATGCGCGCCGCTACACCACCATTCCGATCGCGGCGCCGAGCGAGGAGGAGCGCGCGCGCCCCTATCTGTGGCGCTTCTGGCGCCACGTGCCGCGGCGCGGCCGCTTCGCGTTCTTCGATCGCTCGTGGTACGGCCGGGTGCTCGTCGAGCGGGTCGAAAAGATCGCCGCCGAGGCCGACTGGATCCGCGCCTACTCCGAGATCAACGATTTCGAGCAGGCGCTCGCGCGCCACGGCGTGGTGCTCGCCAAGTTCTGGCTCGCCATCAGCAAGGACGAGCAGCTGCGGCGCTTCAAGCGGCGCGAGCAGATCGCCTTCAAGCGCTTCAAGATCACCGAAGAGGACTGGCGCAACCGCAAGAAGTGGGGCGCCTACGAGAGCGCGGTGTGCGACATGGTCGACCGCACCTCGACCTCGATCGCGCCCTGGACGCTGGTCGAGGCGAACAACAAGTACCACGCGCGCATCAAGGTGCTGAAGACGCTCTGCCGCGCGGTCGAGGACGCGCTCGAAGGCGTCCCGAAAAAAAAAGGCAGGCGCTGATGGCGACGGCCGCGCGCTGGATACGCCTCGAGGCCGAAGGCCGCGCCGCCCTGCGCGCGGCGGTGGCGGGCTTCGCGCAGGCGCAGACCGAGTTTTCGGCGCCCGCGGCGCTCTGGGGGCGGGCGGAGGAGGGCGAGCTCTTCCTGGCCATCGTCGCGCCCCGCAAGTTCGCGCCCGGGCATGCGCAGCGCCGCTGCGCCTGGGCGCTCTCGCCGCTCGTCGCCGCGCTGCGCTCGGCGGGCCTGCGCGCCTACCTCGAGGGCGATGACGTGTTCCTGAGCGGCCGGCGCGTGGCGGCGGGCGATGCATCCGCGGTAGGGGCCTGTGTCGTAGTTGTCTCGAGTGTCGAGGCGGCCGAAGGCGGGTTCCTGGACGAATTGCGCCGGCGCATCGCCTCGCAGCACGGCTGGCAGTTCGATCATTCCTGGCCGTCCGCGGAAGAAAAGGAAACCATGCTGGAGCAGGCCAATGCCGAATAGACGCGAGTGGCTCTCAGGCGCCTCGCTCATCGCCCTTCAATTCGCCTTCCTGCGCGAGGCGCTCGCGCTCGGCGGCGTGGAGAAGGGCATCGCCCACGTGAAGGGCGATGCGCGCATCAACGGCACGCCGGCGAAGGCCGGCATGGACGTGAAGGCGGGCGATGTCGTCACCACCGGGCCGGGGAGTGAGATCGCCTTCGTCATCGGTCGCGACGCCTTCCTCGTGCGCGCCAACTCCCGGGTCGAGATCCAGGGCGAAAAGGACTCGCTCATCGCCGCGGGCCTTCGCATCCTCACGGGCGCGGTGCTCTCGGTCTTCACGCCGGGCCAGCCCAAGCGCGTGCAGACCGCGACCGCCACCATCGGCATCCGCGGCACGGGTCTCTACGTCGAGGCCGCGCAAGACAAAACCTACGTGTGCACCTGCTACGGGGCCGCGGAGATCGTTTCCAGCGCGGATCCCTCGGCGCGGGAGCTCGTGCGCACCACGCACCACGAGCAGCCGCGCTACGTGATGGCGAAAGGCGCGCCTCAGATGCTGATGGAGGCGCCGGTCATCAACCACACGGATGCCGAGCTCACCCTGCTCGAGAGCCTGTGCGGCCGCCAGCCGCCGTTCGCGCCCTGGCCGGGCGAGGAGATCAACCGGCGCCGCGCTTACTGAGCCGGGCGCGACCGCGCCCGCTCGATGATCGCTTTCTGCACGTAGATGCCGCGCAGCTTCGCTTTCCCGTGCGACGAGGCAAAGACCGCTGCCTCGTAGCGCTGCGCCATGAGCGCCTGGCCGGCGAGGCGCTTGTCGAAGGGCATCATTACGCCAAGCCTGAAATCGACGACGACCGGATTGCGCGCGACCAGATCGGCGTAATAGTCGCAGCGCGGCAGCGCCGGAGCGCCGGTCCAGGTCGCGACGGCCTGGCACATCCGGTCCTGTGAGTCGACGAGGCCCGGGCCGAAGAACGAGGCGTCGCGCACTCCGACCGGATGGTTCTCGTAGGCCATGAGCACCACTTCCTTGTCGCCGACCAGCTTTTGCAGCTGCTTGCGGAAAAGCACGCTGTCGGCGAGCGTCTCGCCCGCGGAGACCGAAACGGCGAGCGCCCAGACGAGCGCCACGCCGCAAAGCGCGGCGCTCGTTCCGAGATAGATCCGGCCGAGCGCGAAGTCGCGCCAGTCGAGCTGCGCCGCGAAATACGCGATCTGCAGGACGGCGAGCAGGAGCGCAGGGTAGAAATTCTGCACATAGAAGTGCGGCCAGCTGACCGCAAGCGAGATCGCGAAGAGGCCCGCCGTGTACGAGGCATGCAGGACGAGGCGGGCGCGCTGCGCTCGCGGGAGCAGGACGAAGAAGGCGACGAGCAGGTACACGAGCTGGGTCGTGCCGGCGAGCAGCCAGGGCATGCGGGCGTGCAGCTGCCCGTGCTGCGCCTCGAGCAGCCCCGGGTCGCCGACCTTCTGCAAATGGGCCGAGAAGAGCACGGCAAACTTCAGGTATTCGAGCCCGAAGCCGGTCGCCCAGGCGAGCGCCGCAAAAGCGCCGACGGCGCCGGCGGCGAGCGCCAAAAGTCGCGCGAGCGGGATTTCGACGATCCTGTCCTGCCGGGCGCCGAAGACGAGGAACAGGCCGCCGAGCAAGGCAAAGCGCGGGCTGGAGTACACCGCGGCGCCAAAGAGCGTGCCCGCCACGGCGTCGAGCAAGAGCCGGCGCGCATGGGCCGCGGCTCCCTGCGCTGCACCGGCGACCCAGCAGGCAAGCGCGAGGCTCGCGAGGCCCGCAGAAAGCGTCTCGGGACGAAGCGTGACCAGGGGCGTGAACGTCGCCGAAATCGTCGCGAGGCACACCATGCCGAGGGCGAAAGCATGCGCTCCTGCGCTGGGTTCGGCCGCCCGCGCGCGCGCAAGGTTGCGCACGCCGAAGGCGATCGCGAGCACGCACGCGACGACGAGCGCCCGGCCGTAGAAAAGCCCCTCGGCGCCTGCGCCCCCGCCGCGGTAGTAAGGCGCGAGCAGGTCCCAGAGGAGCGGCGTGTGATGCTGGAAGAAATCGCGCAGCGGGACGAGCCCCAGCTTGCCGATGAGCCAGGCGACGTGCAGGTGCTCGATCTCGTCTGGATACGCGTCCTGGAAGAAAAGGGACAGGATCCACGCCAGCGCAAAGGCGCCGCTCGCCAATGCCCAGCCGCGCGATCGTTCGTGGGCGGGGAGTGTGGGCGCGCTCATCTGCTCGCCGTCGGGCGGCTAGGCCTGCTTCGTCCGGACCGCGGCCTTGTCGAGCTGCGGACGCAGCTTGGCGAGGGTCGCCTCGAACCCCGCCAGGCGCGCCCGCTCCTGATCGACCACCTTGGCCGGCGCCCGCTCGACGAAGGAGGCATTGGCGAGCTTCGCCTTCGCCTTCGCGATCTCGCCTTCGATGCGCCCGATTTCCTTGGCAAGCCGCTCGTGCTCTTTCGCCGGGTCGACCTCGATCTGCGGCATCAGGCGATGGGGGCCTGCGACTGCGACAGGGGAATCGGATTCAGGCAGGGTTGCCACGCGATTCAAAGCTGAGACGCGGAGCAGTGAAAACACGGCTGAAGCGGAAGTCTCGCTGAGATCTCCGGTGGCAAATAACGCGATCTTGTCTTTCGGCGGAATCTTCATCTGGCTGCGAAGGGAGCGGCCCGCATTCACGACCTCCTTGGCGAGCGCGACTTCCTTCTCTGCAGCCTCGTCGATCTTTTCCGGCTGAGATTTCGGGTAGGGCTCCAGCATGATCGTCTCGCCCTTTTTCCCCGCGAGTGGCGCCACCTTCTGCCAGAGCTCCTCGGTGATGAAGGGAATGACCGGGTGTGCGAGGCGTAGCGCCGCTTCAAGGACGCGCACCAGCGTCCGCCGCGTGCCGCGCTGCTGCGTCTCATTCCCTTTCGCAAGCTGCTCCTTGGCCACTTCCAGGTACCAATCGCAGTACTCGTCCCACACGAAGCGATAGATCGCGCCGGCGACATTGTCGAAGCGGTACTCGGCAAAGCCGGCCTCGACTTCGGCCTCGGTGCGCTGCAGCGTGCTGACGATCCACTTGTCCCAGGTCGAGAGCTCGACGGGCTTGGATTGGTCCGCGCCGCAGTCCTTGCCCTCGATGTTCATAAGCACGAAGCGGGTCGCGTTCCAGAGCTTGTTGCAGAAGTTGCGGTAGCCCTCGCAGCGGCTAAGGTCGAAGTTGAGCGTGATCGAGAAGGACGCGAGCGAGGCGAAGGTGAAGCGCACCGCGTCGGCGCCGAACGCGGGGATGCCTTTCGGATAGTGTCCCTTGATGTAGCGCTCGACCTTTTTCTGGTGCTCCTCGAGCAGCAGGCCGGTCTTCGATTTTTCGAGCAGCGAGTCGAGGTCGATGCCATCGATCAGGTCGATCGGATCGATCGTGTTGCCCTTCGACTTGGACATCTTCTCGCCCTCGGCGTCGCGCACGATGGCGTTGATGTAGACGTCGCGGAAGGGCACCTTGCCGGTGAAGTGCAGGCTCGCCATGATCATGCGCGCGACCCAGAAGAAGATGATGTCGTTGCCCGTGACGAGCACGTCCGAGGGCAGGTAGCGCTCGAGGTCCGGCGTTTGCTCCGGCCAGCCGAGCGACGAGAAGGGCACGAGCTGGGAGGAGAACCACGTGTCGAAGACGTCGGGATCGCGGGTGAGGTTCTTGCCTTTTGCTTTTGCTATCGCCTCTTTCTCATTCCGGGCAACATAGATATTTCCTTCCTGGTCATACCAGGCAGGCACCTGGTGGCCCCACCAGAGCTGGCGCGAGATGCACCAGTCCTGGATGTTCTCCAGCCAGTGGTTGTAGGTCGCGGTCCAGTGCTCGGGCACGAAGCGCACTTCGCCCTTGGCGACGGCCTCCAGCCCGCGCCTGGCCATGCCCTCCATCTTCACGAACCACTGGCTGGTCAGCATCGGCTCGACCACGACGCCGCTGCGGCCCGAGATGGGCAGCATCATCTTGTGCTTCTGGACGCCGACGAGGAAGTTCTCGCGCTCGAGCTGCGCGACCACGGCCTTCCTCGCCGCATAGCGATCCATGCCCTGGAACTGCTTCGGGCCGTTCTCGTTCACCTTCGCATCGAGCGTGAAGATGACGATGAGCGGCAGCTTGTGCCGGAGCGCCGCGCCGTAGTCGTTGAAGTCGTGCGCGCCGGTGATCTTGACGCAGCCGGTGCCGAACTCGCGATCGACCATCGTGTCGGCGACGACCGGGATGTTGCGGTCGCAGAGCGGCAGGATCACCTGCTTGCCGATGAGGTGCCGGTAGCGCGGATCGTCCGGGTGCACGGCCACCGCGCCGTCGGCGAGCATCGTCTCGGGCCGCGTGGTCGCGATCGTCATGCCGCGCAGCTTCACGGGCCTGCCGTCCTTGTCGGTCGAGTCCTGCGGCCCGTCGACGAAGGGATACACGATTTCCCACAGTGAGCCTTCGGTCTCGCGGCTCTCCACTTCCAGGTCCGAGACCGCGGTCATGAGCACGGGGTCCCAGTTGACGAGTCTTTTTCCGCGGTAAATCAGATTCTGTTCATGGAGCCGGACAAAAACCTCCACGACGGCGCGAGACATCCTCTCGTCCATCGTGAAGTAGCCGCCCTGCTGGCCCTCGGTGTCGGCGTAGGTCCAGTTGGCGGAGGCCCCGAGGCGCCGCATCTGGCGGGTGATGGTCGAGCCGGACCGGTGCTTCCAGTCCCAGACCCGCTTGATGAATTCCTCGCGGCCGAGCGCGCTCTTTTTCCCGCCCTGCTCCTCGAGCTGCCGCGTGACGAGGATCTCGGTGGCGATGCCCGCGTGATCGGTGCCGACCACCCAGTTGGTGTCCTCGCCGCGCATGCGGTGATAGCGGATGAGCGAGTCCATGAGGGTCTGCTGGAACGCGTGCCCCATGTGCAGCGTGCCGGTGACGTTCGGCGGCGGCAGTTGGATGCAGTAGGGCTTGCCTTTGCCGCTCTGGCGGAACCAGCCTGCGGATTCCCAGCGCGAGTACCAGCGGCCTTCGACCGTCCGCGGGTCGAAGCTCTTCTCCAGTTCCATCAGGTTTTTTCCGGCTTGGCCTGGCGCTGCGCGATCGCGTGGGCGACCGCCTCGCGCACCGACTTGCGCAGCTCTTTTTCCAGCTCGCCGCGCAGGTTGGCAATCTGCTTGTTCAGCTCGGGCACCAGGCGCACGAGCAGCACCCGCTCGATGTCCTCGACCAGCGCCTCGTCGAGGCGCTTCTTCTCGGCCGCGGCCGCCGGGTCGTGCTCGACCACCTCGGTGAGGAGCGGCACCTCCTGCACGGCGCGCTGCGAATCCTCCTGCTGGCGCCGCATGAGGGCGTCCACGCGCCTGATGAGCAGATTGGCGTCGCGCTCCTCGCCCGCGGCTTTGGATTCGTCGCTCATGCCGCCTCGGCGGCGAGGTCGTGGCTGCGCAGCGCGTAGCCCCGCTGCTTGTAGAACGCGTACCGGGCCCGGGCGGCGCTGCGGCCTTCTTCATCCTGCGGCACGATCTCGAGCAGCCGCGCGTGCCGGGCGAAGAACGGAGGGCAATCGAGCCCCAGGTTGATGAGAACGTCCCGATCCTCGTGCTCCGGGCCTTCGCCGCAGATCAGGACGGGCGTTTCCCCGGCGAGCGCATCGCCCGCGTAGCAGTGCGGCACGAACGAGACCGCCTGGAACGTCCACAGCGTCTTGTCGAACTTCTGCGCGATCTCGGGCTCGGGCGCATAGACGAGCACGCGGTTCTTCTGCTGCACCGCCTTGCCCGCGAGGCGGCAGGCGACCGTGATCCGGTCGGCCGCGTTGAAATAGAAGTCGATCGAGGTCACGCCCGCCGCTAGGAGGATGCGCGCGCCCCGTGCGCGCGCAGCGCGTAGCGCACGAGGAGCCGCACCGGCCGGCCGGTCGAGCCCTTCTCGCGGCCGCCCTTCCAGGCCGTGCCCGCGATGTCGAGGTGCGCCCAGCGCAGCTTGCGCGTGAAGCGCGCGAGGTAGCAGGCCGCGGTGACGCTGCCCGCCGGGCGCCCGCCGATGTTGGCGAAGTCGGCGAAGTTCGAGCGCAGCTGCTCCTGGTAGTCCTCCCAGAGCGGCATCTGCCAGACGCGATCCCACGCGTCCTCGCCCGCTGAGCGCAATGCATCGGCGAGCCGCTGGTCGTTCGAGAAGAGGCCGGTCGCGACGTGGCCGAGCGCGATCACGCAGGCGCCCGTCAGCGTGGCGACGTCGATCACCGCCTCCGGATCGAAGCGCGCCGAGTAGGAGAGCGCGTCGCAGAGGATGAGGCGCCCCTCGGCATCGGTGTTGAGGATCTCGACTGTCTGGCCGGAGAGGGTGGTGACGATGTCGCCCGGGCGCGTCGCCGCGCCGCCGGGCATGTTCTCGCAGGCCGGAATCACCCCGATCACGTTGACCGGCGCGCGCATGCCCGCGAGCGCGCGGATCGAGCCGAGCACGCTGCCCGCGCCCGACATGTCGAACTTCATCTCGTCCATTTCGCCGGCCGGCTTGAGCGAGATGCCGCCCGTGTCGAAGGTGATGCCCTTGCCGACGAGGACGAGCGGCTTTTTCTTCTTCGCCGCGCCGCCATAGCGCAGCACGATCAGCTTGGGCGGCTGGCGCGAGCCGGCGGTGACCGCGAGGAGCGCGCCCATGCCAAGCTTCTCCATGTCGGCGCGCTCGAGCACGCGCAGCTCGAGCTTGAACTGGCGCGCGAGCCGGCGCGCCTCCTCGGCGAGATAGGTGGGCGTGCAGACGTTCGGCGGCAGGTTGCCGAGGGTCCGGGCGAGGTCGATGCCGTCGGAGGTTGCGACGGCTTCCTTGAGCGCGCCCTCCAGCTGCGCGCCCACGGGCGCGCCCGCGAGGGCGAGCGTGATGGAGGCGAGCTTCGGGGCGTCCTGCTTCTTCGACTTCATCTGCTCGAAGCGGTAGGCGGCATCGCGCAGGCCGAGCACGAGGTTCCTGACCGTCCAGGGAAGGCCGCGCGCGCCGAGCGAGAAATCCGTCGCGCAAAGGACCGCGTCCTTCGCGCCGAGACTGTTCAGCGCCATGGCCGCGCCGCGCACGGCGCTGCGGAAGGCGCCGACGTCGTACTCGCCGCGCGCGCCGAGGCTGACGAGGAGCACCCGCTCTGCGGCGAGCCCTCCGAATTTTCCATCCAGGCTGCGCAGGAGCAGCGTCGAGCCGGGCTTGGCGGCGAGATCGCCCTGCGCGAGGGCGCGCTTGAGGGCGCCCCTGGCGGCGCGATCGGCGAGCTGGCCGCCGCGGGCGAGCTGGAACGAAGGGCGGTCGCCGGCGTCCGAATGTTCTCCGGCGTGGGCGGCCACGACGAGGCAGCCGGTCCGCGCCTTCTCGGGCGCGAGCGCGCGTATGCTAAATTGCACGAAATTCTCCCGTGAAATCAGAACTGATCGTCATGCTGGCGAGCCTCTAAGTATCGCATGATCTTTTCACGCTCGCTGCTCCGGGAATTCGCCAATCTGGCGATCGCCGTGTTCCTGTCGCTGTTCCTCATCGCGGTGACGACGCGCCTCATCCGGCTCCTTGGCCAGGCGGCCGGCGGCAAGATTCCCTCGGAGACGGTGGTCGCCTTCCTCGGCTTCTCGGCGCTTTCGGTGCTGCCGGTGCTGCTCTCGCTCACGCTCTTCATCACGGTGCTGCTCGAGCTCACGCGCAGCTGGCGCGATTCGGAGATGATGATCTGGCTCAATTCCGGGCTCTCCCTCACCGCGTGGATCCGGCCGGTGATGATCTTCGCCGCGCCGCTCGTGCTCATGATCGGGCTTCTCTCCTTCTTCATCTCGCCCTGGGCGGCGCAGATGAGCGAGGAGTACCGCAGCCGCATCGACTCGCGCGACGACATCACGCGCGTGCAGCCGGGCGCCTTCGGCGAGTCGCGCAGCCGCGAGCGCGTCTTCTTCGTCGAGTCGATCGCGGGCGACAGCGAGTCGGTGCGCAACGTCTTCGTCAATTCCGTCCAGAACCGGCGCACCGGCGTCATGATGAGCGAGCGCGGCTCCTCCGAGTACGCGCCGAACGGCGACCGCTTCCTCGTGCTCTTTTCCGGCCGGCGCTACGAGGGCACGCCGGGCGAGGCTGATTTCCGCGTCATGGAGTTCGAGCGCTACTCGACGCGCATCCAGACCAAGGAAGGCGACGAGCCGGTCGCCACGCACAAGAGCACCTCAACCCTCGGCCTCATCGAGAATCCGACGCGCGTCAACCTGGGCGAGCTCCTCTGGCGCATCGGCATGCCCGTGTCGGCGCTCGTTCTCGCGCTGCTCGCCATTCCGCTCAGCTTCGTCAACCCGCGCGCCGGGCGCTCGGTGAACCTGATGTACGCGCTGCTCGCCTACATGGTGTACTCGAACCTGCTCTCGGTCAGCCAGGCGCGCGTCTCGCAGGGGAAGCTCCCCTTCACCACCGGCTGGTGGCTGGTGCACGGCGTGATGGCACTCGTCGCGCTTGTTCTCTTCGCGCGTCACCTCTCGCCGCTCCGCCTGCGCTGGCTGCGGCGATGAGGCTGCCCACCCTCGAGCGCTACCTCGCGCGCCAGATCTACGGCGCGGTCGCCTTTGTCCTCCTCGGCTTTCTCGCGCTCTTCGCCTTCTTCGACCTGATCAACGAGCTGCGCGATCTCGGGCAGGGCAGCTATCAGCTGCGCCAGATCTTCACCGTGGTGCTCCTCTGGGTGCCGGGGCACTTCTACGAGCTCTTTCCGATCGCGGTGCTGATCGGCACCCTCTATGTGCTCGCCCACCTTTCCAGCAACTCCGAGTACACGGTGCTGCGCTCGGCGGGCCTCTCGCCCTGGCGCGCCGCGGGCATCCTCGCCAAGACCGGCGTCACCTTCATCATCCTCACCTTCGCGGTGGGCGAATGGGTCTCGCCCGCGAGCGAGGAGGCCGCGCAGCAGGTGCGCATGCGCTCGCAGCAGTCGGTGATCGGCACCGGCTTCGAGTCGGGCCTGTGGTTCAAGGACGAGCGCTCGTTCATCAACGTGCGCGAGGCGCGCGAGGCGAACGTGCTCGGCGGCGTGACCATCTACGAGTTCGACGCGCAGTACCGTCTGCGCCAGATCACCCAGGCCGAGCGCGCAGAGTACGCGGGCGGCGGGCGCTGGCGGCTCCTGCAGGTCGCGCAAACCATCATCAACGCTTCGGGCCCGCGCACCGCGCACTTTCCGGAGGCCGAATGGCGCTCGGCGGTGAACCCCGACCTGCTGAACGTCCTCATCGTCGTGCCCGAGCGCATGTCGGCGTGGAAGCTGCACCGCTACATCCAGCACCTCTCGGAGAACCGGCAGAAGACCGAGCGCTACGAGATCGCGCTCTGGAAGAAGCTCCTCTATCCCTTCGCGACCCTCGTCATGATGGGCCTCGCGCTGCCCTTCGCCTACATGCACGCGCGCTCGGGGATGGTCGGCGTAAAAGTGTTCTTCGGCATCCTGCTCGGCATCTTCTTCCACATGCTGAACAGCCTCTTCTCGCACATCGGGCTGCTCCAGAACTGGCCGCCGATCGCCGCCGCGACCGTGCCGAGCCTGCTCTTTCTCGCCACCGCCGCGCTGATGATGCTCTGGATCGAGCGCCTGCGGCCGGTGTGGGTGCGGTTGCGGCTTAAAACCTAGAACTACTGAAGCGTCGCTCCGTTCGGCAGCGCGTAGAGCGCATCGATCGTCTGGTAATCGTGGTCCGAAACCGCCTCCGGGGCGCTGTTGATGCTCGGATACATGATGTCGCTTTTGCGATCGCTGTGCCAGAGGATCCCGAGCGCGTGTCCCATCTCGTGCGCCGCGATCGCGCGGACCCACGCGAGCCGCGCCTGCCGCGGCATGCTGTCCGCCGGCGGCACCATGATGCCCATGCCCTGGAACCAGTACTCGATGCGCTTGCCCTTTACGTTGAAAGCCGGATTGGCAACGCCCACGGCCTCCATGTTGAGGCCCTGCGTCCAGTTGACGTTGATGTCCCAGCGGAAGGCCACGCTCTTTTCCACGACGATGGGGAAAGGACGGCCATCCCACTGCAGGATGCCCTCGATCGCCGCGTCGCGAATCTCCTCGGCGTCGCGCCCGCGCACGAAATCCGGCAGCGTGGCGCGGATCCGGAGCTTGCCCTTGTCGAGCGGCCAACGCACCACCTGATAGGGCATCGGGTGGTTGCACAAATATCCCGCGCCCCGGCAAACCTCCCGCGCGCCAAGCGTCACGCCGACGCCTTCCTCCAGCTCCCGCGCAGGACAAGCAACCTCGCCTGAATG
>DATAID010000042.1:0-14786 GCA_036262835.1 Burkholderiales bacterium | reverse complement strand
TTCATCGCCGCCTCCGCAGTGCGCCCCTGGATGCGAAAGCCGCCGAACATGGCGATCGTGTGCGGCGTGAGGCCGATGTGCGAGGCGGTCGGAATGCCCGCGTCCACCAGCGCCTTGAGGATGTGCGCCTGCGACCTGCCGCCCTGCGGCTTGACCGCGTCGCAGGCCGCCTCCTGCATGAAGCGCGTCGCATTGGCGAGCGCGCGATCGACGGTGTGGTAGCTCTGGTAGGGCATGCAGCCGAGCACGAACGTGTGGGGCGCGCCGCGCCGCACCGCCGCGGCGTGCAGCGCCATCATGTCCATGGTGGCCGGGATCGTGTTCGGGTAGCCGTGGCAGGTCATGGCGAGGCTGTCGCCCACCACGCACACGTCCACGCCCGCGGCCTCAGCCCACTTGGCCGAGGTGTAGTCGAGCACCGACGTATAAACCATTTTTTCGCCGGTCTTCTTCGAGTCGCGGATCTCGGTGATGGTGCGCTTCTTTTTCTCCGGCTCGGCCACGCGTTTTCCCCTCTGAAAAGGCCTTCTGATATGCCAGTCGTATGTTACACTGGCCGCTCCACTCGGGAGGAGGGAAATCATGACGAAATCCATCGCTGTATCCATGCGCGCCGCGGCGCTCGTCGCCGGTTTTGCGCTCGCCGCGTCGGCGCAGGCGCAGGCACCCAAGACGCTCACCATGCAGGCGAGCTGGCCGGCGTCCAGCATGTTCATGGACAACTTCAACCTGTTCGCCGAGCGCGTAAACAAGACCACCGGCGGCAAGCTGCAGATCAAGGCGCTCGCCGCGGGCACGATCGTGCCGGCGTTCGAAGTCACCGACGCGACGCACAAGGGCGTGATCGACGGCGCGCACACCTGGTCGGGCTACCTCATCGGCAAGCATCCGGCCGCGGTGCTCTTCACCGGCGGGCCCGGCGGGCCGTTCGGCATGGACATCTTCGACCACCTCGGCTGGTTCTACGACGGCGGCGGCCAGCAGCTCATGGACGAGTGGTTCGAGACCATCATCAAGCGCGACGTCATCTCGCTGCCCATCATGCCCTTCACGCCGCAGATGTTCGGCTGGTTCAAGCAGCCCTTCACCGGCTGGCAGGACCTGAAGGGCCGCAAGATGCGGGCGGTGGGCATGAACGCCCAGATCCTCAACGCGGCGGGCGCCTCGGTGGTCAGCATGCCGGGCGGCGAGATCGTTCCGGCGGCGCAGCGCGGCGTGGTCGACGCGGCGGAGTGGTGCTGCCCGGCCGAGGACATCAAGCTCGGCTTCCACAACGTCTGGAAGTACTACTACATGCCGAGCATGCACGAGATGACGGAAGTCTCCGACCTCATCCTCTCCAAGGCGATGTGGAAGGGGCTTTCGGCCGAGCAGCAGGAAATCATCAAGATGGCGTCGACCGAGGTGTATCTGCGCTGGTGGCTGACCTACAGCCGCGAAAATGCGAAGACGCTGCACGAGATGCGCACCAAGCACGGCGTCAACGTGCGCCGCACGCCGAATGACGTGCTCATCAAGCAGCTCGAGACCTGGGACCAGGTGCGCGAGAAGTTCGCCAAGGAGGACGCGTTCTTCGCCAAGGTGATGGAATCGCAGCGCAAGTACGCCGAGAACGTGGTGCCGGCGCGCATGGCGATGTACCCGGCCTACAGCTTCGCCGCCGACTACTACTGGCGCAAGAAGCCCGCGGCCAAGCCCGCCGCCGCCGCGGCGAAGCCCGCAGGGAAGTGAGCTCCGGCGCGCGCACCCGCTCGCTCGACGCCGTCGTCGACGTGATGCGGGTGCCGGCGAGCGGCGATCCCGCGCTCGCCGTGCGCCAGGTCGGCGCGGCCGCGGGCCGCGCCGAGCCCTGCGAGGTGCTCATCGCGGGCGGCGGCATGGGCGGCGTGGCCGCCGCGCTCGCCGCGGCGCGCCAAGGCCGGCGCGTGGTGCTGCTCGAGGAAACCGACTGGCTCGGCGGGCAGATGACTTCGCAGGGGGTCTCGGCGCTCGATGAGCACGAGCACATCGAATCCTTCGGCGGCACGCGCAGCTACTACGCGATGCGCAATGCGATCCGCGCCCACTACGGAGAAGACAATCCCGGCCATTGCTGGGTGACGCGCCTCGCCTTCGAGCCGCGCGTCGGGGTTCGGATCCTTGAGGGGATGCTTCCCGACGAAGTTCAGGTTCTCAGGCGAGCCAAGGTGGTTTCGGTATCGACCGACCAGGACCGGATCATCGAAGTAGGTGCGCTGAACCTGGAAGACGGGCGGGTGAGCCGTTTTCGGCCGCAGCTCGTCATCGACGCCACCGAGCTGGGCGACCTTCTGCCCCTCGCCGGGGCCGAATACACCGTGGGCGCGGAAACGATCGCCCAGACGGGCGAGATGCAGGCGCAGCCGAAGGAGCCGAAGCCGCACTGCGTGCAGAGCTTCACCTATACCTTCGCGTGCGAGCGCCGGCCGAAGGGCGAGAGCCATGTGATCCCGAAGCCCGCGAAATACGAGCACTACCGCGATGCGCAGCCCTACAGCCTGAGAATCGAGGTCCACGGCGGCGAGATCTACGGCGAGGAAAGCGGCTGGCTGCAATACAGCCTGTACGAGCAGTTGCCGGGCACGAAAGGCGGGCTCTGGACTTACCGCCGCCTGGTCGAGAAGCAGAACCTGACGATGTTCAACTGGCCGGGCAACGATTACCGCGACTCGAGCATCCTCGATTCCGAGCCCCTGCAGGTCGTCAAGGCGCTTCAGGACGCCAAGCGCGTGAGCCTGGGCTTTCTGTACTGGCTGCAGACCGACCAGAAGGCGCCCGAGCTGCGCCTGCGGCCGGATGTGATGGGCACGGAGGACGGACTTTCCAAGCATCCCTACATCCGCGAGCCGCGGCGCCTCAAGTCGAAAAAGACGATCGTCGAGCAGGAAGTGTCCGCCCGCCACCAGAAAGGGCCGCTCGCGGCGCACTTTCACGACTCGATTGGCGTGGGCTGGTACCCGATCGACATCCACCGCTCCGGACCCGACGATATCGGTGCGAGCTGCCGCACCAAGCCCTTCCAGATTCCGCTCGGCGCGCTGCTGCCGGTTCGCGTCGAGAACCTCATCGCGGGCGCCAAGAACATCGGCACCACGCACATCACCAACGGCTGCTACCGCCTGCACCCGGTTGAATGGAACATCGGGGAAGCCGCAGGCGCGCTCGCGGCTTTCGCGTTGGACGAAGAGCTGTTGCCCTCCGAGGTGAGGGAGCGGGCGCTCGAGCCCTTCCAGAACCGACTGCGGGACGAGGGTGTCCCAACCCGATGGAATTCATGATTTCAGGACGAGAAGGAGCACTGCCATGACACCGGAACAGATTCTCGCGATCGAGCCCAAGGTTCTCAAGCAGGAGCAGCGCGAGGCGTACTTCAGGGACGGATTCCTCTTCCTGCCCAAGGCGATCAACGAGGAATGGATCCAGAAGCTGCGCAAGGCGACCGACGAGATGGTCGAGCGCAGCCGCAAGGTCACCAGGTCCGACCCGATCTTCGACCTGGAGCCCGCGCACCGGCCCGACGCGCCGCGCCTGCGCCGCGTGTCGAACCCGGTCGAGCATCATCCGGTGTACTGGGATTACTGCCTGAACTCGGTGATGCCCGACATCGTCTCGGACCTGGTCGGCCCGGACGTCAAGTTCCACCACTCCAAGCTCAACTTCAAATGGGCGAACGGCGGCGAGGAAGTGAAGTGGCACTACGACATCAGCTTCTATCCGCACACCAACTACTCGCCGCTCACGATCGGCACCTATCTCTACGACTGCGGCATGGACCAGGGGCCGCTTGCCGCGCTGCCAGGGAGCCACAACATCGAGCCGATGCCCTCGCAGTACAACGCCAAGGGCGAATGGACCGGCTGCCTCTCGGACGAGGACGTCGCGAAGCTCGATACCTCGAAGATGGTCTACATGCCCGGGCCCGCCGGCTCGCTCACGATCCACAACTGCCGCACGCTGCACTATTCGGCGAAGAACGACTCGGACCTCGGGCGGCCGCTGCTCCTCATCGCGATGACTTCGGCCGACGCGTTCCCCTACACGGTGAACCCGATCAAGCCGAAGCACGACCAGTACCTGCTGCGCGGCAAGCGCGCGCAGTTCGCGCACCACGATCCGCGGCCGTGCCTCTTGCCGCCGGACTGGTCGAAGGGCTACACCTCGATCTTCACGCAGCAGAACGAAGGCGAGAAAGAGCTCATCGCGCGTTAGGCGCGATCCGGCCGGCCCGCTAGCCGGTCTCGCGGAAGAATTCGAGCAGCCGCCGGGCGAGCTCTTCGGGCTGCTCCTCCGGGATGAAGTGCCCGGACTCGGCGATCTCCCCGCCGCGCGCGTCCTTCGCGATCGCGCGCAGCGACTCGAGCGGCTCGCCGGCGCGGCCGCGCGCCTCGGTCCTTGCGCCGCCGAGCGCGAGCGCCGGCATCTCGAGCCTGAATCCGGAATCGAGGATCGCGCGGTTGTCGGCCTTGTCCTGCGGCAGCGCGCGATAGTAGGCGAAGCCGGCGCGCATCGCGCCCGGCCGCGTGTAGCAGCGCAGGTACTCGTCGATGTCGGCCGCGCCGATGGCGCCGCGCTGCCAGGAGAACGCCCGGTAGAACCAGCCCAGGTAGTCGCGCTCGCGCCCGGTTGTGAGCGCCTCCGGCAGCTCTGGCGTCATGTGGAAGGCATGGTGCCAGCGCCGGCCGCCCTGCGAGATGTCGGGTCCGATGCCGGGGATCGTCACATCAAGGATCGTCAGCGAGCGCACCGCGTGCGGGATCGCGCAGGCGAGCGCGAATGCGCTCGGCCCGCCCCAGTCGTGCCCCACGAGGTGAAAGCGCTCGAGCCCCAGCCGCTCGCACATCTCGACGAGGTCGGCGCCGATCGTCTTCTTGTCGTAGCCCTCCTTGGGAATCGAGCTCTCGCCCAGACCCGGGAGGTCGGGCATGACGAGGCGATGGCGGCCCTCCAGCAGCGGCACGAGCTTGCGCCATTCGTGGGAGGTTTGCGGCCAGCCGTGCAGCAGGACCACGGGCGTCCCGGCGCCGGCCAGCTTTACGTGAAGGGAAACTCGGGAAAGGCGGAGCGACCGATCGTCCATCGATCGCAAAGGCTAGACGACCGCTCCTTCGTTCTCGTCGCGCACGCCGCCGGCCGATTTTTTCGGCGCGGCCTTGATGAACTGCGAGCGATCCACGCCGAGCCACATGACGAGGGGACTCGCGACCAGCACCGAGGAGTAGATGCCGAAGCAGATGCCGATCGTGAGGGCGAGCGCGAAGTAGTGGAGCGCCGCGCCGCCGAAGAGGAGCATCGTCGTCACCATCGCCTGCGTGCAGCCGTGCGTGATGATGGTGCGCGAGATGACGCCGGTGATCGCGCTGTCGATCACCTCGGGCACCGAGGCCTTCCTCATCTTGCGGAAGTTCTCCCGCACCCGGTCGAACACCACTACCGACTCGTTCACCGAGTAGCCGAGCACCGCGAGCACCGCGGCGAGCACGGGAAGCGAGAACTCCCACTGGAAGAGCGCGAAGCAGCCCAGGATGATGACGACGTCGTGCAAATTGGCGATGATGGCCGAGAGGCCGAAGCGCCATTCGAAGCGAAGGGCAAGGTAGGCGACGATGCCGAGCGCGGTGATGATGAGCGCCGTCGCCCCGTTCCAGGCGAGCTCGTCGCCGACCTGCGGGCCGACGAACTCGACTCGGCGCACCTCGGCCGTCTTGTCCTGCGCCTTGAGGAGCTCGCCCACCTTCTGCGAGAGCGCCGCGGTCGACTGGTCCTTCTGGATCGGCAGGCGGATCAGCACGTCGCGCGAGGAGCCGAAGTTCTGCACCTCGACTTTCAGGCCCGCCTTTTCCAGCGTCTCGCGGATCGCCTCGACGTTGGCCGTGTCCTTGTAGTTGATCTCGACCAGCGTGCCGCCGGTGAACTCGACCGAAAGGTTGAGCCCCTTGT
Source organism: Burkholderiales bacterium (assembly GCA_036262835.1). GTDB lineage: Bacteria > Pseudomonadota > Gammaproteobacteria > Burkholderiales > SG8-39 > RBG-16-66-20. The sequence goes on along the minus strand of DATAID010000042.1, from coordinate 8,831 downwards.
GGAAGAGGAAGAACACCGCCGCGAGGAACGTGATGAGCGAAATCACGTTGAAGACGAGCGCGTGCCGCATGAACGGGATGACGCGGCGGATCTTGAAGAATTCCATGCCTCAGTCTCCCGTCATTTCCAGGCCGTGTTGCCGATCGCGAGGCGCGCGACGCGCCGGCGGTGGCCGTAGACGAGGTTGACAAGGGCGCGCGACACCACCACCGAGGAGAAGATCGAGGTGAGGATGCCGAGGCAGTGCACGACCGCGAAGCCGCGCACCGGCCCGGAGCCGAAGATGAGGAGCGCGAGGCCGGCGATGAGCGTGGTGATGTTCGAGTCGAGAATCGTCCCCCAGGCGCGCTCGTAGCCGGCGGCGATTGCCGCCTGGGGCGACTGGCCGCCGCGGATTTCCTCCCGGATGCGCTCGTTGATGAGCACGTTGGCGTCGATCGCCATGCCGAGCGTGAGCGCGATGGCCGCGATGCCGGGGAGCGTCAAGGTCGCTTGCAGGAGCGAGAGCAGGGCGACGAGGAAAAGCAGGTTCACGCCGAGCGCCACCGAGGCGGTGAGGCCGAACATGAGGTAGTACACGCTCATGAAGATGACGATGGCGGTGAAGCCCCACATCGTCGCGTGGAAGCCCTTCTCGATGTTCTCCTTGCCAAGCGACGGGCCGACCGTGCGCTCCTCGATGATCTCCATGGGCGCGGCGAGCGACCCCGCGCGGATGAGGAGCGCGAGATCGTTCGTCTCGGCGGGCGAAAACATGCCCGTGATCTGGAAGCGGCTGCCGAACTCGCCCTGGATGGTCGCGACCGAGATCGCCTCGCCCTTGTTCTTCTCGAAAAGGATGATGGCCATGGGCTTGCGCAGGTTCTCGCGGGTGGTCTGGCGCATGGCGCGGCCGCCCGCGTCGTTCAGCTCCACCGCGACCGCCGGGCGCTGGTCCTGGTCGAAGGTGGCCTGCGCGCCGACGAACTGATCGCCGGTGACGATCACCTGCTTTTTCACCGCCACGTTCGAGACGCTGCCGTCGCGCCGGCGCTCGGGGAAGACGTCGACGTTGAACGTGCTGCCGGTGCGGGCCGCATCCTCGTCGGCGAGGCGCACTTCCAGCGTCGCCGTGCGGCCGAGAATCTCCTTGGCGCGCGTCGTGTCCTGCACGCCCGGCAGCTGCACCACGATGCGATCGGCGCCCTGCTGCTGGATCACCGGCTCGGCGACGCCGAGCTGGTTCACGCGCCGGTGCAGGGTGACGATGTTCTGCTTCAAGGCGAGCTCCTGCTCCTTTTTCTGCGCCTCGGGCTTGAGCGCGCCCACGAGGAGGAGATCCTGGCCGTCGCCGCGCTCGGTGAGGAGCAGGTCGCCGATGGTCGCGCCGATCGCGCCGCGCGCCTTCTCGCGCGTCTCGGCGTCGCGGAAGCGCACCCGCAGCGTCTGCCCCTCGCGCGCAATACCGGCATGGCGGAGGTTCTTCTCGCGCAGCAGCGTGCGCACCTCGCTCGAGTAGCTCTCGAGGCGCTTTTGCAGCGCCGCCTGCATGTCGACCTGCAGCAGGAAGTGCACGCCGCCGCGCAGGTCGAGGCCCAGGTACATTGGCAGCGCGTGGATCGCCGTGAGCCAGCCGGGCGAGGCCGACAGGAGGTTCAGTGCGACCACGTATTCCGGGTTCTGCGGATCGGGGTTGAGCGCCTTCTCGATCAGGTCCTTGGCGCGCAGCTGCGTGTCGCCGTCGGCAAAGCGCAGGCGCACGCCGTGCTCGTCGAGCAGGCTTCCCGTGGGCGCGATGCCCGCCTGCTTGAGCGCGGGCTCGATGCGGGCGAGGACGCCGCTGTCGACCTTGACGGTGGTGCGTCCGGGGGACACCTGGACCGCCGGCGACTCGCCGAAGAAATTCGGCAGCGTGTAAAGAAGCGCGACCAGGATCGCGAGTCCGATCAGCGCGTACTTCCAGACGGGGAAACGGTTCACTTGCCGGCTACTGAATGCTTTTCAACGTGCCCTTGGGCAGGAGCAGCTGCACCGCGCCGCGCTGGACCACCATCTCGGTGTTCTGCGCGACCTCGACGGTGAGGTAGGCATCCGAGATCTTGGTGATGCGGCCCACGACGCCGCCGACCGTCACGATCTCGTCGCCCTTCTGCAGCTCGTCGACCATCTTCTTCTGCTCCTTCTGCCGCTTCATCTGCGGCCGGATCATGAAGAAGTAGAGCACGCCGAACATGACGATCATCATGATGAAGAAGCTCATGTCGCCGCCCGGCGGCGCGCCCGCGGGGGCTTGCGCGTAAGCGGAGGAAATCAGCAAGGGGAACTCCTTCGGCGAAGACGGAAAAAGGCCGAAAATTATAGCAGTCTGCGCTGCTCGAGCAGCCGCGCGGACTCGCTTTCCAGCCGCGCCCCGGCGATCGCCGCGCGCAGCTCGCGCATGAGACCGAGGTAGTAGTGCAGGTTGTGGATCGTGTTCAGCCGCGCGCCGAGAATCTCGTTCGTTTTCTGCAGGTGATACAGGTAGGCGCGCGTGAAATTCCGGCAGGCGTAGCAGCCGCACGACTCATCGAGCGGCCGCGCGTCGTCGCGGTACCGGGCATTGCGAATCTTGATGTCGCCCGAGCGGGTGAAAAGCCAGCCGTTGCGCGCGTTCCGGGTCGGCAGGACGCAGTCAAACATGTCCACGCCTGTTTGCACCGCCTCGATCAGGTCCTCGGGCGTGCCCATGCCCATCAGGTAGCGCGGCTTGGCGGCGGGGAGACTCGGCATCAGGTGCTCGATGACGCGGTCGCGCTCCTCCTTCGGCTCGCCCACCGCGAGCCCGCCGATCGCGTAGCCGTCGAAGCCGATCTCGAGGAGCTTCGCCAGGGATTCGTTCCTCAGATTGTCGTACACGCTTCCCTGAACGATCCCGAAAAGCGCGTTCGGATTCCCCTCGTGGGCGCGCCGGGAGCGCTCGGCCCAGCGCAGCGAAAGCTCCATCGACTGGCGAGCCTCCCTCTCGGTCGCGGGATACGGCGTGCATTCGTCGAACACCATGACCACGTCCGAATTCAGGGCTTTCTGGATTCGCATCGATTCTTCCGGCGTGAGCAGCAGCGGATCGCCGTTGACGGGAGAGGCGAAGCGCACGCCTTCCTCGCTCAGCTTCCGCAGCGTCTCGAGGCTGAAGACCTGGAAGCCGCCCGAATCGGTGAGGATCGGCCCGTTCCAGCCCATGAAGCGGTGCAGGCCGCCGTGCTTCTCGATCACCTCCGTGCCGGGCCGCAGCCACAGGTGAAACGTGTTGCCAAGCACGATCTGCGCGTCCATCGCCACGAGTTCCTCGGGCGACATGGCCTTCACCGTGCCGTAGGTGCCGACCGGCATGAACGCCGGCGTCTCGACGCGCCCGTGCGCGAGCTCGAGCACGCCCGTGCGCGCGGCGCCGTCGCGATGCGTGACGGTGAACTTCATGGCGCGCGCTCGATCAGCATCGCGTCACCATAGCTGAAGAACCGGTAGCGCTGCGCGATCGCGTGCGCATAGGCCTTCTTGATGTTCTCGTGCCCGGCGAAGGCCGCGACGAGCATGAGGAGCGTCGACTTGGGCAGGTGGAAATTGGTCAGCAGCCGGTCCACGGCGCGGAAACGGTAGCCCGGATAGATGAAAAGATCCGTTTCGCCTTCCGTCTTGCCGCTTGCGGCCGCGGCCTCGAGCGCGCGCAGCGAGGTCGTCCCCACCGCGAGAACCCTTTTTCCTTCGATGGCTTTCAGCGTCGCGGGCGAGATCGAGTAGCGCTCGTGATGCATGCGGTGATGCTCGATCGTTTCTTCGCGCACGGGCTGGAACGTGCCCGCCCCGACATGCAAAGTGAGCCTTGCAATGGGAATGCTCTTTTTCCTGATGTGATCCAGGAGATTTTCATCGAAATGAAGTCCCGCCGTGGGAGCTGCAACGGCGCCGGGCGTCGAGGCGTAGACCGTCTGGTAGCGCGCGAGGTCTTCCTCGCCAGGCGCGTGGGTGATGTAGGGCGGCAGCGGCACGCTGCCCAGGCGCTCGAGCACCGCGCCGACCGGCTGCGAGAAGCGCACCCGGTACAGATCGTCTTCGCGCCCGAGGACCTCGGCTTCGACGCCCTCGTCAAGCGCAACGCGCGTACCCGCCTTGGGCGAGTGGCCGGCGCGCATGAGCGCGAGCGCCTCGTGTTCTCCCAGGATGCGCTCGACCATGATCTGCACGCGGCCGCCGCTCGGCTTCCGGCCGAAAAGGCGCGCCTTGATGACGCGCGTGTCGTTTAGCACCACCACATCCTGCGGGGCGAGCAGCGAGGGCAGGTCGGAAAACCTCAGGTCCCGGATCTCGCCGCGGGCATCCAGATGGAGCAGGCGGCTCGAGGTGCGCTCGGGCGTCGGCCGCTGCGCGATGAGCTCCGCGGGAAGTTCGTAGTCGAAATCCGCGACCTTCATCGGCCGCAATTATAAAATTCGGTGGCAGCGGCGCCTTCGCAAGGCCGGAATGGCGGAATCGGTAGACGCAGCGGACTCAAAATCCGCCGTCCGCAAGGGCATGAGAGTTCGAGTCTCTCTTCCGGCACCAGCATTCGGGCTGTTTGATCGCCGCCGCCGGCCCTCGTGTCAGGAAATCCAGACAGCTGCGTGTGCCCGCGCGTGCGCTGACTTACCATCGGTGCATGCCTTTGAGTACCCTTCTAGGGCGGTCGGCTGCGGGAATCCGCCGGGCTGCGGCGAGCGCGCCCGTGCGCATCCTGCTGCTCGAGGACATGGCGGTGACCGCCGAGGTCGTGAAGGGATACGTCGCAGCGGCGGCGCCCCGAGCGCAGGTCGAGTGGGCGGCGACCCTGTCGGCGGCGCTGGACCAGCTTGCGCGCGGAAGCTTCGATCTCGTGCTCGCCGATCTCAATTTGCCCGATTCGACCGGGATCGCCACCCTCGAGCGCGTCCTGGAGGCGACGGATCGCCTTGTGGTGGTACTGACCTCCGAGGACGAGCGCCTCATGCAGGAGGCGGCCCTCGAACGAGGCGCGTACGACTTCCTGCACAAGAGCCGCCTGAGCAAGGCTTCGCTCGGCCAGCTCGTGCGGCTCGCGACCCTGCAGGCCGAGACGTTCCGGATATTGCGCCAGAACATCGCCGAGCTGGAGCTGCGCCAGCGCCAGCTCGACAACCTGTCGCTCTATGATCCGGTGACCGGGGTGCCGAACCGGTCGCTTTTCGTGAAGCGGCTTGAAGAAGCGATTGGCACAGCCGCCGAGCGCGGCGCCAAGACGGCCGTGGTCCTGCTGGACCTCGCGCGCTTTCGCGGGGTAAACGAATCGCGCGGTCGACGCGCCGGCGACGAGCTGCTGAGCCAGGTCGCGGCGCGTCTCGCGCAATCCGCGGGCCGCAATGACGTCGGACGGGTGGGCGGCGACCAGTTCGTGGCGCTGCTGGCCGGGGTGAAGGGACGCTCGGAGGCGGCGAGGCGCGCTCGCTCGCTGCTGGGCCAGTGCTTTGGCCGGGCGTTCGTGGTGGGGGGCGAGGAGATTCACTCGGGCGCAAAGGCCGGAATCGTCGTCGCTCCGAACGATGGCGCCGACGGGGAGACGCTTCTCGAGCGTGCCGAGGCGGCCCTGCGCAAGGCGAAACAGGGCAGCGAGCTGACGGTGCTCTACTCCGCCTCGCTCAGCACGACGACGGCGGAAAGGAACCGGCTTCGGCTCGCGCTCAGAAACCGCGAGTTCGTTCACTACTATCAGCCCAAAATCGATCTGACCTCAGAGCGGATCGTCGGGCTCGAGGCGTTGATACGGTGGGAAAGCCGCGAGCTCGGCGTGGTGCCGCCGGACAGGTTCCTGCCGCTCATGGAAGAGACCGGGCTCATCCTGGATGTCAGCGCGTGGAGCTTCCGGCAGGCGCTCGAGGACGGCCGGCGCTGGGCCCAGGCCGGCCTGCGCGTGCCCCCGATCGCCGTGAATCTCTCGGCGCTGCAGCTTCGCGATCCGAGCCTGCCGGGCCTGCTCGAGCAGGCGCTGGGCGGCGCGACCGAGTCGGTCCGCCTGGAGCTGGAAGTCACCGAAAACGCGCTGATGCAGGATCTCGAAGACAGCGTGCGGAGGCTTCACGCGCTGCGCGCGCTCGGGACCAGCATCGCGATCGACGATTTCGGCACCGGCTACTCCTCGCTCGCCTACCTGGCGAAAGCGCCGGTGCAATCGCTGAAGGTCGATCGCTCCTTCGTGGCGGACATGCTCGAGCGGCCCGCCACCATGACGCTCGTGCGGACCATCATCTCCCTCGGGCAGTCGCTGGGACTGAAGGTCGTGGCCGAAGGGGTGGACGGCATGGACCAGGCGAAGATGCTGCGGCTCCTGCGCTGCGACCAGATGCAGGGGAACTGCTTCTGCGCACCGGTTCCCGCGCCTGAGCTGGAGCAGGTCCTGCGACGACACGCCTAGTGAACGCTCGCGTGACCGACGGCCGTGAACGGGTCGCGGCTCGCCGTGAAGCTTTGTCAGGAAAGCCGGGAATCACGCTGGACAGGCCCCCCTCCCGGGCGTAGTCTGGCGGCGCATTTTCCCGAGCGGGGGGAGACACTTGGCGAAGGCGCAGATCCACCTGTTGCCGGCAGCGCGCAACACGGTCATGGTGGTGGACGACCAATCCACCGGCCGCGCCATCCTGGAGCAGGTGGTGAGGAGCCTCGACGAGCGCGTCGTGGTCGAGGGCTTCGCGCGCCCCGTCGACGCGGTGGTCTGGGCCGCGCGCCACGTCGCCGACCTGGTTCTCGTCGATTACATGATGCCGGACATGGACGGCATCGAGCTGGTCGGCCGGCTGCGCTCGCTCCCCGGCTACGAGCACGTGCCGATCGTCATGGTGACCGGACAGGAAGACAAAAAGGTCCGCTACGCCGCGCTCGATGCCGGCATCACCGACTTCCTCACCAAGCCCGTGGATGCACGCGAATGCCTCGCGCGCTGCCGCAATCTGCTCACCCTGCGGCGCCAGCAGCTCGCGCTCGAGGACAAGCGGCGGCTCCTCGAAGGCATGGTGGACGAAGCGACGCGCGAAATACGCGAGCGCGAAAAAGAGACGCTCCTTCGCCTCGCCCGCGCGGGCGAATTCAGGGACGAGGAAACCGGCTATCACCTCATCCGCATGGCGCGCTACTCGCGACTGATCGCCAACGCGATCGGGCTTGAACGCGACGAGGCCGAGTCGATCGAGCTCGCCGCGCCGCTGCACGACATCGGCAAGATCGGTATCCCGGACGGCATCCTGCTCAAGCCCGCGCGGCTGGACGAGCCCGAATGGAGCACGATGCAGCGCCACCCGGTGATCGGCCACGAGATCCTGAAGGGCAGCGCCTCCAAGTACGTGCGCATGGGCGCGCTCATCGCGCTCGGCCACCACGAGCGCTACGACGGCAAGGGCTACCCGAACGGCCTGGAGGGCGATCACATCCCGCTCTGCGCCCGCATCGTCGCGGTGGCCGACGTCTACGACGCGCTCACCTCCGTGCGCCCGTACAAGAAAGCCTGGAAGTCGCCCGACGCCTTCGACTACATCCGCGCGCAGCGCGGCAAGCATTTCGACCCGCGCCTCGCCGACGCCTTCCTCGGCATGGGCGAGCGGGTGCTCGAGGTGCAGCGCGACCTGCAGGACCCCACGAGCGAGGCCGCCAGGCGATGAGATTCCTGCAAGGCCTGCTCGCGCGCGCCCGCGCGCGCCTCGCGGCGCGCCCCGATACCGAGCATGAGCAGGCGATCGTGCGCGTGGTGATCGGCCTGCTGCTCGGGCCTTTCGTGCTGCCGGGCGGTCTGAGGCCGCTCACCGACTGGCAGGTGCTCGAACCTCATCACCTGGTGTTCCTCGGCTACAACGCAATGGCTGTCGTCATCCTCTGGTCCAATCTCGCCTCCAACCGGATCTCCGCGTTCCGGCGCTGCTTCGGGATCGTCCTGGATCAGGCAACGGTGAGCTGGATCATGTGGTATCTCGCCGACGCAGGCTGGGCGCTTTTTCTCGCCTATGTCTGGGTGACCCTGGCGAACGGTTTCCGCTTCGGCCGCTTCTATCTGCAGTTCTCTCTCGCAACGAGCCTGGCCCTTTTCTCGGTCGTTCTGGCGACGAGCGAGTTCTGGTCGCACCACATTACCGTGGGCGTGGAGCTGATCATCGGCATGCTGCTGCTGAGCCTGTACGTGCGCACGCTGGTCACGCGAATGTTCGACGCGATTGCGCGCGCCGAGGCGGCCAACCAGGCGAAGCGCCGCTTTGTCTCGGTGGTCAGCCATGAGTTGCGCACGCCGCTCAACGCGATCGTGGGCATGACGGACCTCCTGCGCGACACGCAGCTTTCGCGCGAGCAGGCGGACATGCTTCAAACGGTGCGCAGCTCGTCCCGCGTCATGCTCGGCCTGGTGGAGGAGGTGCTCGACTTCTCCAAGATCGAGGCGGGCAAGCTGGTGCTGGAGCGCACCGAGTTCGACCTTCATGCGCTCGTCAACAGCACCTGCCGCATTCTCGCCACGCAAGCCGCGGCAAGGGGCGTGGAGTTCGTCGTCTCGATCATGCCGGAGGTGCCGCCTGCTTTGCTGGGCGATGCCCACCACCTTCGCCAGGTGCTGATCAATCTCGCGGGTAACGCGGTCAAGTTCACCGAGCACGGCAGCGTGACGGTGCACGTCAGCTGCCAGAAGGAGAGCGAGCAGGGCGTTCAACTCAAATTTTCGGTGCGCGATACGGGTATCGGCATCTCTCGCCTGGCGCAGGAAAAGATTTTCGAGAGTTTTACCCAGGGCGATCAAAGCACCACGCGCCGTTTCGGCGGCACCGGCCTCGGTACCACGATCGCCAAGCAACTGGTCG
>DATAID010000041.1:0-48556 GCA_036262835.1 Burkholderiales bacterium | reverse complement strand
GCCGAGCTCCCGGCGCAGCGATTCGAGCAGGTCGGCGTAGGGGACCACATAGCCGAGCGCCGGCACGCCGGCGTCCCGGGCGTCCAGCCGCGCGCGCCCGAAGGCGCCCTGCTGCGAGACGCGGATCCGCTCGATCGGCGTCGGCGAGAGCGCCGCCCAGGCGCCGACGCGCTCCAGGATCAGCCGGCTCGCGTAGGAAAGCGCAATCGGTCGAAACGTTTTTTCCTTGCCTGCGCTTCCAATCAGGGAAATGGACTTGCCCAGCTTCGAGAGCAGCAGCGCAAGGACGCAGCCGACCGGGCCCGCACCCCGCACTTCAATCTCAGCGCGCATCCTTCTTCAGCGCCTCGATGTCGGCGATCGATTTGGGCGCTTCCGATGTGATCACTTCGCAGCCACCTTCGGTGACCAGCACGTCGTCCTCGATGCGGATGCCGATGCCGTGCAGCCGCTCGGGCACGTCGGAGGCGGCGCGGATGTAGAGGCCGGGCTCCACGGTCAGCGTCATGCCGGGGGCGAGCGTGCGCCATTTGCCGGCGCGCTTGTACTCGCCCGCATCGTGCACGTCCAGGCCCAGCCAGTGGCCGGTGCGGTGCATGTAGAAGCGCTTGTAGGTTTCTTTCTCGAGCACTTCGGCGAGGCTTCCCTGAAGCAGCTTCAGAGAGCGCAGGCCCTCGGCGAGCACGCGCACCGCCGCATCGTGCGGCTCGTTCCATCCGTTGCCCGCGCGCACCTTGGCGATCGCCGCCGCCTGCGCCGCGAGCACGATCTCGTAGACCTCGCGCTGGGCGGCCGAGAATCTGGCGCCCACCGGAAAGGTGCGGGTGATGTCGGAGGCGTAGCCGGAGAGCTCGCAGCCCGCGTCGATGAGGACGAGATCTCCGTCGCGCAGGGGCGCATCGTTCGAGATGTAGTGCAGCACGCAGGCGTTCGCGCCGCCCGCGACGATCGGCCAGTAGGCGGGAAACTGCGCGCCGCTCGAGCGGAATTCGTGCATGAGCTCGGCCTCGAGCTCGTACTCGAAGCGGCCGCCGCGCGCCGCGCGCATGGCGCGGCGGTGCGCCGCGGCGGAGATCGAGCCGGCGCGGCGCATGAGGCGCATCTCGTGCTCGTCCTTGACGAGCCGCATCTCGTCGATGAGCACGCGCACGTCCTGGACGCGCTCGGGCGCGGCAACGCCCGCGCGGGAGTTCGCGCGCACGGCGTTCAACCATCCCATCGCGCGCGCATCCCAGTGCGCGTCGGCGCCGACCGGGTAGTAAAGGGCGGGCTGATCGGCGAGGAGCTCGGCGAGCCGGGCGTCGAGCGAGGAGATTGGCAGCGCCTCGTCGAACCCGAACGTCTCGCGCGCGGCGGCCGGGCCGTAGCGAAAGCCATCCCAGGTTTCGCGCTCCTCGTTCTTCTCGCGGCAAAAGAGCAGGCTTCTCGGCTGCGCGCCGGCCACGATCACGAGCACGGCTTCGGGCTCCGGAAAGCCGGTGAGGTAGTAGAAGTGGCTGTCGAAGCGATAGGGGTAGTGCGTGTCGCGGTTGCGAATGCGCTCCGGCGCGGTGGGAACGACGGCCACGCCGGCCTGCATGGCCTGCGCGAGCCGCAGACGGCGCGCGCCATGCGTGAGCGAGAATTGCGCGGGATCGGAATCGTTCGGTTTCATGAGGTTTTCAGCCGCTTCTCCAGCTCGGCGAGCCGCTCGGGCGTGCCGACGTCGCTCCAGAGGCCCGCGTGGATTTCGCCGCTCACCTCGCCGCGCTCGGCCGCCGCTCGCCACAGGGGCGCGAGCTGCGCTTTCTCGCCGGGCTTGACGGCCGCAACGAGCCGCGGCGCGAGCACCGCGATGCCCGCATAAGTGTAGCGCGGCGCCGGCGCGTTGCCGACCCTCCCCGCCTCGAGCGTGAAGTCGCCCGCGGGGTGGTGCGGCGGGTTGGGCACGAGCAGCAGGTGGGCGAGGCGCTTGCCGAGCTCCAGGCCTCGCCAGCGGGCGAAGTCGAAATCGCACCAGACATCCGAGTTGACGAGCAGAAACGGCCTGTCGCCGATCAGCGGCAGCGCCTGGGCGACGCCGCCTGCAGTCTCGAGCGGGCTCGCCTCGCGCGACCACTCGATCTCGATCCCGCTCGAGTGAGAGCCGAAGCGCTCGACGATGCGTTCGGCCAAGTGCGACACGTTGATGACGGCGCGGCGAAAGCCGGCGGCCGCGAGCCGCTCGAGGTGCCGCGCGAGCAGCGGCTGGCCGGCCACTTCGACGAGCGGCTTGGGGATGGAGTCGGTGATCGGCCGCAGCCGCTCGCCGCGCCCTGCGGCGAGGATCATCGCCTTCACCGGGCGGCCTCGAGGCGCTCGAGCAGCGCGGCGAGGGCGGCAAGCTCGCGATAGCGGCCGCAGGCGGCGCGCAGGTAGCCGAGCACGCGCGGAATATCGTCGAGGTAGCGGCGCTTGCCGTCGCGGTGGCAAAGGCGCGCGAAGATGCCGACGACCTTGAGCTGGCGCTGCACGCCCATCCATTCGAAATCGCGGTAGAACTCGCCGAAATCGGCGCGCACCGGCAGGCCGGCCTTGCGCGCCTTTTCCCAATAGCGCACCACCTGGTCGATCACCTGCTCCTCCTCCCACGCGATATAGGCGTCGCGAAAAAGCGAAACCAGGTCGTAGGTGATCGGGCCGTAGACGGCGTCCTGGAAATCGAGGATGCCCGGCATCGGCTCGCTGACCATCAGGTTGCGCGAGTGATAGTCGCGGTGCACGAAGACCCGCGGCTGGGCGAGGTTGTTGGCGAGGATCGCCTCGAAGGCGCTCCTCAGAACGCGCTTGTCCTCCGCGCCCGCCTCGAAGCGCAGCTCGCGCGCGAGATACCAGTCCGGAAAGAGCTGCAGCTCGCGCTCGAGGAGCGCCCGGTCGTACTCGGGCAGCACGCCGGGGCGGCTCGCGAGCTGGATTTTGGCGAGGGCATCGGTCGCCGGCGCGTAGAGGACAGCGGCGCTCGCCGGCGCCAGGCGCGAAAGATAGGTCGTGTCGCCGAGGTCCTCGAGCAGGAGAAACCCCTGGTCGAGATCCTGCGCGTGGACCTTCGGCACGTGCACGCCGGCGGCGGCGAATTCGGCGGCCACGTGCAGGAACGGCCGGCAGTCTTCCTTGTCCGGCGGCGCGTCCATGGCGATGAAGCTGCGGCCCTCGCCGAGCGTCGCGCGCAGGTAGCGGCGAAAGCTCGCGTCCTCGGAGGCGGGAGCGAGCGCGAAGGGTGCGTCCGGGAAGCGCGCACGAAGCCATTGCTCCAGCGCGACGAGCCTCGAATCCATTGCGATTTGCGGCGAATTGTGCCACTTTTCACTCTCAACAGGGGTCGTCCAGCAGCTTCCGATGATGCGGCACTTTCCGGCGCGAGTCGCCGCGCTCATGTTGTCGTTTTTTGCCTGCGCACAGCTCGGCTGGGCGCAGGCGCCCGCGCCGAACATTCCGGGCCTGCCGCAGCCGCGCGAGGCGAGGCCGCCCGCCAAGCCCAAGCCGAAGACGCCCACCACCATCGAGGCCGAGAGAATCGAGGGCGTGGCCGAGCTCGAGGTGACCGCGCGCGGCCGCGTCGAGTTCAAGCGCGAGGACCTGTCGATCTACTCCGAATTCCTGCGCTACAACCAGGAATTCGGCCGGGTCGAGGCCGACGGCGGCGTGCGCATGCTGCGCGCGCAGGACCGTTTCTTCGGCCCGCGCCTGCGCTACAACACGCAGGACGACACCGGCGTGTTCGAGGGATCGAACTTCATCCTGCAGGGCCAGACGCAAACCATGCGGGTGCGGGCCGAGCGCACGGAGTTCCTCGGCAAGAGCCGCTATCGGATGACGCGCGGCGCGTTCACGAGCTGCGAGCCGGGCCGCGAGGACTGGCGCATCGAGGCGCGCGAGATGACGCTCGACCGGGACACCGAGGTCGGCAGCGTGCGCGATGGGCGGCTCAAGTTCTTCGATACGACGATTCTCGCGCTTCCGTTCGGCTCGTTCTCGCTCGATCACCAGAGAAAGAGCGGCTTTCTCGCGCCCTACTACTCGCAGAACAGCCGCCGCGGCTTCGAGTTCGCGGTGCCCTACTACCTCAACCTCGCGCCCGAATACGACGCGACCATCGTGCCCTCGTACATGACCAAGCGCGGCGGGCAGCTGAAGACCGAGATGCGCTGGATCGATCCGACCTACAGCGGCGAGGCGCGCATCGAGCACATGCCGGAAGACCAGGTGCTGCATCGCTCGCGCAGCGCGTTCTCGCTCCTGCACACGCAGCAGTTCACGCCGCAGCTCTACGGCAGGCTGGATGTCAACAAGGTGACCGACGCGCGCTATTTCGTCGACCTGAGCTCGCGCGTCAACCAGGTCTCGACCGGCGTGCTGCAGCAGATGGGGCTGCTCACCTACGGCGGGGCGCTCGCCTCCAACGTGCCCTTTTCGGTGGTCACCCAGGTCCAGCGCTTCCAGACGCTGCAGGACCCGCTTGCGCCGATCACCCCGCCCTACGACCAGCTGCCGCGAATCAACTTCAGCACCGGCAAGACCGAAATCGCCGGCCGGTTCGACCTGTTGATGCCGGCCGAGTTCGTGCGCTTCTCGCATCCGTTCCTGGTCGAGGGCACGCGCCTTCGGCTCACTCCGGTGCTCTCGGCTCCGTACCTCGCGCCCGGGTACTTCATCACGCCGAAGGTGGGCATGCACTACGCGAGCTATCGCCTGGATCGCGCCGCGCTCGGCCAATCCGACCGGCCGAGCGTCACCGTTCCCTGGATGAGTCTCGACAGCGGCCTCGTCTTCGACCGAAACGTGCGCTGGTTCGGCCAGTCGCTCACGCAGACGCTCGAGCCGCGGCTCTTCTACGTCTACGCGCCGTTTCGCCGGCAGAACGAGATTCCGACCTTCGACACGGCGGTGCCCGACTTCAACTTCGTGCAGCTTTTCTCGGAGAACCGGTTCACGGGCGGCGACCGCTTCGGCGACGCCAACCAGGTCACGCTCGCCGCCACCTCGCGCATGCTGACCTCCAACGGCGAGGAGCTGCTGCGCGCCACGATCGGCCAGCGCTACTATTTTTCCGATGAGCGCGTGGCGCTGAACGCGACCACGCCGCTGCGCACGCGCGGCACCTCGGATCTTCTCGCCTCGGTCGGCGGGCGCATCGCCAAGGCGCTCACCTTCGATGCGACCGTGCAATACGACCAGGCCGAGAGCCGGGCGCAGCGCTATGGCGTGTCGGCCCGCTATGCCCCCGAGATCGCCAAGGTCATCAGCGCGCGCTACGGCTACAACCGCGACACGCAGATCAAGCAGGTCGACATCGCGGGCCAGTGGCCGGTGCGGCCGGGCTGGTACGCGATCGGGCGCTTCAACTACTCGATTCTCGACCGGCGCCTCTTGGAGGGCATCGCGGGCGTCGAATACAATGCGGGCTGCTGGGTGTTCCGGGCCGCGATCCAGCGCTTGCAGGCGGCGGCGCAAACGACATCGTCAGGCATCTTCTTCATGCTCGAGTTCAACGGCGTGGGCAGCATCGGCTCCGACGACATCATCACGCTCTTGAGACGCAGCGTGCCCGGCTACGCGATCACCAACCCGACCGATCCCCACCTCATTCCGCCGAGCGTGCAGCGGCCGCTTCCCTTCCCGCAGGCCTTCTGAAGCAGGTGCGCGCAGCCGCAGTTCTCTTCGCCCTCGCCCTGGCGGCTCTTCCTGCGCTCGCGCAGCGCGGCGCGCTGCCGCAGCGCTCCTCGGCGCCGCAGCCGCTCCTGGTCGACCGGATCGTCGCCGTGGTCGGCAAGGACGTCGTCACGCTCTCCGAGCTCGGCGAGCGGCGCGAGTTCGCCGAGCGCGCGCTGCGCCGCCAGGGCACGCCGCTGCCCGAGCGCGCGCTCCTTGAGCGCCAGATCCTCGAGCGGCTGATCCTCGACAAGGCGCAGCTGCAGCTCGCGCGCGAAAACGGCATCCGGGTCGAGGAGATCCAGCTCGATCGCGCGCTCGAGCGCATTGCCGAGAGCAACAATACGACGCTCGCGGGCTTTCGCGCGCAACTCGACAAGGAGGGCATCCCTTTCGACAAATTCCGCGACGAAGTGCGCCAGCAGATCCAGCTGCAGCGCCTGCGCGAGCGCGAGGTCGACGATCGCATCGAGGTGAGCGACGGCGAGATCGACCTGTACCTGGAGGAGACCAAGGCGGCCACCGGCGCGCGCACCGAGTACAACCTCGCGCACATCCTCGTGCGCCTGCCCGACCAGGCGAGCCCCGAGAAGATCGAGCAGGCGCGCGCACGGGCCGAGAAGGCGCGCGCCGAGGCGCTCGCCGGCGGCGATTTCGGCAAGCTCGCGGCGAGCTACTCGGACGGCCCGGACGGGCTGCAGGGCGGGCTCCTCGGCTGGCGGCCGGAGGAGCGGCTGCCCGAGCTCTTCGCCTCGGCGCTCAAGGCCATGAAGCCGGGCGAGGTGAGCCCGGTGCTGCGCTCCCCCGGCGGCTTTCATGTGCTGAAACTCCTCGGCCAGCGCGGCGCCGGGCAGAGCCAGGACGTCGAGCAGGCCCACGTGCGCCACATCCTCGTGCGCACGAGCGAGGTCGTGTCGGAAGCCGACGCGCGGCGCCGGCTCACGGACCTGCGCGAGCGCATCGTCACGGGCGGCGCCGATTTCGCCGAGCTCGCGCGCCTGCACTCGCAGGACGCAAGCGCCTCCAAGGGCGGCGACCTGGGCTGGGTGCTGCCCGGCGACACGGTGCCGGAGTTCGAGCGCGCGTTTGTCGCGCTCAAGCCGGGGGAGGTGAGCCAGCCCATCCGCACGCCCTTCGGCTATCACCTCATCCAGCTGCTCGAGCGGCGCTCCGCGGGCCTCACGCCGGAGCGCCGGCGCATGCAGGCGCGGTTGGCCCTCAAGGAGCGCAAGGCCGACGAGGCCTACCAGGAGTGGCTGCGCCAGCTGCGCGACCGCACCTACGTCGAGGTGCGGCTCGAGGACTAAGTGAGGCCAAGGAAGCGGTTCGGCCAGCACTTCCTCCATGATCCGGGCGTCGTCAGGCGCATCCTCGACGCCATCGCACCGGCCCCGGGCGATCCAATCGTCGAGATCGGACCGGGCGAGGGCGTCCTGACGCGGCCGCTCATCGAGCGCGTGGGCCGGCTCACGGCGCTCGAGATCGACCGCGATCTCGCCGCGTCGCTTAGGCTGGCCTTTCCGGAAGACCGGCTTGCGCTCGAAGTGGGCGATGCGCTCGAGCACGACTTCGCGCGTTACCCGGCCGGCGTGCGCATCGTCGGCAACCTGCCTTACAACATTTCCACGCCGCTTCTCTTCCACCTCGCGCGATCGGCGCGACAGGCGCGCGACCTGCACTTCATGCTCCAGCTGGAGGTGGTCGAGCGCATGGTGGCGCCGCCCTCGACGCCCGAATACGGGCGCCTCTCGGTGATGCTGCAGACGCGCTTCGGGATAAAAAAGCTCTTCAACGTCGCCGCGGGCTGCTTCCGGCCGCCGCCCAAGGTCGAGTCGGCGCTCGTGCGCCTGATGCCGCTCGCCGAGCCGCCCGCGTGTCCCGAGGATGCGCTCGAGCGCATCGTGCGGGAGGCCTTCAGTGCCCGGCGCAAGACGCTGCGCAACGCGCTGCCGCTCGAGGCGGCCGATTATGCCGCCCTGGCAATCGACCCGAAGCTCAGGCCGGAGAATCTCTCGCCGGCGGACTACGTGCGCATCGCGCGCCGGGTGGGCGCTTAGTCAGGAATCGGGTGCGGGCCTGAATCCTTCGCCCTGATCAGCCTGAGCTGGTATTCGACCACGCGCTGGTAGTTGGGCTTCGATAGCTCGGCGTTGTCTCGCATCTCGAGAAAACGGTCTCGAGCCGACTCGAACTCGCCAAGCCGACGCGCCAATTCCCCGGACATCAAGCGCTTTAGATTTCTGAAACGAATATTGGCTAGCGTTTTCAACGGAATCGAGTCATACATCGCTAAAGCCTCGGTGGCATAGTCCTTATAACGCTTAGGATCGGACTCAACTTCCCAAGTCGCTTGCACGAGCGCCCAAGCGACGTCATATGGCGGCTCACCCAGCTGCTTCCGAAGAACCGCCTCGAGATAGTGCGTCGAATGAATTGCGCTTAACGCACGATACTGTTCGGACAACACGAACGGCTTGAGCTTCTCAATCTCCGCCGGTGTCAGGTTGCTTTTGTAAACGACGAAGCCGTTCCCCGGGCACTTGGGATGAGGCCAAGGAAAGAAAGAATCCACGCGCTTCATGTCCAGATTGAGCTTGTGCGAGGGCTGAACATTCAGCGCGTTGTATGTAAAGGTTCTGCCGTCGATGGGGCAGACTTGCTGCACGGGCGTGCCCTGCGCTAAAGCCGCAGAGGCCGCCAGCCCCCCAATCAACAAGGCGATTAGAACGCGAATCATGCCTTGCCTTTCCGCTCGATGAACTCGATCTTGTAGCCGTCGGGATCCTGCACGAAGGCGATTACGGTGCTGCCGCCTTTCACGGGCCCGGCCTCGCGCGTGACGGTGCCGCCCTTGGCTTTTACGTCCGCACAGGCCTTGGCGACGTCGGGCATCTCGAGCGCAATGTGGCCGAAGGCGCCGCCGAGGTCGTACTTGTCGACGCCGTAGTTGTAGGTGAGCTCGAGCACCGCGGTGCGGTCCTCGGTGTCGTAGCCGACGAAGGCGAGCTTGTATTTCTGGTCTGGCCGGTCGGTGGTGCGCAGGAGCTTCATGCCGAGCACGTCGGTGTAGAACCTGACCGAGCGCTCGAGGTCGCCCACGCGAAGCATGGTATGCAGGATTCTCACTTTTTCCTCCTTAAAGTCTGGGTAGCGCGAGCGAGGCGCGGTCGATGCGCTCACGCGCCTCGCGCCAGTGAGGATACAGCCATTCGACCAGCGCCCAGAAGCGCTCGGAATGGTTGAGCTCGACCAGGTGGGCGACCTCGTGCGCAACCACGTAATCGCCGAGCTCGGGATCGAGCATGGCGAGCCGCCAGGTGAAGCGTATCCGCCCGTCCGAGGTGCATGCGCCCCAGCGCGTGCGTGCCCCCGAGATCGCCACTGGCGGCGCGCCAAGGCCGAGGCGCGCCGCGTAATGCGCCGCGCGCGTCGCGAAATGCGCGCGCGCGCAGGATTTCAGCCACTCGATCAGGAGCTTGCGAACCGCGCCGCGTCGGTGCGGCTCGCGCAGCGTGAGATTCAGCCGGTTTTCATCGAGGCCGATTTTCTTACGCCCGGCGTGGAGGACAAGTACGACTTCGCGGCCGAACAGCGGCAGGCATTCCCCGTTCTCTCCGAAGAGGGTGATGGGCGTGCCCGCCGCGGCCTGCTCGTCGAGCTTTTCCAGGATCCAGCGCGCCTTTTCGCGCAGGAAACCCTCGATCTCGCGCCAGGGCGCGCGCGGCGGCGCGGCGACGCGCAGGCCGCGCTCATCGATGCGCAGGCCGATGGTGCGGCGACGCCGGCGCTCGAAGCGAAATTCGACGACACGCTCGCCGAGCAGCACGCGGCGCAGGAGCGCCGCGTCCGCCGGCGGCGGCTCATCGAAGAGGGCAAGCTGCCGCTCTTCTATGCGTCCAGCGTCTGCTGCTGAGTCTCTATCCATGTCTCCGCCTGCGCGGTAATCGCTTCCGGGTCGCGCCCGCCGGTTTCAATTGGCGGGCCGATGCGCACCGTCACTTCGCCCGGGTACTTGAGGAACGAATTGCGCGGCCACACGCGCCCCGCATTGTGCGCCACCGGCACGACGGGCGCTCCGGCGTGCGCGGCGAGCCAGGCGCCGCCCGCCTGGTACTTGCGCCGGCTGCCCGGCGCGACGCGCGTGCCCTCGGGAAAGACGATGACCCAGAAGCCCTGATCGAGGCGCTCCTTGCCGCGCCGCGCGATCGAGCGCATCGACGCCGCGCCGCGCGCGCGGTCGATGGCGATCGGGCTCATGAGCGCGAGGCCCCAGCCGAAAAACGGGATCCAGAGCAGCTCGCGCTTGAGCACCAGCACCTGCGGCGGCAGGATGCGCTGGAAGGCGAGCGTCTCCCACGCCGACTGGTGCTTGGAGAGGATCACCGAGGGCCGGGCAGGCAGGTGCTCGCGCCCCTCCACCTTCCAGCGGATCCCGCACAGATGGCGCAGGCACCAGAGCACCGCGTGCGACCAGCCGGAGATGAAGCGGTAGCGCGCGAGGCGCGGCAGCGGCGCCGCGGCGAGCACCGCGATCGCGTAAGGGGGAGTGAGGAGGAGGAGCGCCAGCCAGAAAAGGCTTGAGCGCAGGACGATCAAGGCGCGAGCCGCGCGGCGATCGCGCCAAGGTCCGGGTAAATCTCCGTGCCGGCCGGCAGGCCGCCGGCCTCGCGCGTCTTCTTGCCCTTGCCGGTGAGCACGAGATAGGGCTTGGCGCCGACGGCGACAGCCGCCTCCATGTCGCGCAGCGCATCGCCGATCGCCGGCACGCCTTCCAGTTCGGTGTCGAAGCGGGCCCCGATCTCGCGCAGGAGCCCGGCCTGGGGCTTCCGGCACCCGCATTTCGCGCTCGCCGCATGCGGGCAGAAAAAAATCGCGTCGATGCGGCCGCCCGCCTGGTTGACCGCGCGGTGCATCTCCGCGTGGATCGCGTTCAGCGTCGCCATGTCGAAAAGGCCGCGCTCCAGGCCCGACTGGTTGGTCGCCACCACCACGCGCCAGTCGCCCTGCGTGAGGCGCGCGATGGCTTCGAGGCTGCCGGGAATGGGCTTCCACTCGGCCGGCGACTTGATGAACTGGTCGCTGTCGTAGTTGATCGTGCCGTCGCGATCCAGGATGACGAGCTTCTTCACGCCGCGAGCCTCGCGATGTCGGCCACCCGGTTCATCGCCTCGCGCAGGTCGCGCAGGAGCGCAAGCCGGCCGCGGCGCAGCTTCTCGTCCTCGACCATTACCATCACCTTGTCGAAGAAGGCATCGACCGGAGCCTTGAGCACCGAGAAGGTCTTCAGGTAGCCGGTGTAGTCGCCTTTCTCGTAGAGCGGCTTCGCCTTTTCCGAGGTCCGGCGAATCGCCTCCAGCAAGGCCTTCTCGGCCGGCTCCTTCAGCTCGTCCGGGTTCGCGTTGGCGAATGTTTCGCCCTTCGCCTCCGCCTGCTTGAGGATATTTGCGACGCGCTTGTTGGCGGCTGCCAGACTCTCCGCTTCCGGTAGTAGTTGGAATGCTTTCACCGCTTCCAACTGGAGCGGAACCACGCTTAGATTCACCGGCCCTTTGCTAAGGACGGCGTCGATTTGAAGGGTTGAATACCCTTGCTCTTTCAAATACCCCTCAAATCTGTCGTAAACAAACTGAATCAGCTCTATGGGTGCATGACCATGGAACGGCTCGAAGGCCGCCTTGGCCAACTCAGAGAGCGACAGATAGAGCTTTTGCTCGACCAGGATGCGTACGACGCCCAGCGCCGCGCGCCGCAGGCCGAAGGGGTCCTTGTCGCCCGTCGGCTGCTGGCCGACCGAGAAGAGGCCCGCGATCGCGTCCATCTTGTCGGCCAGCGCGAGCGCGCAGGCGATGCCGCCCTCGGGCAGCCTGTCGCCCGCGAAGCGCGGGCGGTAATGCGCCTCGATCGCGTCGGCCACCTCTGGTTTCTCCTGGTCGTGCAGCGCGTAGTAGCGGCCCATGACGCCCTGCAGCTCCGGGAACTCGCCCACCATGCCGGTGAGGAGGTCCGCCTTGGCGAGCTCGGCGGCGCGCTCGGCGAGAAGGGGATCGGCCTTGAGCTGGCGCGCGATCTTGCCAGCGAGGAGCTTGACGCGCTCCATGCGCTCGAGCTGGCTGCCAAGCTTGTTGTGATAGACCACCTTGCCAAGGAGCGGCACGCGCGCCTCGAGCCGCGTCCTTCGGTCCTGGTCGTAGAAGAAGCGGGCGTCTTCCAGGCGCGGGCGCACCACGCGCTCATTGCCGCCGATGATGTTCCCCGCGTCCTTCACCTGCATGTTCGAGACGATCAGGAAGCTGCCCGTGAGCTTCCCGGCCGCGTCGAAGAGCGGGAAGTACTTCTGGTTCTGGCGCATCGTCAGCACCAGGCACTCGGCGGGAATGTCGAGATACTTCTTCTCGAATGCCCCCATGTACACGCTCGGGTGCTCGACGAGCGCGGTGACCTCGTCGAGCAAAAGGTCGAATTCGCCGAGGGCGGATTTGTGCTCCGTCGCCTTCGCCTTCAGGGCTTTTTCGATGAGCGATCGGCGCGCAGCGAAATCGACGATCACCTTGCCTTCATCGCGCAGCTTTGCCTCGTAGTCATCCGCAGCCGCCAGGCTGATCCCGCCTTTGCTCATGAAGCGGTGGCCGCGCGTCTTGTTTCCCGATTTCAGTCCGAGAACTTCGCCGGGGATGATTTTCGAGCCGTGCAGCATGACGAGGCCGTGCACCGGCCGCACAAACTGCGCTTCGCCCGCGCCCCAGCGCATGACCTTCGGAATCGGCAGCTTCTTTACTGCGGTCGCGACGATCTCGGCGAGAACGGCTTCAAGTTGAACACCTGGCAGCGTGAATTTGGCGACAACAATTTCGCCTTTCTCGGTCCTTTTTCGTTCAAGGGAGTCCGGAGAAAGCTTGTGCTTCTTGGCGAATCCCTCGACCGCCTTCGTATTGGAACTGGGCGGGCCATCGACTGAGTGGTGAGATTCGGCCCCTTTGTCGCTCACGTCTCGAATCAGGACGGCAAGTCGTCGGGGCGTAGCAAAAGCCTGCTTCTCAGGGTCTCTGCCGTCTTTGAGTCGATTGCGAATGACCTCTGCAACGATGTGATCAGCAAAAGCCTCGGAAAGCGCGCGAAGCGATTTCGGCGGCAATTCTTCGGTCAGAAGTTCGACGAGAAGAGTGGCTTGGCTCACTTCTTCACCATCGGAAAGCCGAGCCGCTCGCGCGACTCATAGTAGGCGTGCGCGACGGCGCGGGCGAGCGCGCGCACCCGGCCGATGTAGGCGGCGCGCTCGGTGACGGAGATGGCGCCGCGCGCGTCGAGCAGGTTGAAGGCGTGCGAGCACTTGAGCATCATTTCGTAGCCCGGCAGCACGCACTGCGCCTCGACGAGGCGCCTGGATTCCTGCTCGTACTCCTTGAACCAGTCGAAGAGGAGCCCCGTGTTCGCGAGCTCGAAGTTGTAGCGCGACTGCTCGACCTCGTTCTGGTGGTAGACGTCCCGGTACGTGACGCCGTCGGTCCAGACCAGGTCGAAGAGCGAGTCCTTCCCCTGCAGGTACATGGCGAGGCGCTCCAGGCCGTAGGTGATCTCGCCCGAGACCGGCTTGCAATCGAGGCCGCCGACCTGCTGGAAGTAGGTGAACTGCGTGATCTCCATGCCGTCCAGCCACACCTCCCAGCCCAGGCCCCAGGCGCCGAGCGTCGGCGATTCCCAGTCGTCCTCGACGAAGCGGACGTCATGCTCCTCGAGGCTGAAGCCGAGCGCGCGCAGCGACTCGAGATAGAGGTCCTGGATGTCGGCGGGCGAGGGCTTGAGCGTCACCTGGTACTGGTAGTAGTGCTGCAGCCGGTTCGGGTTCTCGCCATAGCGGCCATCCTTGGGCCGGCGCGAAGGCTGCACGTAGGCCGCGTTCCAGGGCTCGGGCCCGATCGCGCGCAGGAAGGTCGCCGTGTGGAAGGTGCCGGCGCCCATCTCCATGTCGTAGGGCTGAAGCAGCGCGCAGCCGCGCTTGTCCCAGAAATCGTTGAGCCGCAGGATGAGTTGCTGGAAGGTGAGCACGCGCCGCGATTTTATCCGCTGCGCCGCCGCCTTGCGGCGAAGAAAAAGAGCATCAAGGCGCTCAATGCAAGCGCCGGTCCGTCGACGAGCATGACGTAGGGCGTTGCGCCGGTGCGGCCGCGCGCCTCGACCTCGAGCTTGCCCGTGGTGAACTGCGGCAGCCTCGCGAGCACGGTGCCGTCGGCCGCGATCGCAGCGGTGATCCCGGTGTTGGTCGCCGTCAGGTGCATCCGCCCGGTTTCCAGGGCGCGCATGCGCGCGATCTGCAGGTGCTGGCCGGGCGCGAGCGAATCGCCGAACCAGGCGACGTTCGACACGTTGACGAGGAGCGTCGCCTCGGGAAGCTGGCGCACGATCTCCTCGCCGTAGGCGTCCTCGTAGCAGATGTTCACCGCGACCCGCTCGCCCGCGACGGCGAGCGGCCGCTGTGTGGGCGCGCCGCGCGAGAAATCGGCGAGCGGAATCGCCATCGAATCGACGAACCAGCGGAAGCCGGGCGGCACGAACTCGCCGAAGGGCACGAGGTGCACCTTGCTGTAGACCGAGCGGGGCGAGACGCCGAGGCTGATGACGCTGTTGTAGTAAACGCCCGGGGCGGACCGCAGCGGCACGCCGAGCAGCAGGTCGCCGCCGTTGCGCCGCGCGATCGAATCGAGCCGTCCCAGGAAGAGCAAGCTCACCTGGTCGAGGAAGCGCGGCACCGCGGTTTCGGGCAGCACGATCAGGCGCGCGTCGCTGTTCGCGGCGAGATGGCCGTAGGTGTCGAGGATTTTGTCGAAGCGCGCCGGGTCGAATTTCAGGCTCTGCTCGATATTGCCCTGCAAGAGGCTCACGCTCACCGTGCGGGCGGCCGGCGTCGTCCATGGCACGGCCTGCAGCGCCGCCCCGCCGAGGCCGAGGGCGGCGAAGAGCGCCGCGCTCGTCCAGCGGCGCTCGCCGGCGGCCACGCGCTGCAGGAGGACCGCGGCGGCCGTCGCGGCGAGGGTGACGAGCAGCACTCCGCCGACCGGCGCGTAGCCCTCGAGCGGCGTGTCGAGCGCGGCGTAGCCCAGGCCTAGCCACGGAAAGCCGGTGAGGAACCACCCGCGCAGCCACTCGAGGAGCACCCAGAGCGCCGGGATCGCAAGCGGCCGGCTCGCCACATTCGGCAGCCGCCCCTGCGCCCAGCCGACCAGTGCGGGAAAGAGCGCGAGCAGCGCGCAAAAGCCCAGCGTGGCGAGCGCGGCGAGCGGCGCCGGTAGCCCGCCGAAGCGGCTCATGCTGACGAACACCCACGAGACGCCGACCCCATAGAGGCCAAGGCCGTAGGCGAAGCCGAGCCAGAACCCGGAGCGACCCGAAGCGACCCACAGATGCACGAGCAGCGCAAAGGCGAGGAGCAGCACCGGGAACCACCCCGGCTGGAACCCGATGACCGAGGCCGCCCCGGCGACGAAGGCCGCGGCGTAGACCTTCACGTCTTCGGTTTCTCGACGATCAGCGTGTACACGCGGCGGCTGTCGGCGCGCAGCACCTGCACCTTGAGGCCGCCCAGCGCGAAGCTCTCGCCGCGCCGCGGCAGCCGCCCGAGCTGCGCGATGACGAGACCGGCCACCGTGTCGTGCTCGTCATCCGGGAAGCTCGTCCCGAACGCGGCATTGAAGTCCGCGATCTGCGTGAGCGCCTTGACGCGGAAGCGGCCGCCCGGCTGCGGCAGGATGTTGTCGCTCGCCTCGTCGAAGTCGTATTCGTCCTCGATGTCGCCGACGATCTGCTCGAGCACGTCCTCGATCGTGACCAGGCCCGCCACCCCGCCGTACTCGTCGGCGACGATCGCCATGTGGTTGCGGCTGGCGCGGAACTCGCGCAGGAGCACGTTCAGGCGCTTGGATTCGGGCACGAAGATCGCGGGGCGCAGCATCTCGCGCACGTTGAACTCTTCGTCGCCCGCGTAGTGGCGCAGCAAATCCTTGGCGAGCAGCACGCCGATCACGTCGTCGCGGTTCTGGTCGATCACGGGAAAGCGCGAGTGCGCGGTGGCAATGATCTGGCGCACGAAGCTCTCCACCGGCTCGTGGATGTCGATCACGTCCATCTGCGCGCGCGGAATCATGATGTCGCGCACCTGCATCTCCGACACGGTGAGCGCCCCCTCGATGATGGAGAGCACGTCCGCGCCGAGCAGGTTGCGCGTGTAGGCCGAGCGCAGCAGCCGCACCAGGTCGGTGCGATCGCCGGGCTCGCGCATGACCAGCGCCGAGAGGCGCTCGAGCAGGCCGGGTCGCGCGGGGTCGCTCATCGCATTCGAAGGGGGTGCCGGGGAGTCCGGCTATTTTACCGGTACGGGTCGCCGATCCCGAGACGGCGCAGAACCGCAATCTCGCGCCGTTCCATGCGCTCGGCCTGCGCCTTTGTCACGTGGTCGTAACCGCGCAGGTGCAGCACGCCATGCACGACCAGGTGCGCGTAGTGCGCGCGCAGGGGCTTTCCCTGCTGTTCCGCTTCCTGCCTGATGACCGGATGGCAGAGGACGACGTCGCCGCTGCCGGCCCCGTAGGGAAATGACAGGACATTCGTCGGCCGCGCTTTTTTTCGATACTTGCCGTTCAGGTATCTCGACTCCAGAGAGCCGACCACCCTCAGAGTCACCGGACTCCTCAAGCCCGTTGCGAGCGCGGATCTGCGCAGCCACGCGGCCGGGGGTGCCCCGGCCACCGCGCGCTGCACCGTGACGCTATTTCCCGGCGGCGTCTTCTTGCGCGTGCTTGTCCGCATCTTTGTCATACGCATCGATGATGCGCGCGACGAGCGGGTGGCGCACGACGTCGGCGGCGGTGAAGTCCGTGAACGCGATGCCGCGCACCTGCGCGAGGATGCGCCGCGCCTCCACGAGGCCGCTCTTCTGGCCGCGCTGCAGGTCGATCTGCGTCACGTCGCCCGTGACCACGGCCTTCGCGCCGAAGCCCAGGCGCGTAAGGAACATCTTCATCTGCTCGGGCGTCGTGTTCTGTGCTTCATCCAGGATCACGAAGGCGTGATTCAGCGTGCGGCCGCGCATGTAGGCGAGCGGCGCGAGCTCGATCGTGCCGCGCTCGAGCAGCTTCGCGGTCTTGTCGAAGCCGGCAAGATCGTAGAGCGCGTCGTAGAGCGGGCGCAGATACGGGTCGACTTTCTGCGCGAGGTCGCCCGGCAGGAAGCCCAGGCGCTCGCCTGCCTCGACCGCGGGCCGCACCAGTACGATGCGCTTCACCTTGTCGCGCTCGAGCGCATCGACCGCGCAGGCGACCGCGAGGTAGGTCTTGCCGGTGCCCGCCGGGCCGATGCCGATCGTGATGTCGTGCGCGAGGATGTTCTCGATGTACTGAACCTGGTGCGGCGTGCGGCCATGCAGGTCATCGCGGCGCGTGAGGAGCCTGGGCTTTTCGGCGCCTTCCGTCCTGGAAGGATGCTTTTGCGAGAGCTCGGCCAGACCGAGCTGCACGTCGTCCACGGTCAGATCGCCGGCCGCGCGGTCGTAGAAGTGCTCGATGGCCTGCGCCGCGCGAGCCGCTTCGCGGCCCCGCACGGTGAAGCGCGGCCCGCGCCGCGCGATCGTGACGTCGAGCGCCGCCTCGATCTGCCGCAGGTTGGCGTCCAGCGCGCCGCACAGCCGCGCGAGGCGCCGGTTGTCGAGCGGCTCGAGCCGCACTTCGGCCGCGCCCGGCTTAGCGCGCATCGTTCCTGACGAGCTCGCCGCGCAGCGTATGCGAGCGCGCTTCGGTGATGCGCACTTCGGCGAACGCGGCGGCCGGCTGGCCCGCGAACGGGAAATCGACGGCGGGGAAATTGACGACGCGGTTGTTGTCGGTGCGTGCGCTCTGCTCGGCCGGATTTTTCCTCGAGGGCCCTTCGAGGAGCACCCGCTGAACGGTGCCGACCATCGCCTCGCTCACCGCGCGCGCCTGCGCATCGAGCTGCGCCTGAAGCCTGTGCAGACGATCGGACTTTTGCGCCTCCGGCACGCCATCTTCGAGCTCTGCGGCCGGGGTTCCGGGGCGCCGGCTGTAGAGGAAGGAAAACGAGCCGTCGAACTGAAGCTCGGCCGCGAGCTTCAGGGTCGCCTCGAAATCCGCCTCGCTCTCGCCCGGAAAGCCGACGATGAAGTCGGAGGTGAGCGAGAGGCCCGGCCGGGACTTCCTCAGCCGGCGTGCGATCGAGCGGTATTCGAGCGAGGTATAGCCGCGCTTCATGGCCGCGAGCACGCGATCCGAGCCCGACTGCACCGGCAGGTGCACATGGGCGGCGAGCTTGGGGCATTCGGCGTGCGCGTCGATCAGCCGCTGCGTGAACTCGCGCGGATGCGAGGTCGTGTAGCGGATCCGCTCGAGGCCCTCCATCTCGCAAAGGTAGAAAAGCAGTTCGGCGAAGTCGGCGGCCTCGCCATCGACGGTGCCGCGCCAGGCGTTCACGTTCTGGCCAAGCAGGGTCACTTCACGCACGCCGCGCTCGGCGAGCCCCGCGATCTCGCGCACGAGGTCCTCGAAAGGCCGGCTCACTTCCTCGCCGCGCGTGTAGGGCACCACGCAAAACGAGCAGTACTTGCTGCAGCCCTCCATGATCGTCACCATCGCCGCGGCGCCGCGCACCTCGGTCGAGGGCAGCCGGTCGAACTTCTCGTTCTCGGGGAAGCTCACGTCGACCTGCGGCCGGCCGCTCGAGCGCCGCCGCTCGAGGAGCTCGGGCAGCCGGTGCAGCGTCTGCGGGCCGAACACCACGTCGACATAGGGCGCGCGCTCGACGATCGCCGCGCCCTCCTGGCTCGCCACGCAGCCCCCCACGGCGATCATGAGCCGGGGGTTGGCGCGCTTGAGCTCGCGCACGCGGCCGAGGTCGGCGAACACCTTTTCCTGCGCCTTCTCGCGCACCGAGCAGGTATTGAAGACGATGACGTCGGCTTCCTCGGGGACCGCGGCCGGCGCGGCGCCCATCGACTCGAGCGACTCTGCGATCTTCGCCGAGTCGACCTCGTTCATCTGGCAGCCGAAGGTGCGGATGTAATGCTTGCCGGCCACCGGCTTCATCGGCGCGGGTCGGGCTGGGCGGCTTCCTGCGGCGAGAGGATCCAGACGCGAAACACCATGTCCTGCGCATCGAGCAGGTACTTCACCTTCGCGCCCGCCGGAATGGCGGTCGGCAGGACGATCCGGTTATCCGCGTCGCGCACCTGGGCGCCCGCCGCGAGCCGCCTCGGCTTGCCGCTGATTTCCACGTCCATGCTGCCGAGCGAGCGGATCTCGCCGCGCTTCGCGTCCGCCGGCAGGGTGCGCAACTGCGCGGCCGCCAGTCCGGGGAGCGAGAGCGCCAGCACGAGGAAAAACGCGCGAATCGTCATCAGGCCAGTGTAAAAGAAATGGTGGCGAATCCGTGATTCGAACACGGGACACACGGATTATGATTCCGCTGCTCTAACCAGCTGAGCTAATTCGCCACGCTGAAAGGGCGCGCATTTTCTCGCAAAAGAGGCATGCAGTCAAAGACTTGCTTTGAGGTTGCGATCGTCGGCGGCGGCATGGTCGGAGCCTCGCTCGCGCGCGCGCTGGAAGGCGAGCGCATCGCCTTGATCGCCCCGCGGCCAGCGTCGCCGGCGCGCGACGACGCCTCCGGTTTTGATTCCCGCGTTTATGCAATCAGCCCCGGCAACGCGGCGTTTCTGCAGCGCCTCGGCGCCTGGGACGCCATCCCGCCGGAGCGCCTGACGCCCGTTCACGCGATGCGCGTCCAAGGCGACGACGGCAGCTCCGCGATCGAGTTCGACGCCTATCGGTCGGGGGTGGGCGAGCTCGCCTGGATCGTCGAGGACCGGCTCGTGCAAGGCGCGCTCTGGCGCGCGCTCGAGGCGCAAGCCGGGCTCGAGCTCATCGAAGATGCGGTGCTCGAGCGCATCGAGCTCGCGCCGCAGGCGGCGAGCCTCGTGCTCGCCGGGTCCGCCGCGCCAGAATCCGCGCGGCAAGGCAGCGGCGGGCGCCGGATCGAGGCGCGCCTCGTCATCGGCGCCGATGGCGCTCGCTCGAGCGCGCGCGCGCAGGCCGGCATCGCGAGCCGAGAGCAGGGCTACGGCCAAGCCGCCGTGGTCGCCAATTTCGCGTGCAGCCGGCCCCATCGCAACGTCGCGTTTCAGTGGTTCCAGGGGGCTGACCGGCACGGCGCGGTCCTCGCGCTCCTGCCGCTGCCGGGCGATCGCGTGTCGATGGTCTGGTCGGTCGCGGCGGCCGAGGCGCAACGGCTGCTCGCCTTGGAGCCCGAGGCGCTTTGCCGCGAAGTCGCGCTCGCTTCCTACGGCTCGCTGGGCGAGCTCTCGCTCGTCACCGCGCCGCGCGCTTTTGCGCTTCAGCGGCTCGCCGCCGGGCGGCTCGTCGCCTCGCGCGTCGCGCTCGCCGGCGACAGCGCGCACGTCATCCATCCACTGGCGGGGCAGGGCGCGAACCTCGGGCTGCAGGATGCGAAAACGCTCGCCGAGGTGATCGCGGCGCGCGAGCCGGGGCGCGATCCCGGCGAGCTGCGCCTGCTGCGCCGCTACGAGCGCGCGCGCGCGGAGGATATACTCGCGATGCGGGCCACGGTTCACGGGCTTTACCGGCTTTTCGGCGCGCGCGGCGCGCCGCTCGCGCGCCTGCGCAACGCGGGCCTGAAACTCGCCGACCGGCTGCCGGTCCTAAAGAGCGCACTGATCCGCCACGCGATGGGTTGAATCTCACATGAAACGCCTCTGCCTGCCCGCCCTGCTTCTCCTCATCGCGCTGCCCGCGCTCGCGCAGGAGCAGAAAATCCGCGAAGCGCTCGAGCCCAAGCTCGGCGTCAAGGTCGAGGGCGTGCAGCCCTCGCCACTGCCCGGCATCTACGAGGTGCGCCTGCAGACGCTGGAGGGCCCGAAGATCGTCTACAGCGACGAGAAGGGCAGCTACGTCTTCACCGGCAGGCTGATCGACGTGAAGGCCGAGCGCGATCTCACCGAGGAGCGGCTGCAGAAGCTGAGCTCGATCGAGTTCAACCAGCTGCCGCTCGACATGGCGGTGAAGATCCAGCGCGGCAACGGCAAGCGCGTGCTCGCGATGTTCAGCGACCCGTACTGCCCGTATTGCCGGCGCCTCGAGCAGACGCTGCTGCAGATCGACGACCTCACGGTGTACGTGTTCATGTATCCGGTGATCCGGCCCGACCTCGCCGATCATTCGCGCGCCGTGTGGTGCTCGAAGGATCGCGCCAAGGCCTGGCTCGAGCTCGCCGCGAACGACCGGCCGAAGGTTCCGACGGCGAGCGCGAGCTGCGCCAACCCGGTGGACAAGGTGCTCGAGCTCGGACGCTCGCTGCGCGTGAACGGCACGCCGACGCTTTACTTCGCCAACGGCGAGAAGGCGAGCGGCGGCATGGAGATCGCGGCGCTGCGCAAGAAACTGGACGAGGTCGCGAAAGCCAAATAGCCGCTACGGCGGCGGCAGCGCTTCCCCGCGCGGCCACAGGATCCACTGCCGGCCGCGCTGGCGCATCTGGCCCGCAAGCCTTCCGGCTTCCGGCCCCGTGCCCCAGAAAAAATCGGCGCGCGCGGCGCCGCGAATCGCCCCGCCCGTGTCCTGCGCCGCCATCAGGCGCTCGAGGGGCCTCGTCGACAGCGGCCAGGTCGTGGCAAGGTAGACCGGAGCCCCGAGCGGCACCACGCGCGGGTCGACCGCGAGGCTGTAGCCCGCCGTGAGCGGGGCGCCCAGCGTGCCGGGCGGACCTTCTGCGGAGGCCGGCAGTATCCGGAAGAACACATAGCTCGGGTTCGCGTCGAGCGCTTCGCGCAGCTTTGCCGGGTTGGCGGCCGCCCACGCCTTGATGCCTTGCATCGAGGCGCGCTCGAGCTTCAGCTCGCCGCGCTCGACCAGAAACCGGCCGATCGAGCGATACGGATGGCCGTTCTGGTCGGCATAACCGAGCCGCAGGCGCTCGCCCGAGTTGAGCGCGATCTGGCCCGAGCCCTGGATCTGCAGGAAGAGAAGCTCGACCGGATCCTCGACCCAGGCCAGCGCCGGAGCGCGAATGTCCCGCGTTTCTATCTCTCCGCGCGTCCAGTAGGGCACGAGGCGCGTGCCCTCCAGCCGTCCCCGCAGGCGCAGGTCGCGAAGCTCGGGATGCACGGCCGCGAGGTCCACGGTGACGAGGTCGGGCGGCGGTCCATAGACGGGAAAGCGAAAGCGCGCATCGCGCTCCCGGCTTCCCGGCAGGACAGGCTCGTAGTAGCCGGTGACCAGTCCGTCGGCCGCGCCATCGGGCGGCAGCACCGCCCAGGCGGAGAAATTCTCCTCGACGAAGCGGCGCGCCGCGGCTTCGTCCGCCGGCGCGGATTCACCCGCGGCCGCGCAGGCGCGGCCGAGCGGCGTCCCTGGCGGGATGCGCGCGCAGCCGGCCAGGAACGCGCGCACACCCGGGGCGAGCTCGGCGCTTGCCCAGCCGGGAATCGCGACCAGGGGCGTCGCCTCGTAGCGCGCAGCGGCGCGCGGAGCCGGGGCCGGCTCCGCGCACTTCGGGCAGACCTCGGGCGCGGTGCATCCCGCGAGGGCTAGAATCGCGGCAACGAGGAGGGCAAGAGCGCGCGGGATGTGGATCATTTATCTTGAGATGGGCATCGCCCTTGCGCTCGCGATTCTAATCGTGTGGTGGACCTGGCCGAAGAAGGGACAGACGCGGCGCCCCGATTCCGAGCGCAAGGACGAGGATCCGGGATGAACCTCGCCCGCGTCGACGACAGCCTGCGCGCGAAAACGCACCATCTGTTCACGCGCGAGGAGGGCGGCGGCGCCTTCGGCGGCCTCGTGCGCGTCGGACTCGTCGTCCTGATCGTGCTGAGCGTGAGCACCGCGGCGCTGAAATCCGTGCCCTCGATCGGCCGCGAGCACGCGGACCTGCTTGACGCGATCCTGCTGCTCACCACGCTCGGCTTCGCGATCGAGTACGCCTTGCGCATTTGGATCGCGCCGGAAAACGCCCATGCCGACTCCCCCGGCAGCGAGCGCGCGCGCTACATCTTCTCCCTGCCGGGCCTGGTCGATCTCGTGGCCGGCGTCCCGTTTGCGCTGGCGCCGCACGTCGGGCTCAACCTCGACTGGCTCGACATCGTGCCGATCTTCAAGCTGCTGCGCCACACCGCGGCGTTCCAGTTCCTGGTCGAGGCGATGTACAGCGAGCGGCGCGTGCTCTGGAGCGCCGCCGTGCTCATGCTCGCGCTGCTCGTCTTCCAGTCGAGCCTCGTCTACTACTTCGAGCGCGAGGCGCAGCCCGACAAGTTCGGCAGCATCCCCGAGGCGATGTGGTGGGGCATCGTGACGCTGACCACAGTCGGCTATGGCGACGTGACGCCGGTGACCCTCTGGGGGCGCATGGCGGGCGGCCTCACCGCGGTGATGGGCCTGTGCATGTTCGCGATCCCCGTCGGCATCATCGCTTCGGCGTTCATCGAGGCGGTGCGGCGGCGCGAGTTCGTCGACACGTGGAACCTGGTCGCCAAAGTGCCGCTTTTTCGAACCCTCGACGCCGCGCGCATCGCGGCGGTCGCAAGCGTGCTGCGCGCGCGGCGCGCCGAGCGCGGCGAGCGCCTGATCCGCAAGGGCGACCAGGCCGACTCCATGTACTTCATCGTCTCGGGCGAGGTCGAGATCGACACCGGCTCGGGCGCGGCCCGGGGACGGCTCGGGGCGGGCGACTTCTTCGGCGAGATCGCCCTCATTGCCGAGGTGGCGCGCACGGCGACGATCAACGCGCTCATTCCCTGCAAGCTGCTGGTCCTGCACAAGGACGACTTCGAGACTTTCATGGACGCGCACCCGGACCTGAAGGAGGCGGTGCGCGCGGCGGCCAAGCGGCGCCTCGAGGAGATCGGCGCGCCGAAGTAGGTCAGTGCGGCGCTTTGCGCGCGAGGATCGCTTCGAGCGTCTTCGAGGCTTCGCCCCGCGTCGGGCCGCCCAGCTCGACCGCGCGGCGCGCCGCAGTCTCCGCGTCCGCGAGCCGGCCGCGCTCGAAGAGCACCTGCGCGAGGTTGTTGAACGCGGGGGCCGCATCGGGATGGGCGCGCGTCGCGCGCCCGAATGCGTCCTCGGCCGCGGCGAGGTTGCCCGCCGCGTATTCCGTGTTGCCCAGGCCGAAAAGCCCGACCAGGCTGTCCGGCCAGCGCTCGAGAAGCGCGCGATAGGACTCGCGCGCTTCGCGCTTGCCGCCGGCCTGCTCAAGCGCGGCCACCGCCGCGGCGAACTCGGCCTCGCGCGCGGTGGCGGGAAGCACGCCCGGCGGCAGCGCGAGCATCGCCCAGTAGCCGCTGTCCTTCCAGAGGTACTCGAGGAAGGGATAGCTCCACTCGTCGCGCGGCTTGCGCCCCGAGCGCACGATGAACTTCTCGCCCTCGGTGTCGTAGCCGATCACCACGGCGTAATGCCAGATGGGGGCGAGCCGGAAGGAGAGATTGAGGAGCACGATCGCGGGGCGCCCGGCCGCGAGCTCGCGCATGAGCGCCTCCATTTTCGGCTCGAGCGTGTAGGCGACGAGCCCCGCGCGGCGAGTCGCGCCCAGCATCTCGGCCTGCAGGCTTCCGCGACGGCCGGGCAGGTACACCTGCGGCTCGAGCGATTCGACGCTCGCCGGCCGGCCGGCGGCATTGAGCACCATGGCGAGCGAGGCAGGGCCGCACATGAAGTCGCTCTGCTCGAAGAACGGCACCTTCTCCAGCTCGACCCGGGGCGGCAGGCCGGGCGGCGCGTGCCCCGAGAGCGCTTCGGTCTGGGGCAGCGAAATGCAGCCCGAAAGCGCGGCCGCCGCGGCCAATACGCACAAAAAAAGGCCCGCGCGGACGCGGGCCCTTTCTGGCGCGCGGCGAGCCGCCGCCGCTATTTCCTGACCAGATACCAGATGAGCACGCCGATCAGGATGAGGACGAGGATGGCGCCGCCATCCGCGCCGGCGGGCAGGTTCTGGATCTGTCCGGCGAGCTTGGTGACTTCCGCGTCGCTCAAGGCGGCCACGCGGTCCTTCGCCGTTTCGGGCGAGAGGCCGAGCGACTGCAGCTGGCTCGCGACGTCGGCGCGGCTGACGACGCTGGACACCATGCCGCGGGCGGCAAGGGCCTGCTCGGCGGTGACGACCTGGTCGGTGCCGATCAATCCGGCATTGGCCTGGAACGGCAGGGCGACCATGCAGACAACCAGCATGCGGCAGAGGAGACGAACGAACGACGATCTCATGGGGGGATGCCTTTCGCGTTGAAATGGTTGGAAGAGTTTTGGGGCTGGCCCCGCTTCTTGGTATTGGAACGGGACCGAGGCAATCTAGTCCTCGCAGTTTGCGCGCGTCAAGCCACCAGTGCCGGAAGAACTGTCGCCCGTACCCGACGCCGCAAGCGTAAACTATTGGGCGGGAGCGCAAAAGGGGGAGAACTATGCCGGTCATTGCGATCACGCGGGAGATGGGCTCGCTCGGCAAGGACGTGGCGGCGGGACTGGGCGAGGAGCTCGACGTTCCCGTCATCTATCACGAGGTCATCGACCATCTGGCCGACCGCATGCGCGTGCGCAAGAGCCATGTCGTCAAGCTCCTCGATGGCAAGGCCGGACTGCTCGAGCGGCTGACGGCCGACCAGACGAGCCTTTTCATCCACTCGGCCGACGAGATCATCGGCAAGACGCTCGAAGGCCAGGGCGCCGTCATCCGGGGCTGGGGTGCCACGCACCTTCTGCGCGACATTCCCCACGTGGTCACCGTGCGGGTGTGCGCGCCGCTCGAGACGCGCCGCAAGCGCATGTGCGAGCGGCTGAACACGAGCGACGTGGCGCAGGTCGCGGAGGAAATTCACCGCAACGACGAGGCGCACACGGCGATCGTCAAGCGCCACTACGGGCTGCAATGGACCGATCCGGAGCACTACGACCTCGTGCTCAACACCGAGCGCGTCAGCGTGGACGAATGCGTCGAGGAGGTGCTCTCCATCGTGCGCTCGCCCAAGTTCGCCGAGACCGCGGCCTCGCGCTCCAAGCTCGAGGATCTTGCCCTCTCGGCGCACGTCTGGGCGGCGCTGCGCCGCGCCCAGGAGACGCGCGAGACGCGCGCCACGCTGACTTCGAGCGCCGGCGTGGTGACCGTGTCGGGCTGCGGCACCGACGAGATGCTCAAGATCGTCGAGGTCGCGATCGCCGTGCCCGGGGTGCGCGACGTGAAGTACAAGCCGCGCGAATCCGACGACCTGCGGCCCGCCTTCCACTGACAGAAACCCGACGCCATCGGCTCGGGTAGAATGCCCGCCTTTCGTCGCAGCCGCCGTCCCGGGGAGGACGCATGAACGGCAAGCGCAACGACGGCCGGATTCTCATCTACAGCCACGACACGATGGGGCTGGGGCACCTGCGCCGGTGCCGCGCCATCGCGCACTGGCTGGTCGAGCGCTTCAAGCACGTCTCGGTCCTGATCCTGTCGGGCTCGCCGATCATCGGCTCGTTCGACTTTCGCGCGCGCGTGGACTTCGTGCGCATTCCGGGCGTCATCAAGCTGCGCAGCGGCGAATACACCTCGCTCAATCTCCACCTCGACATCGAGCAGACGCTGAGGATGCGCGGCTCGATCATCCGGCACACGGCCGAGATGTTCGAACCCGACCTCTTCATCGTCGACAAGGAGCCGATGGGTCTGCGCGGCGAGGTGCTGGAAACGCTGGAGTTCCTCAAGCCGCGCGGCACGCGCCTGGTGCTCGGCTTGCGCGACGTGCTGGATGAGCCGCGCCTGCTCGAGCCTGAATGGCAGAGGAAGAACGTGCTGCCGGCGCTGCGCGATCTCTACGACGAGATCTGGGTCTACGGCCTGCCGCAGATCTGCGATCCGCTCGCCGGGGTGAAACTGCCGATCAGCGTGCGCCAGAAAATGGTGTACACGGGCTACCTGCACCGCGAGGTGCCGACGCATGGCGCGCCGCCGCGCCTGCCCGAAATGGCCAACCGGCCCTACCTGCTCGTCACGACCGGGGGCGGCGGCGACGGCGAGGCGCTGATCGAGTGGGTGCTGCGCGCCTACGAGCACGATCCGATGCTCCCCTATCCGGCGCTCCTCGTACTCGGACCGTTCATGCAGCCTGAGCGCCAGGCCGAGTTCATGGACCGCGCGGCGCGCCTGAAGCGCGTGGATGCAATCACCTTCCACAACCACCTCGAGACGCTCGTTTCGCGGGCCGCCGGGGTGGTGGCGATGGGCGGCTACAACACGTTCTGCGAAGTCCTGTCGCTGGACAAGCGCGCGCTCATCGTGCCGCGCACCGAGCCGCGCCTGGAGCAGTACATCCGCATCTCGCGCGCGGCGAAGCTGGGTCTCGTCTCGATGCTCGCCGACGACGGGCGCTACGATCCTGCAGTCATGGCCAATGCGCTGCGCCTGCTGCCGCGGCAGAACCGGCCCTCCGAGATCGTCGTGCCGGGCCTGCTCGAGGGGCTGGACAACGTCGGGCGCCTCGTCGCTCCGTGGATCGAGCAGTCCGCCGAGGCCGAGCAGCCGCTGTCGGGCGAGCAGCAACGGCCGCTGCCGCGCATCGCCTAGCTTCCGGTAGGCTCGCGGCATGAGTCGGGCCGCCTCCGGCCGCGTCGCCTTCGTCCTGAAAGGCTATCCGCGGCTCTCGGAAACCTTCATCGCGCAGGAGATCGCCGCGCTCGAGCGCCGCGGCCTGGAGATCCTCATCGTGTCGCTGCGCCATCCGACCGACCCGCGGCGTCATCCGGTGCATGAAGAGATCCGTGCCCAACTCCTGTATCTGCCCGAATATCTTTGGTGGGAGCCTTTCAGAGTGATTCGCGCCTGGTTCCATCAACGGCGAAATCCGGAATACGGAAAAACCCGAAACCTCTGGCTTAGAGATCTTGCGCGGGACCCGACGCCGAACCGCATTCGCCGTTTTGGCCAGGCGCTGGTTCTCGCGCACGAGTTGCCGAAGGACGTTCGCCACTTGCACGCGCACTTCCTGCATACGCCGGCTTCGGTCACGCGCTACGCCGCGATGCTGAAGGGTCTCGCCTGGACGGGCTCGGCGCATGCGAAGGACATCTGGACCACGCCCGAGTGGGAAAAGCGCGAGAAGCTCGCTTCCTGCGAATGGCTCGTCACCTGTACGGCGGCGAACGAGGCGCATCTGGCCGCGCTCGCGCCGCCGGGGCGCGTGGAGCTGGTGTATCACGGCCTGGATCTATCGAGGTTTACCCCGGTTGCAGAAAGCAAGATCGAGAACAAGGGAGAAAATCCCGGCCAACCGATCCACATCCTGTCGGTGAGCCGGCTCGTCGAGAAAAAGGGCGCGGACGTGCTGCTGGATGCGCTCGCGCTCCTGCCGCGCGATGTGCACTGGCGGCTTGTGCACGCGGGCGGCGGCCCGCTGAAAGGCCCGCTCGAGCGGCGCGCCCGCGCGCTCGGCATCGCCGACCGGGTCCAATGGCGCGGCGCGCTCGCCCAGGGCGACATCCTCGCCGCCTATCGCGCGGCCGATCTCTTTGCGCTCGCTTCGCGCGTGGCGCGCGACGGTGACCGGGACGGCCTGCCGAACGTGCTCGCGGAGGCCCAGAGCCAGGGGCTTGCCTGCGTCGCAACCTCGGTCTCGGCGATTCCGGAGCTTATCGAGGATGGAAAAACCGGATTGCTCGTGCCGCCGGAATCGCCCGAGGCGCTCGCGCGCGCGATCGAAACCCTGATCCGCGACCCGGCGCTGCGCCGCCAGCTGGGCGAGGCGGGCAGGGCGCGGGTGCATGCGCGCTTCGGGCTGGAAGCGAACCTGCGGAGGCTTTCGCGCCGCTTCGGCCTCGCGGCCTAGAATCGCCGGCGCCGGAGAACGCCATGCGCATCGCCTTCTACGCGCCGCTCAAGTCGCCGACGCACGCCACGCCGTCGGGAGACCGGCGCGTCGCCGGGCTTCTCATGCAGGCGCTCGGGCGCGCCGGCCACCGCGTCGAGCTCGTCTCGACCTTCCGCAGCTACGACGGCGAGGGCGATGGCGCGCGCCAGGCGGCGTTGCGCGAGCAGGGGCAGTTGCTGGGCCGACGCCTCGCCGAGCAGTGGCTGCGCTCGCCCGCCGCCTCCCGGCCCGAGCTGTGGTTCACCTATCACCTTTATTACAAGGCGCCCGACTGGCTCGGCCCGGAGGCGAGCGCGGCGCTCGGAATCCCCTATGTCGTCGCCGAGCCCTCGCATGCAGGCAAGCGCGCGCACGGCGCCTGGGCGCTCGGACATGAGGGATCTGCCGAGGCGATCCGCAAAGCGGATCTGCTCCTGTGTCCGATCACGGACGATGTCGAGGGCGTGCTCGAGCTGGGCGCGGCGCGCGAGCGCGTGCGCACGCTCGCGCCTTTCCTCGATCCGGCGCCTTTTCGCGCCGCCGCGGATGAGAGAGCGGTCCATCGCGGCCGCCTCGCAAAGGCGTACGGGCTTGATCCGGACGTGCCGTGGGTTTCGGTCGCGGCGATGATGCGCTCGGGCGACAAGCTCGCCTCGCTTCGCCAGCTTGCAAGCGCGCTCGCGCGGGTCGGCGACCTGCCCTGGCGCCTCATCGTCGCGGGCGACGGCGAGGCGCGCGCGCAGGTTGAAGCAGCCTTCGCCACGAGCATCCCGGGCCGCGCGGCGCTTCCCGGCGCGCTCGTGCTCAATGAGGTCGCCGCGCTCTACGCCGCCTCCGATCTCTGCGTCTGGCCGGCGGTGAACGAGGCTTACGGCATGGCGCTTCTCGAAGCGCAGGCCGCGGGCGTTCCGGTCGTCGCCTGCGCCGTGCGCGGCGTGCCCGACGTCGTGATGGACGGGCGGACCGGGCTGCTCGCTCCGGCTGGCGATGAGGCGAAGCTCGCCGCGTTGACGCGAGAGCTGCTGGTCGATCCCCTCCGGCGACAAAGGCTGGGTGCCGCGGCGAAGGCGTTCGTCGCCGAGGAGCGCAGCCTCGATGCGGCCGCCGGGCGCCTCCAGGCGTGGCTTGCGCCTTTGCGCCGCGTGAGGGCTTTCGGTTGAGCGCACGGCGAAGCGTTTTTATCTACGTCCAGCACCTGCTCGGGGTCGGCCACCTGAAGCGGGCGGCGACGCTCGCGCGCGCACTGGTCGATGCGGGCCTGCAGGTGACCGTGGCGAGGGGCGGTCCGCCGGTTCCGGGCATCGCCTTCGGCAAGGCGATCGTGGCGCAGCTACCGCCGGCGACGAGCGCCGACATGACCTTCAGGACGCTGCTCGATGAAGCCGGGCACGAAATCGACGAGGGGTGGAAGAAAAAGCGCGCCGCGGCGCTGCTCGCCGCCTGGCGGGCAAGCGGCGCCCAGGTTTTGCTCATCGAGCTTTTCCCCTTCGGCCGGCGGCAGATGCGCTTCGAGCTCCTGCCGCTGCTCGAGGAGGCGGCGGCGGCGAGCCCGCGGCCGGCGATCATCTGCTCGCTGCGCGACCTGCTCGGCGGAAAGAAAACCCTCGAGCGGCAGGAGGAGTCCGCCGCGCTCGCGGAGCGGTTTTTCGACCGGGTGCTCGTGCATTCCGATCCGGGCGTCATTCGGCTGGAGCGGACGTTTCCGCTCGCCCCCAGGCTCGCGGCGAAAATCGAATATTCGGGCTACGTCGTGGACGTGCCTGCGTCACAGGCGTCGTCGAGCGCAGGCACGGGCGAGGTGGTCGTCTCGGCCGGCGGCGGCGCGGTGGGAGAAGCGTTGCTCGAGGCCGCGGTGCACGCCCGCCCGCTCACCTCGCTCAAGAATCGTACCTGGCGGGTGCTCGCCGGGCACAATCTCAGCGAAGCGGCCTATGCAAGGCTCACGCGGCTCGCGCGGGACGGCATCATTCTCGAGCGGGCGCGCGCCGACTTCACGACGCTACTCGCCAATTGCGAGCTGTCGGTGAGCCAGGCCGGCTACAACACGCTGATGGAGACGCTTGCGGTGCGCGCGCGCGCGGTGGTCGTGCCGTTTGCCGGAGTCGCGGAGACCGAGCAGACCGAGCGGGCGCGCTGCTTTGTCGAGCGCGGGCTTCTCGAGATGGTCGAGGAGGACGCGCTCAATCCCCAGTCGCTCGCTGCGGCCATCGATCGCGCCTCCGCCAGGCGCCGGCCGGACCGCATCGCGCTCGATCTGAATGGCGCAGTCAAAAGCGCCGCTCTCATCGCGCGATGGGCGCAGAGACGGGCGTCGTGAGCTGGGCGGAGCTCCGAAACGAGCTTGCGGAGTGGCGCAACTCGGGAAGCACGCCGGATTTCTGGTGGCGCGACGACGATGCGGGCATGCCCACTCCCGCGCTCGAGCAACTTTTGAGGCTGGCGCACTCGAGCGGCGTGCCGCTCGCGCTCGCGGTGGTGCCGCGCGAAGCCGACCGCAAGCTGACGGCGGCGCTCGATGCCGGGGTGAGCGTGATCCAGCACGGGGCCGACCACGTCAACCGCGCCGGCGCGGGAGCGAAGAAATCGGAGTTTCCCGATGCCGAGCCGGCCGCCGCAGCGCTTGAGCGCCTCGCGTCGGCACGAAAGCGCCTGCAAACACTGGCCGGAACGCGTTTTTGTCCGGTGCTCGCGCCCCCCTGGAACCGGCTATCCGCCGAGCTGGTCACGCATCTCCCCGCGGCGAAGTATGCGGGACTCAGCCAGTATGGCCCGCGCAAGCGCGCCGCGCCGGCCCCTGGCCTGCGCCAGGTAAACACGCACGTCGACATCATTGCGTGGCAGGCGGGGCGAAACTTCGTCGGCGCCGACGCGGCGTTGCGCATGACGGTGAACCATCTCGCATCGCGACGGCGCGGCGAAGTCGACCGCGCCGAGGCGACCGGCTTGCTGACCCACCATGCCTGCCATGACGAGGGCGCATGGGCCTTTCTCGAACGTTTGTTTGCATTCACGCGCGAAGCGGGTGCGCGCTGGCGCTCGGCGCCTGAGCTGTTCGGGTGATCTACCGCTATCCGGCGCGGGCGCTCGCCGCCGATTACGCGCGCGCGGGGGTGGGAGCGGCACTATTTCTCAGTGCGCTCGCGTGGCTCGAGCCGGCGGCGCCGATCGCCGGAGTCCTCGCTGCGGGCGCGGCGCTATTCCTCGTATACTTTGCCCGCACGGTCTGTCGCCAGTGGACCCCTATCGAGCTGGATGAGGCCGGAATTCGCACCCGCGGCCCGAGGGGCGCGGCGATCCGGTGGGGGGAATTGCGCTCGCTGCGGCTCGACTACTACTCGACCCGGCGGGACCAAGAGGAGGGGTGGATGCAGTTGAAGCTCCGCGGCGCGGACCGAACGATCCGCGTGGATTCCGGGCTCGCCGGATTCGCGGAGCTCACGCGCTCGGCGGTCGCAGCCGCGCGCCAGCACGGACTCGAGCTCGACGAGACCACGCGCGAGAACCTCGCGCTGCTGGGCTCCTGATGGCCGACGTTCTCCGCATCCGGGATCTCAAGGTCTATCTCGACGTCGACGCCGGCACGGTGAAGGCGGTCGACGGCGTCTCGTTGCGGATCCCGGAAGCGAAGTCGGTCGCGCTCGTGGGCGAGTCGGGCTCGGGCAAGACGATGGTGGCGCAGGCAGTGATGAACATCCTGCCGAGAGTCGCGCGCATCGAGGGGGGCGAAATCCTCTTTCACGACCCGGATCAGCCGGGCGGCGCGATCGACATCGCGCGCCTTGCGCCCGAGAGCGCGCAGGCGCGCGCGATCCGCGGCGGACGCATCTCCATCATCTTCCAGGAGCCGATGACCGCGCTCTCGCCGCTGCATACCGTGGGCAACCAGGTGGGCGAGGCGCTGCAGCTTCACCGCACCGGGCTCGGCAAGGCCGAGCGCCGCGCGGCGGTGATCGAGATGCTGCGCCTCGTGGGTTTCGCCGATCCGGCGCGCGCCGAGCACACCTATCCGTTCGAGCTCTCCGGGGGGCTGCGCCAGCGCGCCATGATCGCCATGGCGCTCGTGTGCCGCCCGGCGCTGCTCGTCGCCGACGAGCCGACCACGGCGCTCGATGTCACCATCCAGGCGCAGATCCTGCAGCTCGTGCAGTCGCTGCAGTCGGAATTCCGCATGGCGATGCTGCTCATCACGCACGATCTGGGCGTGGTCGCCAACATGGCCGACGAGGTCGTGGTCATGTACCACGGCAAGGTCGTCGAGTCGGGCAGCATCGCCGACATCTTCCGCGACCCCCAGCATCCGTACCTGAAGGCGCTCATGCGCGCGGTGCCGCGCTTCACCATGGCGCCCGGCGAGCGCCTCACGCCCATCCGCGAAGTGCAGGCTTCGACCGACCACCTCATCTCCGGCCGCGGCCGGCCGCACGGCGAGGCGAGGGCGGCCGCCGCGCGCGCCGAGCCCTTGCTGGTCGCGCGCAACCTCGTCAAGCGCTTCGAGACCCGCAAGACCTCGTTCCTCGGCCGCAGCCTCGCAGGCGAGGTGCGCGCGGTGGACGATGTCTCTTTCCACGTCGCCGCCGGCGAATGCCTCGGACTGGTGGGCGAATCGGGCTGCGGCAAGACCACCACCGCCAAGATGATCCTGCGCTCGGTCGCTCCCGACTCGGGGGAGATCGTCTTCAACGACCAGGGGCAGCCGCGCGATGTGCTGTCGCTGAAAGGCGCCGAGCTCTTCGCCTACCGGCGCAAGGTCCAGTTCGTGTTCCAGGATCCATTCAGCTCGTTGAATCCGCGCATGACGGTGCACGACATCGTCGCCGAGCCGCTCGTCATCCACGGCATCGGCGATGAGGAGGAGCGCTTCGCGCGCGTGAAGGAGCTGATGACCCTCGTCGGCCTCGACGTTCGCTTCCTGCGCCGCTATCCGCACAGCTTCTCGGGCGGCCAGCGCCAGCGGATCGGCATCGCGAGGTCGCTGGCGCTCGGGCCCGAGCTCCTCATCTGCGACGAGCCGGTGTCGGCGCTCGATGTCTCGGTGCAGGCACAGGTGCTCAACCTGCTCCTCGACCTGAAGAACGCGCTCAACCTCACCTACCTCTTCATCTCGCACAACCTCGCGGTGGTGCACTACCTCGCCGACCGCATCGCCGTGATGTGCGCCGGCCGGATCGTCGAAGTGGCGCCGTTCGACGAGCTCTTTCGCCGGCCGATTCACCCCTACACGAAGGCGCTGCTCGCCGCGGTGCCCGACCCCGACCTCGATCGCAAGCTCGACTTCACCGCGCTCATGGAGGGTAAGGCTTCCGATCCGCGCGCCTGGCCCGCGCCGTTCAAGCTCGATGGCAGCGCCCGGGTCGGCATGATCGACGTGGGCGACAACCACCACGTGCGCGCGCACGAAGGCGCGAACGCGACGGAGCTGGCATGAGAATGAATTGGGCTTTGCTCCTGTGGCTGTTTTTCTGCGGGGCGGCACAGGCGCTCGTAGAAACCCCTACGCTTGCCGAGGAGGTCGCGGC
This sequence comes from Burkholderiales bacterium, assembly GCA_036262835.1. GTDB lineage: Bacteria > Pseudomonadota > Gammaproteobacteria > Burkholderiales > SG8-39 > RBG-16-66-20. Next base: position 14,497 of record DATAID010000041.1, on the reverse strand, counting down.
GAAAAAGCTTCCGGCCGTGCAGGAGCGCCTGCCCGAGAACCCGCTCGTGGTGAAGATGGACGGCAAGACGCTGCGCCCGGGTCGTCACGGCGGCGACCTGCACATGCTGATCGGCCGCAGCCGCGACGTGCGCATGCTGGTCGTCTACGGCTACTCGCGCCTCGTCGGCTACGACCGGGATCTCAACATCGTCCCCGACCTCCTCGAGAGCTTCGAGGTGCAGGAGGGCCGCATCTTCACGCTCAGGCTGCGCAAGGGCCACAAGTGGTCCGACGGCACGCCCTTCACCACCGAGGACTTCCGCTATTTCTGGGAGGACGTCGCCAACAACAAGGAGCTCTCGCCCGCGGGCCCGCCCGGGGACCTGCTGGTCGAGGGCGAGCCGCCCAAGGTGGAGATCCTCGACAAGACCACCGTGCGCTACACCTGGGCCAAGCCCAATCCGGATTTCCTGCCGCGCATGGCGGGCGCCTCGCCGCTCTTCATCTTCCGGCCCGCGCACTACCTCAAGCAGTTCCACAAGAAATACAACCCGAAGATCGCCGAGGCGGAGGCCAGCGGCAAGGCAAAGCGGCGCTGGTCGCAGGTGCACAACCGCGAAGACAACATGTACCAGTTCGACAACCCGAAGCTGCCGACGCTGCAGCCGTGGATGAATACCACCAAGCCGCCGGCCGATCGCTTCGTCGCCGTGCGCAACCCGTACTTCCACCGCGTCGACGAGCAGGGCCGGCAGCTGCCCTACATCGACCGCGTCATCATGCAGGTGGCCGAGTCGAAGCTCATCCCTGCCAAGACCGGCGCGGGCGAGTCCGACCTGCAGGCGCGCGACATCCAGTTCAACAACTACACGTTCCTCAAGAAGGGCGAGGAGCGCAATCACTACCGCACGCTTCTCTGGCGCACGGCCAAGGGCTCGCAACTCGCGCTCTTTCCGAACCTGAACGCCGCCGACCCGGTCTGGCGCGAGGTGCTGCGCGACGTGCGCTTTCGCCGGGCGCTCTCGCTCGCGATCGACCGCTCGCTCGTCAACCAGGTGCTCTACTTCGGCCTCGCGATCGAGGGCAACAACACCGTGCTCGAGGAGAGCCCGCTCTACCGCAAGGAGTACCAGACGCGCTGGGCGCAGTACGACCGCAAGGCGGCGGCGAAGCTCCTTGACGAGATGGGCCTCAAGCGCGGCCTGGACGGCACGCGCAAGCTGCCCGACGGCCGGCCGCTCGAGATCATCGCCGAGACGGCGGGGGAGACCACGGAGCAGACCGACGTGCTCGAGCTCATCCGCGAGACCTGGCGCGAGGTCGGCATCAAGCTTTTCACCAAGCCCTCGCAGCGCGAGGTGCTGAGGAACCGCGTGTTCTCGGGCGAGGCGATCCTGTCGGTGTGGTCGGGCCTCGAGAACGGCATTCCGACCGCGGAGATGGATCCCGACGAGCTCGCCCCGACGAGCCAGCAGCAGCTGCAGTGGCCGCACTTCGGCCAGTACTTCGAGACGCGCGGCAAGGCCGGCGAGAAGCCCGATATTCCCGAGGCGGTCGAGCTGATGAAGCTCTACCGCGCCTGGCGCGGCTCCGCGACCCACGAGGAGCGCGAGAAGATCTGGCGCCGCATGATCGAGATCCAGGTGGACCAGCAGTTCACGATCGGCGTGGTCTCCGGCGTGCTGCAGCCGGTGGTGGCGCGCACGACGCTGCGCAACCTGCCCGACAAGGGCATCTACAACTGGGATCCGGGCGCCTTCTTCGGCATCTACCGGCCAGAGACCTTCTGGATCGCGAAGTAAACGGATGCTGACTTACACCATCCGCCGCATCCTGATCATGATCCCGACCTTGCTCGTGATCAGCTTCGTGACGTTTTCGATCATCAAGCTGCCGCCGGGCGATTTCCTCTCCAACCAGATCGCCGAGCTGCAGAGCCAGGGCGACAAGGCGGCGATGGAGAAGATCACGTTCCTGCGCAAGGAATTCGGCCTGGACAAGCCCTTCCTCGAACAATACGCCGTTTGGGTGGGCATCTGGCCCAAGGAAACCACCGGCTCGGGCAAGCGCGTGTTCTCGGGGCTCCTGCAGGGCGACTGGGGCTGGTCATTCGAGTACGACCTGCCGGTCTCGAAGGTGATCGGCGACCGGATGCTGCTCTCGTTCATCCTCAATTTCACGGTGATCCTCTTCACCTGGGCGGTGTCGTTTCCGATCGGCGTGTATGCCGCGACCCACCAGTACAGCTGGGGCGACCACGGGCTGACGCTGCTCGGCTACGTGGGGCTCGCCACGCCGAATTTCCTTTTCGCCCTCGTGCTCATGTATTTCGCCAACGTCGAGTTCGGCCTCGCGATCGGCGGCATCATGGATCCGGAATTCCTCGACCAGGGGTGGAGCCTGGCGAAGTTCGGCTCGGTGCTCACGCACCTGTGGATTCCGGTGATCGTGATCGGAACCTCGGGCACGGCAGCGATGATCCGGCGGCTGCGGGCGAACCTGCTCGATGAGCTGCAGAAGCAGTACGTCGTGACTGCGCGCGCGAAGGGGATGCCGCCCTTTCGCCTGCTCATCAAGTATCCCTTGCGCATGGCGCTCAACCCGTTCATCGCCGATATCGGCCACCTGCTGCCCTCGGTGATCTCGGGCTCGGCGATTGTCGCGGTGGTGCTCTCGCTGCAGACCTCCGGCCCGATGCTGCTGGAGGCGCTTCGCAGCCAGGACCAGTACCTCGCCGGCTCCTTCCTCATGTTCCTCGCGCTTCTCACGGTCGTCGGCATGTTCGTGTCCGACCTGCTGCTCGCGATGCTCGACCCGCGCATCCGCCTGAGCGGAGGCGCGGCGAAATGAACACCGCCGCCGACAAGCTCGAGCACTACGTCTCGAAGGCGCCCTTCGAGCCCTATTCGGTCGAGAAGCTCACCCCCGAGCAGGAGCGCTTCTACCGCGCTTCCCAGTGGCGCATCATGTGGTGGAAGTTCCGCCGCCATCGCATCGCCGTCATCGCGGCGGCGATCTTGGTCGCACTCTACGCCTCGATCTTCGTATCCGAGGCGCTCGCGCCCTACAACCTGCATTCGCGCAACACGAAGCACATCTATGCGCCGCCGCAGGAAATCCACTGGTTTCACGAAGGCGCGTTCCGCAGTCCGTTCGTGTACGGCTACCGCATGGAGCTGAACATGAAGACGCTGACGCGCGAGTACACGCCGGATCCGGCACAGGTGCAGCCGCTGCGTTTCTTTTGCACGGGCGATGAATACCGCTTCTGGGGGCTGTTCGAGGCGCGCTTTCACCTCGTCTGTCCGGCCGAGGGCGGCACCTTCTTCTGGCTCGGCACCGACCGGCTCGGGCGCGACCTGCTCTCGCGCATCATCTACGGCACGCGCATCTCGCTCACGGTCGGGCTGCTCGGCATCGCGGTGAGCTTCGTGATCGGGATCGTGCTCGGCGGCATCTCCGGCTACTACGGCGGCTGGATCGACATCGTCATCCAACGCCTGATCGAGATGGTGCGCTCCTTCCCCGAGTTGCCGCTGTGGATGGCGCTCTCCGCCGCGCTCCCGGTCAACTGGAGCCCGATCCTCGTCTACTTCGGCATCACCATCATCCTGGGCCTCCTCGACTGGCCCGGATTGGCGCGCGCCGTCCGATCCAAATTGCTGGCGTTGAGAGAGGAAGACTTCGCGCAAGCGGCGGTGCTGATGGGCGCCACGCCCGGCCGCGTGATTGGCCGGCACCTGCTGCCTTCCTTCGCGAGCCACCTCATCGCCTCGGTCACGCTCTCGGTGCCCGGCATGATCCTCGGTGAGACTGCGCTCTCGTTTCTCGGCCTGGGATTGCGCCCGCCGGTGACGAGCTGGGGCGTGCTCCTCAACGAAGCGCAGAACATCAACGTGGTCGCGCTCTACCCTTGGCTGATGCTGCCGGTCGTCCCGGTCTTCGTGGTGGTGCTCGCGTTCAACTTCTTCGGCGACGGCCTGCGCGACGCAGCAGATCCGTATAAGTAATTAGAGCGTTACCGTCAGGCCTTCTCGGGCGACGACCGTCCCGGGCAGCGCCGCTTCGGCTTGCTTGGCGATCGCATCGAGCTTCGCATCGTCGCGCTCGGGATCGTGGTGGAAGAGGACGAGCTTTTTCACCCTGGCCATCTTCGCGAGGCGCACGCCTTCCTGCCAGGTCGAGTGGCCCCAGCCGACGTAGGACTTCGAGTACTCCTCGTCGGTGTACATGCTGTCGTAGATGACGACGTCCGCGCCGTCCATCAGCGCGAGCACGTTCTTGTCGGGCGCGCCGGGCACGTGCTCTGTGTCGGTGAGGTAGCAAAGCGATTTTCCGCCGTGCTCGATGCGGTAGCCGACGGCGCCGTCGGGATGATTGAGCGTGCGCGTCTTCACGGTGATGCCGGGCGCGGAGGGCAGCGTCTCGCCGGGCTTGAAGTCGCGGTACTCCATGTTGGCCTTGAACACTTCGGGGGGCACCGGAAAGAGCGGCGCGACCATGAATTCGCGCAGCACGCGCTGCAGGTTCATGCCGCCGCCGAGATGCCCGGCCCAGAGGCGAAAGCGGTTCTCGGGCTGGAAGAACGGCTTGAAGAAGGGCAGTCCGCACACATGGTCAAAATGTGTGTGGGTGAAATAAAGGTCGGCGTCGACCGGCGCTTCGCCGAGGAGTTTGATGCCGAGGTCGCGCAGGCCGGTGCCCGCATCGAAGAGCAGCAACCTTCCGCTGCAGCGCACTTCGAGCGAGGAGGTGTTGCCGCCATAGCGCGCGGTCGCCGGGCCGGGCGCGGCGATGCTGCCGCGCACGCCCCAGAAGCGCACGCTGAATGCGGACTTGGTCCCTTCCCCCATGACGGCCGCTACTGTGGCACGAACTCGGGCGGCTTGCACTATCATCGCCCCCGTGGAACGGTCGCTCTTCGGCTTCATCTTCCGCTACAGCAAGCGCGAGCAGGCGATGATCGTGCCGCTCGTCCTGGCGTCGATGCTGATCTACTTCCAGATGCTCAATCTGCCGAAGGCGATCATCAACGAGGCGATCCAGGGGCGGCGCTTCCCGACGCCGGACAGCACGGTCGCTTTCATGAAGATCCAGCTCACCCTGCCGACTTGGCTGGGCGGGCAATCGCTGCATGTGTTCGACGGGTTCCCGCTGCACCAGGTGCCTTACCTCTTCGCCCTGACGTTCGCCTTCCTCTCGCTGATCGTCGTGAGCGGGGGCATCAAGTTCCAGATCAACACCATGAAGGGGTGGCTCGGCGAGCGCATGCTGCGGCGCCTGCGCTACGCGCTCTTCGACCACATCCTGCGCTTTCCGCTCTCGCGCTTCCGGCGCGTGAAGTCCGCCGAGCTTGCCACCATGATCAAGGACGAGGTCGAGCCGCTCGGCGGCTTCGTCGGCGAGTCGATGATCACGCCGTTCTTCCTGCTCGGCGAGGCCGGCACGGCGACGTTCTTCATCCTCTACCAGCACTGGGCGCTCGGGCTCATCGCGGTGGGCGTCGTGGCGGCGCAGGTCCTCATCATGCCGCGCCTGCGGCGGCGCCTGCTCGCGCTCGCCAAGGAGCGCCAGCTCGGCGCCCGCCAGCTCGCGGGCCGCATCGCCGAGGTGGCCGACGGCGCGACCGAAGTGCACGCGCACGACACCTCCAACTACGAGCGCGCCGAAATTTCCTCGCGCCTCGGCCAGATCTTCCGCATCCGCTTCGAGTTCTACCAGCGGAAGTTCATGATCAAGTTCCTGAACAACTTCCTCTCGCAGGTCGCGCCTTTCCTTTTCTACCTGATCGGCGGCTACCTCGTGATCCGCGGCCGCCTCGACATCGGCACGCTGGTGGCCGTGATCGCCGCCTACAAGGACCTGCCTTCGCCGATCAAGGAGCTGATCGACTGGGACCAGCAGCGCCTGGACGTGCAGATCAAGTACACGCAGGTGATCGAGCAGTTCACCGTCGAGGACATCGCGCCGGCGCAGCTGCAGGCGCCCGCCGCGGCGATCCAGGTGCCGAGCGCGGGCGCGGTGCGCGCCTCCAACCTCTCGCTCGCGGGTGAGGCGGGAACCAAGCTCGTCGACGGCGTGAGCTTCGAGATCGGGCTCGACCAGCACGTCGCGATTCTCGGCTCGCACGCCGCGGGCGTGGGCGAGCTCTCGCAGATGCTCTCGCGCCTGATCGTGCCGACGAGCGGGTCGCTCGATGTGGGCGGCGTGGATGTGGTCAGGGCGCCGGAAGCCTTTACCGGACGGGCGCTCGGCTATGTCGGGCCTTCGGCGTATCTCTTCCCGGTGAGCGTGCGCGAAAACCTGCTCTACGGCCTGAAGCACTATCCGCTGCGCGAATGCACCTACGAGGGCGAGGCCGCCAAGGCGCAGGATTTCCAGATGAAGGAAGCCCAGCGCACGGACAGCACGCTCCTCGACTTCAACGCCGACTGGACGGACTACCAGGCCGCGGGCGCAGCCGGGCCTGAGGAGCTCGACGCGCGCATCGGCGAAGTGCTGAAGGTGGTCGAGCTGGAGGAGTCGATTTTCGAGCTGGGCCTGCGAAGCGCGGTGGACGCCACCCGGCACCCGGGCCTGGCCGAGCGCGCGCTGCGGGCGCGCGCCGCGATGCGCGAGCGCCTCACCGCGCCCGATACCCAGGGCCTGGTCGAGCAGTTCGACGCCGAGCGCTACAACCGCAACGCGACGCTCGCCGAGAACCTTCTCTTCGGCACGCCGGTGGGCAAGACGCTCGACCCGGACAACCTCGCGCACAACGCCTACATGCGGCGCGTGCTCTCCGAGACCGGCCTGACCGACGACCTGCTCAAGACCGGCCACAAGCTCGCCGAGACCATGGTCGAGCTCTTCAGCGGCCTGCCGCCGGGCCACGAGTTCTTCGAGCGCTTCAGCTTCATCCGCCAGGAGGACCTGCCGGAGGTGAAGGCGGTTCTCGCGCGCGTCGCCGATTCCGGCCTCGACAAGATCGAGGAGGCCGACCGCGACCTGCTGCTCGCGCTGCCCTTCAAGATGATCTCCGCCCGGCACCGCCTCGGCCTGATCGACGAGGCGTTCGAGGCGCGCATCCTGAAGGCGCGCAGGCATTTCGCGGAGAACCTGCCCAAGGAGCTGCGCGGCGCGGTCGCCTTCTTCGACGCCGCGAGCTACAACATCGCGGCAAGCCTCCAGGACAACATTCTTTTCGGCAAGATCGCCACCGGCCAGGCGCAGGCCTCGGCGCGCATCGGCGCGATGCTGCACCAGGTGGTCGAGGAACAGCAGCTGCGGCCGCAGGTGATCGCGATCGGCCTGGGCTACCAGGTCGGCGTCGGCGGCGCGCGCCTTTCCTCGGCCGACCGTCAGAAGGTCGCCATCGCGCGCGCGCTGCTCAAGCGCCCGGCGGTGCTGATCCTCGAGCAGGCGGCGGCGAGCCTCGATGCCGGAACGCAGAACCGGCTCGTCGCCAACATCCTGGAGGCGCGCAAGGGCCGCTGCGTGTTCTGGGCGCTGCAACGCAACGATCTCGCCGACCGCTTCGGCCATACGCTCGTCATGGAGCGCGGGCGGCTGGCCGAGCAGGGCAGGTTCGAGGATCTGAAAGCGCGCGGGGGTGCGCTGCAGAAACTCCTGAGTGCCGGATAAGGACCGCAAAGGAACACACCATGAGTCTTGAGCAGGAATTCGAGCTGATCCGCCGGGTGCCGATCTTCAGCACCACCGACCCCGCCATGCAGAAGCTGCTTTGCTTCTCGAGCGACCGGCTGACCTTCAACCAGACGCAGACCATGTTCAGCGCGGGCGACCCGCCCGACAGCGCCTACATCATCATGGAGGGCGAAGTCGACATCACCGTGCCCACGCCCAAGGGGCCGCTGCTCGTCAATACGCTCACGCGCAACGACGTCATCGGCGAGATCGGCATCTTCGGCGACGTGCCGCGCACGGCGACCGCGGTCGCGCGCACCAAGGTGGAGGTGCTGCGCATCTCGCGCGACGTGTTCGTGAACGTGATCCGCGGCAATCCCGACGCGGCCATCGCGCTCATCCGCATCCTTGCCGATCGCCTGGCAAAGACGACGGCGCAGCTGCGCCGGATGGCCGCCGAAGCGCGCTAGCAAGTCAGTGCAGCACCCTGGGCACCGACAGGGTGAACTCGGGGATCTCGGCTTCGAAGCGCGTGCCGTCGTCGGCGATCATCTGGTAGCTGCCCTTCATCGTCCCGACCGGGGTCGCGATCGCCGTGCCGCTGGTGTACTCGTGGCTCTCGCCGGGCTTGAGCACCGGCTGGTTGCCGACCACGCCCAGCCCGCGCACCTCCTGCACCAGGCCCTGCGAGTCGGTGATGACCCAGTGGCGGCTGATCAGCTGCGCGGTCGCATCCCCCGTGTTGCGGATGTTGATCGTGTAAGCGAAGACGTAGCGGCCGGTCTTCTCGTCGGACTGCTCCGACAGATACCGGACCGCCGCGCTTACCGTGACCTCGTAGCGCCTGGACTGCGCCATGCGCGCATTGTAAGGGCACGCGATAGAATGCCGCCGCCATGGCGGCCGCTCCCCGGTATCGCATCGCGCCCTCGATCCTCTCGGCCGACTTCGCTCGCCTGGGCGAGGAGGTGAGCGCGGTCGAGGCGGCGGGCGCGGACCTGCTGCACTTCGATGTCATGGACAACCATTACGTGCCGAACCTGACCATCGGCCCGCTCGTGTGCGCCTCGCTCAGGCCGCGCACGCGGCTGCCGATCGACGTGCACCTGATGGTGAAACCGGTCGACCGCATCGTCCCGGACTTCGCCAGGGCCGGCGCCAACATCATCAGCTTCCATCCGGAGGCGTCCGAGCACGTCGATCGCACCCTCGCGTTGATAAAGGAAAACGGCTGCAAGGCGGGCCTCGTCCTGAATCCCGCCACGCCGCTCAGCTATCTCGATCACACGCTCGCGAAGCTCGACCTGGTGCTCCTCATGTCGGTGAATCCGGGCTTCGGCGGCCAGCAGTTCATCTCGTCGGTCCTGCCGAAGATCGCCGAGGTGCGCAAGCGCATCCAGGCCTCCGGGCGCGAGGTCTGGCTCGAGGTCGACGGCGGCGTGAAGGGCGACAACATCGCCGAAATCGCCAAGGCGGGGGCCGACACCTTTGTCGCCGGCTCGGCCATCTTCGGCGCGAAGGACTATGCCGCCACGATCCGCGAGATGCGCACCCGGCTCGCGTCCGCCTAGCGAATCGCCCGTGCTATAGTGCCGCCCGTCGTGAAACCGAACAGCGCACTTCCGAACTCCCTCCTCCGGCGCTGCTGGCGCCCCTGGCGAAGCTAGTCCTGCTTTGCCGCGGGAGATCTTTTCCCGCACCCCGTAGCAGCATCCCGCAGTACTGCAGTCAGCGCAGGTTGGTTGGGAGCACGTTTCATGACGGAATCCGAGTTTCGCAATTTTGCCCAGCAGGGCTACACGCGCGTGCCGGTCGTCGCCGAGGCGCGCGCGGACCTCTACACGCCGCTCGCCATCTATCTCAAGCTCGCCGGCGGCCCCTACAGCTACCTGCTCGAGTCGGTGGTGGGAGGGGAGCGCTTCGGACGCTACTCGTTCGTGGGCCTGGCCTGCTCGGAGCGGATCGAGCTGCGCGAGGGCGTCGTGCGCAGGCTCCTGCGCGACGCGCGCGGCAACGACGTGACGCTCGAGCGTCTGGAGAACGCCGATCCGTTCGAATACCTGCGCGGCTACCTTGGCCGCGAGCGGGTCGCGCCCGTGCCGGCGCAATTGCGTTTCGGCGGCGGCCTGGTCGGCTACTTCGGCTACGAGACCGTGCGGCACGTCGAGCGCTCGGCGATGAAGGGCGGCAAGCCCGACCCGCTCGGCACGCCGGACCTGCTTCTGCTCGTCTCGGACGAGCTCGCGGTGATCGACAACGTGCTCGGCAAGCTCTACCTCGTCGTCTACGCGGATCCGCGCGATCCGGCCGCGCTCGGCGCGGCACGGGAACGCCTTGAGAAGCTGAAAAAAAGGTTGGGAGCAGCGATTCGCGAGGAAACCGACCTCGACATTCGAGCAAGGACTCCCGCAGAAAAGCTGGATTGCACTTTCAGCGAGGAAGAGTTTCTTGCCGCGGTGAAGCGCTGCAAGGAATACATCTTCGCCGGGGACTGCATGCAGGTGCAGATTTCGCAGCGCACCTCGCGCGATTTTCGCGCGCCGCCGCTCGCGCTCTACCGGGCGCTGCGCAGCCTCAATCCTTCGCCCTACATGTTCTATTTCGACTTCGGCGACCATCACGTGGTCGGCGCCTCCCCGGAGACCATGGTGCGCATCTCGGGGGGCACGATCACGCTGCGGCCCATCGCGGGCACGCGACCGCGCGGCGAATCCCCCGCGGAGGATGCGCGCCGGGCCGAGGAGCTGCTCGCCGACCCCAAGGAGCGCGCCGAGCACGTCATGCTGATCGACCTCGGCCGCAACGACGTGGGCCGCGTCGCCGCCACGGGCAGCGTGCGCGTGACCGAGAAGATGGTGATCGAGCGCTATTCGCACGTCATGCACATCGTCTCGAATGTCGAGGGGCGGATCGCGCCGGGGCTGGATGCGACCGATGTTTTCAAGGCGGGCTTTCCCGCCGGCACCGTGACCGGCGCGCCCAAGATCCGCGCCATGCAGATCATCGACGAGCTCGAGCCGGTGAAGCGCGGCATCTACAGCGGGGCGGCCGGCTACTTCGGCTTCAACGGCGACATGGACGTGGCGATCGCGATCCGCACCGCGGTGGTGAAGGACGGGCGGCTGCACGTGCAGGCCGCCGCCGGCATCGTCGCCGACTCCGACCCGCTCGCCGAGTGGCAGGAGACCCAGCACAAGGCGCGCGCGATTCTCCGGGCGGCGGAGGCGGCATGATTCTCATGCTCGACAACTACGATTCGTTCACGTGGAACCTGGTCCAGTACCTCGGCGAGCTGGGCGCGGAGGTCTGCGTGGTCCGCAACGATGAGGTCTCCGTCGAGGAAATCGAGAAGCGCAAGCCCTCCCACCTCGTGGTCTCGCCGGGTCCCTGCACGCCCAATGAAGCCGGGGTTTCCCTGGCCGCGATCGAGCGGCTGGCAGGGCGCGTGCCGATTCTGGGCGTGTGCCTCGGCCACCAGGCGATCGGCCAGGCGTTCGGCGGCAGGGTCGTGCGCGCGCAACGCGTGATGCACGGCAAGAACTCGACCGTCCGGCACGACGGCAAGGGCGTCTTCGCCGGCCTGCCGGGAGATTTCAGCGCTACCCGCTACCATTCGCTCGTGGTCGAGCGCGGCTCGCTGCCCGAGTGCCTCGCGGTGAGCGCCGAATCCGAGGATGGCGAGATCATGGGCCTGCGTCATCGGGAGCTGCCCGTCGAGGGCGTGCAGTTCCATCCGGAGGCGCTGCTCAGCGAGCACGGCCATGCGATTCTGAAGAACTTTATTGGAGGGAGAACGACATGACGGGGAGGCTGCCATGAAGATCGGCATCGCGGAGGCGATCCAGCGCACCGTCGAGCACCGCGAGGTGTTCCACGACGAGATGCTGCACATCATGCGCCAGATCATGCGCGGCGAGCTGTCGCAGGCGCAGATCGCGGGATTCATCGTCGGGCTGCGCGTGAAGAAGGAGACGGTCGGCGAGATCGCCGCCGCCGCACAGGTCATGCGCGAGTTCGCGACCATGGTGCCGCTCAAGGATTACAAGCACGTGGTCGACGTGGTCGGCACGGGCGGCGACGGCGCCCATACGTTCAACATTTCCACCGCGGCGACGTTCGTCGCGGCCGCGGCCGGCGCGAGAGTCGCCAAGCACGGCAACCGGTCGGTCTCGTCGCGGAGCGGCAGCGCCGACGTCCTCGAGGCGCTTGGAGCGAAGCTCGAGCTCCCGCCCGAGCGGATCGCGCGGGCGATCGAGTCGGTCGGCGTGGGATTCATGTTCGCGCCGAGCCACCACCCGGCCATGAAGCACGCCGGGCCGGTGCGCAAGGACCTGGGCGTGCGCACGATCTTCAACATCCTCGGACCGCTCACCAATCCGGCCGGCGCGCAGAACCAGCTGCTCGGCGTGTTTCACCCCGACCTGGTCGGCATCCAGGTGCGCGTGCTGCAGCGGCTCGGCGCGAAGCACGTCATGGTGGTCTACGGCCTGGACGGGCTGGACGAGATCTCGATCTCCGGTCCGACGATCGTGGGAGAGCTCGTGGGCGGCGAGCTGCGCGAATACGAGCTCCATCCCTCCCGGCTCGGCTTGGAGGTCTACGACCGGCGGGCCATCCAGGTGAACACGGTCGAGGAATCGAAGCAGATGATCCTGGCCGTGCTCGAGAACCAGCCGGGGCCCGCGCTCAACATCGTGCTTCTCAACGCGGCCGCGGCACTCTATGTCGCCGGGGTCGTGAAAAGCATCGAAAACGGGCTGGAGCGCGCGCGCAAGGCGATCTCGAGCGGCGAGGCGCGCAAGAAGCTCGACGAGTTCGTCGCCTTCACGAAGGGCGGATGAGCGACATCCTGCAGAGGATCCTCGCTACCAAGCGCGCCGAGGTGGAGCAGGCGCGGGCCGGTATTTCGCTGGCAGAAATGAAGGACCGGGCGAAAAAGGCGCCGGCCGCGCGCGATTTCGTAGCTTCGATCGAAGCGAGGATTACCGCCGGACGGCCTGCGGTCATCGCGGAAGTGAAGAAGGCGAGCCCCTCCAAGGGGCTGCTCAGGGCGGAGTTCGACCCCGCGGCGATCGCGAGAAGCTACGAGGCGGGCGGCGCGGCGTGCCTCTCCGTGCTCACGGATCGCGACTACTTTCAGGGCTCGCCCGAGCATCTGGCGCAGGCCCGCGCCGCCTGTTCGTTGCCCGCGTTGCGCAAGGACTTCGTCATCGAGCCCTGGCAGGTTTACGAATCCCGCGCCATGGGCGCGGATTGCATCCTGCTCATCGCCGCCGCGCTCGCGAAGCAGGACATGCGCGGGCTCGAGGAAGCGGCGAGCCAACTGGGGATGGCGGTGCTGGTCGAGGTCCATAACGGCGAAGAGCTTGAGTCAGCGCTCACATTGAAAACGCCGCTTCTGGGCATCAACAACCGAAACCTGCGCAGTTTCGAGACCCGCTTGGAAACGACGCTCGATCTCCTGCCCGAAATTCCTCCGGGCAGGGTCGTGGTGACCGAGAGCGGAATTTCGGCGCCGCAGGATGTGGCCCGGATGCGGGCGCAAGGGGTCGGCGCTTTTCTGGTGGGCGAGGCCTTCATGCGGGCGCCCGACCCGGGCAAAGCCCTCCGGGAACTATTCAAGTAACTGATTTTTAACGAATAATGGTTTGTTGTAACCGTGCAACAAACACGCCCAAAAAACGAGACAAATTAAGCACTTTCGTTGCTGTCGCGGAAGCCGCTACGGCACAATCGTTCCAACTTCTCGGGTTTGAGAGGTTTCACGGGCGGTCCTAGGCCGTCCTCGAATCAACAACTGGGAGATTTCGGGAATGAACAAGAGACTTCTGGCAGTGGCGGTTGCGGGTGCACTCGCAGCGCCGGCCGCGGCGTTCGCTCAGTCGAGCGTGACGATCAGCGGCGTACTGAAGGGCGGCTTCGAGAGCTTGAAGTACGCGAACTCGGGCATGAGCAATAGCAGCACGTCGGGCGTGGCGGATGACTCCTCGCGGATCATCTTCAACATCGTGGAAGATCTTGGCGGCGGCCTCCAGGCCATCGGCCAGTACGACTTCCGCGGCACGATCGACGTCGGCGGCCTGACCGCCGCGGGTAACGACCACGTTGGTCTGCGCAGCAAGAGCTGGGGCCGCATCTTCATCGGCCGCCAGGACCTGCACTACTTCAACCGTGAGTCGGATCTGACCACGCGCGGCACGCTGCGTGCGGACAGCATCTCGCTGCTCGCCTACATGGCAAATACCACCGGCGCGACGCAGGCGATCGCCAACGCCAGCCGTACGTCGAACGTCGTGCACTACACGACGCCGAACTGGGGCGGCTTCACGTTGATCGCGGCGTACTCGTCCAACCCGAACGGCAACAACAACGACGCCGATCTCGCTGTTGCTGGTGGCATCCGCAAGGGCCGCGCCTGGAACCTGAACCCGAACTTCCAGGGCTCGAACTTCCAGGTCGGCTACAGCTACTGGACGTCCAAGAACGACGCCGGCGGTAACGCCATCAACACAGGCGACCAGCGCGGCGACCGTCTGTACGGCTCGTTCAGCTGGGGCGGCTTCAAGGTCGGCCTGGCGTGGGACAAGTCGAAGATCAAGGGCGCGACAACCGGCACCGAGCTGGCTCGCCGTACCGTCTGGTCCCTGCCGCTGTCCTACACGTTTGGCGCGCACTCGATCAACTTCCACTATGACGTGGCGGGCGACGACAAAGTCCAAGCGGGCGACAACAAGGCGAAGATGTTCGCACTCTCGTACGGCTACGATCTCTCGAAGCGTACGTCGGTCGCGCTCACCTACGCGCGCATCAACAACCAGGCGGCTGCGAACTACAACTTCTTTACCAACACCAGCCTGGGTGTCGCGAACGTGGCCGTTCCCCTCGGAGCC
>DATAID010000040.1:0-19064 GCA_036262835.1 Burkholderiales bacterium | reverse complement strand
GATCGCTTCCTACATCAAGCGGCTGCGCCCCTCGGTCCGCGTGATCGGCGTCGAGCCGACCGACGCGGACGCGATGGCGCGGTCCCTGAAGGCGGGACGGCGCGTCGTCCTGCCGCACGTCGGCCTTTTCGCCGACGGCGTCGCGGTAAAGCAGGTCGGGCGCGAAACCTTTCGCCTCGCGCGCGCTCATATCGACGAGATGGTGCTCGTCGACACCGACGAGATGTGCGCGGCGATCAAGGACGTGTTCGAGGACACGCGCGTCGTGCTGGAGCCCGCGGGCGCGCTCGCGGTCGCGGGTGCCAAGAAATGGGCGGAGAAGAAGGGCGCAAGGGGAAAGAAAGTCCAGGGCAAGACGCTGGTCGCGGTCGCCTCCGGCGCCAACACCAACTTCGACCGCCTGCGCTTCGTCTCCGAGCGCGCCGAGGTCGGCGAGCACCGCGAGGCCGTGCTCGCGGTGACCGTGCCCGAGCGCCGCGGCAGCTTCCGGCGCTTTCTTGATGCGCTCGGCGGGCGCAACGTCACCGAGTTCAACTACCGGATGTCGGGGCCGCGCGAGGCGCACATCTTCGTGGGCGTCTCGGTGCACGGCCGCGAGGAGACCGCGCGCATCGTTCGGCGTCTGGACCGCGCCGGCTGCCGCACGCTCGATCTCTCCGACAATGAGATGGCCAAGGAGCACGTCCGCCACATGGTCGGCGGGCGCTCGGGGCTCGCCAAAGGCGAGGTCCTGTACCGGTTCGAATTCCCCGAGCGCCAGGGCGCGCTGATGAAATTCCTCAAGTCGATGAACCCGACCTGGAACATCAGCCTTTTTCATTACCGCAACCTCGGCGCCGACTACGGCAACGTGCTCGTCGGCCTGCAGGTGCCGCGGCCCGAGATCGGCGACTTCCGGCGCTTTCTCGACCGGCTGGGCTATCCCTACGCCGACGAGACGCGCAATCCCTCGTACCGGCTCTTTCTCGGATAGCAATGAAGCGCGGCCCGATCAGCATTGCTCCCCGCATCACCGACTACATCGTCGCGCTCGGCACCCGCGAGACGTCCGTGCAGCGGCGCCTGCGCGCGGTCACGGCCCGCATCCCCATGGCCATGATGCAGATCGGCCCCGACCAGGCCGCCCTCATGCAGGTGCTCGTGCGCCTCATCGGCGCGCGCCGCTGCCTCGAGATCGGCACCTTCACCGGCTACTCCGCGCTTGCCATGGCGCTCGCGCTGCCGCCGAACGGCAAAGTGGTGTGCTTGGATATGAGCGCGGAATGGACCGCGGTCGCGCGCAAGTTCTGGAAAAAGGCCGGCGTCTCGAAAAAGATCACGCTGCACCTCGCGCCCGCGCTCGAGACGCTGCAAAAGCTGAAAGGCCCGTTCGACTTCGTCTTCATCGACGCGGACAAGCGGAACTACCGCGCCTACTACGAGCGCTGCCTGAAGATGACAAGGAAGGGCGGCATTCTCGCGATCGACAACACGCTCTGGCACGGGCGCGTGCTCGACAAGCGCGACCCGTCCGCGGACACGCGCGCGATCCGCGACTTCAACCGGCGGCTGAAAAAGGATCGGCGCGTCGATATCGCGCTCGTGCCGATCGGCGACGGTCTGACGCTCGCCGTGAAGCGCTAGTCAGTCTTTGGTTTCGCCGAAATAGCCGGGCGCGATCTCGTTCGCGTAGCACACGGGCGAAGCGAGGCTGCTCGGCTCGCCCGCCGGGGGCTCGCCGAGGAACGCGAGCTTGTCGCCGTCGCGCCGGTAGACACCCCGCTCGGTGACGATCCAGTCCATGGGGATGTCCCACTTCTGCGGCTGGATCGTCTTCATTCTGGCGAGCTCGTAGGAGATGCCGATCACCGCCGGCTTTTCCTTCAAGCTCTCCAGCGTGCGGTCGAAGAATCCGCCGCCGTAGCCCAGGCGATAGCCCTGCTCGTCCCAGCCGTTCATCGGCAGGAGGACCGCGTTCGGCACGACCTCGGGCGAATGGGCGGGGTAGGGAATGTCGAGCACGCCTTTCGCCAGCTCGACCCCCGGATGCCATTCGCGGAAGAGGAGCGGCGTTTTCGGCGCTACCACGACCGGCAGCGCCGTCAACGCGCCGCGGTCCCTTAACGTTCTCGCAATGTAGCGCGCGTCATACTCGCCGCGGATCGGCCAGCAGAAGGCGAGCTTCGCGCTCGCCAGGCCCGGGAACGAGCGCTCGAGGCTGCGGTCGATGCGACGGCGGAAATCCTCCAGTGTCTTCGCATCGAGCGCCTCGCGCGCGGCAATCAGGCGCGCGCGCTCGGACTTTCGCCACCGCAACAGGTCGATTTGCCCCATAATTGTCTTAGTTCATGATTTTAAGACGTTTGTTCATTATTTTCGGGCTCGCCGCTGCGAACGTGGTATGCGCGCTCCCGAAGATCGCCCCGCCTCCCCCGAAGACCAGCGCCGCCGACGACGCGCTGCTGCGCGCCTACGACGCGTTCAAGGCGGGCGATGTCGCGAAGCTGCAGAGAGCCGCGGCGCAGGTGCGCGCGGGAACGCTGCTCGCGCCCTATCTCGACTACTGGCGCCTGCGGCTGCGCCTCGAGGACGCGGCGCTCGACCCGGAAGTGCGCGCCTTTCTCGGCGAGCACGCGAAGACCTATCTCGCCGACCGGCTGCGCGGCGAATGGCTGAAGGAGCTCGCCAAGCGCGGCGACTGGCAGGGCTTCGAGCTCGAATACCCGCCCCTATTGCAGGAGGACAGCGAGCTGCGCTGCTATGCGTGGCTGGGGCGCCTCGTGCGCGGCGACGACAGCGCCTACGATGAAGCGAAGGCCGTCTGGTTCGAGCCGAGGGATTTGTCCGAAGGCTGCGGCCGCGTCGCCGACCGGCTGCTGGAGGCGGGCCGCATCGGCGTGGAGGACGTCTGGCGCCGGGCGCGCATCCTTTTCGAAGCCGGCCAGGTCGCGGCGGCGCGCCGCACGCTCGCCTCGCTGCCGCAGGCCGAGGCGGTGGACGACCGGCTGCTGCACCAGGCCGGCTCGGCGCCGAAGAAGCTTCTCTCCGCCCTTCCCAAAGGGATGGAGAAGCGCGCGACGCGCGAGACGGTGATTCTCGCGGCGGTGCGCCTTGCGCGCGGTGAGCCCGAGGCCGTGGCGGAGCTCATGCGCGGCAGGCTCGGCGCCGCGCTCGAGGCAAAGGATCAGAAGTATCTGTGGGGCCGGGTGGCTTACGAGGCGGCGCGCCGGCTCGTTCCGGAGGCGATCTCCTGGTACACGCTCGCCGATCCGGCGGCCTTGAACGACGAGCAGCTCGCCTGGCGCGCGCGCAGCGCGCTGCGCGCGGGCGACTGGGAGACGGTGAAGGACTCGATCGACCGCATGTCGGTGAGCGCGCGCCAGGATCCGGCCTGGACCTACTGGTACGGCCGGGCGCTCGGCGCGCAGGGCCGCGCCGACGGCGCGCAGGCCTACTTCACCAAAATCTCCGGCCAGCCGACCTTCTACGGACTGCTCGCCGCCGAGGAGCTCGGCTACATGGTCGCCGTGCCGCAGCCCTACCACACGCCCGCCGAGAGCGAGATCGAGGCGGCGCGCGCGAACGCCGGTCTGACGCGCGCGCTCGAGCTCTACCGGCTCGACCTGAGAAGCGAGGCGACGCGCGAGTGGCTCTTCACCATCCGCGGCATGGACGACGCGCAGCTGCTCGCCGCGGCGGAGCTCGCCCGCCGCGCCGGCGTGTTCGATCGCGCGATCAACACCGCCGATCGCACCGCGCACGTGCACAACTACAAGTTCAGGTTCCTCGCGCCGTTCAAGGAGATCTTCGCCGAGCAGTCGCGCGCCTTCGGGCTGGAGGAGGCCTGGATGCTCGGCCTCGTGCGCCAGGAAAGCCGCTTCATCGCCAATGCGCGTTCCCCGGTGGGCGCGATGGGGCTCATGCAGCTGATGCCCGCCACCGCGCGCTGGTCGGCGAAGAAGATCGGCGTCGCCTACCAGCCCGCGCGCGTGATCGAGCCGCCGACCAACATTGCGCTCGGCGCGAATTACCTCAAGCACGTGCTCGACGATCTCGGCCACCCGGTGCTCGCCTCGGCGGCCTACAACGCGGGCCCGGGCCGCGCGCGCCGCTGGCGCGACGCCGCCCGGCCGCTCGAGGGCGCGATCTACGCCGAAACCATCCCTTTCAGCGAGACGCGCGACTATGTGAAGAAGGTGATGGCCAACACGATGTACTACGCGCAGCTGATCGGCGGTAAGCTGATCCCGCTCAAGGACCGTCTCGGCAAGGTGCCGGCGCGGTCTTCGGGCGAGCGCGTGGACGAGGATCTTCCCTGAAACACTGCGACATCCTGGTGGTGGGCGGCTCGGGCTTTGTCGGGCGGCATCTGGTCGCGGCGCTCGCCGCGCGCGGCGTGCGCGTCACCGTGCCGACGCGCCGGCGCGAGCGCGCGAAGCACCTTTTCCTGCTGCCGACCGTCGAGGTGCTCGAAGCCGACGTGAACGCCCCGGGCGTGCTCGCGCGCCTCGCGGCCGGGCGCGACGCGGTGATCAACCTCGCGGGCGTGCTGCAAAGCCGCCGCGGTCGCCCCGACGAGCGCGGCCCGAACGACTACGGCCCCGATTTTGCGCAGACCCACGTCGAGCTGCCGCAGGCGATCGTCGCGGCCTGCCGCGGCGCCGGCATCGGCCGGCTGCTCCACATGAGCGCGCTCGGCGCGGACCCGCGCGGCCCTTCGGAGTACCTGCGCTCCAAAGGCATCGGCGAGGGCGCGGTGCTCGCCGCCGACGACCTCGCGGTGAGCGTCTTTCGCCCCTCCGTCATCTTCGGGCCCGAGGACCAGTTCCTCAATCAATTCGCGCTGCTTGCGCGAATCTCGCCGGTGCTCGCCATTCCGAAAGCCGGCGCGAGATTCCAGCCCGTGTACGTCGGCGACGTGGTGCGGGCGATGATGAGCGCGCTCGATGATCGCGACGCGGCGGGCAAGCGCTACGATCTGTGCGGCCCGCGCGAATACACGCTGAAGGACATCGTGCGCCTCGCCTGCGAGATGACCGGGCGGCGGCGGCTTGTCCTCGGCCTGCCCGACAGCCTTGCGACGCTGCAGGCCTGGACGATGGAGCACCTGCCGGCGGCGCTTCGGCTCCTTACGCGCGACAACCTGCGCTCGATGACGGTCGCGAGCGTGTGCACGGGTTGCAACGGCGGCGGCTTTCCGTTCGGCATCGATCCGGCGCCGATGGAAATGGCGGCGGTGGCGTGGCTCGCGCCGCAGGGCCCGCGCGAGCGATATCCCCGATTGCGCTGGCGGGCGCGCAGATAGGGTGAAGACGTACGTCGTCGGCGGGGCCGTGCGCGACGAGCTGCTCGGCCTCCCCGTCAAGGATCGCGACCACGTCGTCGTGGGCTCGACACCCGAAGAAATGGTCCGCCTCGGCTTCAAGCCGGTCGGCAAGGATTTTCCCGTCTTCCTCCATCCCCGGACGCACGAGGAGTACGCGCTCGCGCGCACCGAGCGAAAAAGCGGGCGCGGCTACAAGGGCTTCACCGTCCACGCGGCCCCGGATGTGACGCTCGAAGACGACCTGCGCCGGCGCGACCTGACGATCAACGCGATCGCCAAGGCGCCGGACGGCACCCTCATCGATCCTTTTCATGGACAAAAGGACTTGCAGGAAAGGGTGCTGCGTCACGTCAGCGACGCCTTCGTGGAGGACCCGGTGCGCATCCTGCGCGTCGCGCGCTTCGCGGCCCGCTTTCCGTTCCGCATCGCTGAAGAGACGATGGCGCTCATGCGCCGCATCGTCGACTCGGGCGAAGCCGATGCGCTCGTGCCCGAGCGCGTCTGGCAGGAATTCGCGCGCGGCCTCGAAGAAGAGCATCCCGAGCGCATGCTCGAGGCGCTCGAGCACTGCGGCCTGCGCGCGAAGCTCATGCCCGAGCTCGCGCGCGCCCCGGCGCGCTTCTCGGGCTCGCGCGCCGTGCGCTTCGCGCATCTGTGCTGGGAAATGGATGAAGCGTCCGTAAGCGCGCTTTGCGAGCGGCTGCGCGTGCCCAACGATGAGAAAGAACTGGGTCTGCTGGGGGTTCGCCTCAGGAAGTCCTTGAATGCCAGAACCCCCTCTGAAATTCTCAACGTCCTGAAAAGGGCCGATGCCTTCCGCCGGCCCGAGCGCTTCGGCCAGCTGCTCGAGGCGGCGAGCCTTGCCCTGCCCGGATTCGACCGTAAAAAGCTCGAGCAGGGGCTTGCGGCCGCGGCGGCGGTGGATGCGGGCGAAATTGCGCGGCGCGCTTCGGCGCCGGCGACGATCTCCGCGCTGCTCGATCAGGCGCGCGAGCAGGCGATCGAGGAAAGCTTGAACCCGCCCGGCTGAGAGCTTGTCTCAGCGTGATGCTGCTCGATTCTCATCATCACGAATACGACGACATGATGGCGCAGGAAGCACGACAGATCGGCTTTTCGCCCAAGTGGATTCCGGTCGCCGTGCCGCTCGCCGCCGCGATATTCATCGCCCTGGTGTTTCTCGTGATCGGCTACGGCGCGCTGTGGAAAGCCTGAGCGCCGCGCGGGTCGTCGCCTAGGCGACCAGGTCGGCTTCGGCAAAGAGCTGCCGGCGCAGCGCCGCGAAGCGCTGCTGCAGCTCGTCGCCTGAGCGCGCGCCCATGTTGACCACGGCGTAGCGGTAGCTGCCGAGCCATTTCATCTCGTTGGCGAGCGCGAGGCCGCGCTTGAGATAAAGCATGAGCCGCGCCTCGGGGTAATCGCGCCGTACCCGGTCGAGCGTCTCCGGGCTCGGATCGGCGCCGAGCGGCTTGCCGTCGAACTTGCGCAGCGCGAAGCTGCCCGCGGCGCCATAGCGCGGCGCGTCGCGCTCCGGCGCGGGCGCCTCGCCGCAGGCAAGGTCAAGCAGCATGCGGTAGGGCTTCAGGCCGTCCACCCACTCGTAGAACATCGCGAGCTGCGAGGCCATGCGCGGGTTGAGCTCGACCACGCGCAGCCGCCCGCTGCCGGGCTCCCAGTCGAGCTCGAGGTTGAAAAAGCCGTGGCGGTAGCCGATGCCGAGGAGCAGCTTCTCGGCGAGTTCGACCATGCGCCGCTGCACCTCGAACGGCACGCGCGAGGGATATTCGAAGCGCTGAAAGGCGTGCGTGCCCGGATACATGTGCTCGTCGATTACGCCGAGCACGTTGACCTTGCCGTCGTGCACATAGCCGTCCAGGTTGACCTGGCGGCCCTGCAGCAGCTCCTCCGCGATCATGTGGTGCGCGTTCAGGCGGTAGTCGGTATACCAGGGCAGCAGGTCGTTGAAGGGCTTCACCAGCCGCTTGATCACGTATTTCTCGAACGGCCAGAAGGAGAGGTGGCGCTTCAGCTCCGCAAAGCTCTCGACGCGGCGCGCGAGCACCGAGAAGGTCGCCTTGACCGGCTTCACGAAGCAGGGCAGCTCGAACGGAAACTCGTCCCGGCTCGCCACGCCGTACGGAAACGCGGCGAAGCGCGGGGAGGCCTCGGGCGCGACCTCGGCAAAGGCGCGGCGGGCGTAGAACTTGTGCTGCGCCGTGAGCACCACCCGCGGATCGTTGCCGGGCAGCCCGAGCTTTTCGGCCACGACCGCGGCGACGAGCGCGCCGAAGTACTCGTTATTGGAGAAAACCCCGTCGACCGGCTCGCGCCGGCAGCGCTCGACCACCTGGTTGACGAAGCGAAAGACGTCGAAGCTCGCGAGTTGCAGGTTTTCCGGGAAGCGGAAGAGATCGAAACCGGCGTAGACGAAGCGGTAGCGGTTCGCATACTCCGGCCGCGAGAACTCGAGCCGGTCCCATTCCTTGGGAAAGAGGACGAGGATGCGTTTCATGCCCATGCAGCTTATGCTGCGGAACAGTCGATCGCTGCGGCATATTCCTTACTTTTTTCACGCTACACTTCGGCGCCTTTCGCCAAGCTGACACCGGAGCGACCGCATGATCGACCTCTACACCTGGACCACGCCCAACGGCCGCAAGATCTCGATCATGCTGGAGGAGTGCGGGCTGCCCTACCGGTTGCACCCGGTCAACATCGGCAAGGACGAGCAGTTCAAGCCCGAATTCCTCGCCATCAGCCCCAACAACCGGATCCCGGCGATCGTGGATTCGGACGGCCCCGGGGGCAAGGCGATGCCGCTCTTCGAGTCGGGCGCCATTCTGATCTACCTCGCCGACAAGACCGGAAAGTTCTTTCCTGAAAAGAACAAATACACGGTCCTGCAGTGGCTCATGTGGCAGATGGGCGGCGTCGGACCGATGTTCGGGCAGGCGCATCACTTCATCCGCGCGAAGAAGGACGAGATCCCCTACGGCACCGAGCGCTACGTCAACGAGGCCAAGCGCCTCTACGGCGTCGCCGACCGGCACCTCGCCTCGCACGAGTACTTCGCCGGCGAGTACAGCATCGCCGACATCGCCATTTATCCCTGGACGGCGCGGCACGAGTGGCATCGCGTCGACCTCGCCGCGTTTCCGAACGTGAAGCGCTGGTACGACCGCGTCGGCGCGCGCCCCGCGGTCGCCAAGGGCATGAACGTCCCGCCGGTGGCATGAAGCTCGAAATCCTTTCGCGCAAGGCGGAAGGACAATCGCCGAAAACCCCGCTTCTCTTCGTGCACGGCGCCTATGTC
Source organism: Burkholderiales bacterium (assembly GCA_036262835.1). Taxonomy (GTDB): domain Bacteria; phylum Pseudomonadota; class Gammaproteobacteria; order Burkholderiales; family SG8-39; genus RBG-16-66-20. The sequence continues at coordinate 10,446 of DATAID010000040.1, read as the reverse complement.
GGCGCCTGGTGCTGGGAGGAGCACTTTCTCGACTGGTTCGCCGCCCGCGGCCATCCCGCGCACGCGCTCTCGCTGCGCGGGCACGGCGCGAGCGAAGGCCATCGGCAGCTGAACGACTTCGGCCTCGCCGACTACGCGGAGGACGTCGCGCAGGCGCTCGCCGAGCTGGAAGCCGCGCCGGTGCTGGTCGGCCACTCGATGGGCGCGCTCGTCGTGCAGAAGTTCCTGGAGAAGGGAACCGCGCCCGCGGCCGTGCTCGCCTGCCCGGTGCCGGCCTACGGGCTGCTGCCCTCGAGCTTCACGATGGCGTGGACGCGGCCCGCGCTTTTTGCGGGGCTCAATTCCGTCGCGAACGGCGGCCGCGCCTCGCCCGAGGTGCTGCGCGAGGCGCTTTTCTGCGGGCAGATCGGCCCCGAGCGCCTCGAGCGCTGCTACCAGCGCATGCAGCGCGAGTCGCGCCGCGCGTTGTTTGAGATGGCAGGCTGGAGCCTGCCCGGCGCCATGCTGGGCTGGGGGCTGCCGAACGTGTTTGGCGGCGCGCGCGTGCCGACGCTCGTGCTCGGCGCGGAAAGGGACAGCCTGATCGCGCATCGCGAGGCCGAGGCGAGCGCGCGCCTCCTCGGCGCCGAATACCGGCTGCTCGCCGGCATCGGCCACGCCATCATGCTCGATGAGCCCTGGGAGTCGGCCGCCGCGGCGATCCTCGGCTGGCTGCAGGAAAAAGGGCTCTAGCTACTTCTTTCTCGCGTACTTGGCGAGAAAGCCGTTGATGTCCTCGATGCGCAGCTGCGGCTCGTCGGGGACGGGCCGGGTGCCCACCACGCGGTTCATCCATTCCATGTTCCTCTGCATGCGCGCGACCACGATGCGCCACTCGGCCGCGGTATGGCGCTGCGGATCGGGCAGCACGTGGCATTGCCGGCAGGCGAGCCGGAAGGGCTCGCCCGCGGGCGTGTTCACCTCGGGGTATTTCGCCTCGTCGAGGCGCTTCTGCCCGTGCTTCTGCAGGTAGGCGATGATCGTCGCCTGCTCCTCGACCGAGGGCGCTTCGACCCCCGCCATCATCTCGCCCATCACCTTGCCGAGATTTCCCTTGCCCTGCATGCGCGGCACCATGCGCGCGACCACCGCGGCCCAGCGCGCCGGCTCGTGCATCGCCGGGTTGGCGAGGTTGTGGCACTGCACGCAGTAGCGGCGCGTGAGCCGCGCGCCGCGCGATTTCGGCTCGGGCAGCATCGCGCCGGTGAAGCCCGGCGGGATGATGCGCTCCATCATCGGCCCGTAGGGACTTTCCGCCCAGCGCTTGCGGGCTTTTTGTTCTTCATTTGCACTTGCAAAAGAAGAAAGAAAAAAAAGCAGGGCAAGAAAACTAAAGCGCATCTTGCCGATTGCCGCTCGCAAAGCCCATCAACGGTCGCTCGACCCCCTTGCCGGCCGCGAGCACCTTGAAAAGCTCGCCCATCTCGGAAGGCGAAAGGAGCTTCTGCGCCGCCGCGGCGGCCGGCAGGTAGCGCGCCGCATCGTCCGCGTTCTGCTGCGCGAGAACCTCGGTGATGCCGCAATTGACGAGAAACTGCGCCTGCGTGGCGTAGCCGAGCACCTCGAGCCCGCCTTCGCGGGCCGAGCGTGCGAGCGCGCTGAAATCGACGTGCGCCGTGATGTCCTGCAGCCCGGGCAGGTAGAAGGGATCGGCGTGCACGTGGTGGCGGTAGTGGCAGGCGAGCGTGCCCATCGAGCGCTGCGGGTGAAAGTATTCGCCCTCGGGGAAGCCGTAGTCGATGACGAGAATCGCGCCGCGCTCGAGGATCCGGCCGAGCGAGCGCATCCACAGGCGGGCGAGCAGCGCGAGCTCGCTCTCGTAGCGGCCCGAGGGCGGAAGGTCGATCGTGATTTTTCTCGAGCTCGACGCGATTTCCGGGTGCGCCGGGCGGTCGCACCAGGCGAGCTGATGTTCATTGATGCACACGCCCCGCTCCAGGATTCCGGCATTCGTCCAGGCAATCGCATGCACCGGCATGGCGTCGAGCACCTCGTTCGCGATCATCACGCCGCGAAAATTGCGCGGCAAGCGCTCGAGCCACCGGACCCGGTCGCCGAGGCGCTCTCTTTGCCTTTCTTTCAGTTCAGGGCTTGTTTCAAGCACGGCGTAGGGGACAGAAAGCTCCTGCAAAAGCACCTCCGCAAGGGCACCCGAACCCGCGCCGAACTCGAGAACGCTCTCTCCGGGCTGCAGGATCTGCGCGATCTGCCGCGCGAGCGTCCGGGCAAAAAGCGGCGAGAGCTCGGGCGCGGTGACGAAGTCGCCCGCGGGCCCGAGCTTGCGGCTGCCCGCGGCGTAGTAGCCGAGACCGGGCTCGTGCAGCGCGAGCTCCATGTAGCGCGCGAAGGACATCCAGTTGTCGCGGGCTTCGAGCTCCGCGCCGATCCGCTCGAGCAGGCGACGGCTCGCCGCGAGCGCGTCCGGATCGGGCGGCGGCAGCTCCGCGGGTCGCATGCCGGCGAATTTACCCTAGAATCGCCGCTCGTCATGACGGACAACCTGCAGGGGAAAGTCGCGCTTGTCACCGGCGCCGCGCGGCGCATCGGCGCGGCGATCGCGCGCCGCCTGCACGCGTCGGGCGCAAGCGTCGTGCTTCACTATCGCGGCGCCGACACGGACGTCGTCGGGCTGGAGAAGGAGCTGAATGCCGCGCGGCCGGGGAGCGCGGCGCGCGAGAAGGCGGAGCTGCTCGCGCCCGTTGCGCCGCGCTCGCTCGTGGCCGCGGCGCTCGAGCGCTTCGGCCGGCTCGATCTCCTCGTCAACAACGCCTCGAGCTTCTATCCGACGCCGGTGGGCGCGATCGAGGCGACGCACTGGGAGGAGCTGATCGGCTCCAACCTGCGCGCGCCCTTGTTCCTTGCGCAGGAGGCCGCGCCCGAGCTCGCGAAGCACGGCGGCTCGATCGTCAACATCGTCGACATTCACGCCGAGCGGCCGCTGAAGGGCTACCTCGTCTACAGCGTCGCCAAGGCAGGCCTCGCCGCGCTGACGCGCGCGCTCGCGCTGGAACTCGCCCCCGCGGTGCGCGTCAATGCGGTGGCGCCGGGCGCGATTGCCTGGCCCGAGGACGGACAGTTTCCGCCGCCCGAGCGCGAGCGAATCGTCGCGACCACGCCGCTCGCGCGTTTGGGCGCGCCCGAGGAGATCGCGCAGGCGGTACACTTTCTCGCCGGCGCCTCCTTCGTGACCGGGCAGGTCCTGGCGGTCGATGGCGGGCGCTCGGTTTTCCTCTAGGTGTTCCTTGGACACGAGAAAAATTCATTTTGAAGAAAACAAGCTTGCCAAGCGCATCCGGCGCCTGGCGGGGCAGGCGATCGCGGATTTCCGCATGATCGAGGCGGGCGACCGCGTCATGGTCTGCCTCTCGGGCGGCAAGGACAGCTATTCGCTGCTGGACGTTTTATCGAGCTTGAAGGAAAAAGCGCCGGTCGACTTCGACATCGTCGCGGTCAACCTCGATCAGAACCATCCGGGCTATCCGAAGGAAGTCCTGCCGACCTACCTTGCCTCGCGGGATATTCCCTTCCGCATCGTCGAGCAGGACACCTACTCGGTGGTGAAGCGCGTCATCCCCGAGGGCAAGACGATGTGCGGCCTGTGCTCGCGCCTGCGCCGCGGCGTGCTCTACCGCGTGGCGGGCGAGCTCGGCGCGACCAAGATCGCGCTCGGCCACCACCGCGACGACGTGCTCTCGACCTTCTTCCTCAATCTTTTTTATCAGGGGAAGCTCAAAGCGATGCCGGCGAAGCTCCGCTCGGACGACGGCCGCCACGTCGTCATCCGGCCGCTCGCCTACGTCGCCGAGGAAGACCTCGCCGCCTATGCGCAGGCGAAGGCCTTCCCGATCATTCCCTGCAACCTGTGCGGCTCGCAGGAGATGCTGCAGCGCAAGCAGGTGGGCGAGATGGTCCGGGCGTGGGAGCGGCAGAACGCCGGCCGCGTCGAGTCGATCCTGCGCGCGCTCACCGACGTCGTGCCCTCGCACCTGCTGGACCGGCGCCTGTTCGATTTTGTGAACTTGAAGGCAGAATCCGGGACTGAGGAAGGAATGGGCGAACCGCTTTTCGCAGAATGAAGAAGCGCGTGACGGCGATCGTTCTTTTCATCTTTGTCTCCCTGCTCGTCATCGCCCTCGGACGCGGCGTCACCGCCCAGGACTGGCGCACCGCGAGCCGCGAGCCGGTCGGCCTTGCGCCGGCAGCGACGAGCACGCCGGCTGCGGTCGTACAGGTCTATGCGGCGCGCACGGTCGGCGCGAGGGGCGCCTTCGGCGTGCACACCTGGGTCGCGACCAAGGCGCCGCGCGCCGAGGACTACACCGTCTACGAGGTGATCGGCTGGCGCCTGCGCTGGAACGGCAGCGTCGTCGTCATCCACCGCCGCGCGCCGGACGCGCGCTGGTTCGGCAGCGAGCCCGAGCTCCTCGCCGACGTGCGCGGCGCGGCGGCGGAAAAGCTCATTCCCAGAATCGATGCGGCGGCCCGCGACTACCCTTGGGCGAACGAGTACCACGTGTGGCCGGGACCGAACTCCAACACCTTCACCGCCTGGATCGCGCGCGCAGTGCCCGAGCTGGAAGTGGATTTTCCGGCGACCGCGATCGGCAAGGACTACAGCGAGTCGCTCATCGGCCCCGCGCCGAGCGGGCATGGCGGGCAATTCACGCTCGGCGGTCTGTTTGCCCTGACCGCGAGCAGCGTCGAGGGATTGGAGTTGAACGTGCTCGGCCTCTCCTTCGGCCTGGGCAAGTCAGGACTCAAGCTGCCCCTGGTCGGCCGGCTGGGTCCGAAGGTGGTCAGTCCGGACGCCCCCGCACCCGAAACGCCCTTGTCAAACTAAGTTTGACAGGCTAGCATTCACGCCGTGGAGTGCGCGGCGCGTCTCGTGGAGATTTTCGGCAGCCAGGCCGAGGTGGCACGCGCCTTCCAGCTCGACCGCGCTGTTGTGCACCACTGGATAAAAACAGGTTACATCCCCGCGCGCTGGGCGGGCGAAGTCGAGCGCCTCACCCAGGGCCGCATCACCGCGGTCGACATCGTCAACGAAGCCAGCACCAAGAATCCGGTGCGCGTGAAATCGCGCCCCGACAACGCTCCCTTTGGTCTTTCCGAAAGCGATCCTATGAGCCAGTACGCGCCTGCGAAACGCATCCATTCCTTCCATCCGCCGCAGAGGACGCTCATGGGTCCGGGGCCGACCGAGATCCACCCGCGCGTGCTCACGACGATGAGCCAGCCGGCGATCGGCTATCTCGATCCGGTGTTCGTCGAGATGATGGAGGAGCTGAAGGCGCTGCTGCGCTACGTCTACCAGACGAAGAATCCGCTCACCTTCCCGCTCTCCGGCCCGGGCTCGGTCGGCATGGAATACTGCTTCGTCAACATGGTCGCCCCGGGCGACAAGGTCATCGTCGGCCAGAACGGCGTCTTCGGCGGGCGCATGCTCGAGAACGTGATCCGCTGCGGCGGCACGCCGGTCCTCGTCGAAGACAAGTGGGGCGAGCCGGTCGATCCGCAGAAGGTCGAGGACGCGTTCAAGAAGAACAAGGACGCAAAAGTGCTCGCCTTCGTGCACGCGGAAACCTCCACCGGCTGCCAGTCGGACGCGAGGACGCTCACTCAGATCGCGCACAAATACGGCGCGCTCGTCATCGTCGACGCGGTGACCTCGCTCGCGGGAACGCCCGTCAAGGTGGACGAGTGGGAGATCGACGCGATCTACTCGGCGAGCCAGAAATGCCTCTCGTGCACGCCCGGCCTCTCTCCCGTCTCGTTCTCCGAGCGTGTGGTCGAGCACGTGAAGAAGCGCAAGGACAAGATCCACAGCTGGTTCATGGACATGAACCTGCTCTTCAACTACTGGAACGCCGGCACGCGCACCTACCACCATACGGCGCCGACCAACTCGCTTTTCGCGCTGCACGAGGCGCTGCTCCTCATCCGCGAGGAGGGGCTGGAGAACGCCTGGGCGCGCGCCACGCGCCACCACCTCGCCCTCAAGGCGGGACTGGAAGCGATGGGCATCCGGTTCCTGGTGAAGGAGAAATTCCAGTTGCCGCAGATGAACGCGGCGCTTTGCCCCGAAGGCGTCAACGAGGCGGAGGTACGTAAGCGCCTGCTTACGGAATTCGGCATTGAAATCGGGGCAGGACTGGGACCTCTCGCCGGCAAGATCTGGCGTATCGGGCTCATGGGCTACAGCTGCCGCCCGGACAACGTGATGCTCTGCCTCTCGGCGCTCGGCTCGGTGCTCGACGACATGGGCTACGACGTGCACGTGGGGGATGCGGAGGCGGCGGCCCACGGCGCGTATGCGCAGATGCACGTCAAAGATGCCCAGCGCAAGAAGAGGGCGGCGTAGACACTCTTACGCATGCCCTCTCGGGCGCGCTTCTAGCCCGGGCAACCGCACGTAAGGACGCACCCCGCTCGATCCCGCGGCGCATTGCCGCGGGCTTCTTTGCCTGCGCCGCGCCCGACCTCGACTTCGTCATCGGCGCCTTCGGCCCGGTGGCCTACGTCCTCAACCACCGCGGCGTCACGCATTCGCTGCTGCTCTTGCCGCTTTGGGCCCTTCCGCTCGCGTGGCTGCTCGCGAAAATCCTGCGCGAGCCCGATGGGGAAACTGCGGGCTGGCGCAAGCTCTACGGCATCTGCGCGATGAGTATCGGCGCGCACATCGCCGGCGACTGGATCACGAGCTTCGGCACCATGATCTTCGCGCCCTTCTCCGACTGGCGCGCCGCGCTCGGCACGACCTTCATCATCGACCTGTGGTTCAGCGGGATCATCGCGGCCGGGCTTCTGGTTTCCGCCTTTTTATACAAAAGCAGAATTCCCGCCGTGACGGCCTTTATCGTTCTCGCCGCCTATGTCGGGTTTCAATACGTGCAGAAGGAAAAGGCGCTCGAGTTCGCCCGGCTGTACGCCGCCGAGCGTGGCTTGCGCAATGTCGACATCGCCGCCCACCCGCGCGCGGTCTCGCCTTTCAACTGGACGGTGTTCGTGAGCGACAACCGGGTGCATCGCTTCGCGCACATCAACCTCGTGCGCGAGACGCCGCGCCGTTTTTCACCGGGCGACGGCTTCGTCGCGAAGCTCGATGCGCCCTACGAGCCGCTCGCGAGCGCCCATTGGCAGACGCGCAGCCGCTATGGCGAAACCGGTGCCGCCCAGGAAGCGTGGAATGCCCCGGCGCTCTCCTTTTTCCGGTGGTTCGCCGAGCGCCCGGCGCTCGACGGCGTGACAAAGAGTCCCGAGTGCTACTGGTTCGTCGACCTGCGCTTCCTGAACCCGGGGCGCGACTGGGTGCCATTCCGCTTCGGCGCCTGCCGGGATGCGCAGGATGGTACCTGGCGTGCCTCCGAGCGCGACTAGTGCTTAGCGCGCGCTGCTCATCACCTCCGAAAGCGCGTGCAGCAGCTCGATGCTCGCGTCGATCTCGTCGCGGTTGATCGACACGCTCTCGACGTTGATGCCGAGCGGGATCTCGCGCGCGTACGGATGGTCGAGGATGCGGCGCAGGTTGTCGCGGCAGACTTCGATGGACTTTTCGAGGGGCGAGGCGCTCTCGAGGATCGACCGTGCGGTCTCGGGCGGAATGCGCACGCCGAGCCAGCGCAGGAAGTCCATGGTCTTCTCGCGCGCGGCGGGCGCGAAGGTGAGCACGACGCGCCGCGGCTGCACGCTTGCGCCGCGGCAGTCGCGCAGGTAGTCGGCGAGGAGGCGCTCGGTCGCCTCGGGCGCGTACACCGTCTGCGAGATGAAGTAGCCGCAGCCCTCGATCGATTTTCCGAGCAGGCGCGCCGCCTCGCTGCGCTCGGCGGTATGGCGCTCGGCGATCGCCACGCCGCCGACGGTGAAGCCGGCCGCGTGCGCGGCGGCGAGGCGGATCGCCTTGGAAAGGGCGAGGGGGTATTTCACGCCCGAAGTCGGCCGGCCGACCACCGAGAGAAAGCCCACGCCGTAATCGCGCGCCGACTCGTCGAGCCACGCCTGCCAGGCGGGCTCGTCCATCGAGCCGAGCGACTTGTAGGCGATCGCGGCGCGGCCGGTGCGTCCGGCGAGCAGCCGCGCATAGGCGCGCGGATCGACGGTTCCAGTGAAGGCGAAGGGCCGCGGCACCGCGGTGCGGCCGGATTCGTCCTGGATGTCGTAGACGACGACGCCGTCGAGCGGCAGGGCCGCAAGGCGCGCGGCGAGCTTGTCCGCGGCGGCCTGCACCGCCTCCTCGCCCGTCCCCCGGCGCGGCGGCGTGGTGCCGTAGAGGAGGACCCCGCTCGCGGGGTCGAAAAGCTTCTCCTTCAGCACGACGCTAGCGCAGCAGCAACGCCGACAGCGCCCAGGACACCGCGCTGTAGACGAGCGCGCCGACGATCCCCGACCAGAGGCCGGAGACGACGAAGCCGGCGATGAACGAGCCGACGAACCAGAAAAGAAGCCCGTTGATGACGAGGATGAAAAGCCCGAGAGTGAAAAGCGTCACCGGCAGCGTGAGCAGCACGAGGATCGGCCGGATCACCGCGTTGGCGAGACCCAGCACGAGCGCGGCGACGAGCGCGGTGACGAAGCTCGAGACCGAGATGCCGGGCAGGAGGTACGCGACCGCGATCAGCGACACCGCGTTGATGAGCCAGACGAGCAGCAGCTTGCCCACGATGCCTTCGCGCTAGTAGCGGTAGTGGTCCGACTTGTAGGGGCCGCTCTTCGGCACGCCGATGTACTTCGCCTGCTGATCGGACAGCTCGGTCAGCACCGCGTTCAGCTTCTTCAGCTGCAGGCGCGCGACCTTCTCGTCCAGGTGCTTGGGCAGCGTGTACACGCCCACAGGGTACTTCGCGGTATTCGTGTAGAGCTCGATCTGCGCGATGGTCTGGTTGGCGAAGGACGAGCTCATCACGTAGCTCGGATGTCCCGTGCCGCAGCCCAGGTTCACAAGGCGCCCCTTGGCAAGCAGGATGATGCGCTTGCCCGCAGAACCGGCACCTGCGGCGCCGGGGGGAAAGATCACGTGGTCGACCTGCGGCTTGATCTCCTCCCATTTGTAGGCGGAGAGCGCTGCGACCTCGATCTCGTTGTCGAAGTGGCCGATGTTGCAGACGATGGCCTGGTCCTTCATCTTCTTCATGTGCTCGTGCGTGATGACGTGATAGTTGCCCGTCGCCGTGACGAAGATGTCGGCCTTGTCCGCCGCCCAGTCCATCGTCACCACGCGGTAGCCTTCCATCGCCGCCTGCAGCGCGCAGATCGGGTCGATCTCGGTCACCCACACCTGCGCCGAGAGCGCGCGCAGCGCCTGCGCCGAGCCCTTGCCCACGTCGCCGTAGCCGCAGACGAGCGCGACCTTGCCCGCCACCATCACGTCGGTCGCGCGCTTGATGCCGTCCACCAGCGACTCGCGGCAGCCGTAGAGATTGTCGAACTTGGATTTGGTCACCGAGTCGTTCACGTTGATCGCCGGGAAGAGGAGGCGCTTTTCCTTCGCCATCTCGTACAGGCGATGTACGCCGGTCGTCGTCTCCTCGGTCACGCCGCGGATCTCTTTTGCGACCTTGGTGTACCAGCCGGGGCTCGCTGCGAGCTTCTTCCTGATGGCGTTGAAGAGCGAAGTCTCCTCTTCGCTCGTCGGCTTCGAAATCACCGACGCATCCTTCTCCGCCTTCTGCCCGAGGTGCACGAGCAGCGTCGCATCGCCGCCGTCGTCGAGGATCATGTTCGGGCCCCGCATTTGTCCCTCATGGCCGAACTCAAAGATGCGGTGCGTGTAGTCCCAGTACTCGTCCAGCGTCTCGCCCTTCACGGCGAACACCGGCGTGCCACCCGCGGCAATCGCCGCCGCGGCGTGATCCTGCGTCGAGAAGATGTTGCACGAGGCCCAGCGCACCTCCGCCCCGAGCGCCTTCAGCGTCTCGATGAGGACCGCGGTCTGGATCGTCATGTGCAGCGACCCGGTCACGCGCGCGCCCTTCAGCGGCTGAGACCTGGCGTATTCCTCGCGGATCGCCATCAGCGCCGGCATCTCGGACTCGGCGATGGCGATTTCCCTGCGGCCCCAGTCGGCGAGCTTGAGGTCGACGACCTTGAAGTCGTTGAAACCGGGCTGGGGTGCGTTCATGGTGGAGCTCTCCGTAAAAATAATTTCGCGGGAGCCCAAAAACGAAGCGCCCGCATCGTTTTCCAATGCGAGCGCCGTTGTATTTAGCTGAGCCTGATCCCGGCTGGCCGGGAATGCAGCGCTCCTCAGCAAGCCGGCATTATACCGTGTAAGGAAATCCTTACGTTAAACATTGGCCGTTACTGCAGGAGGCATCGCAAAAAAATACAAGGGTTCTAGCAGGGCGACTGTGCCGGGGTGGAAAATCTGGCAGGGTCTACGCCCAAGTTCGCTCCGCACCTGCGTGGGGGCCG
>DATAID010000039.1:0-52089 GCA_036262835.1 Burkholderiales bacterium | reverse complement strand
GCGGTGCGGATCTCAGGCGCGAAAAAAGACGATCTGCAGGCCGCGATTCAGCTGGTGCGGAAGTCCGTGACGGACATTCCGGTCCAGTTCATCAACTTCCGCGACTGAGCCCTTCGGTCCACCGGTCGTAGACCCGGTCGGCGATCTTGTGGAGCGCGGCGATGCGCTCCTCCAGGTTCTTCTCTATTTTCTTCGGCGACTGCACGCCGGGGGAGCTTTTCGAGTGCTCGATCTCCTCGGCGCCGCCCTTGCACCAGCTCGTCACCATCGCCTCGGTCATCTCGACGTGGCATTGCATGCCGAGGTGCTTGCCGAGCGCGAAGGCCTGGTTGGCGCAATGCGCGTTGCCGAGGACGCGCGTCGCGCCGGGCGGAATGGTGAAGGTCTCGCCGTGCCAGTGGAACGACTCGAAGGAGCTCACCGGGCCGAACCAGGCGCGCGCCACGCCGTTGTCGCAAACCTCGACCTCGCCCCAGCCGATCTCCTTCACTTTCGCGCGCGTCACCTCGCCGCCGAGCGCCTTCGACATGAGCTGTCCGCCGAGGCAGTGGCCGATCATCGGCACCTCGTTTCGCACCGCCTCGCGCGCGAGCTCGAGCTCGGCGCGCATCCAGGGCAGGTGCTCGTCGTTGACGCTCATCGGCCCGCCCATGAAGGCGAGCCCCGAGAACGGACGCACGTCTTTGGGCAGCGCGCGGCCTTCGTCGAGCGCGAAGACTTTCCAGGGAATGCCCCGGCGGTCGAGGTAGGTGGCAAAATAGGCCGGTCCCTCGCTGCGCGCGTGCCTGAAGATCGCGACCGGTTTCATGACGAGACATTCTATTGCGCTTCTGCTCTTTTCCCTGTTCGCCGCCGCCATCGCGCCGGCGTGGGCGACCGACGTCTCGCTGATCGGCACCTTCGACACCAAGGCGGCGATCCTCGCGGTGAACGGCGGCGCGCCGAAGACGGTCCGGGTCGGCCAGAGCTTCGGCGGCGTGACCGTCGTCTCGGTGGAGAAGGAGCGCGCGACCGTGGACGTGGACGGCAAGCGCCGCGTGCTGGTGCGCGGCCAGACCTACAGCACGAGCGGCACGGGCGATCGCCAGACCGCGGTGCTCGTCGCGGGCCAGAACGGGCACTACACGACCCAGGGCCTCATCAACGGCAGCCAGGTGCGCTTTGTGGTCGATACCGGCGCCTCCGTGGTCGCGCTCCCGGCGAGCGACGCCCAGCGGCTGGGACTCGACTATCGCAAGGGGCAGCTCACCACCGTGCAGACGGCGGCCGGCCCGACACCCGCCTACACCGTGCGGTTCGACACCGTGCGGGTCGGCGGCATCGAGCTGAACAACGTCGAGGGGATGGTGATCGAGAGCGGCCTGCCGATCGCGCTGCTGGGCATGAGCTTCCTAAATCGCGTCGAGATCCGCAACGACGCGGGCCAGATGACCATGACCAAAAGGTTTTAGCTACTTCCCGGGCACCAGCGGTACAAAGCGAACCGCCAGGACATTCTTCCGCTGCAAGCTTCCGTCAGCGCCCTTGGTCACGAGCACGAGCTCCTGCGCGCCGCCCGTGGCGCCGATCGGAATAACCATGCGGCCGCCGGGCTTCAGCTGATCCACGAGCGCTCGCGGAATGTCCGGCGCCGCGGCGCTGACGATGATGCCGTCGAAGGGTCCCTTCTCCGGCCAGCCTCGATAGCCGTCGCCGATCTTGATTTCGATGTTGCGGTAGCCGAGGTTTCTCAGCCGTTCTTCGGCTTCTTTTCCCAGGGGTGGAAGAAGCTCGATGGAAAAAACCTGTCCAACCACTTGCGCGAGCACCGCCGCCTGGTAGCCCGAGCCGGTGCCGACGTCGAGCACGGCCTGCCCGGGCTGGGGCGCGATCAGCTCGGTGGACAGGGCGACGATGTAGGGCTGCGAGATGGTCTGCCCGTGCCCGATCGGAATCGGGTGGTTGCGATAGGCGTTCGAGGCATCGGACGGCGCGACTAGGCGGTGGCGCTCGACCCTGAGGAGCGCGGCGCGCACCGCAGGCGACATCGCGGCGAGGCCCGTGTCGTAGCGGGTCTCCGCGAACATCGCCTCGACCTCCGCGACCATGCGCGCGCGGCGCTCGGCGTAGTCCTGGGCCTCGGCGCTTTCCGTAAGGAAAAGAAACCCGGAGAAAAAAGCGAGTAGGCCCTTCAGCCTGCCTGCTTGTCTTTCTCTATGAGCGCGTACGCCGAGTGGTTGTGGATCGATTCGAAGTTCTCCGATTCGACCACGTACTTGGTGATGCGCTCATCCAGGTTGAGGATGGAAGCGACGTCGCGCACCATGTCCTCGACGAACTTCGGGTTGTCGTAGGCGCGCTCGGTGACGTACTTCTCGTCGGGACGCTTGAGCAGGCCGTAGAGCTCGCTCGAGGCCTGCTTCTCGATCAGGTCGACGATCTCCTCGATCCAGACGAAGTCGCTCGTGTGCGCGGTCACCGTGACGTGCGAGCGCTGGTTGTGCGCGCCGCGCTCGGAGATCTTCTTCGAGCACGGGCACAGGCTCGTCACCGGGACGAGGACCTTCATGGCAAAGCACTGCTTGCCCGCCTTGATCTCGCTGATGAAGGTGACCTCGTAGTCCATGAGGCTTTTCACGCCCGAAACCGGCGCCTGCTTCTCGATGAAGTAGGGAAAGCTCATCTCGATGCGGCCCGCCTCGGCCTCCAGGCGCCCCGTCATCTCTCGCAGCATGCCCTTGAAGCTCTCGACCGTGAGCTCGCGCTCCTGCGCCGAAAGGATTTCGACGAAGCGCGACATGTGCGTGCCCTTGAAGTGGTGCGGCAGGCTCACGTACATGTTGAAGCTGGCGATGGTGTGCTGCACCCCGCCGCCGCGCTCCATGACGCGGATCGGGTGGCGGATGGCCTTGACGCCCACCTGGTCGATGGCGAGCTTGCGCGCGTCCGGGGCGCTCTGGACATCGGGGATGTGCTGCAGGTCTTTCGCTTTCATAGGGGCATTATAACTCCCGAGTGATTTACTCGGGTATTACGTTTTTGATCGATTTTTGGATTCCGGCCGCATCGAGCCCGACGGAGGCCAGCAGGCGCGCAGGGTCGCCGTGCTCGACGAAGCGGTCGGGCAGGCCCAACAGGAGCGCCTTGGTCTCCGTCCTGGCCAGCGCCTCCAGTACCGCGCTGCCCGCGCCGCCCATGATCTGGTGCTCTTCCACAGTGACGATAAGGTCATGCCTGGCGGCGAGCTCGAGGACGAGCGCCTCGTCGATCGGCTTCACGAAGCGCATATTGGCGACCGAGGCATCGAGTGCCTCGCCCGCTTCGAGCGCGGGCTTGAGCATCGACCCGAACGCCAGGATGGCTATTTTCTTGCCCCTCCTGCGGATCTCGGCTTTGCCCACGGGAAGCGCTTTCATTTCTTTCTCGACGGCCTTTCCCGGGCCGGTGCCCCGCGGGTAGCGGACCGCGGCCGGACCGTTCAACTGGAAGCCGGTGTAGAGCATCTGCCGGCATTCGTTCTCGTCCGAGGGCGCCATGATCACGAAGTTGGGCACCGTGCGCAGGTAGGCGTAATCGAACGCGCCGTTGTGCGTCTGGCCGTCGCCGCCGACGAGGCCGCCGCGGTCGAGCGCAAAGAGCACGGGCAGGTTCTGCACCGCCACGTCGTGGATGAGCTGGTCGTAGCCGCGCTGGAGAAAGGTCGAGTAGATCGCGACCACCGGCTTCAAGCCCTCGCAGGCAAGCCCCGCGGCGAAGGTGACTGCGTGCTGCTCGGCGATCGCCACGTCGAAATAGCGCTCGGGGAACTCCTCCGAGTAGCGCACCATACCCGAGCCTTCGCGCATGGCGGGCGTGATGGCCATGAGGCGCTTGTCCTGCCGCGCCATGTCGCAGAGCCACTCGCCGAAGATCTGGCTGTAGGTCGGCTTGCCGGCGGCGCTCGGCTTGATGCCCTCGGCCGGATTGAACTTGCCGGGGCCGTGGTAGGTGATCGGATCTTCCTCCGCGAGCTTGTAGCCCTGGCCCTTCCTCGTCACCACGTGCAGGAACTGCTGGCCGCGCAGCTTCTTGATGTTGCCGAGCGTGGCGACGAGCGTATCGAGGTCGTGGCCGTCGATCGGGCCGATGTAGTTGAAGCCGAACTCCTCGAAGAGCGTGCCCGGAGTGACCATGCCCTTCACGTGCTCCTCGGCCCGGCGCGCGAGCTCGAGCATGCCGGGCACGCGCTTGAGCAGGTGCTCGCTCGCGCGCTTGGCGGTCGTGTACATGCGCCCGGAGAGGAGCCGCGCGAGGTAGTTGGTGAGCGCGCCCACCGGCGGCGAGATCGACATCTCGTTGTCGTTCAGAACCACGAGCAGGTCGACGTCCATGGCACCGGCGTTGTTGAGCGCCTCGAAGGCCATGCCCGCCGACATCGCGCCGTCGCCGATCACCGCCACGCAGTTGCGCTTCTCGTTCTTGCGCTTCGCGCCGACCGCCATGCCGAGCGCCGCCGAGATCGAGGTGCTCGAATGCGCGGTGCCGAAGGTGTCGTAGATGGATTCGCTCCGCCGCGGGAAGCCCGAGATGCCGCCCGTCATGCGCAGCGTGTCCATCCGGTCGCGCCGCCCGGTGAGGATCTTGTGCGGATAGGTCTGGTGCCCGACGTCCCAGACGATGCGGTCTTCCGGCGTGTCGAAGACGTAGTGCAGCGCGATCGTCAGCTCGACGGTGCCGAGATTGGACGAAAGATGCCCGCCGGTCTTGGATACCGAGTCGAGCACGAACGCGCGCAGCTCGTCGGAGAGCTGGTGCAGCTGCCGGCGATCGAGCTTGCGCAGCTCGGCCGGGTCGTTGATTTGCTTCAGCAACTCGTACATCGAGGGATTGTAGCCCTCGGGGTCCAGCTCGCCGGTGAGAGTGGTCGTCGACATCCTAGAATTTTCTCAGAACGATGAAATCGGCGAGCTGGCGCAGGCGATCGGCGCGCGCGCCCATGCCCGCGAGCGCCATGTGCGCGCCCGAGCGCAGCTCCTCGGCGAATTCCCGCGCGCGCGCCGCGCCCATCGCCGACACGTAGGTCGGCTTGCCCTGCTTCGCATCCTTGCCCGCGGTCTTGCCGAGGGTCGCCGTGTTGGCTTCGGCATCGAGCACATCGTCGACCACCTGGAAGGCGAGCCCGACGCGGTGCCCGTACTTCTCGAGCGCCGCCGGACAGGGCCCGCCGCAAAGCGCGCCCATCTTCACCGCCGCGCTGATGAGCGCGCCGGTCTTCCTCAGGTGCATGAACTCGAGCTCGGTCTGCGTGAGCGTCTTGCCCGTCGACTCGAGGTCGATCGCCTGCCCGCCCGCCATGCCGCGCGATCCTGCCGCGACCGCCAGGGTCTTGACCATCTCGAGCTGCGAAGGGGAATCGCCAAGCGAAAAATCCGACAGCAGCTGGAACGCGAGGCTCTGCAATGCGTCGCCGACGAGCAGCGCCGTCGCCTCGTCGAACTCCACGTGCACCGTGGGCTTGCCGCGCCGGAGCACGTCGTTATCCATGCAGGGCAGGTCGTCGTGCACGAGCGAATAGGCGTGGATCAGCTCGACCGCGGCGCCGGCGACTTCGAGCTTCGCCGCCTCGGCCCCCGCGACCTCGCCCGCCGCAAAAACGAGGAGCGGGCGCACGCGCTTGCCGCCTTCGAGCGTCGCATAGCGCATGGCCTCGTGCAGCCGCGCGGGCGAATGCTGCGGGCCCGGCAGCGCCCGGGCGAGCGCCGCCTCGACGCGCGACTGCACGCCGGCCATCCACGCCGCGAAATCCGTGTCAGTCGCGTTCGCCAGCATCCGGCCCAGAGGGCGCCGCGAGCGGCTTGAGAATCTCGTCTTCCAGCACGCGCACCTGCTGCTGCGCGCTCTCGAGACGCTCGCGGCAGCGCTTGGCGAGCTCGAGGCCGCGCTTGTGCGCCTCCAGCGACTGCTCGAGCGAGAGGCCGCCCTCCTCCATCTGCGCGACGATTTTCTCCAGCTCCTCGAGGGACTTCTCGAAGGAGAACTCGTGGCCGGGTTTGGATGTCTTGCTCATGACGGGAAAGACCAACATAGCGTAAAATCGCGCCCTTTTAAAGACTTAGCGCATGTCTAACATCGGCAGCCCGCCCCAGCTCCAGCCTGCGAAGTGCCAGCTTCCCGTCAGCTGGTATCACGACCCGGAGATCTTCGCGCTCGAGCAAAAACTGCTCTTCGAGCAAGGCGCCGGCTATTGCGGCCATGAGCTCATGGTGCCGGAGGTCGGCAGCTACCGGACGCTGCCCGAGGCCGACCACGCCAGGGTCCTGGTGCGAAACGCGCACGGCGTCGAGCTGCTCTCCAACGTCTGCCGCCACCGGCAGGCGATCATGCTCGAAGGCAGCGGCAAGCTCGACAACATCGTCTGCCCGCTGCACCGCTGGACCTACGACCTGAAGGGCGAGCTGCTCGGCGCGCCCGAATTTCCCGAGAATCCCTGCGTCAGGCTGCACTCGCATCCGCTCACGCGCTGGAATGGCCTGCTTTTCAAGGGCCCGCGCGATCCGCTCCAGGACCTGGGCACGTTCTCGCGCGCCGCCGACTTCGACTTCAGCGGCTACAAGCTCGATCGCGTCGATATCACCGACTACGCCTGCAACTGGAAAACCTTCGTCGAGGTGTACGTCGAGGTTCTTCACGTCGACTTCCTGCACGCGGGCCTCGGCAACTTCACCGACATCGGCAACTTCCACGTCGAGTACGGCGAGCGCACCTCGGTCCAGGTCGTCGAGGCGAAGCACGGCCTCACGCGCCCGGGAACACCCGTGTATCGCAAATGGCAGGAGGCGTGCCTCAAGCAGCTCGATGGCAAGGCGCCCAAATACGGCGCGCTCTGGGCACTCTACTACCCGGGCCTCACCTTCGAGTGGTATCCGAACGTGCTCGTCGTCTCCAACCTCATTCCGCGCTCGCCGCAGCTCACCACCAACGTGGTCGAGTTCTACTACCCGGAGGAGATCGTCCTCTTCGAGCGCGAGTTCATCGAGGCGCAGCAGGCGGCGTACCTGGAAACCGCGATCGAGGACGGCGACATCCAGAGCCGCATGGACCGCGGCCGCCGCGCGCTGTGGCAGGAAGGCCGCAACGACGCCGGCCCCTATCAGTCGCCGATGGAAGACGCGATGGTGCACTTCCACGAATGGCTGAGGCGGGAGCTCAAGCGGTGAAGCCGCTCGTCAGCACCGACGAGCTCGCCCAGAATCCCGACTGGCGCGTGTTCGACTGCCGCCACGACCTCGCGCATCCCGAATCGGGCCAGGCCGAGTACGAAAAAGCGCACCTCCCGGGCGCGCTCTTCGCGCACCTCGACCACGACCTCTCCGCGCCGATGACCGGCAGGAACGGCCGGCACCCGCTGCCGGAGATGGCCGATTTCGTCCGCTTCCTCGAGAAAAAAGGCATCCTGCCGACCGATACGATCGTCTGCTACGACGCGGGCCCCGGCTCGTACGCGGCGCGCCTGTGGTGGATGCTGCGCTGGGCGGGCCACGCGCAGGCGGCGGTGCTCGACGGGGGCTTCGCCAAATGGGTCGCCGAAGGCCGCCCGGTGAACGCGGAGGCGCCGCTCATCACCGGCACGAAATACAAGAACAAGCCAGAGCGCAGCCGCATGGTGGCGCTCGCCACCGTGGAGCGGCAATTGAAGCGCCTCGCGCTTCTCGATGCGCGCGCACCCGCGCGCTATCGCGGCGAGCAGGAGCCGATCGATCCGGTCGCCGGTCGCATTCCCGGCGCGATGAACCGCTTCAATACCGACAACGTCACCGCAGCGGGCGTTTTCAAATCGCCTGAAGCCCTCCGCGCGGAATTCGAGAAGGCCATTTCGGGCAAAGACCCCAAGACCATCGTTCATTACTGCGGCTCGGGCGTCGCCGCGTGCCACAACGCGCTCGCGATGGAAGTCGCGGGCCTCTCGGGCTCGCGCGTCTATATCGGCTCCTGGAGCGAATGGTCGGCCGAGCCGACGCGTCCGATTTCACGGAGTGTGTAGCAGGCTCGCGTGCTGGCCGACGTAATTCTCGTCGTCCATTTCCTGATCGTTGCTTTCATCGTGGGTGGCCTGGCCCTCACCTGGGCCGGCTTTTTCCTTCGCTGGCAGTGGGTCAGAAGCCCGGTCTTCAGATACCTGCACCTTGCAGCGATCGTCTTCGTCGCGCTCGAGGCTGTCTTCGGCTATGCCTGCCCGCTCACCGTGTGGGAGGACGCGCTGCGCGGCGGCGCGCAGGCCGAATCGTTCGTCGGGCGCTGGGTCCGGCGAGTGCTCTTTTACCAGGCGCCCGAGTGGGTCTTCACCGCGATCTATTGCGCCTGGGCCGCGGCGACCGTCGCCACGCTCAAGCTCGTGCCGCCCACGAAAAAAGCTGCCTGAACACGTCCTCGCGGATCTCGCGCCGCGAGAGCACCAGGTCGTGGATGCCGCCGGGGAAGGCAAGCACGCTCACCTTGTCTCCGAGCGTGCGCGACCAGCGCGCGACCTGCTTCCAGTCGAGCACGATGTCGGCCTCGTCCGAGTGCATCGAGAGCACGGGGCAGTCGAGCGCGAGCCCCGCGTGCACCTTGGCGTGCGCCTGAAAGATCGCATGCACCCAGCCGAAATAGGCGGGGAATCCCATGAGCGGCTTGAGCGTCAGGTCGAAGTCCCACTCGCCGTCCCATTGCTTGTGGAGGCTTCGGACGTAGGCGGGCAGGACCGCCTTCGGGTTGTTCATGAACGGAAAAAAGCGCCCTAGAAAATCTGCGATTTTCAACTGGCTTTTGCGGTTTCCTCTCCAGTCAAAAAAGGGGCTGTTGAGCCATAAAGCACGAACGCTTTCGTTCTCGTCGCCATATTTTTTATACAAGGAACACACGAGCCCGCCCGTCGAATGACCGGCGAGCAGCACCGGCGCGCCGATCTCGCGCAGCGCCGCGCTGATGTCGTCGAAATACTCGGCGATGTCCTTGCAGAAGCACGCGTGCTGGTGTGGCAGCAGCGAGCGCCCGTGCTTGCGAAGGTCCAGCGCGTAGAACGCATAGCCCTCGGCGGCGAAGCGCTCGGCCATGTGGCGCTGGAAGAAGTAGTCGATGAACCCGTGTATGTAGAGAACGGCGCCGCGCGGCGCCTCGGCCGCGGGCAGGCGCACGAGCGTCGCGACGACGCGCCCGTCGTAGTCGTCCGGAAACCCGAGCTCGAGCGACTCGTAGCCCGGGAGCAGGCGGTCAGGCTGCCACGCCATGACGCTTCAGGGCCCAGCTCACGTGCTCGCGAACAAGTGCTGAGGAATGGTTTGCCTTTTGTTTCAGACAGGAAATTACCTCGGGAGAAGAAGGCGCATTGCCAAGCCCCACCGCGATATTGCGCAACCAGCGTTCGTAACCGATGCGCCGGATCGGCGAGCCCCGCGTGCGCTCCTCGAACTCCGCTTCCGTCCAGGAAAACAACTCGGTCAACGACGCCCGATCCAGGCCGCTTCTCGCCGCGAAGTCTTTTTCAGCCGAAAGGCTGGCAAAGCCGTTCCAGGGGCAAACCAGCTGGCAGTCGTCGCAGCCGTAGATGCGGTTGCCCATCAGCGGGCGCAGCTCCTCGGGAATCGCGCTCCTGTGCTCGATCGTCAGGTAGGAAATGCAGCGCCGCGCATCGAGCTGGTAGGGGCCGGTGATCGCCTTGGTCGGACAGATGTCGATGCACTTCTGGCAGGTGCCGCAGTGGTCGTTCGCTTTCGCGTCCTTTTTCAGGGGCAGCTCGCAAAAGATCTCCCCGAGGAAAAACCAGGAGCCCTTCCGGTCGAGCAGCAACGTATGCTTGCCGCGCCAGCCGACGCCGGCGCGGGCCGCGAGCTCGACCTCCATGACGGGCGCGGAGTCCGCGAATGCTCGGTAGCGGAAGGGGCCGACGTCCTTCTCGATCCGGTCGCACAGGCGCTGCAGGCGATTGCGCATCAGCTTGTGATAGTCGCGTCCGCGCGCATAGCGCGCGACGTAGGCGCGCGAGCGATCGGCCAGCTCTTCGTCGAGCGCTCGCGGCGCGTCCTGCAGGTAGTCCAGGCAGCAGGTGATCACGCTCGCCGTGCCCGGCACGAGCTCGGCCGGGCGCGCCCGGAGCGCCTCGTGGCGCGCCATATACTCCATTTCTCCATGGAAACCCATTCCCAGCCACTCGGCGAGCCGCGGCGCCGCGGCCGAGAGATCGGCATCGGCGATGCCGACCGAGCGGAAGCCGAGCCCGGCACCCCAGGCCTTGATGCGATCTTCGAGCGCGTCCATGCCCGAGCATCTTAATTTGCCCGGCGAGGAGGACACGCTGCGCCTGGGCGCCGCGCTCGCCCGGGAGAGCGAATTGCGCGGCCTCGTGCTGCATCTTTGCGGCGAGCTCGGCTCGGGAAAAACCACGCTCGTCAGGGGCTTGCTGCGCGAGCTCGGCTTCAGGGGCCATGCCAAGAGCCCGACGTACGCCCTGGTTGAACCTTATGCCCTTTCGAGATTAAACTTATATCACTTTGATTTTTATCGGTTCAAAGACCGATCTGAATGGCTGAGCTCGGGCTTTCGCGAGCACTTCAATGGCGAGACGCTCTGCGTCGTCGAATGGCCGGAGCGCGCGGGGGATCTTCTTTCTCCGGCCGACTTGGAAATCCGCCTGAGCTACGCGGGGCAGGGACGCTCGGCCGAACTCGCCTCGCACTCGCCGCGCGGCGAGGCGTGGCGGCAATCTGTGTTGCAGCACTGGCGCTCTGCCTAGCCGCGCCGGCGGCCCAAGCGCAGGTTCTCTCCACGCGCATCTGGCCCGCCAGGGACTACACGCGCGTCACGCTGGAATCAAAAACCGAGATCAAGTTCTCCGTCTTCGGAGTCAAGAACCCCGAGCGCCTCGTCGTCGACCTGGAAGGCGTCGAGCTCGGCGCCGCGCTCGCCGAGCTCGACGGCAAGGTCGCCACCGGCGACCCTTACATCGAAAAATTGCGCGTCGGCCGCAACCGCCCGGGCGTGGTGCGCCTCGTGCTCGATCTCAAGACCGAGGTGAAGCCGCAGGTCTTCACCTTGAAGCCGGTCGCCGAATACGGCTACCGGCTCGTGCTCGACCTCTATCCGATGGTCGCGCCCGACCCGCTCGCCGCGCTCATCGAGGCCGAGGGCAAGCTGCCGCGGCCGGTCGCGCCCGAAGCGCCGGCCCCGATGCCCGCAAAGCCGAAAGTCGCGCGCCTCGCGACCATCGTCATCGATGCCGGGCACGGGGGCGAGGATCCGGGCGCGCGGGGGCGCCTGGGCTCGCGCGAGAAGGACATCACGCTCGTCATCGCGCGGCGCCTGAAGGCGCTCGTGGACGCCGAGCCCGAGATGCGCGCCGTGCTGACCCGCGACGGGGACTTCTACCTGCCGCTGCAGGAGCGCGTGGACAAGGCGAGGCGCGTCAAAGCCGACCTCTTCGTCTCCGTGCACGCCGATGCCTTCATCAAGCCGCATGCGCGCGGCTCGAGCGTGTTCGCGCTCTCGGAGCGCCGCGCCACCTCGGAGGCGGCGCGCTGGCTCGCCAAGAAGGAGAACGACGCCGACCTCGTCGGCGGCGTGAACATCGACGTGAAAGACCGCTACCTCGCGCAGACGCTGCTCGACCTTTCGCAGACCGCCACCATCGACCACAGCCTGCGCCTCGGGAGCGCGGTGCTGGGCGAGCTCGGCCAGGTCAACACGCTCCACAAGCCGCACGTCGAGCAGGCGAGCTTCGCGGTCCTCAAATCCCCGGACATTCCGTCGATCCTCGTCGAGACGGCGTTCATCTCGAATCCGCAGGAAGAAAAGCGCCTGAACGACGACGACTACCAGGACAGCCTCGCCCGGGCGATCCTCGCCGGCATCAAACGCTACCTCGCCAAGAACCCGCCCCGCCCGAACTCCCCGGTGGCGCTCAAGTTCTAGCGCGGACGCGCGCCTTCGCCCAGGCGATCAGCCCTGGCGAGATCGAGACCAGCACGATCAGCACGATCACGACCGAGAGGTTCTGCTTCACCTCGGGGATATTGCCGAAGAAGTAGCCGAGGCTGCAGACCGACAGCACCCAGGCAAGCGCGCCGATCACGCACCAGCCGATGTAGCGGCCGTAGGGCATCGCGCCGACGCCGGCGACGAAGGGCACGTAGGTGCGCACGATCGGGATGAAGCGCGCGAGCACGATGGTCTTGCCGCCGTGGCGCTCGTAGAAGGCGTGGGCGCGCTGCAGGTGCTGCGGATTGAACCAGCGCGAGCGCTCGAAGTGGAAGATGCGCGGCCCGACGAAGCGGCCGATCCAGTAGTTGCAGTTGTCGCCGCTGAGCGCGGCGAGGACGAGCACGCCCATGACGAGCGCGATGTCCATCCCGCCCACCGCCGCGATCGCGCCCGCGACGAAAAGGAGCGAATCGCCCGGCAGGAACGGCCAGATGACGAGCCCGGTCTCGATGAAGACGATGACGAAGAGAAGCGCGTACACCCAGGCGCCGTGCGCGGCGACGAATTCGGCCAGATGCACGTCGAGATGGATCGCGATTTCCCATGCCGAGGCGAGAAGCTCCATGCAATGATTCTATATACTCCCCGCATGACGGCGCGCACCGCCACCATCCGCGTCCTGCCCGAGCTGCTCATCAGCCAGATCGCGGCGGGCGAAGTGGTCGAGCGCCCCGCTTCGGTCCTCAAGGAGCTGCTCGAGAATTCGCTCGACGCCGGCGCGCGGGCGATCCAGGTCACGCTCGAGGAAGGCGGCCTGCGGCGCGTGCAGGTGGACGACGACGGCGCCGGCCTCGAGCGCGACGAGCTCGCGCTGGCGCTCGCGCGCCACGCCACGAGCAAGATCGCGTCGCTCGAGGACCTTCAGGGTGTCGCGACGATGGGATTCCGCGGCGAGGCGCTCGCATCCATTGCTTCGGTGTCCCGGCTCACGTTGACCTCCCGGACGCAGGGTTCCGCGCACGCCTGGTCGATCCAGGCGGAAGGCGCGAATGTGGGCAAGTCCGGCCCGGCGGCAAGGGCGGCCGGCACGACCGTGCTGGTCGAGGACCTCTACTTCAATACCCCCGCGCGCCGCAAATTCATGCGCACCGGGCAGACCGAATTCGGCCACTGCGAGGAAGTGCTGCGGCGCATCGCGCTCGCCCGGCCCGACGTCGCCTTCAGCCTGAAGCACAACGGCCGCGTGTCGCTGCACATGACGCAGCAATCCGGAGCCGAGCGCGCGAAAGCGCTCCTCGGCGCCGAGTTCACCGGGGCAAGCTCGCCGGTGGATGCGCAGGCCGGCAGCCTGCGCCTTCACGGCCTTGCGGGCACCCCGCAATCCGCGCGACCGCGCGCCGATGGGCAGTACCTGTACGTGAATGGGCGCTTCGTGCGCGATCGCACGCTCGCGCACGCCGTGCGCGAGGCCTACCGGGATGTCCTGCACGGCGATCGCCAGCCCGCCTACCTGCTCGCGCTCGAGCTCGACCCGCGCGCGGTCGACGTGAACGTGCATCCGGCGAAGACCGAAGTGCGCTTTCGGGACGCGGGCGGCGTGCACCAGTTCGTTCTGCATGCGCTCAAGCGCGTGCTCTCGCCCACCGCCGCCGAGGCGCCCGTGTCCTACGTGCGCATGGCGGCCGCGCCCGCCGGCGCGCAGCCGGGCCTGCAGCTTGCGCAGCCCGCGGCGGCGTACCAAAGCTTCATGGCGGCCGCCGTGGCCGCACCTTTGCCGCAGGCGGAGAACGCGCCGCCGCTCGGCTACGCGCTCGCGCAGCTCCACGGCGTCTACATCCTCGCGCAGAACGAGGCGGGGCTCGTCCTCGTCGACATGCACGCGGCGCACGAGCGCATCGTGTACGAGAAGCTGAAGACCGGCATCGACGCGGGCAGAGTCGAGCAGCAGCAGCTCCTCGTGCCCGCAGCGTTCCGCGCCGAGGCGCTGGAGGTCGCGCTCGCGGAGGAAAACAGCGACACGCTCGGGCGCCTGGGCTTCGAGGTTTCGGCGGCCGGGCCGAACGAGCTCGCGGTGCGCGCCGCGCCCGCCCTCCTCGCCGCGGGCGACGTCGTCGGGCTCACCCGCGGCGTGCTCAAGGACCTGCGCGAGTACGGCGCGACGGAGGTGCTGAAGGCGCGCCAGAACGAGCTCCTCGCCACGATGGCCTGCCACGCCGCGGTGCGCGCCAACCGGGCGCTCACCGTGACCGAGATGAACGCGCTGCTGCGCGAGATGGAGGCGACCGAGCGCGCCGGCAGCTGCAACCACGGCCGCCCCACCTGGTACCAGCTCACCATGGCGGACCTCGACAAGCTCTTCCTGCGCGGCCAATGAGCGGCATCCTGCTTGTCACCGGCGGCAGCCGCGGCATCGGCGCCGCCACCGTCTCGCTCGCGGCCGAGCGCGGCTACCAGATCTGCTTCAGCTACCTCCAGGCCAAAGAAAAAGCCGAAGCGCTCGCAAAGCAAATCAACAGCAAGGGCGTGAAGGCCATCGCGGTCCAGGCCGACACCTCGATCGAAGCCGACGTCGTGCGGCTTTTCCAGACCCTGGACAAGGAGCTCGGCCGCGTGACCGCCCTCGTCAACAACGCCGGGGTCGTGCTCAAGCAGTCGCGCGTCGAGGACATGAGCGCCGAGCGCATCCAGCGCATGATGGCGATCAACGTGCTCGGCCCTCTGCTTTGCGCGCGCGAGGCGATCAAGCGCATGTCGACGCGCCATGGCGGCAAGGGCGGCGCGATCGTCAACGTCTCCTCGGGCGCCTCGCGCCTGGGCTCGCCGGGCGAATACGTGGACTACGCGGCCTCGAAAGGCGCGGTCGACACCCTGACGATCGGCATGGCGAAAGAGCTGGCCGCCGAGGGCATCCGCGTGAACGCGGTGCGCCCCGGCTTCATCAACACCGAGATTCACGCCTCGGGCGGGGAGCCCAACCGCATCGAGCGCCTGCGCGACAGCATCCCCTTGAAGCGCGGCGGCGAGCCCGAGGAGGTCGCGCGCGCCATCCTGTGGCTGCTCTCGGAGGAGGCCTCGTACTCGACCGGCGCGATCATCGATGCCACCGGGGGCCGGTAGGCGCCGAACCGCCTTTGCCCTGCTCGGCCCGACGGCGAGCGGCAAATCGCGCCTTGCCCTGGAGCTCGCCGGGCGCCACCCGATCGAGATCGTCAGCCTCGATTCGGCGCAGGTCTACCGCGCCATGGACATCGGCACGGCCAAGCCTTCTTCCGCGGAACGCGCCGCGGTCCCTCACCACCTGATCGACCTTGCCGAGCCGACCGAGCGCTATTCGGCGGGGCGCTTTCGCGCGGACGCCTTGCGGGCGATCGAAGGGATTTTCGAAAGAAAGAAGATTCCTCTTCTTGTCGGCGGGACGATGCTTTACTACCGCACGCTCGTGCAGGGGCTGGACGAGATGCCCGCCGCCGACGCGAAGATCCGGGAGAACCTCAATACGGAAGCGAATGTGAAAGGCTGGCCCGCGCTGCACGCGGAGCTGGCGAAGGTCGACCCGCAAGCCGCGGCGCGCATCATGCCGAACGACGGGCAGCGCATCCAGCGCGCCCTGGAAGTCTGGAAGATCACGGGAAGACCTATCTCCGGGCTGCAGAAGGGCGGGGCTGGGCAACTGGATTTCGAAATAAAGCCTTTCGCCATTTTTCCTACCGACCGTGGGGCGCTGCATCGGCGCATCGCCGAGCGCTTCGACCGGATGCTCGAGGCAGGTTTCCTCGACGAAGTGCGCGCGCTTCGCGGCAAATACGCGCTCGAGGCGGACCTGCCGAGCATGCGCTGCGTCGGCTATCGCCAAGCGTGGGGATTCCTCGAGGGCGAGTCTTCGGAAAAGGACATGCGCGAGCGCGCGATCGCGGCGACGCGCCAGCTCGCCAAGCGCCAGATGACCTGGCTGCGCTCGCTCGGGGGCGAGCCCGCCGAGGGACTCGCGAAGGCGCTCGGCGCGGTCAGTCCTGGCTGAGCCCGACCTGCTTCGCCACGCGCCGGTAGGCTTCGAGCTGCTCCACCACGAAGGCCGAGAGCTGCTGCGGCGTGGAGCTGCGCGGCTCGAAGGCGAGCTTGCCGAAGGCGTCCTTCACCTCCTGGCGCGCGAGCACGTTCGCCAGTTCCCGGCCGACCCGCTCGACGATGTCCTTGGGCAGTTTCGGCGGCCCGAAGAGGCCTCCCCACGGCGTGACCGTGACCGGCGCGACGCCGGCCTCGGCAAAGGTCGGCGCCTCGGGCAGCAGCGGGCTGCGCGAAGGCAGCAGCGTGGCGAGCACGCGCAGCTTCCCCTCCTTCACCTGCGGCGCGAGGATTCCCGGCGTGGCGAACGCGAGGTGCACGCGCCCGCCAAGGATGTCCGTGCTGAGCGGACCGTCGCCCTTGTAGGGCACGTGCAGCATGTCGAGCTTCTGCTGGGCCGCGAATTGGCCGGTGGTGAGGATGCTGGTCGCATTGCCCGAGCCGTAATTGAGCTTGCCCGGGTTGGCGCGCACATAGGCGATCAGCTCGGCGAGCGTGTGGGCGGGCACGCTCGGATGCGAGAAGACGAAAAAGCCGAAGATGCCGACCATGGAGATCGGCGTGAAATCGGCCACCGGGTCGTAGGGCGGGACCTTCTTCACCGCCGGCACATAGGACATGCCGGTGGCGGTACCGTAGTAGAGCGTGTAGCCGTCGGGCGCGGCCTGCTTGACCGCTTCGGAGGCGATGATGCCGTCGGCGCCCGGGCGCGTCTCGATGACGACGGGCTGGCCGAGCGCCTGGCCGAGCGGCTGCGCGAAGATGCGCGCGCCGAGCTCGGCCGCGCCGCCCGGCGGGAACGGCACGATCAGCTTCACCGGCTTGTTCGGGTATTGCGCCTGCGCGACGGCCGAAACAAGCGCGAGCAACGAGGCAAGGATCTTGAGTCTCATGACGGTCACTCCGGCTGCACGCCGGCCGCGCGCAGGATGCGGCGGTAGCTCTCGAGCTGCTCGCGCGTATGCGTGGCGAGCTGCTCCGGCGTCGAGGGGTTCATGGCGAAGGCCTGCTTCTGCATCTGCGCCTGCACGTCGGGCCGCTTCATCGCATCGAGGAACTCCTTGTTGAGGCGCTGCACCGCCTCCTTCGGCAGCTTCGCCGGCCCGTAGAGGCCCGCCCAGGAGACGATCGTGAATTGCGGCATGCCCGCCTCGTAGATCGTGGGCACGTCCGGCAGCAGCTCGGAGCGCGCCTTGAGCGAAGTGACGATCGCGCGCAGCTTTCCGTCCTTGACGTGCGAGAGGCCGGTGGTCGGCGTCGCCCACATGAGCTGCACTCGCCCCGCCACGAGATCCGAGATGCCCTGCGGCTCGCCCTTGTAGGGAACGTGCGTCATTTCGATCCCGGCGAGCGAGTTCATCTGGATGAAGGAGACGATGCCGGTCGTGTTGCCGGTCGCGTAGTTGAGCTTGCCGGGATTCGCCTTGGCGTAGGCGATCAGCTCCTGGAATGACCGGAACGGCGTCGCCGCGTTGGCGTAGAGAAAGAACGTGTAGCGGCCGATGTCGGTGATGGGCGTGAAGTCGGCGATCGGATCGTAGGGCGGGCTCTTTTTCATCGCCGGCACAACCGACATGGGGCTGTTGGTCGCCATGAGCAGCGTGTAGCCGTCCGGCGACGAGCGCGCGACCTCGGCGGCGGCGATGGCGCCGTCGGCGCCCGCCTTGTTGTCGACCAGGATCGCCTGGCCGATCGCGCCCGATACGGAAGCGCCGAGGATGCGGGTGATCGTATCGGTGGCCGAGCCCGCCGGGAACGGCACCACGATGCGAATCGGCTTGCCCGGATATTGCGCGAGCGCCGTGCCGGCAAAAAGCGCGGCGACGGCGAAAAGAAACCACCGTTTCATCGATTCCTCCCTTGCGCCGATTATAGAATGGCCGCGAACGGAGGAAATCCCCGATGCAGATCGGCATCATCGGCCTGGGCCGCATGGGCGCGGGCATGGCGCGGCGGCTTTCGCGCGGCGGTGTCCGCGTCGTCGGCTGGGACCGCAGCCAGGCGGCGCGCGACGCGCTGGCGGGCGAGGCGGGCGTCAGCTGCGTGGAAGGTTACGCGCAGCTCGGCGCGGCGCTCGCGGGCGAGCGCGTCGTCATCCTCGCGCTGCCCGCGGGCGAGCCGACCGAGGATGCGCTGAAGGAGCTCCTGCCCCACCTCGTCGCCGGCGATATGGTGCTCGACGCCGGCAACGCCTTCTACCGCGACTCGATGGCGCGCGCGCTCGATCTCTCGCAGCGCGGACTGCGCTACATCGACGCTGGCGTCTCGGGCGGCGTGCACGGCCTCGCCAACGGCTTCTGCCTCATGCTCGGCGGCACGCCCAAGTCGATCGAGATCTTCGAGCCTTTCGCGAAGATCCTCGCCGCCGGGCCCGAGACCGGCTGGCTGCACTGCGGGCCGAGCGGCGCGGGCCACTTCGCCAAAATGATCCACAACGGCATCGAGTACGGGATGATGCAGGCGCTCGCCGAGGGCTTCGCGCTCCTGGCGGCGCGCAAGGAGTTCGAGTTCGACCTCGGGCGCCTCGCCGAGACCTGGCGCCACGGCAGCGTGGTGCGCTCCTGGCTCCTCGATCTTTCTGCCGAGATTCTCACGGAGGATGAGGACCTGAAAAGCATCGCGCCGGTGGTCGCCGACTCGGGCGAAGGGCGCTGGACCGCGCTCGAATCGATCGAGCTCGGCGTGCCCGCGCCCGTCATCACGATGGCCCTGATGGCGCGCTTTTCCAGCCAGGGACGCTCCGACTATGCGAGGAAGCTCCTCGCCATGATGCGCGCCCGTTTCGGAGGCCATGCGGTCAACAAGTCCGCATGATCGTGGTTGTCATGGGCGTGTCCGGCTCGGGAAAGACCGAGATCGGTGCGCGCCTGGCGCGGCGCCTCGGCGTCGAATTCATCGAGGGCGACGACTTCCACCGGCCGGAGAACGTCGCCAAGATGCGCTCCGGCACGCCGCTCCAGGACGCCGACCGCTGGCCCTGGCTCGAGCGCCTGAACAAGGAGCTGAAGAAAAAACAAAGCGCCGTGCTCGCATGCTCCGCATTGAAGCAGGCCTACCGGGACGCGCTTTTGAAGGACATTTCTGGAAGCACCCTCGTCCACCTGCGCGGCTCGTTCGAGCTGATCGAATCGCGCCTGAAGGCGCGCCAGCACCGCTACATGCCCGCCTCGCTGCTCAAAAGCCAGTTCGCCACGCTCGAGCCGCCGGTGGGCGCGATCGAGGTCGACGTCGCGGCGGGCGCGGACGACTGCGTCGAGTCGATCGCAAGACATCTTCCCGGCTAGCTACTCGCCGCGCGCGACGCCCTCGCGGCGCCGGTCAGCGCCTCCGCGCCAGCCGCCCGGCACGCGCTCGATTGCGTGCAGGCCGCTCGGGAAAGTGCGTGGCTGCACCTTGTGGCCGAGCGCGCGCAGCGGCTCGGCGAAGCGCTCGTAGGCTGGTCCCTGCTCAATCTCGACCAGGTCGCCGCGGCCGCCCATGTTGGGCAGGTCGATCGCCGCCTGCACGCCCAAGCCCCAGTCGAGCATGCCGACGAGCGCCTTCGCCACGTCGCCGATGATGAACGCGCCGCCCGCCGAGCCGATGACAATTCTCACCTCGCCGCCGGCGTCGAACACGATCGTGGGCGCCATGCTGCTGCGCGGGCGCTTGCCGGCCTCCACCTGGTTTTTTCCGCCCGGCACGAAATCGAAGTCGGTGAGCTCGTTATTGAGCAGGAAGCCGCGCACCATGAGACGGCTGCCGAAAGGCGCTTCGATCGTCGTCGTCATCGATACTGCGCCGCCTTCCGCATCGACGATCGCGAGGTCGCTCGTGCCCGTTTCCGGGTCGCCGGCGAGCGCGCCCGGCAGGGCGCGCGGGCCGATCAGCCGGGCTCTTTCGTCCAGATAGCTCTTCTTCAGGAGTCCCTCCACCGGGACCCGGATGAAATCCGGGTCGCCGAGGTATTTCGCGCGATCGGCGAACGCGAGCCGGCGCGCTTCGGCGAAGAGGTGCCAGGCCTCAAGCGAGTCGGCGCTCGCGCGATCGAAGCCCGAGCGCTCCAGCAACCCCAGGATCTGCAGCACCGCGATTCCCCCTGAGCTCGGCGGTCCCATCGAGCAGATGCGCACCATCCGGTAAGGACCGCAGACCGGCTCGCGCTCGATCGCGCGGTAGCCGGCGAGGTCCGCTTCAGTGAGATCGCCGGGGTTGGCGCCCGAGCGCACGGCGCGCGCGATGTCGGCGGCGATGGGGCCACGGTAGAAGGCATCCGCGCCGCCCTGCGCGATGGCGCGGAGCGTCTCGGCGTAGGCCC
Source organism: Burkholderiales bacterium (assembly GCA_036262835.1). Taxonomy (GTDB): domain Bacteria; phylum Pseudomonadota; class Gammaproteobacteria; order Burkholderiales; family SG8-39; genus RBG-16-66-20. The sequence goes on along the minus strand of DATAID010000039.1, from coordinate 31,820 downwards.
GGTTGACGATCGTCGTGCCGGTCGCCTTCGGCTTGCCCTCCGCATCGAAGTAAAGCGCGCGCGCCTCGGGATCGTCCTTCAGGCCCTCGACGCGCTCGAGCCACCCGCGCAGGCGCGGCGTCATCGCGAATCCCTGCTCCGCCGCGCGGAGGGCGGGCTCGAAGAGCTCGGCCCAGGCGAGCTTGCCGTGCCGGCGATGCACGGCCTCGAGCATGCGCAGGGCGCCCGGCACCCCTACCGAGCGGCCGCCGGGAATCGCCTCGCGCAGCGTCATCGGCTGGCCGCCGGGCTTCAGGAAGCGCTCGGGACGCGCCGCCGCCGGCGCGCTCTCGCGCCCGTCGTAGCTGCGCAGGACCTTTCCTTTCGCGTCCCAATAGAGAAGGAAGGCGCCACCGCCGAGGCCCGAGGCCTGCGGCTCGGCAAGACCGAGCGCCATCTGCACCGCGATGGCGGCGTCGACCGCGTTGCCGCCGCGCTTCAGGATCTCGAGGCCCGCCGCCACCGCGAGCGGATGCGCGGCCGCGACCATGTAGCTCTTCGCCGCTTGTGCGTGACAAGCGGCGTGACAAGCGGCGGCACCAACAAAAAAGGCGACCGCAGTCGCCTTTTTGAAAAAGTACCCGCTGAAAGACATCAGACCATCAGGGGCACCACGAGGAGCGCCACGATGTTGATGATCTTGATGAGCGGGTTGACCGCCGGGCCGGCGGTATCCTTGTAGGGATCGCCCACCGTGTCGCCGGTGACGGCGGCCTTGTGCGCGTCCGACCCCTTGCCGCCATGGTGGCCGTCCTCGATGTACTTCTTGGCGTTGTCCCAGGCGCCGCCGCCCGTGGACATCGAGATCGCGACGAAGAGCCCGGTGACGATGGTGCCCATCAGCACGCCGCCCAGCGCCACCGGTCCGAGCACCACGCCGACGATGATCGGCACGAGCACGGGCAGCAGCGAGGGAATCATCATTTCCTTGATCGCGGCGCGCGTGAGCAGATCGACCGCGGTGCCGTACTCCGGCTTCGCCGTGCCCGCCATGATGCCGGGGATCTCCTTGAACTGGCGGCGCACTTCCAGCACCACCGCGCCCGCGGCACGGCCGACCGCCTCCATTGCCATCGCGCCGAAGAGGTAAGGCACGAGGCCGCCGATGAGGAGGCCGATCACCACCATGTGGTCGGACAGGTCGAAGCGGATCGACTTGCCCGCCGCCTCGAGCGCGTGCGTGTAGTCCGCGAAGAGCACGAGGGCCGCAAGGCCCGCCGAGCCGATCGCGTAGCCCTTGGTCACCGCCTTGGTGGTGTTGCCGACCGCATCGAGCGGGTCGGTGATGTCGCGCACCGCATCGGGAAGGTCCGCCATCTCGGCGATGCCGCCCGCGTTGTCCGTGATCGGCCCATAGGCGTCGAGCGCCACGATGATCCCCGCCATCGAGAGCATCGAGGTGGCGGCGATCGCGATGCCGTAGAGGCCGGCGAGCGCGAAGGAGGCGCCGATCGCGGCGCAGACCGCGAGCACCGGCCAGGCGGTCGACTTCATCGACACGCCCAGGCCCGCGATGATGTTGGTCGCGTGACCGGTGACGCTCGCCGCCGCGACGTGCTGCACCGGCTTGTACTGGGTGCCGGTGTAGTACTCGGTGATCCACACGAGAAAGCCGGTCAGCACCATGCCGACCACGGCGGTGCCGTACAGGTGCCAGACGGTGATCATCTTCGTGGCACCGCCAAAATCGAAGGGCGTGGTCTTGACCACTTCGCCCATCAGCCAGTCGGTGATCGGGTAAAACGCGATGAGCGCGAGCACGCCCGCGACGATCAGGCCCTTGTAGAGCGCCGGCATCACGTTCTTGTCGCCGGGCTTGGCGTGCACGAAGAACGTGCCGATGATCGAGGCGACGATGGCGAAGCCGCCGATCGCGAGCGGATAGATGAGCGCGGCGCTCGACTTCACCATGAGCGCGCCGAGCAGCATCGTCGCGATGATGGTGACCGCATAGGTCTCGAAGAGGTCCGCGGCCATGCCGGCGCAATCGCCGACGTTGTCGCCGACGTTGTCGGCGATCACCGCGGGGTTGCGGGGGTCGTCCTCGGGGATTCCGGCCTCGACCTTGCCGACGAGGTCGGCGCCCACGTCGGCGCCCTTGGTGAAGATGCCGCCGCCCAGACGGGCGAAGATGGAGATGAGCGAGGCGCCGAAGCCAAGGCCCACGAGCGGGTGCAGGACGTGCGCGAGGTCCGCGTTGCCCTCCTTGTTCGCCACGAGCAGCGCGAAGTAACCGGCCACGCCGAGGAGCCCCAGGCCCACGACAAGCAGCCCCGTGATCGCGCCGCCGCTGAAGGCGACCTGGAGCGCCTCGTTCAGGCCGGTGCGGGCGGCTTCCGCGGTGCGCACGTTGGCGCGCACCGAGATGTTCATGCCGATGATGCCGCAGGCGCCCGAGAGAACGGCGCCGATGAAAAAGCCCCAGGCGGTCGCCCAGCCCAGGCCCGGCACGAAGCCGATCACCACGAAGAGCACCGCGCCGACCATGGCGATGGTCTTGTACTGGCGCCACAGGTAGGCGATCGCGCCCTCGCGCACCGCCGCGGCAATCTCGCGCATGCGATCGTTGCCGTCGGGCAGTGCGACGATGCGCTGGATTTGCCAGAAGCCATAGACGATGGCAAGGACTGCGCAGACGAGCGCGAAGATCAGACCGCCGGACATAGTGAATTTCTCCCCGGAAAGGGGACGAATTTTAGCAGGAGCGCGCGGCCAAAACGCGCGCTAGGCGGCCAAAGCCTTGATCGCCCGCTTGCGGACCTCCTCGAGGCCGCCCAGGCCCGAAATCTTGCGCAGCTTGGGCGCACGCGCATCTTTGGAGTCCTCCCAGCGCGCGTAGAACTCGATGAGCGGACGCGTCTGCGACTGGTAGATCTCGAGGCGCCTCTTCACCGTTTCCTCGCGATCGTCCTCTCGCTGCACCAGCGGCTCGCCGGTAAGGTCGTCCTTGCCCTCGACCTTGGGCGGCTTGAACTTGACGTGATACGTGCGCCCCGAGGCAGGGTGGACGCGCCGGCCGCTCATGCGCGCGACGATCTCCCCAGGGGGGACATCGATCTCGAGCACATAGTCGAGCGCAATTCCGCCGTCGCGCATGGCCTCGGCCTGGCCCAGGGTGCGCGGAAAGCCGTCGAGCAGGTAGCCCGGCTTGCAGTCGGACGCCTTCAGGCGCTCCTTCACCATGCCGAGCACGACCTCGTCGGAGACGAACTGCCCGGAGTCGACGAGCTTCTTCGCCGCGACGCCGACCGGCGTGCCGGCCTTGATCGCGGCGCGCAGCATGTCGCCGGTCGAGATCTGCGGGATGCCGAAGTGTGCGCAGATTTCGGCAGACTGCGTCCCCTTCCCGGCCCCGGGCGGGCCGAGCAGAATCAAGCGCATCTCCTCCCCTCCTTAGCGGGCCATTCTACGCACAGCCCGCAGATCCTGCGGCGTGTCCACCCCGGGTGGAATGTCCGCCCGGCTGACCACGACCGCGATGCGATAGCCGTGCCACAACGCCCTGAGCTGCTCCAGCGCTTCGGTTTTTTCTTCAGGGCTCCGTCTCATGCCGGAGAATTTCTCGAGGAATCCCCTGCGGAACCCATAGATGCCCGCATGGCGGTACCAGCGGCCTTGCGCCTCGCGCGCAAAGGGAATGCGCGAGCGCGAGAAATAAAGCGCGTAGCCTTCGGCATCCAGCACCACCTTCACGACGTTCGGGCTCTCGAGCGAGGCCTTGTCATGGATCGGATGGCAGGCGGTGGACATCGCGGCGGCGCGACGCTTGCCGAGGATGCCGGCCACCCGCGCGATGAGCGCCGGAGGAATCAGCGGCTCGTCGCCCTGCACGTTGACGACGATGTCGCTCGCCTTCAGCCGCAGCCGCGCCGCCGCCTCGGCGATCCGGTCGGTGCCCGAAGCGTGGCTCGAGCGCGTCATGAGGGCGCGAAAGCCCGCTTCCTCGACCGCGCGCCGGATGCGCCCGTCGTCGGTCGCCACCGTCACGCTGCGCGCGCCGCTGCGGCGCGCGCGCTCGCATACGCGCACCACCATGGGCTTCCCGCCGATATCGGCGAGCGCCTTGCCGGGAAAGCGCGTCGAGCCGAAACGCGCGGGAATAACGACGTGAAAGCTCAGGCGACTTCCTCTTCGGGAGGAAGCTTGCGCGCGTCCTCTTCGAGCATGACGGGAATGCCGTCCTTCACCGGGAAGGCGAGGCGGTCGGCCTTGCAGATGAGCTCGGCGATCTCGCGCCGCGCATCTTTCCGATACGCGAGCGGCCCCTTGCAGATCGGGCACACCAGGATCTCAAGCAGTTTTGGATCCACCCAGCTTCTCCAGGAGGAAGCGGCCGAACGCGGGATCGGGCGCGGCGTCCACCGCGAACACCCAGTGGTGCGCTTTCGCGATGCGCTTGCATTTTACCGCGTCCTTCTCGGTCATCACGACCGGCAGCCCGTCGCCGAATTCGAGGTCGGCCGCGCCGAAAACGTGGTGGTCGGGGAACGGATGCGGCACGACCTTGAGCCCGGCGCCCGCGAGCTGAAGGAAAAAGCGTCTGGGGTCGCCGATGCCGGCGACCGCGTGCACCTTCTGCCCGGCAAAGGATTTGAGCGGCCGGCGGTCCTGGGCATTGACGAGATTGGCGAGGCTCTCGCCCTGCAGCTTCATCGAATAGCCGCTGATCCCGGCCCCCGGCCCGTGCACCACAATCGCATCCACCGACTTCAATCTCGACAAGGGCTCGCGCAGGGGGCCGGCGGGCAGAAGCCACCGGTTGCCGAGGCCGTGCTCGTCGACCACGCAAATCTCGATATCGCGCCTGAGCGCGTAGTGCTGCAGGCCGTCGTCGGCAACGATGACGTCGACCTCCGGGCTTTCGCGCTTGAGCGTCTTCGCGGCGAGCACCCGGTCGGCAGCCACCCAGACGGGGCAGCCGCTGCGCCGCGCGAGCAGCATCGGCTCGTCGCCCACTTCCGCCGGATCCGAGGCGATGTTCGCCGCGCGAGTTTCCTTGGTCCTCGAAACGGAGCCTCCGTAACCGCGCGAAACGATGCCGGGCTTGCGGCCGTGCTGCTTGAGAAAATCCGCAATCCAGAGCACCAGCGGCGTCTTGCCCGCGCCTCCCACCGAGAGATTTCCGACCACGATCACGGGAATTTGAATTCTGCAGGACTTGAAAATGCGAAGGCGATAAAAAAGCCTTCTGAACAGCGCCACGCAACCGAAGGCAAGGCCCGCCGGCCAGAGCAGCCGGGCGACGAGGCCGCGGCGGCGCCAGTGGCGCACTACCTGGCGGACTGCGTGGTGAAGGTGATCTGCGAGAGGCCGGCGACGCGCGCGGCCTCCATGACGCGCACCACCGCCTGCCAGTTGGAAACGCGGTCGGCGCTGATGATGACGATCGGCTCGCGCAGGCCTTCGCCCGCGCGCCGCAGCTCGGCGGCGAGCTGCTCGACGCTCGAGTACTGCACCGGCGCCTTGTTGATGACGTACTGGCCCTGCGCGCCGACCAGCACCGAGATCTCGTTCGGGCGCTCCTGCTGCCGCTCGGCCTCCGCGGTGGGCAGGTTGATCTTCAGCTCGGTGTATTTCGAATACGTGGTGGTGATCATGAGGAAGATCAGGATCACCATCATCACGTCGATGAGGGGCACGAGGTTGATCTCGGGCTCCTCCTTGTAGCGGCCGCGCTGGAAGTTCATCTTTCCTGCGGCGCCCGGTAGCCTTCGCGCTCGCCATGCACGATGTCGACCATCTTGGAGGCGGCCTGCTCCATGCGCACCACGAAGCCGTCCACCTTGTTCTTGAAGTGGCGGTAGAAGATGAGCGCCGGAATCGAGATGGCGATGCCGAAGGCGGTGTTGTAGAGCGCGATCGAGATGCCGTGCGCGAGCTGCGCAGGGTTATTGGCGCCCGTGGGCGACTGCGAGCCGAAAATCTCGATCATGCCGACCACCGTGCCGAAAAGGCCGAGCAGCGGCGCCGCGGTGGCAATCGTGCCCAGGGTGGTCAGGTAGCGCTCGAGGTTATGGGCGCTCGAGCGCCCCGCCTCCTCGATCGCCTCCTTCATCACATGGCGCGGGCTCTTTTCGTTCCTCAGGCCCGCGGCGAGCACCTCGCCCAGGGGTGAATCCTTGGCGAGCCTGTCGAGGATCTCGGGGGTGACGCCCTGGCGCGTGTAGACGGACAGCACCTGGTCGAGCAGGGTCGGCGGAACGATCTTCGATTCGCGCAGCGTGACCGAACGCTCGATGATGAGGGCGACCGCGATAATGGAGGCGAGGAGCAGCGGCCAGATCGGCCAGCCGGCGGCCTTAATGATGTCGAACAACGCTTCTTCCTTGGTTCAGCCGCATTTTTTGTGCCGCACTTTAGCCAAACCGCACCGCAGCAGCAACCCGGTTCGGCGTGGGTTGGGCCGATATCCACAAAAGATGTGGATAAGTTTGTGGATTATCCCTGAAGAGGCTGGCTTCTCCTCCTCACAATGGCGTCATAGTTGGGGGCGAGTAATTTTTCATCACTTGTTTCCGCCGTCGAAACAGCGCTTTACGGATAAGAATCGGGCTCTACACGGGCTGTCGCTGAATCGGCTACGCCGGGCTTGACAGGTGTGGATTAGTGTAATCTCGGCGCGCCCCATGGAGCAGTTGCCGCTCACCGCTGCGAGCCCGGTTCTCACTGTCTCGCAACTCGTGCGGAGCGTGCGTGACGTGCTGGAGCGACGCTTCCCTCTGCAGTGGGTCTCGGGCGAGATTTCCAACTGCCGGCCGGCCGCCTCGGGCCACCTCTATTTCGTGCTGAAGGACGAGAACGCGCAGGCCGATTGCGTCATGTACCGCAGCCGGGCGGCCGCGCTCGATTGGGAACTCAAGGAAGGCGAGAAGGTGGAGGCCCGGGTGCTGGTCAGCCTGTATGAGCCGCGCGGGCGCTTCCAGCTGACCGTCGAGGCGATGCGCCGGGCGGGCCTTGGGCCGCTCTACGAGCGGTTCCTGAAGCTTAAGGACAAGCTCGAGCGCGAGGGCCTCTTCGATTCCGCGGCGAAGCGCCCTGTCCCTGAGCACCCCCGCTGCATCGGCATCGTCACTTCGCGCGCCGCGGCAGCGCTCAGGGACGTCCTCACCTGCCTGAAGCGCCGCAATCCGACGATTCCGGTGATCGTCTACCCCGCCCCGGTGCAGGGCGAAGGCGCGGCGGCGAAGCTCGCCCGCGCGATACTGACCGCCAATGCGCGCGCCGAATGCGACGTGCTGCTGCTCGTGCGCGGCGGAGGCTCGATCGAAGACCTGTGGCAGTTCAACGAGGAGGCGCTCGCCCGCGCGATCCGCGCCTCCGCCATTCCGGTCGTCTGCGGCGTGGGCCACGAAACCGACTTCACCATCGCGGATTTCGCAGCCGACGAGCGCTGCCCCACGCCCACGGCCGCCGCCGAGCGCGTCAGCCCCTCGCGCGAGGCGCTCCTCGAGCGAGTCGCCGAGCTCGGACTTTGCGTCTCGAGGGAGATGTCGAGAAAGCTCTCCTACGGCATCCAGGCCGTGGACGGCCTGCAGCGGCGCCTCGTGCATCCGGCCGAGCGGCTGCGGAGCTCCGGCCAGCATCTGTCCCACCTTGCGGTGCGACTGTCGCGCGCCATGACCCACCGTTTCGCAGAGTTGCTCGCGCAGGTGAAGCACGCCAGGGCCGGCCTCGCCGCCTTCGATCACCCCGCGCTCCTCGCGCGCGGCTATTCGGTCACGCGCAACGCGAAGGGCGAAATCCTTCGCGATGCCTCGAGAATCGAGAACGGAGAGTCGCTCAGCACCGCGCTTGCCCAGGGCTGGGTCGAGAGCAAAGTGACCGGAAAGGGGTCCTGATGGGACACCGCCTGACGAAGATCGCGACCCGCACGGGCGACGCGGGCGAGACGGGGCTGGGCGACGGCAAGCGCGTCGCCAAGGATGCGGCGCGCATCGAAGCGCTCGGCGACATCGACGAGCTCAATTCGGCGCTGGGGTTGCTTCTGACGGAAAAGCTGCCGGCCGACATCGGCAAGGCGCTGCTGCAGATCCAGCACGACCTGTTCGACCTCGGCGGCGAAACCAGCATCCCGGGCTATCAGATGGTCACCGAGGCGCACGTCCTGCGTCTGGATGGCCTGCTTGCAGCGTATAACAAGCGCTTGCCCGCGTTGAAGGAATTCATCCTGCCCGGCGGCACTCGCGCCGCGGCCGTCGCGCACCTCGCGCGCGCGATCTGCCGCCGCGCCGAGCGGCGCCTCGTCGCCCTCGGCCGCGCCGAGCCGATCGGGGCGCACGCGCGCCAGTACCTGAACCGGCTCTCCGACCTTCTTTTCGTCCTCGGCCGGTCGCTCAACCGTGCGGGCAAGCGCGGCGACGTGCTCTGGCGCCATGTTCGTGAGCCCAAGGGGCGCCGCTCGCCCCAGGGTCAGCGCAAGCCGAGGGGCTGAGTGGCGGGCGACCCCCTCGCGGAGCTCTTGGCGGGGTGCGCCCGCAAGGATCGGGCCGCCCTCGCACGCCTCTACGAGCTCACCTCGGCGAAACTGTTCGGCGTGGCGCTGCGTATCCTGAGGAGAGAGGACTGGGCCGAAGACGTGCTGCAGGAGTGCTATCTCCGATTCTGGGACCACGCCGGCGACTACAAGGCGGGGCTTGCCGCGCCCATGACCTGGATGTCGAGCATCGTAAGAAACCGATGCCTGGACTGGCTGCGCCGGCCCGGTTTCGAGGTGCCCGACCCCGAAGGCGCGATCGCCGCGGCGACCCCGAGCGAGGCGGCCGAGCCGCTCTCGGAGCTCGAGCGCGCGAGCGACGCGGCCGCGCTCGCCCGCTGCCTGAAGACGCTGGAGGCGAAGCAGCGCCAGGCGATTGCGCTCGCGTTCTACGACGGCCTGACGCACTCCGAGCTGGCGCTGCATCTGCAGGAGCCGCTCGGAACCGTGAAGACCTGGGTTCGCCGCGGCCTGCTCAAGTTGAAATCCTGCCTGGAGGCCTCGTAAGTTGAAGCTCAGGGGAAAAACCGAGCTGCAGGAGCGTCTGGCGGCGGAGTACGCCCTGGGGACGCTCCGCGGTGCCGCGCGCCGGCGCTTCGAGCGCTGGCTGCGCGAGGACGCCTCGCTCGGGCTCGCGGTCGCGCGCTGGGAAGCGCGCCTCGCGCCGATGACGGCGGGGGTGACGCCGGTCCCGCCGCCGGCGAGGCTGTGGCGCGCGATCGAAGGCCGCCTCGGCCGCGCCGCGGCGCGCGGCTGGTGGGACAGCCTCGCCTTGTGGCGTGCGCTCGCGCTCTTCGCAGGCGGCACGGCGGCGGCGCTTTTCATGGTGGTGGTGGTTCTCACCGCGCCCTCGGGGCCGGTGGCCGTGCCCGCGCCGATCGTGCTCCGCGCTCCCGCCAACGACGTGGGCTACGTCGCGGTGCTCTCCGATCCGAAGACCGAGAAACCGGTCATCTTCGTGACTGCCGGGCGCGACTCCAAAGAGCTCTCGGTGCGCACGCTCGAGGCGTCGATCCGCGTGCCCGGCAAGAGCCTCGAGCTCTGGGCGCTCCCTGCGGGCGGCGCGCCGAAATCGCTCGGCCTCGTCTCGGCCGAGGAAAAAGGCACGCTCGAGCTCGCCTCCGTGGCCGAGACCTCGCTCGGCAACGTGCCAAAGCTCGCGGTGAGCCTGGAGCCGGAGGGCGGCTCGCCGACCGGCGCCCCGAGCGGCCCGGTCCTCTTCAGCGGCCCCTGCGTCAAGTATTGGTAGTCCCCCAAGGTTGGCGCCGCAGGCGGCGCGGTTAGAATTCCGCCATGCCCGCCCCGCGCGCGATTCGCGCCCTGATCTTCGACGTGTTCGGGACGGTCGTCGACTGGCGCAGCTCGATCATCCGCGAGTGCAAGGCGCTCGCTCGCCGCAGGAAGATCCGCGCCGACTGGGATGCCTTCGCCGACGCCTGGCGCGCGGGCTACCGCCCGGCGATGGCGCGCGTGCGCTCGGGCGAGCTCCCCTGGATGAACATCGACCAGCTGCACCGGCTCATCCTCGACGGCCTGCTCGAGAAATTCTCCATCCAGGGCCTCGCCGAGGAGGAAATCGACCACCTGAACCGGGCCTGGCACCGGCTCGATCCCTGGCCCGACGCGCGCCGCGGGCTCGCGCTCCTCAAGCGCCGGCACATCATCGCCACTCTCTCGAACGGCAATGTCGCGCTGCTCGTCAACATGGCGAAGCACGCTCGCCTGCCCTGGGACACCGTGCTCTCGGCCGAGCTTTTCAGGCACTACAAGCCCGATCCGGAGTCCTACCTCGGCGCCGCGGCGATCCTCGGCTGCGAGCCGGCAGAGGTGATGATGGTGGCCGCGCACAAGGACGACCTGCGCGCGGCCAAGGCCTGCGGGCTCGCCACCGGGTTCGTCGGCCGGCCCAGGGAAAAAGGCCCGAAGGTGAAGGTCGACGTCTCGCCCGAGGCCGACTTCGACCTGAACGCCCGCGACTTCGTCGATCTCGCGCGCCGGCTGGCGCGGCTGGAAGCGAAGCCCCGATGAGCGCGCGCGGGCACGCCTCGCCCGCCAAGGCCACGCAGCACCGGGTGCTCATCGTCGACGACGAGGAATCGATGCGGCTCCTTCTCGCGCGCATCCTCGCGCGCGGGCTCAAGCTCGAGGTCACGCTCGCCGGCACCTGCGAGCAGGCGCTCCGGCTCGCGGGCAACTACGCCTACGACGCGATCCTGCTCGACCTGCTCATGCCCGGCATCGGCGGCTTCGAGGTGCTGAAGGAAATCCGCCGCAACTCCGCCAATCCGGTCACGCCGATCATCATCGTCTCGGTGCTCGCGGAAGGGTCGATGCGCGATCGCTGCATGGCGGCGGGGGCGAGCGCCTACGTGATCAAGCCGCCCGAGAGGAATGCGCTCATCGCCACGGTGAAGGCGCAGATCGCCGGGCGCACCCGGCCGAGGGCCGCGGGCGCATGAGCGCACCGCACAAGGTGCTGATCGTGGACGACGAGGAGTCGATGCGCCTCCTCCTCGAGCGCCTGCTCGAGTCGCTGCCCGGGCTGGAGATGACGCTCGCCGCCTCGTGCGACGAGGCCGTGCTCAGGATCGGCAGCGGCCAGTACGACCTGATCCTGCTCGACCTTTTGATGCCGGGGATCGGCGGGCTGGAAGTGCTCAAGATCATCCGCACCTCGGTGGCGAACCGGAAAACCCCCGTCATCATCGTCTCGGTGCTGGCGGATTCCGACACCATGATCGTCTGCCAGTCCCTCGGCATCGGCGACTACATCGTCAAGCCGGTCGTGCGCGAGTCGCTGCTCGCCAGCGTGAAGAAGCAGCTCGCCGCGGCTCCGCGCACATCCCTCTATGGAGAACATTGAGCATGGCTGATATCAGGATCGAGAACGTCGAGGCGCTCGGCAAGCCGGTCGGGCCCTACTCGCACATGGCGCGCGTCAAGGGCGCGGCCGAGACGCTGTACATCGCGGGCATGCTCGCGCCGGGCGCGGACTTCGAGGCCCAGTGCGCGGCCGTCTTCAGGCAGATCGAGACCGCGCTCAAGTCGGCGGGCGCCGGCTGGAAGAACGTGGTGCAGATGACCACCTTCCTCGTGCATTCGCAGGACATCGCCCGGTTCTACGCCTGGCGCGAGCGCGAGTACCCGAAGATGTTTCCCGACGGCAAATACCCACCCAACACCCTGCTCATCATCGATCGTCTCGTCCAGGAGCAGTTCCTGATCGAAATACAAACGATCGCGGCGATTTAATCGGGCTTTGCGCCCGAGCGCTTGACCAATGCAGAGTAGGTTTTCAGTTCGGAAGCGACAAACGCGCTGAATTGCTCGGGCGTCCTGATGGCGGGCGACTCGGAGCCCATCGCGCGCAGCTTCTCGCGCGTGTCGCCCGACTCGATCGCCTTGAGGATCTCCGCATTCAGCCGCTCGACCACGGCCTGCGGCGTCTTCGCAGGCGCCATCACGCCCCACCAGGTCGTCATGTCGAAGCCCTTCAACCCCGACTCCTCCAGGGTCGGCAATTCGGGCAGAAAGGACGAGCGCCGCAGGGTCGTGACCGCGAGCGCCCTCACCTTGCCCGCGCGGATGTTGGGGAGCGCGCTCGCGAGGTTGTCGAACATGAGCTGAACGCGCCCGGCGATCAGGTCGAGCGTCGCGGGCGCCGAGCCTTTGTAGGGAATGTGCACCATGAAGGTCCCGGTCATCTGCTTGAAGAGCTCGCCCGCCAGGTGACCGGTCGAGCCGGTCGAGCCGGAGCCGAAGTCGAGCTTGCCGGGATTTTTCCTGAGCAAGGCAACAAGGTCGGGAACGTTCCTCGCCGGCACCTCGTTGTTGAGGACGAGGACGTTGGGCACCTGCACGAGCAGCGCGATGTGGCGGAAGTCGCGCAACGGATCGTAGGGAACGCTGCCCATGAGCGTCGGATTGATCGCGTGCGTGGCGATCGCGCCGATGACGAGCGTGTAGCCGTCGGGCGGGCTCTTCGCCACCAGCTCGACGCCGAGGTTGCCGCCGGCGCCCGGGCGGTTCTCGACCACCACGGGCTGCCCGAGCGCTTCCTGAAGCCGAGCCGCCACCAGCCGCGCCGAGATGTCCACCGGCCCGCCTGCCGCGTAGGGGGCGACGAGGCGGATCGGCTTGGCCGGCCAGGGCTGGGCGAGCGCCGCCTGCGCCAGCGCAAGCAGCATCAGCGCGCAAAGGACGAATAGACGGCGCAAGCGGGTGAGCGTCGGGGTCAGGCTGCCGCGGCGGCGAGGCGCCGGCCGCGCTCGATGGCGATGCCGGCGTTCTTCGCCGTCACCTGGCGCACGAGCTTGTAATGGTGCCGCTCGTACTTGTCCATGAGCCAGCGGTTCGCCTTGAGGCCGTAGACGACGCCAAAGGGCAGCCAGAGGGCGGCCGCCCACCAGCCGAACGTCTCGTAGCTCCAGTGCTGCCAGATGAAGCCGATCGCCATCAGGGCGAAGAAGGCGGCAAACCACGCCATCGTCGTGAGGAAAAGGTCCTTCATCAGCGACCAGAAGCCGACAAACAGGAATGCCCAGACGTTGAAGCCTTCTTTCACCGCCACGATGTTGCCGTCGGCGCCGCGATAGACGTTCCACTTCTGGGTCGACTTGCCGTCGTCCTCGAAGCCGGCCACGGCGTCCTTCGGCGTCTCGGCGGCTTGTTCGGCGGCGAGCGCCTCCTGCTGCACCGAGCCGTCCTCGGAGAACGCCACGTCGCGCTTCTTGCGCAGCGCCGGCAGCGCGATGACCGCGAGCAGGATCGCCGCGGCGATGAGGAAGCCCTGGCTGATCGGCTTCTCGTTGCTGATGAACACGTGCCAGTCGCCGCGCGAGAGCAGCATCGCGCGCCGCAGGTTCTCCTCCATCAAGGGCCCGAGGATGAAGCCGAGAATCATCGGCGCGGGCTCGCACTCGAGCTTCACGCACACGTAGCCGAGCAGCCCGAAGAGCGACATCAGGAAGCAGTCGAACGGCTGGTTCGAGACGCTGAACACGCCCACCGCCATGAAAAGCAGGATCGACGGATACAACCACCGGTACGGAACGGTCAGCAGCTTGATCCACATGCCGATGAGCGGAAGGTTCAGCACCACGAGCATCAGGTTGCCGACCCACATCGAGGCGATCATGCCCCAGAAGAGCTCCTTCCTCTCGGTCATGACCTGCGGCCCCGGCGCGATGCCCTGGATCATCATCGCGCCGATCATGAGCGCCATCACCGCATTGCCGGGAATGCCCAGGGTCAGGAGCGGGATGAACGAGGTCTGCGCGCCGGCGTTGTTGGCCGACTCGGGCGCGGCCACTCCCTCGATCGCGCCCTTGCCGAACTCGTGCGCGTTGAAGGAGACCTTCTTCTCCACCGTATAGGCGCCGAACGAGGACAGCAGCGCCCCGCCGCCGGGCAGGATGCCGAGCGCCGAGCCGAGCGCCGTGCCCCTCACCGTGGGTCCCCAGATGCGCTCCCAGTCGGTGGTGGTCGGGAAGAGGTGCGAGACCTTGCTGGTGAAGACCTCGCGGTCTTCCTTCTGCTCGAGGTTGCCGATGATCTCGGCGATGCCGAACATTCCCATCGCCACGGTGACGAAGCCGATGCCGTCGGCCATCTCGGAGATCCCGAAGGAAAAGCGCAGCACGCCCGAATTGACGTCGGTGCCGACCAGACCGAGCAGCAGGCCAAGGAGCACCATGGCGATCGCCTTGATGAGCGACCCGCTCGCCAGAACCACCGCCGACACGAGGCCCAGCACCATGAGCGAGAAATATTCCGAGGGGCCGAACTTGAGCGCGACCTCGGCGAGCGGCGGGGCGAACATGGCCACGATCAGCGTGGCGACGCAGCCGGCGAAGAACGACCCGAGCGCCGCGGTGGCGAGCGCCGGACCGGCGCGCCCGCGGCGCGCCATCTGGTAGCCGTCGAGGCACGTGACGACCGAGGAGGATTCGCCCGGCAGGTTGACGAGGATGGCCGAGGTCGAGCCGCCGTACTGCGCGCCGTAGTAGATCCCGGCGAGCATGATGAGCGCGGCGACCGGCGAGAGGCTGAAGGTCACCGGCAGGAGCATCGCGATCGTCGCCACCGGCCCGATGCCGGGCAGCACGCCGATCAAGGTCCCGAGCATGACGCCGATCAGGCACATGAGGATGTTGAAGGGGACGTGCGTGAGCGCGAACCCCATGATCGTCAGGGGCTGGGTCTTGAAGACCTCCTTGAAGCCGATCCCGAGATTGACGTAGATCGCCTGGAGGAAGGACAGGACTTCGTTGCTGGCTTCCATGCGCTCCCCTAGCGGATCGGGCAGTTGTCGATGAACTGCGGGCAGATCGGGAAAGGCAGCGTGAGTCCCTTCACGAACACCAGCACCGAGAACACCACCAGGATCGCGGAAAGGATCGCGACCTCCTTCCACTTGAATTCATGCCCGCCGTAGGCGCTGATGAAGATGAGGATGATCGAGGCGAGCACGAGCCCCAGCGGCTTGAGCAGGTAGGCGAATGCGAGGCTGGACGCGAGAATCAGCGCGAGAGCCTTCGCTTCGGGCCGGAACGCGATCGAGAGCGCCGAGATGACGAGCGCCGAGCCGAGCATCGCCCAGTCGTTGGAGAGGTTCATCCACTTCGCGGCATAGGTGAGCACGACGAAGACGCCGACCACGACGGCGAGGTCGATGATGTTGAAGGGCAGCTTCACCACCGAGGCGGTGCCGGCGATCTTGGAGACGAACGAGCGGAAAAACACGATGGCGCCGAGGATCGCCAGCATGGTGCCGAGCAGCACCGGAAAGTAGGCCGGGCCCATGCGCGTGGGCGAGCCCATCTGGTAGCCGGGCACGAGCTTGCGCCCGACCATCTCGTTCAGGAAATCCGGCGTCCCGTAGGCGATCGAGACGAAGGCCAAGCCGAACGCCATGAACATCAGCCCGGCCCAGAAGTCCTTCTGATTTCGGATTGTCATGCGGCCTCCTCCGCGGGCGAGTGTAGCATGCGATTTCGCATGTCACGCGCCGCAAAACTCCGCCTTGCACCCTTTCTCGCGGCGCTGTGCGCCGCGCTGCTTCTCGTCGCGTCAGGCTGCGGTCAGAAAGCGAAATTGCCGCCGCTCGCCGCCGACGCGATCGTGCTCGCGTTCGGCGACAGCCTCACTTACGGCACCGGCGCGCGCGAGGAAGAGAGCTATCCGGCGCAGCTCGCGCGGCTGCTCGGGCGCAAGGTCGTGCGGGAGGGCATCCCCGGCGAAGTGAGCGACGCCGGCTTGAAGCGCCTGCCCGCCGTGCTGGACGAGCACCGGCCGCGCCTTCTCATCCTCTGCCACGGCGGCAACGATTTCCTGCAGCGCATGCCCCGGGCGCAGGCCGCCGAGAACGTGCGCGCGATGATCCGCGTCGCCCGAGACCGCGGCATCGACGTCGTGCTGATCGGCACGCCCGAGCCGGGCTTCATGGTCACGCCGCCGGAGTTCTACGGCGAGATCGCGAAGGACTTCCGCATTCCCTACGAGGGCGACGTGCTCGGCAAGGTGCTGCGCGATGCCTCGCTCAAATCCGACCAGGTCCATCCCAACGCCCAGGGCTACCGCCTGATCGCCGAGCGCGTAGCGGAGCTGCTCAGGAAGTCGGGCGCGATCTGAACACGACGTCGCCGAAGTAGCTCTCGGCGGACTCGCCGGTGTTGTCGGTATCGGCAGAGACGACGACGCCGTCGGCCGCCGGCGCTTGGGCGCCGAACGCCCGCCGGTAGTCCGCCGTCCAGTCCCGTTCCAGCGTCACCCAGCGCGCGAGCTGCGCCGCCCCGCTCGCGGCCACGACCATCTGCACGCGCTCGCTGTAGGCGTTGGCCGCGATCGTCCCGACCGCGCGGCGGGCGTCCCACACGTAGCAGAGCGAGCGCCGCGGGTTGTCGAACGTCACGTAGAGGCGCGCGGGAAAGTCGTCGCCCTCCTTCGACGCCATGTCGCTTTTTGAAATCAGGCTCATCACCTTCCAGCGCCAGGCGAGGAGCGGCGTGCGGCGCGGGTCGATCGCAAGCTCCCGCGCAAGCCCGGAGGTCGAGGCGTTCGCGCGCGCGCGCAGCACCGTGCCGCCCTGGTCTGCGACGAGCGTGAATTCGGTGTGGCGCGGCCGGTTCCAGAACGTGACGGGCTTGAGCCAATCGGGCAGCGCCGCACCCGGCTTGAGCGACGAAAAGGGCATGGCATCGAGCGGCGTGCTTTGCGCTTGCCCTCTCGCAAGAACAAGGCCGCCGATCGATAGAACGAGAAAATTTCGTCTCGCACTCACAGCAGCCGCTCCCGGCGCAGGCGCCGGACATCGTCGGGCCGGTCGACGTCCCAGAGCGTGCGCAGCTCCTTCCAGCGCCAGCGCAGGGTCTTCAGGCGGCGGCGCGTCTGCGCCATGACCCTGGGCCCGCCCCAGGCCACGCCGGAAAAGAGGCGGCGCGAGTTGCGCCGCAGCCCGATGAGCGCGTAGCCGCCGTCCTCGGCCGGAGAGAACACCGCGTCCACGCCGCTGCGCAAGGCGCGCGCGGCCGCCTGGAGGTCCGCCGCCTTCATCGCCGGGCAGTCACTGCCGATCAGGATTGCGCTCTCATGCTTCTCGAGCATGCGGGCCATGGCGCGGTGCATCCGCTCGCCGAGATTCCCGGGGCCCTGCGAGGTGGAAAGCAGCATTTTCGGCGTGAATCCCGCCGACTTCGCCGTGCGCAGCGCCCTGGCGCGCATTCGCGCATAGAGCCGCGCCGCCCCCTTCTTGCCAAGAAGCGGAACGAGGCGCGTCTTCACGCGTCCCGGCAACGCCGGGCGCGCGAAGATCACGAGCGCCGGCTCAGGCTTCCTTTGCGTAGCGGCGCGCAAGCTCGTCGGGCGCGGCGCCCCTCCAGTAGGCAAGCCGCAGCCGCCACATGAGCACCACGGTGCGCAGCACGCCGCGGCGCTCCCAGCGCCGGCCGGACGTGCGGGCGCGCGCTCGCAGGCAGGCAGGCGGGGAGCGGCGCCGCATCGATTTGGAGAAGGCGATGTCCTCCATGAGCGCGATCTCGGGGAAGCCCGGAAAATCGGTGCGCCGCACGAAGATCGCCTGGTCGCCCGTCGCGACGCCGGTCAGGCGCGAGCGCAGGTTCATGAAAAAGCCGATGACCGCGAGGAGCGGCGAAGCGCCCTCAATGTCTACGTCGAACCGCCCCCATGCATGCGCTCTGGCGGCCTGGAGAACAACCTCATCCGCATCGACGGGCAACACGGTGTCCGCGTGAAGAAAGAGCAGCACGTCTCCCTTGGCCGCCGCGGCGCCGGCGTTCATCTGCGCGGCGCGCCCGCGCGGGGCGGCGAGCACGCGGTCGGCGAGGAGCGCGGCGATCCCGAGGGTCGCATCCTCGCTGCCGCCGTCCACGACGATCACTTCATGCCCGCGCGCGCGCAGGGGCGCGAGCGCGCCGAGCGTGCGGCCGACGACGGCCGCCTCATTCAGCACCGGCATCACGATGGAAAGCTTCACTTCGCGTCGTTCAAGGCCCAGTCGTATTCGAGGAAGGACAGCGGCGCCTTACCCTCGGCGACGAGCTTCTGCTGCGCCGGATCATCCGAGAGCAGCCTGGCGTACTTCGCGAAAAACTGCTCGCGCGGCGCGAAGTCCTCCTTGAACCAGTCGAAGATCTTCGAGACCTCGAGCTTGCCGTCGCGCACCCTATTCCGGCTGCGATCGGAGAGGAAGCGCTCGGCCTGCTGCGCGAGCTGCGCGTCCAACCGGTCGGCCACATAGGCCTCCTCGCGCAGCATCGGGCAGCCTAGCGAGGCGCAATTCACCGCGAAATGCACGCGCGGCTCATCGTAGGCGCCCTTCTTCCTCAAGGTCTCGTGCTCGATGCCGTCGAGCGTGAACTTGCGGCCGAACAGCATGAAAAAGTCGTCCTTGAACGGGTTGCCGAACACCTTGCCGAAATCCCAGATCGAGCGGATGTCCGGGTAGCGGGTGAGAATCTTTTCCATCGTGAACGCGTTGTAGGCGTTGATGAGGAACGCCATCCTCTGGCTTTTGTTCCACGAATTGAATTCCTGTTCCTTCACCGCCGTAAGCGATTCCAGGTAGCCCTTCAAGGCGCCCCGCTCCTTCGCCATCTGGGCATAGCGGACTTGAGAGGCCTTGCCGCCCGAAATAAGGACGACGTTTTTCTTCAAAAGGGCGTCCCAGGCCTTGTGCGCGTGATCGAAACCCTGCCCGAAAACAGCGCTGCAAACAAAGAACAGTGCAAAAACGGCTAGCCGCGCATCCATGCGTGAAATCTTTCCACCTGCCTGAGAAGCCCCTGCGGCGCGTGCGCCTTCTTCCACACCCCCGCCGCGTACTTGTTCGCCTCCACGAGCGTCGGATAGATATGGATGGTGCCGAGGATCTTGTTCATGCCGAAGCCGTGCCGCATGGCCGCGACGTATTCGGCGATGAGGTCGCCCGCGTGCTCCCCGACGATGGTGGCGCCGAGGATGCGGTCCTTGCCGGGCACGGTGAGCACCTTGACCATGCCGTGCGCCGTTTCGTCGGCGATTGCCCGATCGAGATCATCGATGCCGTAAACCGTCACTTCGTGGGGAATATTCCGCTCTTTCGCCTCAGTCTCCGAGAGGCCCACGCGCGCGACCTCGGGATCGGTGAAGGTGGCCCACGGGATCACCGAGTAGTCGGCGCGGAATTTCCGCAGCGCGCCGAAAAGCGCGTTGACGGAGGCGTACCAGGCCTGGTGCGAAGCGGTATGCGTGAACTGGTAGGGACCGGCCACGTCGCCGCAGGCATAGATGTTCGGATAGATCGTCTGCAGGAACTCGTTCGTCTCGACCGTGCGCGCCTTCGTCACGCCGATCCCCAGTTCCTCCAGCCCGTAGCCCGCCGTATTGGCGACCCGTCCGACGGCGCATAACAGCGCGTCGAACTCGATGCGCACGTCCTTCCCGCCGCTCTCGCAGACGAGCACCTTGCGGCCGCCTTCTTCCAGGAACTGCTTCGCCTTGTGACCGGTGAGGACCTCGATGCCCTCCTCGGTGAATCGCTTGCGCACCATCTCCGAGACTTCCGGGTCTTCGCGCGGCAGGATCCGCGGCAGCATCTCGACCTGCGACACTTTCGAGCCGAGGCGCGCGAAGGCCTGCGCAAGCTCCGAGCCGATGGGCCCGCCGCCGAGCACCACGAGCCGCGCGGGCAGCTTGCGCAATCCCCACACAGTGTCCGAGGTGAGGCAGCCCATCTTCTCGATGCCCGGGATCGGCGGCACGAACGGACGCGCGCCGGCCGCGATGACGATCGAGCGGGCGGTCAGCGTCTGCTTGCCCTGCGGGGTGCCGATTTCGACGCTCCAGGGAGAAACGATCTTCGCTTCGCCCTTGATGCACTCGACGCCGAGCGAGGTGTAGCGCTCGACCGAGTCGTGCGGCCCGACCGTCTGCACCACGCGCTGCACGCGCTCCATCACGTCGGCGAAGTCGAACTCGACGCGTGTCCACTTGACGCCGTACTTCTGCGGGTTTTTGATCTGCGAGATGATTTTCGCGCTCTTCAGGAGCGCCTTGGAAGGAACGCATCCCGTGTGGAGGCAATCCCCGCCCATGAGGTGGCGCTCGATGAGCGCCACCTTCGCTTTAACGGCGGCCGCGATGTAGGCGGCCACCAGGCCCGCGGAGCCCGCGCCGATCACGATCAGGTTCCGATCGAACCTTCGCGGCTTCAAATGCGCCCAGGGCGCGAAGACGCGTCGCGCGTTCACGGCGTCGAGGACTCGCTTGGCCAGCAGCGGGAACAAGCCCAGGAAAACGAAGGCCGCGAGCAAGCCGAGGCTGATCCTGAATTCGCCGAGCTTCGTGCCGGCGTAGACGTAGACGACCGTTCCGGCGAGCATGCCGGCCTGGCTTACCCAGAAGTAGGTCCGGGCGCGCATCGGCGTCAGTCCCATCAGCAGGTTGATGGCAAAGAACGGGAAGGCCGGCACGAGGCGCAGCGCGAAGAGGTAGAACGCCCCCTCCTTCTCGACGCCTTGGTTGATGCGCTTCAGCTTGTCGCCGAAACGGGCCTGCACCCAGTCGCGCAGCAGGAAGCGCGAGGCGAGGAACGCGAGCGTCGCGCCGATGGTCGAGGCGAAGGACACGATCACGACGCCCCAGGCGAGGCCGAAGACGGCGCCGGCGAGCAGCGTCATCACCGCCGCGCCCGGCAGGGAGAGGCCGGTCACCACCACATAAGCGAGGAAAAAGACGATGCCGGTCTGCAGCGGCTTCGCCTGGAAGTGCCCCTGCACCTGCGCAAGGAGCGATCTCAGGTTGTCCGGCCTGAGCAGGTCGTGGCCGCCGAACCCGAAGAACGCGGCGATACCGGCGATCAGTACGACGAGAACGAGGAGTCTGGAGCGCGTCACGGTGGCTGCCTCCTCAGTCGCGCCCGGCGCGAGCGACCTTACAGAAGGTTCGTCGCCCGGTGGGTGTTCTCGTCGATGAGCTGCAGAAGCCGGCCGCTCGTCGTGCGCAGCCGCTGCGAGAGCATGAGCACGAGCTCCATCAGGATCTTCGCCCCGAGCATCGGCTGCTCCACGATGATGCGCGCAAGGTTCTCCCGATCGAGCACCGCCACCAGCACGGGCTCGATCGCCACGCAGGTGGCGAAGCGCGGCTCGCCATCGATCATCGACATCTCCCCGAGAGTCTTGCCGGCCTCGACCTGCGCGATCAGCTGCGGCGTGTTCCAGCGGTCGAGCTTGTGCACCTCGACCTTGCCTTCGATGATCATCAGCATGAAATCGCCGCCCTCGCCTTCGTGGATGATCTCCGCGCCGGCGGGCGCCTGGTAGACGTCCATGAAGTGGGCGAGCAGGCGCACTTCCGCCGGCGAGAAGTTCTCCAGCAGGTCGCACTTCGGGATGAGCGCGTGGATCTGCGGCGAGAACTTGGTCGCATCGCCAAGATGCTCGAGGTGCGAAAGGTGCGCGGGTCTGTCGGCCATTGGCTCGGGGATTCTAGCCGATCACCCAGAGCACCGTGCCCGCCCAGCCCGCCACGGCGAGGGCGAGCAGCGGGTCGCGCAGCAGCTCGACGGCCGGATCGCCGCCGCCGCCCAGAACCCGCAGCCGGTAGAGGTAGCGCGCCGTGCCGAGCAGCACCCAGGGCACCGTCAGCACGAGCCGCCCCGTGCCGTGCAGGATCGCCGTCGCCGCGGCCAGCGTGTAACAGGTGTAGGCAGCCACCATGGCCAGCGCGCAAAGCGCGATCGCGCCATCGAGGAATCCCGGCGTATAGACCTGCAGCACGCTGCGATGCCGGCCGGCCTCCGCGGAGAGGCGCTCGAGCTCGGCGCGGCGCTTGGCGAAGCCGAGAAAGAGCGTTAGTAGAAACCCGCAGGCGAGGAGCCAGTTCGAAGGCTCGATTCCGATCCCGAGCGTTCCGGCGAGCAGCCGAAGCATGAACCCGGCGGCGATCACGACCACCTCGAGCACCGGCAGGTTCTTGAGGCCCATCGAGTAGGCCACGTTGAGCGCGAGATACGCGGCGACGATGACGGCGACCTTCCAGCCCGCGGCAAGCGCGATCGCCAGTGCCGCGGCGGCGAGGAGCCCGGCTGCCCAAAGCGCCTCGGCCGGCGCGACGGCGCCGCGTGCCACCGGCCGCGCGCGCTTTTGCGGGTGGCGGGCATCCTGCGCCGCGTCGCGCGCATCGTTAAACGCATAGACCGCGCCCGAGGCGAGGCAGAAGGCCGCGGTCGCGAGGAGCGCGGCCGCGAGCAGGGCCGGATCGCGCCACGCATGGCCGAAGACGAGCCCGACGAGGACGAACGCGTTCTTCACCCACTGCTGGGGCCGCAGCAGCTCGAAGAGCGCGAGCGCCTTCGTCATCCCGGGAAATAGCGCTCGAAGAAGTAGCAGTGTCCGACCGGGAACCAGTGCGGGAGTCGGTAGTAGCGGTCGCGGACCTCGCCGAGCACCCGGGCGCGGTAGGTCGCATAGTCGAAGCCGCTGCCGATCACGGCGTGATAGTGGCCTCCGCCGAGCGCGATGCGCTTCGTTTCAACCTTGCGGAAATATGGCTGGTACTCACCGGGCGCCAGTGGCTGGCGCCGCAGCACGAGCAGATCCTTGCCCTCGAGCGCCCTCCAGTCCGTCTCGAGGTCGTCCTGGCGCGCATGAGAGGTGCCCACACCGAAGACCGGAACGTGCGTTCCGGCGTAATAGGAGAACAACGCGCCGGCGGCGTAACTGTCGGCCGCCAGGACCCTGCCGTCCGCATACGGGGAAACCGCATCCATCAATTCAGAGATCCTTCCCGGAAACACGATGCGCGAATAAAGCGACGTGTTCTTCCAGGTCTCCCGCGGCAGCGCGGCAGCGACCACAGCCGCGAACACGTGCACCGCCGCGACTACCGCGAAGAACCGCACGACAAGGCCGAGCCTGCGCTCATCGAGCGCGAGCGCGACGGTGAGCGCCAGGGCGGGCAGGAAGGAGAGCAGCCAGTGCAGGCCGATGCGCTTCACCGGGGAAAGCAGCGCGAAGACGGCGAGCGGCACGACCCAGGCGAGCACGAGCGCAAGGCGCACCGGATCGCGCCAGCCGAGTCGCGCGCGCTCGCGCCACGCATACCACAGGAGCGGCGCGGCAAAATAGGCGAGCGCGGCCGCATAAAGGAGCGGGGTCGACCACCCGAGCCCGGCGTCGTCATGGCGGTTGATCGCGTTGAACATGACGTTGCACCAGCAAGCCTCGTAGTTCCAGTACAGATTGAGAAGACCCAGGGGAAGGCCGCCGAGCAACACCAGCGCGAACGATTTCGGGTTTCGTTTCAATGCGGCGTAAGCAAGAAAGGCGACGCCCAGGAGAACCGCAAAATACTTGGAAAGAAAAGCCAGACCCAGAAAAATACCGGAGACAAAAAACCATCTCGCCGACTGTTTCTGGGCGCCGCGCGCGAAAGCAAGCGTCGAAGCCGCACTGAACAGCACAAGCGGCGTGTCGGTGGTGATGAGCACGTTCCAGACGTTGAGCGGCGCGAGCAGCACCGCGAGCCCGGCGAGGCTCGCCCTCGCTTCGCCCGCCTCGAACCAGCGCGCGAGCGCGGCGCGCACGGCGAGCGCGACGAGCGCGGGCACGAGCACCGCCGGCAGGCGCATGAGCCAAGGCGCTTCCGACACGCCCGCAAGCGGCGCGAGCAGCCAGCCGATCATCGGCGGGTGGTCGTAATAGCCGAGCGCCGGATGGCGGCCCCAGAGGATGAAGTAGGCCTCATCGGCCGTGATGGGCGCGACTGCCGCGAGCCAGAGCCGAAACACGAGCGCCGCCGCCAGCGCGGCGTAGAACCAGCGCGTCGCCCCCCCGGACGCGCCCCCCGCCATCAGGCGCGCTTGTCCCTGGACGCGCGCCGCCGTTTTTTCACCGCCTGCGCGAGCACTTCCAGCGTCTCGATCGAATCCTCCCACCCGAGGCACGCATCGGTCACGCTCTGTCCGAAGACGAGCGGCTTGCCGGCGACGAGCTCCTGGCGGCCGGCCACGAGGTTCGACTCGACCATGGCGCCGACGATGCCGCGCGCGCCCGCGCCCACCTGCCCGGCGATCGCGCGCGCGACCTCGAGCTGGCGCTCGTACTGCTTGGCGGAATTGGCGTGCGAGCAGTCGATCATGAGGCGGCAGTCGAGCTTGGATTTTGCCAGTTCCTCGCAGGCCGCCTGCACGCTCGCCGCGTCATAGTTCGGCTGCTTTCCGCCCCGCAGGATGATGTGGCAGTCGTCGTTGCCGCGCGTCTGCACGATCGAGACCTGGCCGCTCTTGTGCACCGAGAGGAAATGGTGCTTCTGGCGCGCCGCGAGGATCGCGTCCACCGCGATGCGCACGTTGCCGTCGGTGCCGTTCTTGAAGCCCACCGGCGCCGACAGGCCCGAGGCGAGCTCGCGGTGCACCTGCGACTCGGTCGTGCGCGCCCCGATCGCGCCCCAGGAGACGAGGTCGCCGATGTACTGGGGCGAGATCACGTCGAGGAACTCGCAGCCCGCGGGCACACCGGCTCTATTGATGCGAACCAGCAAATCGCGCGCGATGCGGAGCCCTTCATTGATGCGGAAGCTTCCATTCAGGTAAGGGTCGTTGATGAGGCCCTTCCAGCCCACGGTGGTGCGCGGCTTCTCGAAATACACGCGCATCAGCACCTCGAGCTCGCCTTCGTGCTTCTTTCTTTCCGGGGCGAGCTTCTCCGCGTAGGCGATCGCGGCGGCCGGATCGTGGATCGAGCAAGGCCCGATCACGACCAGCAGGCGGTCGGACTTGCCGTGCACGATCTCGCGCACGCGCCGGCGTGTGTCGGCGATCAGCTTCTCGGCCGGCGTGCCCTGGATCGGGAAAAACCGGATCAGGTTCTCCGGCGGCGGCAGCGGCATGATGTTCTCGATGCGCTCGTCGTCGGTCAGCGATGTCTTGTCGTCGATTGCTTCGCTCATGGTTGCCTCGCGTGTTTGCGGAGCCCAAAAACAAAAAACCGCCAGGCTCTCGCTCTGGCGGTTCTCGGGGTGTACGGGTTGTAGCTAGCCGGTCCCTTCCGCCAGATGGCAGGGGGAAAAGTAGAAGAAGTAAAAGAACCGGCGCGTCATGAACTTTGAATTCAAACACGAAATCCCATGTGTGTCCAATGGACCACAAACCTTGCGCCGCGAGCGCGGTCCAACGTCTCATGCTACGGTTTTGCCTCGTTCGGCCGATTTAGAAGAATCGAGGAGCTCGAAGATGTCGGCAAACGCGAATCTGCCCGTTCCCACTGCGCCGCTTCCGGTCGCCGGCTTCAAGGACATCTACGACACCTCCGCGGTCGAGAAGGCCCTCCAGGACTTGCCGCACTCCGCCAACGAGGCGCTGCGTGCCTTGTACGAGAAGATGCTGCGCCTGGGCGGCCAGCGCTTTGCGGTCAAGCCCTCCTCCCTGCCCGGGATGGACGGGATGTTCGAGGAGCTGCCGAACTTCGGCGAAGTGCTCGAGCATGTGCGCCGCCAGCTCGCGCTCTGCATCGACTCGGAAGACGACGTCGAGCTGCCGCCCATGCTGCTCCTCGGGGATCCGGGCATCGGCAAGACCCACTTCGCGCGGCGACTGGCGAGCCTGCTCGGCACCGGCTACGGCTTCGTGCCGATGAGCTCGCTCACGGCGGGCTGGGTGCTCTCGGGCGCCTCTTCGCAGTGGAAGAACGCGAAGCCCGGCAAGGTGTTCGAGACGTTCCTGAACGGCGAATACGCGAACCCGGTGATGGTGGTCGACGAGATCGACAAGGCGGCCTCCGACGGGCAGTACGATCCGCTCGGCGCGCTCTACGAGCTGCTCGAATCGCAGACCGCGATGCGCTTCGTGGACGAATTCGCCGAGATCCCGATCGACGCCTCCGGCGCGGTCTGGATCGCGACCGCCAACGACGCGGCGCGCATCCCCGAGCCGCTCCTCGACCGGCTCTGCGTCTACGAGATCGAGGCGCCGGATGCCGACGGCTCGGCGCGGATCGCGCGCACGCTGTATCGCGAGATCCGCGAGGCGCACGACTGGGGCAAGCGCTTCCCCGAGTCGCCGACCGACAGCGTGGTCGAAAAGCTCATGCTGCTCGCGCCGCGCGAGCAGCGCCGCGCGGTGCAAACCGCGTTCGGCAATGCGAAGCTCGCCGGACGCGAGGAGCTCACGCCCGAGGACATCGACACCCAGCGCGGCACGCGCAAATCCAGGATCGGTTTCTAGAGTCCCTGGCCGTCGACGAGCAGGCGGCCGCAGACCAGGACGCAAGCCCATAACGCGAGCGAGGCCGCGGCGGCGGCGCGGGCGCCGAGCGGCGGCATGACGTCCGTGTCCCAGGCGGCGGCGCGCCGCATCGCCCCAACCTGAAGGAGGACCGCGTTCGCGAGGGCGGCGAAGACCAGGCAGACCTTCAGCGCGAGCACGGGACTCGCGATGAGCTCGTTGATGCGAGTGACAAACATCAGCAAGCCGGTCGGAACGAGAAGGAGCAGGCTTGCGGCCGCCCAAGGCAGGATGTGCCGGGCGAGCCGGCGCACGGAGATGTCGCGGGAAAGCCCGAGCAGCCGAAGGTCGAGCATGATGACGGACCCGACCAGCACGACGACGCTCGCCAGGTGTACGACGCTCGCCGCGAGGTAGAACGCGCTAGATGCGCTGCTCAATCCAGCCTTTGACCGACTCCAGGGCCGCCGCAAGCCTGGCGGGATCGCTGCCGCCGGCCTGCGCCATGTCGGGGCGCCCTCCGCCCTTGCCGCCCACCTGCTGCGCGACGAAATTGACGAGCTCACCCGCCTTCACCTTGCCGGTGAGGTCGGCGGTCACGCCCGCGATCAGCGCGACTTTGCCGTCCGTCACCGCGCCGAGCACGATGGCCGCGCTTTTCAGGCGCCCTTTCAGCTGGTCGATCGCCTCGCGCAGGCTCTTCGCGTCCGCGCCATCGACCGCGGCGGCGAGCACCTTGGCGCCCTTCACCTCGACCGCCTGGGACGCGAGATCCGTGCCCTGGCCGGAGGCGAGCCTCGAGCGCAGCTTCGAGATCTCCTTTTCCAGCGCCTTCTTCTCTTCAAGCAGCGTGGTGACCGCCTTCTCGACGCCGCCGCCGGGCTGCGCGTGCAGGTGGCGCGCGACCTGATAGAACTCTCCGAGCTCGGTGTCCACCCTGGCGATCGCATTCGTGCCCGTGGTCGCCTCGATGCGCCGCACGCCGGCTGCCACGCCGCTTTGCGAATAGATCCTGAAAAGCCCGATGTCGCCGGTGCGCTTGACGTGCGTGCCGCCGCAGAACTCGCGCGAGGAGCCGATGTCGAGCACACGCACCTCGTCGCCGTACTTCTCGCCGAACAGCATCGTCGCGCCGGACTTCTTCGCATCCTCGATCGGCATGACGCGCGCGCGGGTGTCCGTGTTGGCGAGGATCTCCAGGTTCACGCGCGCCTCGACCTGCCGGATCTCGGCGGGACTCAGCGGCTTGTCATGCGCAAAGTCGAAGCGCGTTTTCTCCGCGTCGACGAGCGAGCCCCTTTGCGCGACGTGGGCGCCCAGAACCTCGCGCAGCGCCTTGTGCATCAGATGCGTCACCGAGTGGTTGCGCATGGTGCTCTGGCGCAGCGCCTCGTTCACCTTGGCTTCCACGCGATCGCCGACTTTTAGCGTGCCGCTCTTCAGCGTGCCGTGGTGGCCGAAAACGTCGGGCTGGATCTTCTGCGTGTCGTCGACGACGAAAGTGCCGCCCGAGCCGACGATCTCGCCGCGATCGCCGACCTGGCCGCCCGATTCGGCGTAGAAAGGCGTCTGGTCAAGGACGACCGCCCCGATCTCGCCGCTCCTGAGCGCCTGCACCTGCGCCCCCTCGCGATAGAGCGCCACCACTTTCGAGGAGACGCCGAGCGTGTCGTAGCCGCGGAACTCCGTCCTGCCGCCCGCGTATTCGAGGCCGGCGGCGGAGACGAACTTGCTCGCCGCACGCGCGCGCTCGCGCTGCGCGTCCATCGCGGCCTCGAAGCCCGCCAGATCGAGGTTCACGCCCCTCTCCCGGCAGATATCCGCGGTGAGGTCGACCGGGAAGCCGAAGGTGTCGTAAAGCCGGAAGACGGTTTCGCCATCGAGGAGCTTCTCCCCGGAGGCGAGCGCGCCTTCGAGCACGCTCATGCCGTTCTCGAGCGTCTCGGCGAAGCGCTCCTCTTCCTGCTTGAGCACTTGCACGGTGCGCTCTTTTGCGCTTCTCAGCTCCGGGTAGGCATCGCCCATCGCCTTGTCGAGATCGCCGACGAGCCGGTGGAAGAAGGGCTGCTTCTGCCCGAGCTTGTAGCCGTGCCGGATGGCGCGCCGGATGATCCGGCGCAGCACGTAGCCGCGCCCTTCGTTGCCCGGGATGACGCCGTCGACGATGAGGAAGGAGCAGGCGCGGATGTGGTCCGCGATCACGTTGAGCGACGGGTTCTTCAGCTCTTTCTGATGCGTTTCCCGCGCCGCCGCCTTGATCAGATCCTGGAAGAGATCGATCTCGTAGTTCGAATGCACGTGCTGCAGCACCGCCGCGATGCGCTCCAGGCCCATGCCCGTATCGACGCAGGGCTTGGGCAGCGGCGTCATCACGCCCTTGTCATCCCGGTTGTACTGCATGAAGACGAGGTTCCAGATCTCTATGTAGCGGTCGCCCTCGGCATCCGCCGATCCGGGCGGGCCGCCCGCGATGCCGGGGCCGTGGTCGTAGAAGATCTCGCTGCACGGCCCGCACGGGCCGGTGTCGGCCATCTGCCAGAAATTGTCCGACTGGAATTTCGCGCCGCCCGGCTTGTCGCCGATGCGCACGCAGCGCTCCTTAGGAACGCCGATGTCCTTCGTCCAGAGGTCGTAGGCTTCGTCGTCGGTCTCGTAGACCGTGGTCCACAGGCGCTCGGGCGGCAGCTTGTAGACCTTGGTCAGCAATTCCCAGGCGAAGCGGATCGCGTCCTTCTTGAAATAGTCGCCGAAGCTGAAGTTGCCGAGCATCTCGAAGAAGGTGTGATGGCGCGCGGTGTAGCCGACGTTCTCCAGGTCGTTGTGCTTGCCGCCCGCTCGCACGCATCGCTGCGAGGTGGTCGCGCGGTGGTAGGCGCGCTTCTCCTTGCCGAGGAACACGTCCTTGAACTGGACCATCCCCGAGTTGACGAAAAGGAGCGTCGGATCGTTCGCGGGCACGAGCGAGCTCGAGGCCACGATGGCGTGGCCCTTGGACTTGAAGTACTCGAGGAAGCTCGAGCGGATCTCGGAACTTTTCATGGCCTTCCATTTTAAGCGAGCGGGAGCCGCCGAGGCGCTCCCGCTACAATTCCGCCGCCATGGCACCGCGCATCTTCGTCAGCATCGCCTCCTATCGGGATACCGAGTGCCAGTGGACCGTGAAGAGCCTTTTCGAGAGGGCGCGCCATCCCGAGCGGGTATTCGCGGGCATCTGCTGGCAGTTCATCGCCGAGGAGGATGCCGACTGCTTCACCGTCCGTACCCGGCCCGACCAATGCCGCGTCATCGAGGTGGATGCGCGCCAGAGCCGCGGCGTGTGCTGGGCGCGCTCGCGCATCCAGCGCGAGCTCTGGGCGGGCGAGGAGTATTTCCTGCAGATCGACGCGCATTCCCGCTTCGTGCAGGACTGGGACGAGATCTTCCTCGAGATGCTCGCCGCCTGCGGCACGCCGCGCGCGGTGCTGAGCGCGTATCCCGCGAGCTATACGCCGCCCGACCAGCTCGGCCAGGACGTGGTGACGATCATCTCGGCCAAGGAGTTCGACGATCGCGGCCTGCTCGCCTTCGGCTCGCACGGCACGCCGCTGGCCAAGGCGCCCGACAAGCCCGTGCCGACGCCTTTCATCGGCGCGGGCCTGCTCTTCGGGCCCTCCGACATGGTGCGCGAGGTGCCTTACGACCCGTACATCTACTTCACCGGCGAGGAAATCACGCTCGCGGCGCGCCTGTGGACGAGCGGCTGGGACATCTTCGCGCCGAACCGGGTCACCGTCTATCACGAGTACAGCGAGCGACCGAACAAGCGCCGCCACTGGCACGATCACAAGCTCTGGAGCGAGCTGAGCGACCGCGCGGTGCACCGCGTGCGGCATCTGCTCGACGGCGAGGCGACCAAGGATGCCGAGGCGCTGCGGGACATCGACCAGTACGGCCTGGGCTCGCGCCGCAGCTTTGCCGACTACCAGACCTTCGCCGGCGTCGACTTCCGCCGCAAGCTGATCGGCGGCAAGTCGCCGGACGAAATCATCGCCGCGCTGCCGCCCGCCGATCGCAGCAAGCGCGCCAAGGCGCGCTTCACCGAGATCTGGCGCACCAACGCCTGGGGCAGCGCCGAGACGCGCAGCGGCCCCGGCTCCACGCTCGCGCAGACCGAGCACCTGCGCGCGCGGCTCAAGGACGCGCTTGGCCGCTTGGACATCCAGGTGCTCGTCGACGCGGGATGCGGCGATCTCAATTGGGCCAGCAAGCTGAGCGAGGGGCTGCGCCTGTATCTCGGCTTCGACATCGTCGACGAAATCGTGGCGGGGCTGCGGCAGAAATTCAGCGAGCGCAAGAATCATTTCTTCAACGCCGCCGACGTCGCCCACCATGTGCTGCCCGCAGCAGACGCGATTCTTTGCCGCGACGTGCTAACCCACTTGCCGCACGCCATCGTCGCTGATGCGCTCGCCAACTTCCGCAAGAGCGGCTCGCGCTATCTCATCGCCACCACGTTCTCGCGCGGGCGCAACGATCCGGTGCGGCTCGGCGGCTGGCAGGCACTCGATCTTTGCGCTGCGCCCTTCAATCTTCCGACCCCTCGGCTCCTTATTCCGGAAGGCCCCGTGGTCGCGGGCAAATCCCTGGGGGTCTGGGCGCTCGACAGCGTGTAGGGTGAATTAGCCCCCCTGTTGACAGAGTTTGACCCCGGGGAAGCTCCGCCTATAACTTTAGTCGTCTGGTGGCCTATCCCGGCGGCTATTATTCTTCGCCCGCTCAATGAGTTAATTGTCACGAGCGGGTAAAAACGATAAAGCCTCTTCTGTCATGGGGACCGCGACACGCAAGTGCCTGGGCGAGCAGCCCGCGCGCGTGCGTGCGCTTTTAGATGGCGCAATCGGAAGACAACAGCAACGGCAACGGCAACGGGCCGCAGCAGCACAACGACGCTCAGAACCTCGATGATCTGACGTCGCTTCAGCACGCGCCGAAGTCGCTCGATGGCGATGCGCGCGACGGCGCGCCGGCGGAGCACCACGGAGAAGGCGGCGGCGAAGACCCGAGCCTCGTCCAAAGCGGGCAGGACGATCGCTCGATCCGCGAGAACGTCGCACAAGGCGCGGGTTTCGCGCGCAATCCCGAAGTCAAAGGCGATGTGCCGGGCCCGCAGAGCAGCCTCCCGCCCGAAGAGCACAAACCGGATCAAGAAGGCCAGGGCGTGCCGGAGCCGGATTCAAGGTCGACCCCCGTCGACGCGCCGCGAGCTGAAGAACAGCACTCGCAGGGACAAAACGAGGATCGCGGTCCGGAACAGGCGCCGACGCCGGAGCCCGAGCATGCGGGCGCTGGCAGCCCGCCCCCGGCTCCGACACCCGAGCCGACGCAACCGCCCCAGGTAACGCAGCCGGCGCTTACGCCGCAGCCAACGACGACGCCGGAACCGACGACCACCCCGATTCCGACCACGACGCTGGCGCCGACTACGACTCCAGCGGTCACAAGCACACCGCAGCCCACGGGCACGCCCGAACCCACCACGACTCCTGAGCCGACCACGACGCCGGAAGCGACGACGACTCCCGAGCCCACGACGACTCCGGAACCGAC
>DATAID010000038.1:0-45454 GCA_036262835.1 Burkholderiales bacterium | reverse complement strand
GCGCATGGTCACCATGTGAATGGGCCCTCGACCGGCAGCCACTTCCTGGATCAGAGTGTGATTGCGCAGGCAGGTCGGGATCGGCCGGTGCGTCAGGTGCGAGACCTCCGGATCCAGGTATTCCTTGCCGACCATCTTCTGCAGCTCGGGGAACCACTTGGACTCGTACTCCTCGCCCAGGCAGTTCTGCGTGTAGGTCTTCAGGTGCAGGAAGTAGGCGCCGACCGGGCCGTAGCCGTCCTTGAAGCGCGCGAGCACGATGCGGTTTTCCATCTGCGTCATCTTCGCGCCGGCGTTGATCATGAGGCCGTAGGCCGAGGCGGAAGACCAGGGCGCATACCAGGTGCGGCCGGAGCCTTCGCCCACCGAGCGCGGCTTGAAGATGTTGGAAGCGCCGCCCGCGCCGCAGATCACGGTCTTCGATTTGAAGACGTGGTAGTTGCCGGTGCGCACGTTGAAGCCGACGGCGCCGGCCACGCGGTTCTCCTTCGCTTCGTCCATCAGGAGATGCGTGACGCAGACGCGGTTGAAGACCTTGTCGGCCGATTTCTTGGCGGCCTCGGCCACGATCGGCTTGTAGGACTCGCCGTGGATCATGATCTGCCAGCGGCCTTCGCGCAGATAGCGCCCGGTCTTCGGGTCCTTCATGATGGGCAGGCCCCACTCCTCGAACTGGTGCACGGTCGAGTCGACGTGGCGCGCCATGTCGAAGAGCAGGTCTTCGCGCACGAGGCCCATCAGGTCGATGCGCGCGTAGCGCACGTGGTCCTCGGGCTTGTTCTCGCCCCAGCGCGTGCCCATGTAGCAGTTGATCGCGTACAGGCCCTGCGCGACGGCGCCCGAGCGATCGATGTTCGCCTTCTCGGCGATGACGATTTTCTTGTTCTGGCCCCAGAAGCGCGCTTCCCAGGCGGCGCCGCTGCCGCCCAGGCCCGAGCCGACGACGAGGATGTCGATGCCGTCTTCGATGATCGTGTCGTAGGCCATCAGTAGTACACGCCTTTCTTGAGCTTCAGGCCCGCGGCTTCCAGCGTGTGCAGGCCGCCGTCATCCATGCGGATCCACTTCGGCTCGTTGTAGAGCAGCTGGCTGTCGCGCATCTCCTTGCTCGGCGGGGGAACCTCGGCGAGCTTCGGGATGTACTGCCCCCAGGGCTTGGTGGTGATGGGCGAGAGGAAATTCTTTTCCGTGCCGTTCCTGAACTTGATCTTCCAGGCGATCGTGCCTTTCTTCTCGTCGCGCTGGACCCGGACGCTGTGGCCGAGCGGCGCGAAGTCGGCGTAGCCGCGCATGTCGATCGCGTTCTGCGGGCATGCTTTCACACAGGAGTAGCACTCCCAGCACATGTTCGGCTCGATGTTGTAGGCGCGCCGATACGTCTTGTCGATGTGCATGATGTCGGAGGGGCAGATGTCGACGCAATGTCCGCACCCGTCGCATCTCGTCATGTAGACGAAGGTAGGCATGAGCTCGCTCCCGTGGTTTCTAGTAGTGGCGCGGAGGTTCGCGCTTGATGCCGAGCCCCATGTCCATCGGGGCGTCTTTCAGCAGCTCCATCGAGTGCCGCTCGCGCTGCTTCGGATCGTCGCGCGTCAGCGTCGGCAGGTTCTGGTGCGTGCCGTTCGCCTCCGACACCCGCTTCTCGAATGCCGCGGCGGGCTTGAAGAACATGTGCGCGAATTTCGACCAGGGCACGCCGCCGAACAGGATGGCGGTGGCGACGATGTACAGGGCGAAGAGAATGAAGCCGCCGAGCCAGGCCCACAGCAACCCGAGCGTCACGCTCGCGATCAGCGAAAGGACGAAGAGGTCGGCGTGCATGACGCGCAACGCCGCGCCGCCCTCGGCGGCGACGTCCACGCGGATGAAAAACCAGAACCAGTAGCCGCCCACGAGCACCATCGCGCCGCCGATCCACCAGAGCTGCGGCCAGAAGCCCGCCGCGCTGGAGGTGGGATGGCTGAAGACGAGCACCACGGTGCTGACCACGTAGAAGATGAATCCGTACATGGTGAGCAGGTGCGCGATGCGCCGGCGCGTGTTGCAGAATTCGCCCGAGGCGAGAACGTCGACCACGGCGGTCTGCACGGCGATGCCGACGACGTTGACGTCGGCCGAGCCCTTGGCCTTCGACTTGCCCATGTTGTCGAAGAAGTACTTGGCGCTGCCCTTGTGGATGATGTCGAAGAGCGTCCCGACGACGACGAGGGCGACCATGACGAGCACGAACCCCTGCATGGCGGCCGGCGGTATCGACGCGGAAATTGCGGCAAAAGGATTGATTGCGAACATCGGTCCTCCCCTGGCGGGAATTTTACGGGAGGGCAGGGCAAATCCTTGGAAAAAAAGGACTATGCCGCTATAGAAGCCGCAAATTCAGAGACTTGACCGCGACACTCTAGAATCCGGCGCGATGCTCGGAGAGATCGCGGGGAGCGGCGCAACAGCCTGGTGGGTCTGGCCGATCGCCTTGTTCGTCGTTTCTTTTGCGCTCGGCATCGTGGCGGTGCTCGCGGGCGTGGGCGGCGGCGTGCTGTTCGTGCCGATTGTGGGCGGTTTCTTCCCGTTTCACCTCGATTTCGTGCGCGGCGCGGGACTGCTGCTCGCGCTCTCGGGGGCGCTGTCGGCGGCGCCGGCGCTCATGCGCGGCGGCTTTGCGAGCCTGCGGCTCGCCATGCCCTTCGCGCTCGTCGGCTCGGTCACCTCGGTGGCGGGCGCGCTCCTCGGGCTCGCGCTGCCCGCCGAGGTCGTGCAGCTCGCCCTGGGGCTGACGATCCTCGCCATCGTCGTGCTCATGTGGAAATCCACCACGCCCGCCGAAGGCAAGGTGGGCCAACCCGACCGCTTTGCCGTCGCGCTCGGCATGCAGGGGAGTTACCACGATCCTGCGGAGGGCCGCGACATCGACTGGCAGGTGCGGCGCGTGCCCGCGGGCCTGGTGGCCTTTGCCGGCATCGGCGTGATCGCCGGCATGTTCGGCCTGGGCGCCGGCTGGGCGAACGTGCCGGTCTTGAATCTGCTCCTTGGCGTGCCGCTCAAGCTCTCGGTCGGAACCTCCGGACTGCTTTTGTCGGTCGTCGACACCTCCGCCGCCTGGATCTACGTCCACCGCGGCGCGGTGCTGCCGATGCTCGTCGTGCCCTCGATCGTGGGGGTCATGCTCGGCGCAAAAATCGGCGCTCGGCTCCTGCGCATCGCGCCGACGGCGATCGTGCGCCGGGTCGTGATCACGCTGCTGCTCATCGCTTCGGTGCGTGCGATCCTGAAAGGCCTGGGAATCTGGACATGACGACACTCGAAGAGCAGGGAATCTACGCGCGCTGGCTCGAGCGCGGCACCAGGGCGGGCCTGGTGGGGCTGGCCATCGCCTTCGGCGTGTACGCTTTCGAGCTCATCGATCCGCTCGTGCCGCACGCCAAGCTGCCGGACCTCTGGCATCTGCCGGCGCACCACTTCGCCGCGGCGACCGGTGCGCCGACCGGCTGGGAGTGGACCCGGCACCTGGACAAGGGCGACTACGTGATGCTGCTCGGCGTGGCGACCCTGGGCCTCGTGAGCGCGGTCTGCTACGCGCGCGTGATTCCGGTTTTCGCGCGCAGGGGCGAGCGCGTGCACGTCGCCCTCGCGGTCCTGCAGATCCTCGTCCTGCTCGCCGCCGCCTCGGGCCTGCTCGCGGGCGGGCACTAGGAGTATTCTCCTCGCGTGCTGAGGGCTTTCTTCGCCGGGCTCGTTTGTCTTTCCCTGTCGGCCCAGGGCGCGGACGAGGTCTCCCTGCGCCTCGGCGGCAAGGAAATCCAGCTACCGGCGCCGCTGCGCGCGAAGATCGTCGGTTTTGCGCGCGAGACGCTCGCGCGTTGCGGCCCGAACACGCGCCAGCATCCGGACAATTTCGGCGCTTCCGCGCTCACGGTGGACAAGCGCTGGAAGGCGCTTAGCGAGGGCGGCTCGCGCCTGCGCATCGCCTTCGGCGAGCCGTTCAAGAGCGAATCGCTCCTCGGCGGCAGCACCGGGGTGCAGGAAGCGTGGATCGGCCTGGAGCAGAAGGACTTCTTCGTCGGGCCGGATTTCACCCGCTACGGCTCGGGCGTCGTCGAGCATCTGCGCTGCGAATACCTGCCCGCGCTCGAGCTCGCGTGCCTGCCCGAGCTCGCCCCGCACCTGCCGGCGAGCTACCGGGACACGTGCGCGAAGATGGAGCGCGATTCCGCCGGGCGGATCGTCATGCCGCCGCCCGACATCGCGCCCTCCTGCAGCTAGAGCGGGAGGTGGGTTCCCCAGTGCAGGTCCCGTGTGTCGAGACGCACATGGCGTGAAAGGAGGCGAGGGGCGTCGCCTGCGCAGTCGACCGCGTCCACATAGCGCCCCACTGCGAAGAGCTCGGTCGCGCCGCCGTCGAGCTGCGTGCGGAAGACCTGGAACCTGGAGGTGACCTCGGCGCGCTCGCCGTCCATTCTCACTCGCGTCACCTGCGCGTGCCGCGTGAGCGGATTCGGGTCGGTGTTGTGCCGGGGCAGCATGCGGAAGAACTCCTCGAGCTCCTTGCGGTCGCGATCGAGCCAGGTCATCTCGCGCCGGATCTCGGGCGCATAGGCGCTCACCTTGTAGGTGAAGCCGGCGTCGCACAGGCCGAGGAACCCCGCGAAGTCCTTGTCGTCGAGGCGGTCGCAGGTTTCGTAAATCAGCTCTTCGATGTCGTTGCGCTTGCTCATGGCGTCTCCTTTCAGGCGGCGCGGGCGGCGACGCGCTCGGTGGCGTACGGATCGGCGGAGCTGCGGCCCATTCGCCGGCTCCATTCGGCGAGGTAATGGCGCATGCCGATCTCGTCGTGGATCGTCGCCTTCTCCTCGCGCGCCTGGAGGACATGCATCGGCTCGCTGCCTTGCGCCATGGCGATTCCCTGCCCGGAGGAGGCGAGCAGGTCCTCGTGCAGGTTGCGTCCGAAGGGACCCCAGATCACCGCCGAGTCCTTCTCGCGCTGGCGGCGCATTTCGGGCGTGTCGCTCTTCAGGCCGAGCACGCGGAACTCGTAAAGCACGTCGTCCGCGGCGAGCGGGATATAGCTGTCGATGCGAAGGACCGAGGTGCGCAGGTTGAAGGTGATGCACGGGAAAAGATCCACGAGCTTCCAGCCGTTGTCGGGCAGCTTCGGCCAGCCGAGAGTGGCGCGCCCGCTCGACTTGTAGGCGGCATAGTCGACGTTCATCGATCCCACCGACACGTGGCCGCCGGGAAAGCCCACGCATTTGCGGCTGAAGTAGCCGGTCGCCGGGTTGAGCATGCCGGTCAGCCGGTTATAGATGTGCAGATAGTCGTGATAGAACTCGCTGTTCGTGTCGTGAATGAGCTTGTAGTTGGTCTTCAGCCGCGCCTGGTAGTACCAGAGCGTCTCCATCGGCTCGGCCTCGAG
This sequence comes from Burkholderiales bacterium, assembly GCA_036262835.1. Taxonomy (GTDB): domain Bacteria; phylum Pseudomonadota; class Gammaproteobacteria; order Burkholderiales; family SG8-39; genus RBG-16-66-20. The sequence goes on along the minus strand of DATAID010000038.1, from coordinate 40,047 downwards.
CTCCGGCAGCATGCAATCGAGCGCGGCGCCGATCTCGGAGGCGAGCGACGGCGCGTTGTCGTCGAGGTTGACCCAGACGAAGCCGCCGTAGCCGATTTCGGTGCGCACTTCCTTCAGGGCGACGTCGCTCTCGCACAGGCGATCCTGGTAGCCCTCCTTGCCGCGCGGGATGCTCACGCAATCGCCGGCGAGGCTGAAGGACCACTGGTGGAAGATGCAGGTCATCCGCTTGGCGTTGCCGGTGGGCGTGTAGACGAGCAGGTTCCCGCGGTGCGGGCAGACGTTGTAGAAGGTCCGGATTTTCCGGTCGTCGCCGCGGACCATGACCAGCCGCGCGTCCCCGGGGTGCTGGTAGGTGCGGAAATCGCCCGTATTGGGGAGCTCGCTTTCGTGGGCCGCAAGCCACCATACCTTCTTGAAAATCTTTTCCTTCTCCTCGGCAAAGAGCGCGGGGTCGCTGTAGATCCCCGGGTCGGCGTAATGCGTCGGGGGAAGATCCGGCTTGGCTCGCCACTGGCTGGTGTTTCGCGACATCGCAGTTCCTCCGGGTTGGGGTCTGCGAAAAACAGTAGCGGCACGGCGTCGGCGGTTTTTGATCCAGATCAGACCGTTGGCTTCCATATTGTGTGTGGCGGCGTTTCCGCTTGAAACCGGTTCGGGCCATGAGGGCAAATGGAAACGGTTGCCCGGACGCGGTGCGATGCGCTTGCGTGTAAGGATTTCCCGAAGGCATACTGAGCGAGCCTCACTGGGGAGGGAGGACTGAATGGCGAACAGCCGCAGGGAATTTCTTCGCAAGTCCGCAGCGCTAACCACGGGAACACTCGCCGCCGCCGGCGCCGCGCAAGCCGCGCCGCTCGCGGTGCCGCAAACCAACCGCCAGCCGGGACACGGCATGGAGGAAACGGCCTACGGCATGCCCTCGAAGTTCGAGGCGCACGTCAAGCGCCGGCGCACCGACGTGTTCAAGAACCGCCAGAATCTTTCCGACTGGAGCATGACGCCGCTCCAGCACCAGCCCGGCATCATCACGCCGAACGGCCTCGTCTACGAGCGCCATCACGCGGGCACGCCGGACATCGACCCGGCCACGCACCGCCTCGCGATCCACGGCATGGTCAAGCAGCCGCTCGTCTTCACGATGGACGACCTGCACCGGTATCCGTCGGTGTCGCGCTTCTACTTTCTCGAATGCTCCGGCAACGGCCTCACCGACTGGCTGAAGCCCGCCTCGACGACCGTGCAGCAGACGCACGGTCTGCTCTCGGGCGCGCTCTGGACCGGCGTGCCGATGTCGACGCTGCTGGAGGAGGCGGGCGTCGATCCGAAAGGCACCTGGGCGCTGCTCGAAGGCGCCGATGCTTCCGCGCACACGCGCTCGGTGCCGATGGAGAAGATGCTCGATGACGCGCTCGTCGTGTACGCGATGAACGGCGAGGCGCTCAGGCCCGAGAACGGCTATCCGGTGCGGGCGCTCCTGCCCGGCTGGGAAGGCAACATCAGCGTGAAGTGGCTGCGCCGGATCAAGGTCGGCGAGCAGCCCTGGCACTTCCGCAGCGAGACGGCGCGCTATACCGATCCGATGCCCAATGGAAAGTGGCGGCAGTTCAGCATGGTGATGGAAACCAAATCGGTGATCACCTCGCCCTCGGGCGGGCAGAAGCTGAAAGGCCCGGGCTTCTACGAGATCACCGGGCTTGCGTGGTCGGGCACGGGCAAGATCCGCGCGGTCGACGTGTCCACCGACGGCGGCAGGAACTGGCGCGAAGCGGTGGTCGAGGAGCCGATCATGGACAAGAGCCTCACGCGCTTCAAGATCGGCTGGAACTGGGACGGAGGGCCGGCGATGCTGATGAGCCGCGCCGTGGACAACAACGGCTACGTGCAGCCGAGCGTCGCGGACCTGCAGAAGACGCGCGCGATCGTCGGCTTCGTGCAGCACCACAACGCGATCCAGCCGTGGGCGGTCAACCAAGCCGGGGAGGTGCGCAATGCAATCAGCCAGGCTTAAGCTCCTCGCCGCTGCGGTTACGGTCGCGCTCGCCGCTCTTGGCTGCGCCGGCATGAACGGCAATCCCATGGCAGTGCATTCCACTGCGGGCGTGCCGCTCGGCAAGACGGCGCCGCACGCGGTGCAGCCGCTGCCCGACAAGCCGCGCTTTGGACACGCGGTAAGCGAGGCGGATCTCGCGAGCTGGAACATCGACATCCGCACGCCCGACGGGCAGGGATTGCCGGCCGGCCGCGGCACGGCCGCGCAAGGCAAGAAGATCTTCGAGGCGCGCTGCGTCGCCTGCCACGGCGCGGACGCGAAGGGCGGCTCGATGTACGGCACGATGGTCGGGGGCATCGGCACGATGAACTCCAACCCGCGCGTGCTCACGCCGGGGAGCATGTATCCCTATGCGCCCATCCTCTTCGATTACACGCGCCGCGCCATGCCGCTCGACGGGCCGCAGACGCTCAGCAACGACGAGGTCTATGCGCTTACGGCGTATCTGCTCAACCTGAACGGCTTGATCCCCGCCGACGCGGTCATGGACGCGCAGAGCCTGCCGAAAGTGCAGATGCCGAACCGCAATGCGTTCATCGTCGACGACCGGCCGGACGCCAGCGCGACGCGGTGCATGACCAATTGCAAGTGAGCTTCGGGTGGTCCGGACGGCCGGCTTTGCCGGCCGTTTTGTTTCTACCGGCACATGTTTCCCGGAGAAACCGAAAAAGCCCTAAGAATTAAGGCGATACGACTTGCCGTGGAGCGCATCGCGGCCCAAAATTGCGCATAAGGAGGCTTTCTATGGCCAAGACCGCTGCTGACTGGAATGCGAAGCCGAAATTCCCGGCGACGCACTACGTCGATTCGCGCATCTATACCGAGCAGGAAATCTTCGACGAGGAGATGCAGAAGCTCTTCAAGCCCTCGTGGATCATCGCCTGCCACGAGTCCGAGATCCCGAACGCGTTCGACTACCGCACGTTCATCCATCCGACCGGCGTGCCGCTCATCATCGTGCGCGGCGACGACATGAAGGTGCGCAGCTTCTACAACATCTGCCCGCACCGCGGCAACACGATCCTCTACGATCCTTCGGGCAACGCGAAGCGCATGACCTGCATCTTCCACGCGTGGTCGTACGACACGCGCGGCAACTGCATCGAGATCTCGCGCGCCGAGCAGGGCTACCAGAACCGCTTCTGCAAGGAGGATGCGTCGCTGCGCGAGGTGAAGCTCGAGATCGGCTTCGGCGGCTTCGTCTGGGTGAACATCGACGACAACTGCGGCAGCCTCAAGGATTACATCGGCAGCTCGCTCGACGTGCTCGTGCCGTTCATGGAAGAGCCGATGGAGGTGTTTCACTTCAACCGCGCCGTCGTGAACACGAACTACAAGCTGTGGCACGACACCAACAGCGAGTTCTATCACGACTTCGTGCACTACTTTAACCGCATCACCGGGATGATGCAGCCGGGCTACTTCCAGCGGAAGTACACCCCGTTCGCGAACGGCCACGCCTCGGTGGGCTCGATGTCGATTCAGTACGACAAGTACGAAGGCTCGAAGGAGCGCGCCGTGGGCTGGCCGGGGCTCTCGCCGGGCGGCTGGTACATGGTCGATCTCTTTCCCGGCATGACCTACAACCTGCGCACCTCCGTGCTTCGCATCGACACGGTGATCCCGCTCGGGCCGAACAAGGTCGCGATCGAGTTCCGCGGCCTGGGCCTGAAGCGCGATACGCCCGAGATGCGCGCGCAGCGCATCTTCGACCACAACACCATCTGGGGCCCGTTCGGGCGCAACCTGCACGAGGACCTGCTCGCGGTGCACGGCCAGGGCCGCGCGATGCGCGAGGGCACCGACAGCCGCTGGGTGATCCACGGCCGCGAGGAGGACGCCACCATCCACGACGAGGTCGGGATGCGGCACTTCTATGCGGAATGGAGCAAGCGCATGGGGCGCCCGGCGTACGACCCGTACCACGAGGGCCGCAAGGAGCCTGCTGTGAAGGCGGCGGCCAGCCGCGTCGCGGCCTAGCGCATGGATCAGCGCCACCAGATCGAGGAGCTCGTCTACCGCTCGTGCCTGGCGATGGACGACCGGGACTTCAAGGGCTTTCTCGCGCTCTGCGACCCGGGGTTTCGCTACAAGGTGACCGCCTACAGCCCCGAGATCCGCAAGGACATGACCTGGCTCGATCACGACCGGGCGGGCATGGAGACGCTCTTCACGCAGCTGCCGCGCCACAACAGCGACCATTCGCCGCTCACGCGGCACGCGACCGTCTACACGGTGAAGATGAACGGCCAGACCGCCGAAGTGGTGAGCGCGCTGCAGGTCTTTCGCACCGCGCTCGACGGCGGCGCGACCGAGCTCTATGCGGTCGCGCGCCTGGTCGACACCGTCAAGCTCGACGGCGGCGAGCCCAGGCTCGCGCAGCGCGTGGTGAAAATCGAGACGCGCCAGCTCGGCTACGGCTCGCACATTCCGTTCTAGGGCCGATGCAAGTCCGAGTCACCGCGAAGGATCGCAGCTTCGCCTACGAAGCTGGACAGGGAGAGAAAGTCCTCTACGCGGGCCTGCGCGCCGGCGTGTCGCTGCCCTACGAGTGCGCGACCGGCACCTGCGGCACCTGCAAGGCGCGGCTCGTGTCGGGGGAAGTCGAGGACCTGTGGCCCGAGGCGCCCGGCAAGAAGAGCTTCAAGCCCGGCCGCAACGAGTTCCTGATGTGCCAGTGCACCGCGAAGACCGACCTCGAGATCGAGGTGGCGCGCGCGGCGCCTGCGTTCGCGCCCGAGGAGTGCCCGGTCGGCCCGCGCGCCGGCACGATCCGCTCGGTGCGCGCGCTCACGCACGACGTCACCGCGATCGACGTCGCGCTCGAGCTGCCGTGCGACTTCGAGGCGGGCCAGTTCATGGCGGTCAACGCGCCGGGCCTGCGCGGCGCGCGCGGCTACTCGATGGTGAACTTCGAGCGCGGCGCGCAGGGGCTCGAATTCGTGATCAAGAAGAAGCCCGGCGGCGGCTTCTCCGAATGGCTCTTTTCCGACCGGGCGCCGGGCTCGAGGATCGAGCTCGTCGGCCCGCTGGGCAAGGCGACTTTCACCCCTGGTACGGAGAAAAACCTTCTCGTCATCGCCGGCGGCAGCGGCATCGCCGGCATGATGTCGATTTTGAAGCGCGCCGCGGCGGCGGATCATTTCTCGCGGTTCAAGGGCTGGGTGTTCTTCGGCGTGCGCACCATGAAGGACGCGTTCTACCTGCGCGAGCTGAGCGCCCTGCGCTCGGAAAACCTGGAAATCACGGTCGTCCTGTCCGACGAGGACGTGCCGGCGCAAGCGCGCGCCGACTGGCCGCAGCTCAAGTTCGAGCGCGGCTTCGTTCACGAGGCAGCGAAACGGGCCATGGCCGGCAAGTACGACAACGTGCGCGCCTACCTCGCCGGGCCGCCGCCCGCCGTGGACGCGGCGATCCGGTTCCTGCTCGTCGAGGCCAAGCTCAAGCCGGACGCTATCCGCTACGACCGGTTCAGCTGATGACCCGAAGAATTGTCTGCCGCAAGAGCGACGTTCCCGCGAACGGCCTGAAGGAGTGCGAGGGGGAGGGCGGCGTCAAGGTGGTGATCGCCAACTCGGGAAACGAGTACTTCGCCTGCCAGGCGCAATGCCCGCACGAGGAGATTCCGCTCTGCGAAGGGATCTTCGACGGGTCGGTGCTCACCTGCCATCAGCATCTGTGGCAATGGGACATCCGCACCGGCGCCCCGCAGGGCATCGCCGAGAAGCCGCTGCAGCGCTTCGAGGTCAAGGTCGAGGGCGACGAGATCGTGGTCGGCGACGCGTTGCCGGAGGCGGGGTGAGATGAATCGCGGAGTTGTGCGCATAAAAACTTTCTATCCCGGAGGCTGGCATTGCCGGGAAAAACGGCGTGAAATCGCGACGGAAGGTGGTACCGTAGATACGTGCATAACGTTTTCTGCGGCTGCGGTGGTGGCGGCGGTTCAGGGCGAAGTTCCACGATGATGCGATCGTCTACGAGGAGGAAGGGATCATGAAACAGACGTTCAAGAGATACGCGGCCGCGGCAACGGTGGCGGCGGCGCTCGCCGCTTCGGGCGCGGCGTTCGGCAAGGATTACGGCAAGCCCGGCGAGCCGGTGCACCTCGTGATCGGCTACCAGCCGTACTACACGCAGGCGTGGTCGGCGGTCATCCAGAAGGAAATGAAGCCGTGGGAGAAATACCTGCCCAAGGGCTCGACCGTGGAGTGGGAGATCGGCCTGCAGGGCGCGATCGTCGGCAACGCGATGCTCGCCGACAAGAACGACATCGGCTACATGGGCGACATGCCCACGATCGTCGCGTTGAGCAAGCGCAACGTGCGCGAGCTGCGCATGGTGGCGGTGCTCGGCCTCGCCAACGACCAGTGCAGCGTGTTCCTGTCCCGGAACGAATCGCCGGACTTCAAGTCGCCTGAAGAGGCGGTGAAATGGTGGAACGGCAAGCGCGTGGCCGTGGCGAAGGGCAGCTGCACCGACCGCAGCGGCCAGGAAATGATGCGCAAGTACGGCATCAAGCCCGAGCAGTACCTCAACCAGAACATCGAGGTGCAGACCTCGAACTTCAAGGCGGGGCGACTGGACGGGTCGATCATGTGGGAGCCGACCGCCTCCAAGATCATCATGGAGGGGATCGCCAAGCGCATCGGCGACACCAAGGTGATCGGCAAGATGGACGGCGGCTTCATGGCCATGCAGTACGAGCTGATCAAGCAGCGCCCCGACGTGGTGAAGGGCTGGCTCGAGGCGGAGCTCGACGCCAACCTCTTCTGGGCGAAGCCGGAGAACTACATGAAGGTCGTCGAGATGGCCCTCAAGAACACCCAGGGCTTCAGCAAGGAAGTGCTGTGGATGTCGATGGCCGGCAAGTACCCGAAGGTCATGGGCGGCGGCGACGTGCGCAACATCATGTACTACGGCATCAACGACGACGTGCGCGCCATGATGAAGGAGCAGGTGGAGTTCCTGCACGGCATCAAGGTGCTGCCGACGGCCGAGCTGCCGAAGGACCTGGTGGACAGCTCCTGGACCGACGAGATCCTGAAGAAGCGCAACCTCAAGGTTCCGCTGGCCAAGATCGAGGCCCAGGACCCGTCCAAGTACCCGGGCGGCAAGATCACGCTGCCGGCGACCTGGCGCAAGGACTGACAAAAGTCGCAGCACTCTCGGGAGGGCGAGAGCGGTGAATCCGAAGATCAAGCCGGTGGGGCTGGCCCGGCCGCGCAAGGAGCTCGTCGAGCTCCTGCGCGGCACCGTCTTGTTTTCGGGCCTCTCGCCCGCGCTGATCGAGAAAGTCGCCGACATCGCCGTCCTGGAGCGCGCGCAAAAGGACGCCGTGCTCTACCGGGTCGACGATCCCGCGAGGGATCTTTACGTCGTGGTCGCCGGCCAGGTGAACCACGCCCACGGGCCCGCCACCCAGGCCCGCGTGCTCACCAAGACGATGCAGCCGGGCGACGTGTTCGGCTGGGCGGCGCTCATCAAGGCGCCCGCGCGCCGGTTCGCGACCGTCACCATGCTGGCCGACACCGAGCTCCTCAGGATCAGCGGCGCGGAACTGATGCAGGCGCTTGCGAGCGATCCCGAGGCCGCGCGGGATGTGCTCGCGCGGTGCGCCAAGATGATCGTCGAGGACTTCACGGTGCCGGCGTGGCTTGCGCAGGTCCAGGACGTGCCGGCCGGAAAAGGAGGGAGTCCCATGGTCCAGCGCCAGGCGGCCGCGGGCGAGATCGGCGCGTGGGAGATGTTCGCGTACCGTCTCTCCAAGTGGGCGAAGAGCCCGACGCCGTACCTGATGCTGGTCGGGTTCGTGCTCTTCTTCGGTGCCTGGTACCTGCTCTCCGAGGTGTTCAAGGTCTGGCGTTTCGCGAGCCTGCCGGGCCCGAAAACGGTCCTGCTCGAGTGGTTCAACCCGAACCCGACCTACGGGATGTCGCTCTATACCCCGGACTACTACGTCCATATCTGGTCGAGCATCCGCCGGGTGCTGTATGCGTTCCTCATCTCGACGGGCCTGGGCGTGCCCTTCGGCCTGTTCCTCGGCTGGTCGAAGAATTTCCGCGAGTTCACCTTTCCGGTGTTCGAGACGCTGCGGCCGATCCCGGTGCTCGCCTGGGTGCCGCTCGCCATCGTGATGTTCAAGGGCCAGGAGTCGCCGGTCATCTTCCTCACCACGCTCGCCTCCTTCTACGCCACCGCGCTCAACACGATGCTCGGCGTGCAGTCGATCGACGAGTCCTACCCGCGCGCCGCGGCGTGCCTGGGCGCGAGCAAGTGGCAGATCTTCCGGCATATCGTCATCCCCGGGGCGCTGCCCTTCATCTTCACCGGCCTGCAGATCTCGGTGGGCGTGGCGTGGTTCTCGCTGGTCGCAGGCGAGATGGTCTCGGGCGAGTACGGGCTGGGCTACCTGATCCTCGCTTCCTACGTGAACGTCCAGTACGTGGTGATCATCATCGGCATGGTGTCGGTCGGCGTGGTCGGCTACGTCAGCAGCGCGCTGGTCAGGCTCGCGGGCGACTACATGATGCAGTGGCGCGTGCGCGAGCTCGCGCTCGGGGGCGGGCGATGAGCGCGGTGCTCTCCCAGGCCAGCCAGGGAAACGCGCAGGGCGGCAAGGGCGCGATCCGCATCGAGCACGTCGACAAGGTCTACGAGGCGAAGAGCGGCCCGGTGCAGGCCGTGTCGGACTGCAGCCTCGACATTCGCGCGGGCGAGATCTGCATGATCGTCGGCCCCTCGGGCTGCGGCAAGACGACGCTGCTCAACGCCATCGCCGGCTTCCACGACATCACGGGCGGCGCCATCTACCTCGACGGCCAGATGCTGTGCGGGCCGGACCGGCCCAAGGCGGATCCCGGGCCGGATCGCGTGGTCGTGTTCCAGAACGGCGCGCTCTTCCCCTGGAAGACGAACCTCGAGAACGTCGCCTTCGGCCCGGTGGTCCAGGGCAAGCTCTCCAAAGCGCAGGCCGCCGAGAAAGCGCGCGGCCTCATGGCCGATGCCGGGCTCGCCGGCGTGGAGCACAACTACCCCGGCGAGGTGTCCTCGGGCATGCGCCGGCGCGTCGAGATCGTGCGCGCGCTCATGAACGACCCCAAGGTGCTGCTGCTCGACGAGCCGTTCCGCGCGCTCGACCAGCTCACCAAGTCCGTGATGCACGAGGCGCTGCTCGAGATCTACTACAAGAACAAGGTGACCATCTTCTTCATCACGCACGACCTGGAAGAGGCGATCTTCCTCGGCCACCGCGTGGCGATCATGACCACGCGGCCGTGCCGGCCGAAGAAGATCCTCGAAGTCGACATCCCGCACCCGCGCGACTACGCCGTGCTCACCAGCCCGCGCTTTCGCGAGCTGATGGAGGAGACCGTGAGCGCGGTGCACGAGGAAGCGGTCAAGGCCTTCGAGGCCGGCGAGAAGGAGATGTGATGAGCGCGGTCGCCGCCCCCCCCATGGCCCGCCCGCCCAAGAAGAAAGGGCCGGGCTTTTTCGGCCACCCCGTCGTGCGCGCGATCATCTCGATCGCCGTGTTCGTCGGGCTGTGGGAGGTCGCCTCGCGCTACAGCCTGCCGTGGATCGGCCAGGCGCCGCCGCCGACCAAGGTGGTCGATGCCTGGGTGCCGCTGCTCACCGACCAGGGCTACTGGTACAGCTGGTTCCAGAGCTCGCGGCGGGTGCTCTCCGGCTTCCTCTCGGCGATGATCATCGGCATCCCGCTCGGCCTCGCCATGGCGACGAGCCGGGTCTTCAACGACATCACCTTCCCGGTGTTCGAGATCCTGCGGCCGGTGCCGCCGCTCGCCTGGGTGCCGGCGGCGATCATCTTCTGGCCGACTCAGGAGCTCTCCATCGGGTTCGTGATCTTCCTCGGCGCGATCTACACCATCATGCTGAACGTGATCGGCGGGGCGCGCTCGATCGACATCCGCTTCTTCCAGGCCGCGCGCTCGATGGGCTCGAGCAACTGGGACATCTTCCGGCGCATCATCCTGCCCGGCGTGCTGCCCTCGATCGTGGTCGGCTGCGAGGTCGGCATCGGCATCACCTGGAACGTGGTGGTCGCCGCCGAGATGATCTCGGGCGGCGGCGGCGCGATCCAGTCGAGCGCGGGCGGAGGGCTCGGCTTCTTCATCTGGAACTCGTACATCGGCGCTTCCTATCCCCTCATCGTGGTCGGCATGATCTCGATCGGCATCGCGGGCTACATCTCGAGCGCCATCATCCGCAAGCTCGGCATCCTGGCCACGCCGTGGCTGAGGGCACGATGAGCGCCGTCCCGGGCAGCGCCGACACCGGAAGGCTGCGCGCCGCGGTCCAGGCAGGCGAGATCCAGGTCTCCGGCGTCAACAAGGGCTACGGCGACGCGCGCTTCCGCACCGAGGTGGTCCGGGACTGCACGTTCACGATCGAACGCAACAAGCTCACCGTCATGATCGGGCCGTCGGGCTGCGGCAAGAGCACGCTCATCCGGCTGCTGGCCGGGTTCGAGCGCGCCGACAGCGGCAGCATCACGCTGAACGGCGCCCCCATCACGGGGCCGGCGCGCGACCGGCTGGTGCTCTTCCAGGAGTCGGCGCTTTTCCCCTGGATGACCACGTACGACAACGTGATGTACGGGCCGCGGGCGCGCGGCGAGGTGACCAAGGAGACGACCGACCTCGCCGAGTTCCTCATCACCAAGGTCGGGCTCAAGGATTTCCGCAGGAAGTACCCCAACCAGCTCTCCGGCGGCATGCAGCGGCGCGCCGAGCTCGCGCGCGCCATGATCAACAACCCGGCGGTGATGATCCTGGATGAGCCCTTCCGCGGCCTGGACGCGATGACCAAGGAGCTCATGTGGGAGTACTACTCGGCGCTCTTCGAGGAGACGCGCCGGACCAACTTCTTCGTCACCACCGACATCGACGAGGCCATCTTCCTCGCCGACCGCCTGCTCATCATGTCGAACATCCCGACGCAGGTGCGCGCGACCCTTGAGATCGACATCCCGCGGCCGCGCAAGCAGATCGCCATGGTCGAGAATGACCGCGCCAACGAGATCAAGATGCAGGCGCTCTCGATCCTGCACGAGGAGGCGATGAAGTCGTTCTCGCGCGGCTCCAAGGCCGCGGCCGACTTCGTCGAGGCCTACTCCAGGCGCGTCACCAAGACTTGAGCGGAACCTGAGCGGCTTGGACTGGCTGCTCTCCCGCGAGGCGTGCATCACCTTCGCGGTCATCGGCGCGGCGCTCTCCACGGCAGCGTCGGTGCTCCAGGTGAAGAAGGCCCTCGGCGAGAAAAACGCCAGCTACATGAACTACGCCGGCTACGGCGCGATGGGCGTTAGCATGCTGATTTTCATCATCGCAGGCTTCCGGAGCCCGGTATGACTCGACTGATGGGTTTTGTTCTTGCCTCCTTGCTTGCTTTCTCTGCAAGCGCTCAAACCTATCCAAACAAGCCGATCAAGCTGATGATCGGCTACACCGCGGGGGGATCGGCCGAGGCCGGCGCGCGGCCGCTCGCGAGGGCGCTCGAGCCGCTCCTCGGCCAGCCGATCGTGTTCGAATACCGGCCCGGCAACGCGGGCGGCGTCGCCATGGAAGCGATTTCCAAGGCGCCGGCCGACGGCTACACGCTCTACTACTTCGACAGCGGCCCGCTCACGGTCGCGCCGCACCTCGCCAAGGTCGGCTACGACTACGCAAAATCCTTCACGCAGCTCGGGCACGTGTGCGGCAGCGGCAGCATGCTCGCCGTGCACCCTTCGACGCCGTTCAGAAGCGTGGCCGACGTGATTGCGCTCTCGAAGCGCGAGCCGGACAAGTGGAGCTACGGCACCTCGGGCGTGGGCGGCCCCCACCACCTCTCGGGTGAGCTCTTCAAGCGCGTGACGGGCGCCGACCTGCTGCACGTCCCCTACAAGGGCGGCGGGCCGGCGATGACGGACCTGCTGGGCGGGCAGATCCCGATGCTCTTCACCTCGCTCGGGCCCGCGGTCGGCGCGGTGAAGGCGGGAAAAATCCGTCCGCTCGCGGTCACCTCGATGCACCGCTCGGCCGCCTTTCCCGACGTGCCGACGATGGACGAGCTCGGCTACAAGATCGATTCGACCGCCTGGTATGGAATCCTCGGCCCGGCCGGGCTGCCGCAGGAGGTGATCACGCGCTGGTCGCAGGCGCTCGCGAAGGCCGGCGCGGACAAGGCCACGCTCGACCTCATCAATGCCACCGGCTGCGACGCCGAGATCATGACTCCGGCGCGCACGGCCGAGCGCATCCGCGCCGACCACGCGAAGTGGGGCAAGGTCGTCAAGGAAGCCGGGATCCGCGCCGACTAGAGCGCGAGCAGCAGGTACACGCCGAGCAGCAGGCCGAGGATCGCGACGCCGAGGGTCGCCACGACGGCGAGGTTGATCCAGTAGCCCTCCGGAATCTCCACCGGGCGCAGCAGCATCGCCGTGCGGCGGAACTGCAGCACGGCCACGAGATTGAGCACCACGCCGAGCATCAGGAAGGCAAGGCCGATCCAGACCGCGAAGTTGCGGTTCGCCTGGGCGGACTCGGTGATGAGCGAGCCGCGCTCGATGAAAAAGCCGAGCGCCATGAGGCCCGAGCCGGTGCGGTTCCACGCGAGCAGGGTGCGCTCGGCGGCGAACAATACGCGCGGGTCGTTCAGGTCGCTCACCTGGCGAAGTGTACCGTCGTTCATAGCGGGGCTCCCCGCGGCCGGCGCCGCTCCGGGTCGTAGAAGGGAAGGGGCACGATGCGCGCGCCGCGGCCGTCGGCGAGCCGCGCCTCGCCGCCCGCGTCGGGCGGAACAAAGCCCAGGCCGATGCTTTTGCCGAGCGTCGGCGAAAAGCATTCGCTCGTCAGGACGGCTTCGGGAAGCGGTTCTTTCATGGATCCCCCGTGCAATTCCAGGCCGGCGAGCTTCTTGCGGACCGGGAAGGCGCTTTTCGGGGAGACCAGCCGCTCGAGGCCCAGTTCCTTCGGGTTCGCAGCGCCGTCGATTTCCCGGTCGAAGAGGACGTAGCCCGCCTCGATGCGCAGGCTGTTCATCGCGTCCTCGCCGCACTCCGCCGCGCCCGCCCTGACGAGCAGCTGCCAGAGGCTGTGGCGGTCCGCCGCCGGGACGATCAGCTCGTAGCCGAGCTCGCCGCTGTAGCCGAGCCGGGCGATGAGCAGCGTGTTCCTCTGGATGAAGCGGAAGTACCGCAGGCTCGAGACGATCTCGCGCCCGAAGAGGCCGGCGAGAATCGCGCCGCTCTTCGGCCCCTGCAGCGCGAGCACGTCGAACTCGCCCGAGCGGTCGCGCGCCGCGTCGCGAAAGCGCGAGTAGTCGCTGCGCCGACCGGTCCAGAGCCAGAAGCGCTCGCCGCCCATCTGCCAGACCGTGGCGTCGTTGAAGACGCTGCCGTCCGCGTTGAGGAGGAGCGAGTAGGCGATCTGCCCGGCCGCCATCGCGCCGAGGTCGCGGGTTTGCAGCCGGCTCAGGGCTTTTTCCGAGGAGAACTCGAAAAGGCCCATGAAGGAAAAGTCGAAAAGCCCGGCTGCGCTGCGCGTGGCGAGGTGCTGCTCCGAGGGGCTCACAGCGAGCGCACGAGCAGGAACCCTCCGCTGCCGATGCACAGCGCGCCCGCCAGCACGCGCAGCGTTTGCGGCTTGGCGATGTGGGCGAGCCGCGCGCCGGCGATCACGCCCACGAGCTCGAAGACGGTGATGACCGCCGCCACCCGCCAGTCGACGAAGTCCCGGCGCAGGTTCTCGACCGACCCGGACACCGCGGCGACGATCTGCAGCACCTGGCTTGCCGCCACCGCCGTAAGCGGGACGTAGCGGAGGATCACCATGATGGGCACGGCGAAGAGCGGCCCGCCGGCGCCGGAGAACCCCGAGCCGAATCCCGAGGCCGCACCGACGGCGAGGAGCAGCGGCCGCTCTGAGGGGCCGTTGCCGTCCCGCGGCGCGGCGGCGGGCGGCACGGGCACGAAGACGTAGATGCCGGCCGCCACGATGATGAGCGCGATCGCGATGCTCAGCGGCTTGGGATCGACGAGGGCGGCGGCAAACGCCCCGGCGAAGCCGAACACCACCGAGCCCACGCAGACGGGGACGGTGATGCGCCAGTCGATGCTGCCGTGGCGCTGGTAGAGCCAGGTGCCGAGCAGGCCGGTGAAAAGGAACGAGAAGAGGGCGGTCGCCGCCGCCTGGTGGATGCTCAACCCTCCATAGAGGGCGAGAAAGGCGACCATCAGGACGCCGCCGACGCCCACCGTGCCGATGAGCAGGCCGACCAGCGCGGCCACGCCTGCGAGAAGGAGGTCGGTGATCAGCCGGCGGCGAAGGCGACGAGCTCGCTCGTCAGCAGCACGGCGAGCTTGCGCATGACCGCGAACCCGAGGCCCGGGTCGCCGGTCATGAGCGCGTTCAGGCGCACGCCGTCGAGCGCGATGACCTCGCAGGCGGTGAGGCAGTAGGCGGTGGCGATGCGGCGCGGGTGGCCCTCGACGAGCGGCGCCCAGCCGAACACGTCGCCGCGGCGGATGATGTCGCCCGCCGAGGTCTCGCGCTTCCCCAGGCCGAGGGTGAAGCGCACCATCCCGTCGGCGAGCACGTAGAAGTTGTCCACGGCGTCGCCGACGGTGTAGATGCGCGTGTCCTGCGGAAAGGAGCGCCGCTGCCCCAGCGCGGCGACCTTGTCGAGCTGGGGCTTGCCGAGGCCGGCGAAGAAGCGCGCGTGCGAGAGCACGCGCGCCGGCTCGAGCTCCATGTCGCGGAGGCTACCGCTCAACCGGTCTTGCGCTTTCCGCCCGCCATCAGCTTCTTGAACTTGGCGAGCTCGTCTTCCTTCATGTACACGGTGTGCTCGGGGCCGGGATACTTGCGCGAGCGCACGTCGTCGCGGTAGTCCGAGAGGCCCTTTTCCATGATCGGCACGAGGTCGGTGTACATCTTGGAGTGGCGCGGCGTGTGCGCCTCGTAGAGGTGAAAGAGGTCCGAGCCGATGATGTGCACGCCGTGCGCCTTGTTGCCCGCGCCGAGCGAGATGACCGGCACAGGCAGCGTCTCGGCGAGGTAGGTGCAGACCTCTTCCGTCGTCACCTCGCACATGATCGAGAAGCAGCCCGCGTCGACCATCGCCCAGGCGTCGTCGACCAGCTCCTTCGCCCGATCGGCGGTCTTGCCCTGCGCGAAGAAGCCGCCCAGCTGCGGCATGCGCATCGGCGTGATGCCGATGTGGCCCTGCACCGGGATGCCGGCCTTGACGATCGCCTCGATGTACTTGGCGTGGTGCTGGTTGCCCTCGCACTTCATGACTTCGGCGCCGCCCTGCGAGACGTATTTCGCCGCGTTATCGACCGCCTGCTGGGCCGAGAGGTGGAAGCTCATGTAGGGCATGTCGACCATGCGCAGGCCGTACTTCGAGCCGCGCTTGACCGCCTGCGCCATGAACATCACTTCCTCGAACGACACCGAAGTCGTCGTCTCGTGGCCGAAGAGCACCATGCCGCCCGTGTCCGAGACGCACAGGATGTCGATGCCGACGCGGTCGGCGATGATCGCCGTCTCGTAGTCGTACACGGCGAGCTGCACGATCGGCTCGCCTTTCTTCATCTTCTCGTTCAGAGCGGGAATGGTGACTTTCTTGCGCGCGGGCGCGGCGGGCTTCGTAGTCGGCGGTGATGCGGCCATGTTCGTTTACTCCTCCTTAGGGAACTGCCTGATTAACAAGACCATCGAGAGAAATCAAGTGTTTCACAACGAAACTATGTCCGCGCGAAACGTCAGCGGCCGGCGCTCTTGCGGGTGCGTTTCAATCCCCATTGCCGCCGCCGCATCCAGAGCGCTTTGCGGCCGATGCCGAGCATGCGCGCGAGCTCCGTCTCGCTGTGCGTGTCCTGGAAGCGCTCGATGACCTCGCGCACGTATTCCTCGATCGCGAGCGGGCGCCCGCCGCCGGGCAGCGGCGAGGCGGCGCGCACCATCGGCAGGGCGGGCGCCACTTCGGCGAGGTCGCGGCCGGTGAGCGTGTCGCCCTCGGCGAGGATCACGGCGCGCTCGACCAGATTCTCGAGCTCGCGCACGTTGCCCGGCCAGCCGTAGCCCGCGATGAAGGACTCGAATTCCGCGTCGAAGCCCGCCACCGTCTTGCCGAGCCGGCGCGCGTGCTCGGCCGCGAACCGGCGCGCGAGGAGGAGCGCGTCCTCGCCGCGCTCGCGCAGCGGCGGCACGTCGATCGAGATCACGCTCAGCCGGTAGTAGAGGTCCTTGCGGAACTGCCCGCGCTCGGCGAGCGCGGGCAGGTTGCGCTGCGTGGAGGCGATGAAGCGCAGCTCGGAGGGGCGCTTGTCCTCGAGCAGGCGCATGAGCCTCAACTGGAGCTCGGCGGAGAGCTCGCCTACCTCGTCCAGGTAGAGCGTGCCGCCCAGGCCGCGCGCCGCGTGGCCGAAGATCTCCTCCTCGAGCGTCTCGCGCGGGGTCGCGCCGCAATCGACGGCGAGGAAGGGCCGCTCGGCGTGCGCGCCGCCGAAGTGGATCGAGAGCGCGACCAGCTCCTTGCCGCTGCCCGACTCGCCGTTGATGAGCACATTGGCGCCGGAGGCGGCGACCTTGCGCGCGAGCTCCTGCACGCGGCGCATGCCCGGGCTCTCGCCCACCATGCGGCGCGCGTCGTAGTCGGTGCGCACGTTCCTGCGCAGCGCGAGGTTCTCGCGCTGCATGCGCCGCTCGTTCAGCGCGCGGCGGATCGAGTGCAGGAACTCGTCGTTGTCGAAGGGCTTGATGATGTAGTCGATCGCGCCGGCGCGCAGCGCGGCGATCGCGCTCTCCATCGAGGAGTAGCTCGTGATCATGATGATCGGCAGCTCCGGGCGGCTCGCGCGGATGGCGGCGATCGCATCCAGCCCGGTGCCGTCCGGGAGCCTCAGGTCCGTGATCACCAGCTCGAACTCGCCCGTGGCCGCGAGCTCGATCCCGCGCTTGACGGTCCCGGCGCGCTGCACCGCATAGCCCTCGCGCTCGAGCAGCAGCTCGATCACCTCGGAGAGGCCCGGGTCGTCGTCGATGAGGACGAGGCGCTCGCGGCGCGGGGGAAGGGCGCTCACAGCGGCGTTCCGGGCAGGACGAGCTCGAACAGGGCGCCGCCCTCGGGCGCGTTCGCCGCGCGGATGGTGCCGCCGAGCTCCTGGACGATCTCGTAGCTGATGGCGAGGCCCAGGCCCGTGCCCTCGCCGGGCGCCTTGGTGGTGAAGAAGGGGTCGAAGACGCGCGCGAGATTCTCAGCCGCGATGCCGGGGCCGTGGTCGCGCACTTCCAGCTTCACCTCGCCGCCCGTGCGGCTCGCGCGCGCCTCGATGCGGCCCTTGCCGCCCATCGCCTGCGCGGCGTTCAGGAGCAGGTTGAAGACGACCTGCTGCAGCTCGCCCGGCCGCGAAGGCACGGTCGCGCCGCGCGCGCGCCTGTAATCCACTTCGATCGCCTTTCCCCAGGCGCTGTGGCGCAGCAGCGCGATCGCGGAGTCCACGGCGTCGTCGATCGCAAGCGGCGCGGGCGCCGCGCTGCCGACGCGCGAGAATTGTCCGAGGCGCTGGGTGATCTCGAGCACGCGGGCGATGTTGGATTCGATCGAGGCGAGCCCCTTCTTCATCGTCTCGGGCGTCACGCCGCGCTTGGATTTGAGGATCTGCAGCATCGAGGAGACCGCGGCGAGCGGGTTGGAGACCTCGTGACACACGCTCGCCAGCATGAAGCCGAGCGAGGCGAGCCGCTGCGTCTGCGCCTGCGTCGGCGTGCCGGCGTCGGGCGGCGGCTCCTCCGGACGTAGACGAATCGGGTCGGTCACGGGTATAAACGGCGCGGAGCAGAAAAATGAAACATACGCCACTTTTCGACCAGCATGTGCGCGACGCCTCCGTCGTCATCAACCTGAAAGGCTTCGCGCGCGCGATGGATTACCAGGGCCACCTCGCCGAGCACGAGGCGGTGCGCTCGAGCGCGGGCCTTTGCGACGTGTCGCACATGGGAGAAATCGAGTTCAAGGGGCCCGACGCGCTCGCGCTGGTGCAAAAGCTCATCACGAACGACGCCGCCAAGCTCGCCGTCAACCAGGCGCTCTACTCGGTGATGTGCAACGAGAAGGGCTGCGTGATCGACGACCTCGTGTGCTTTCGCTTGGGCCATGAGCATTTTTTATGGGTGGTCAACGTCACCAAGACGGACGAGGACTTCCAGTGGGTGCTGAAGAACGCCGCCGGGATGGACGTGGAGGTACGCAACCTCTCCGCCGAGACCGCGCTCATGGCCCTGCAAGGCCCGGCGTCCCGCGAAATCCTCCAGCGCATCACCAAAGCGGACCTTTCGACGTTGAACTACTACTGGCTCGTGCCCACCGCTATCCACACGGCGCGCATGGAAGTGCCCTGCATGGTCAGCCGCACCGGCTACACGGGCGAGCTGGGCTACGAGATCATGACCGCCCGCGACCACGCCGGCTGGGTGTGGGACGAGCTGATGATGGTGGGCCGGCCGCTCGGGATCGTCGCGGCGGGCGTGGCGGCGCGCGAGAGCCTGCGCACCGAGGCGGGCTACCTGCTGAACGGCAACGACATGGACGAGGTCACCAACCCGTTCGAGGCCGGCGTGGGCTGGACGGTCAAGTTCTCCAAGGACTTCATCGGCCGGCCCGCGCTCGAGGAGACCCGCAAAAAGGGTGTGAGCCGCAAGCTCGTCGGCCTGGAAGTCCAGGCGCGCCTCACGGTGCGCAACGGCTATCCGATCCTGAAGGACGGCGCGCCGGTCGGCCGCGTCTCGAGCGGGCCGCTGTGGGCGCCCGCGGCCGATGACCGCAGCCTCGGGCTGGGCTACGTGTCCGTCGAGCACAGCCAGCCCGGGACCGAGCTCGAGGTGGATATCCGCGGCAAGAAGCGCAAGGTGCGCGTGATCGAGCTGCCGCTGCGCGAGCGGCGCGTGAAGAGCGAGCCGGTCGTCAAGACCTGGTCGCCCTACGACCTGCGCTTCACCGAATCGCATCTCTGGCTGCGCGAGGAAAGCGCGGACACCGTCAGCCTCGGCCTGTCGGACTTCGGCCAGCGCAGCCTCGGCCGGGTGCTCTGCGCGATGCTGCCCCAGCCGGGCGACAAGGTGAGCACCGGCGCGCCGCTCGGATGGATCGACAGCTACCGCAAGCCGTTCGACCTCGTCTCGCCCGTCACGGGGGAGGTGGTGGCCGTGGACGAGGAGCTGATGAAGAACCCGGCGCGCATCAACAGCTATCCCTACCTTCGCCAGGGAATCGTGCGGATACGGCTCACCGCGCCGCTCGAATCCGCGGGGCTGCTCGGCTTCAAGGACTACGCGGCGCTCACGGCGAAGCTGAGCGACTATGCGGCCTGGTCATCGGAGCGCCGCACGCTTTAGCCTTAGAATTCCACCCCCATGTTCGACTTCGTCGCCAGGCACAAGCGCATCCTGCAGCTCATCCTGGCGCTCACCTTCGTGCCGTTCGCCTTCTTCGGCCTGGAGTCCTATACGAGCGCCCTGCGCGGCTCGGGCGACGTCGCGACGGTCGAGGGCATGTCGATTTCGCAGCGCGAGTTCAATGACGAGCTGCGGCAGTACCTGGAGCGCTTGCGGGACCAGGTCGGGCAGAACATCGACCTTGCCGAGCTCGACACGCCGCAGCTTCGCGCCTCGCTCGTCGAGTCGATGATCGCGCGGCGGCTCGTGCTCGCGCGGACCGCCAAGGAGCGCATGACCCTGCCCAGGGAGCAGGTGGTCAAGGCGATCCTCGCTTCGCCGGAATTCCAGGCCGACGGCAAATTCTCGCCCGAACGCTACGCGGTGTACCTGCGCTCGCGCGGGCTCTCGGACGAGGGCAACGTCGAGCGCCTGCGGATGGAGATCCCGGCGGCGCGCCTCGCCAACGCGATCACCGGCAGCGCCTTCGTGCCGCGCTCGGTGGCCGAGCGCCTGGTCGCGCTGCAGGGCGAGCGGCGCGAGGTCTCGCAGGCGACCCTCACGCTCGAGCCCTTCCTCGACAAGGTGAAGCCCACCGAGGACGAGGCGAAGAAGCTCTACGAGGCCAACCTCGACGACTATCGCGTGCCCGAGCGGATCAAGGCGGAATACCTCGTCCTCTCGGCCCAGGAGCTGGGGCAGGCCGAGGCGCCGACCGACGCCGAGGTGAAGGCGGCGTACGACGAGCGCGTCAAGCAGGGCCAGTTGACCGAGCCCGAGCAGCGCCGCGCGAGCCATATCCTCGTGAAGACGAAGGAGGAGGCCGACAGGATCGCCGCCGAGGTAAAGCAATCGCCGCAGCGCTTCGCGGAGCTCGCGAAAAAGGACTCGCTCGACACGGGCTCGGCCGCGCAGGGTGGCGACCTCGGCATGAACCCGAAAGGCGGCCTCGCGGCCAAGCCGCTCGACGAGGCCGTCTTCAGGATGAAGCAGGGCGACATCGACGTGGTGCAGAGCGAGTTCGGCTACCACGTCGTGCGCCTGGACACGATCCAGCCGGCGAAGACCCGTTCCTTCGATGAGATGAAGAAGGACCTCACCGCGGAAATCGCCAAGCAGAAAGGCATGAAGCGGTTCACCGAGGCGGCCGAGGGCTTCAACAACACCGTCTACGAGCAATCGGACAGCCTCAAGCCCGCTGCCGACAAATTCAAGCTCAAGCCCCGCACCACCGGCTGGATCACGCGCCAGCCCACGCCCGAGATGGGGCCGCTCGCGCACCCGAAGCTGCTCGCCGCGCTCTTCTCGCAGGACGCGATCAAGGACAAGCGCAACACCGATGCGATCGAGGTCGCGCCCGGCGTGATCGTCGCCGCGCGCGTCACCGAGCACGAGCCGGCCAAGCAGAAGCCCTTCGCCGAAGTGAAGGACGAGGTCATGAAGCGCCTCGCCCAGCAAAAGGCGGCCGAGCTCGCGCAAAAGGAAGGCGCGGCGAAGCTCGCCGAGCTGCAGAAGGGCGGCGGCGACGGCGGCCTGCAGTGGGCGGCCCCGCGCACCGTTTCCCGCCGCGAGGCGACCGGCCTGACCCGGCCCGCGCTGCAGAAAATCATGGCCGCCGACTCGAAAAAGCTGCCCGCCTACGTCGGCATGAGTCGCGGCGAGCAGGGCTACGTCATCTACCGCGTCTCAAAAGTGCTGCCCGCCGAGGCGCCGAAAGAGGCGGAGAAAAACCAGGACATCGCGCGCCTCGACCAGCTCGAGGGCGCCCAGGAGCTCGAGGCCTACATCGGCGCGCTACGCGCCGACAGCAAGGTCGAGATCCACCCTGCGGCTCTGGAGAAAAAGCAGTAGCTATCGTTTGGCCAGGAACAAGCCGACGATCATCAGCACGATTCCCGCGCTGCGCTGCCAATTGAGCGCGGTCAGGTTGGCGCCGAAGAGTCCGAAGTGATCGATGACCACCGCCGCGATGATCTGGCCGGTGACGACGAAGCAGATCGCGTTGCCGACGCCCATGCGCGGCGCGAGATAGGTGATGGCGAGCACGTAGCTCGCCACGATCACGCCGCCGAGATAGCCGTAGGCGGGCACGTCTGACAACTGCGCGAACGAGGGCAGAGCGGGCTGGGTGACGAGCATCCACCCAGACACGGTCGCCAAGCCGATCAGGAAGAGGGCGAGCGCGGCGATGGAGAAATCGCCGACCACCTTGGCCATGGCGGCGTTGGTCGCCGCCTGGATCGGAATCAGCGCGCCCACGAAGAGCGCGAGCGCGGCGAAAAAGAGTTGTTTCATGCTGATCCTTCTGGAGAGGGCTTCTACGGACGCACGCTGTAGCTGACGAGCTCGACGGTTGTCGTGCCCTGATACGGGTTGTGGTGCACCGACTTGACGATGGTCTTGGCGGCGGGCGAGTACCAGTAGGTCGTCTTTGTCTGACCGGCGTAGAACGTATTGCTCGGCGAAGAGCCGCCCAGCTCGCCCGTCGCCTCCAGCCGGAACGCTTCGAATCTCCCGGCCGGAACCGCAACGGGCTCGTACGCGACTACCGCCACGTCCATCGCGATGGTGCCGCGCGAGCCCTTGAATTTGAAGAGCCACTCGCTTTCGTATTTCCAGCGCTTGCCCACCTTGAGCGGAAAGCTGAGCTGGCGCGGGTTTGATTCGCTCTGGCGAGGCGAATCAAGCACGTTCAGCTCTTCGGTCAGCACCAGCGGCTCGCCGTTCTCGGTGCCGAGCAGTTTGTCTTTGGCGACCGAGGTAATCGTCCAAGTGCGATTGGGCGTCGTGGAAGGCGTCAGGTAGTAGACGGCGAACTGCCAGCTGTCGCCGGCCGAGACGCGCGGCCGCTCGGCTTCCTGGGCGAAACTGGAGAACGAAAGAAGGAGTGAGGCGGCCGCGGCGATACTGGCGCGGCCTCGCACGCTAGGAGGCGTCGGCGCCGATCCCGCCGATGACACGGCTGAAGCCGCTGTCGACCATCATGACTTCGCCGGTGACGCCGGAGGACAGGTCGGAGAGGAGGAACGCGGCGGCGTCGCCGACCTGGTCGATGGTCACGTTGCGCCGGAGCGGCGCATTTTCCTCGACGAACTTGAGGATCTTGCCGAAGCCGGAGATGCCGGCGGCGGCCAGGGTCTTGATCGGACCCGCCGAAATTGCATTGACGCGGATTCCCTTGGGACCGAGGTTGGCCGCGAGGTAGCGCACGGACGCTTCCAGGCTCGCCTTGGCGAGGCCCATGGTGTTGTAGTGGGGCACGACGCGCTCGGCGCCGAGGTAGGTGAGGGTGAGGAGGGCGCCGTTTCTGCCTTCCATGAGCGGCAGCGCGGCCTTGGCGAGCGCGGGAAAGCTGTAGGCGGAGACGTCGTGCGCCTCGCGAAAGGCCTCGCGCGAGAGGCCATCGAGCAGCTCGCCGGCGATCGCCTCGCGCTGGGCGAACGCGATGGCATGCACGAGCCCGTCCAGGCCGCCCCATTTGCCCTTGAGCGAATCGAAGAGCGCCGCGATCTCGGCGTCCTTGGTGACGTCGCACGGCAACACGACGTCCGTGCCGAGCTCGGTGGCGAGCTTGGTCACGCGGTCCTTGAAGTCGCCCACGTAGGTGAGGGCGATCTCGGCGCCCTCGCGCTTCGCGGCGCGAGCGATGCCGAAGGCGATCGAGCGGTTGCTCAGAACGCCGGTGACCAGAATCTTCTTGCCTGAGAGCATCCCCATCGGGGCATTATACTTTTGCCATGCGAGCGCTGTTTTTCGCCGTGCCGCTTCTTCTGGGCCTGCTCGCCGGCTGCGGCGAAATCTGGAACGATCCCTATCCGGCGTCCGAGCGCGGCAAGAACATCCTGTATTCGGTCTTCACCGAGCGGCCGAAGCATCTCGACCCCGCGCAGTCCTACGCCTCCGACGAGGCGACCTTCACGCGCCAGGTCTATGAGCCGCCGCTCCAGTACCACTATCTCAAGCGCCCCTACGAGCTCGTTCCGCTCACCGCGGTCGAGATTCCCAGGCCGCGCGAGATCGACGGCGGCAAGTTCACCGTCTACGAGATTCGCCTGAAGCCGGGAATTCGTTTTCAGCCCCACCCCGGGTTTGTTGAAGAGAATTTAAGGCTGGAAAGAAAACAAATAGACAAACTCAAAACCCCCTACGACCTTCCGCTCGGCACGCGCGAGCTGGACGCCGACGACTACGTCTACGAGATCAAGCGCCTCGCGCACCCGTTTTTGCATTCGCCGATCTTCGGCCTGATGTCGGAGTACATCGTCGGCCTGAAGGAGTACGCGGCAACGCTGAAAAAGGCGGCGAAGGAGGGCGAGTGGCTCGACCTGCGCAAATATCCGCTGCAGGGCGTCGAGCGGGTGGATGCGCACACCTACCGCGTGACCCTGAAAGGGAAGTATCCGCAGTTCGTCTACTGGCTGGCGATGCCGTTCTTCGCGGCGATGCCCTGGGAGGCGGACAAGCTCTTCTTCCAGCCCGGCATGGCGGAAAAGAACTTCACGCTCGACTGGTGGCCGGTGGGCACGGGGCCTTACATGCTGCGCGAGAACGATCCCAACTCGCGCATGGTGCTGGAGCGCAATCCGAACTTCCGCGGCGAGCCGTATCCCTCGGAGGGCGACAAGGGCGACGCCGAGCGCGGGCTGCTCGCCGATGCCGGCAAGACGTTGCCGTTCATCGACAAGGCGGTCTATACGCGCGAGAAGGAGGCGATCCCGCTCTGGAACAAGTTCCTCCAGGGCTACTACGACGCCTCGGGCATCGGCTCGGACAACTTCGACCAGGCGGTGCGCATCTCCACCGAGGGTGATGCCGGCCTCACCGCCGAGATGGAGAAGCGCGGCATCCGCCTCGATACCTCGATCGGTCCCACCATCTACTACCTCGGCGCCAACATGCTCGATCCCGTGGTCGGGGGCTACACCGATCGCGCGCGGAAGCTGCGCCAGGCGCTCGCGATCGCGATCGACTGGGAGGAGTTCCTGTCGATCTTCCGCAACGGCCGCGGCGTGCCCGCGCACGGGCCGATCCCGCCCGGCATCTTCGGCTTTCGCGAGGACAAGGAGTCGGTCAATCCGGTCACGCACGAATGGAAGGACGGCAAGGCGGTGAGAAAGCCGATCGAGGCGGCGAAGAAGCTGCTCGCCGAGGCGGGCTATCCGGACGGGCGCGACGCGAAGACCGGCCAGCCGCTCGTCCTTTTCTTCGACACCGTCGGGCGCGGCCCCGAGGACAAGTCGATGATGGATTGGTGGCGCAAGCAGTTCGCCAAGCTCTCCGTCCAGTTCGAGCCGCGGCAGACCGACTGGAACCGCTTCCAGGAGAAGCTGAGGAAGGGCAGCGCGCAACTCTTCCTCGTGGGCTGGAGCGCCGACTATCCGGACCCCGAGAATTTCATGTTCCTCCTGAACGGGCCGCAAAGCCGCGCGAAGAGCCAGGGCGAGAACGCCTCGAACTATGCCAACCCCGACTACGATGCGCTCTTCGAGAAGATGCGCGTGATGCCGAACTCGCCCGAGCGGCAGAAGATCATCGACCAGATGATCGCGATCTACCGGCACGACGAGCCCTGGATCGGCGGCTTCCATCCGAAGAACTTCGGCCTCTTCCACAGCTGGCTCGGCAACGCCAAGGCGAACGAGATGTCGGACAACAAGCTGAAGTACCTGAAGGTCGACCCGGCGAAGCGAGAGGCGGCAAGACGCGAGTGGAACCGGCCTGTGCTGTGGCCTTTGGCGCTGTTGATTCTTGCCCTTCTCGCTTCCATCGTTCCCGCCATCCGGGTGTTTCGCAGGCGCGAGCGCATGGCGGCCCGGCCGGGAGCGGCCTGATGGCGTCCTACGTCGATTCGGTGGTCACGCCCGGGGAGAAGGTGCTGCATCAGGGGCACCTGAGCGGCTGGTCGCAGTTCTGGCTGTGGTTCGTCGGGTTGGTGCTGCTGCCGGCCTTCGGCGCGGGCCTTCTTTTCTGGATCGCCGCCTGGATCCGCATGCGCACGACGGAGCTCGCGGTCACCAATCGCCGCGTCATCGCCAAGTTCGGCCTGATCCGCCGCGACACGATCGAGATCCAGGTCGGCCGCATCGAGAGCGTGCAGGTGCACCAGGGCGTCATGGGCCGGCTGCTCGGCTATGGCAAGGTGATCTTCTCGGGCGCGGGCACGCCGCAGGTGACGATCGACGACCTGGCAGATCCGCTCGGCTTTCGCAGCGCGGTGATCAGCGCCCAGGAAACCGCCGGCGCGATGCGGCCGGCCGCCTGAGGCATGTTCGCCTACATCGTCCGCCGCGTCCTGTATGCCGTCCCGATCCTGATCGGGGTCAACCTCATCACCTTCGCGCTCTTCTTCGTCGTCAACACGCCCGACGACATGGCGCGCATGCAGCTTGGCGCGCGGCGCGTCACGCCCGAGGCGGTGGAAAAGTGGAAGGAGGAGAGGGGCTACAACCTGCCGCTGCTCTGGAATGACAAGGCGCAAGGCCTGCAAAAGGCCACCCAGACCATCTTCTTCCAGAAGTCCGTGCGGCTCTTCGTTCTCGACTTCGGCTACTCGGAGGACAAGCGCGACATCGCCACCGAGATCCGCACGCGCATGTGGCCGAGCCTCTCGCTCGCGATCCCCGTCTTCCTCGTGGGCCTCGCCGTCTGCATCTCTTTTGCGCTGCTGATGGCGTTCTTTCGCGCGACTTACCTCGACGTGTGGGGCGTGGTGGCCTGCGTCGCCATGATGTCCATCTCCACGCTCTTCTACATCATCGGCGGCCAGTTCATCGCCTCCAAGCTCTGGCACCTCGTGCCGATCTCGGGCTACGCGGGCGGATTGGATGCCGCGCGCTTCCTCATCCTGCCCGTGCTGATCGGCATCGTCAGCGGCATCGGGGCGAGCAGCCGCTGGTACCGCACCCTCTTCCTCGAGGAGATCAACCGGGACTACGTGCGCACCGCGCGCGCGAAGGGCCTCGCCGAGTCCGTGGTCATGTTCCGCCACGTGCTGAGGAACGCGCTCATCCCGATTTTGACGGGCGTGGTCGTCGTGATCCCGCTCCTTTTCCTCGGCAGCCTGCTCTCCGAGTCGTTCTTCGGCATTCCCGGCCTCGGCAGCTACACCATCGACGCGATCGCGGCGCAGGACTTCGCGGTGGTGCGCTCCATGGTCTTCATCGGCTCGGTGCTCTACATCGTCGGCCTCATCCTCACCGACATCTCCTACACCGCGGTCGATCCGAGAATAAGGCTCAGCTAGTGCCGGTCTTCAGCACAGGCAGCTTCGTCTGGATCGTGCTCGCCACCGATCTGCTGGTCTGGCTTCTGGTCGCCATCGTCGCCGGCTATACGCTGTATTGCCGCCGCCACCCGCACCTGGCGGCGCCCTGGGCGCGCGTCTTTCGCAGTCCTCCGGGCATGGCCTCCCTCGTCGTGCTGGTCGCCTACGTGGGCATCGGCCTGCTCGATTCGGCGCACCTGCGGCTTGCCCTGCCGGGGAAGGAGGGCAGCGCGACCGCGTACTCGACCGAGGTGCTCTCCGTGCTCGACCTCGGGCTTTCGGGGCTGCGCGGCCGCGGCGAGAAGACCTACTCGGCGCCGCTCGCCACCCGCTCCTATGCGAAGGAGCTGATGGAGCTGCCGGGCGGCAAGCAGGTGCGCGATTTCGCGCGGCTGCGCTATGGCGGGGCGCACCTCAAGGATGAGGGTGAGTGGGGGGCAGACGTCGCCGGCCGCGTTCTCAAGGGTCTGGGTTTTTCTCTTGTCGCCTTTCTCCTATGTTTCGTTCTGGTAAAACTGCTGGGGAAAGCAAAACCGCAAATCCCCTGGAATTCCGCGCTCGGGGCCCTGGGTGTGCTCCTGCTCCTCGCCGGCCCGGCGTTCGCGCTCTCCTCGGGCTACCACGTGCTCGGCACCGACAAGGTGGGGCAGGACGTGTTCTACAGCGCGCTCAAGTCGATCCGCACGAGCCTCGTCATCGGCACCATCACCACGCTCGTGCTGCTCCCGGTCGGCGTGGCGCTGGGCATCATGGCCGGCTACTTCCGCGGCTGGGTGGACGACGTCATCCAGTATGTCTATACGACGCTCAACTCGATCCCGGGGGTGCTGCTCATCGCCGCCTCGGTGCTCATGCTGCAGGTCGTGATCGAGCGCCATCCGGAGTGGTTCTCGCTTGCCGCGCAGCGCTCGGACTTCAGGCTCCTCGTGCTCTGCGCGATCCTGGGGCTCACCAGCTGGACCGGCCTCGCGCGGCTCCTGCGCGGCGAGACGCTCAAGCTCTCGCAGCTCGAGTACATCCAGGCCGCGCATGCGTTCGGCGTGCGCGACACGCGCGTGCTGTCGCGGCACATCCTGCCGAACGTCTCGCACATCGTGATCATCGCCGTGGTGATGGACTTCTCCGGCTTCGTCCTCGCCGAGGCGGTGCTCTCCTACGTCGGGGTCGGCGTCGACCCCTCGACCAACAGCTTCGGCGTCATGATCAACGCCGCGCGCCTGGAGATGTCGCGCGAGCCGATCGTGTGGTGGACGCTCGCGACCGCGTTCACCTTCATGTTCGCGCTTGTCCTCGCCGCCAACCTCTTCGCGGACGCGGTGCGAGACGGCTTCGACCCGCGCGTGCGCATGCAGGTGGCGACATGAGGGCAGCATGAGCGCCGTGCTGCAGGTCGCCAACCTGAACACGCGGCTCGACGCCGCCTCGGGCGAAGTGCGCGCGGTGGACGGCATCGACTTCGAGATCGCCAGGGGCGAGTGCTTCGCGCTCGTGGGCGAGTCGGGGAGCGGCAAGTCGATGACGGCGCTCTCGGTCATGCGGCTCCTGCCCGAGGCCGGGCGGATCGCCGACGGGCGGGTGCTGCTCGACGGCCAGGAGCTGCTCGCGCTTCCCGAGGCGGCGATGCGCGCGGTGCGCGGGCGGCGCGTGGCGATGATCTTCCAGGAGCCCTCGACCGCGCTCAACCCGGTTCTCACGGTGGGGCGCCAGATTGCTGAAGTCATTGAAAGACATTCCAGGGACAGGAACCCGGAAGCCAAAGTCCTTGAATTGCTGAAGGCGGTCGGAATTCCGGACCCCGAGAGCCGCATCCATTCGTTTCCGTTCCAGCTCTCGGGCGGCCAGCGCCAGCGCGTGATGATCGCGGCGGCGCTCGCGGCCGATCCGGAAGTGCTGATCGCGGACGAGCCCACGACCGCGCTCGACGTGACGATTCAGGCGCAGATCCTCGAGCTGCTCAAGCAGCTGCAGGCGGAGCGGCAGATGGCCATCCTCTTCATCACGCACGACCTGGGCATCGTCTGGCAGATGGCGCAGCGGGTGGCGGTGATGCGCGAGGGCAAGATCGTCGAGCTCGCCTCGCGCGAGGAGTTCTTCCGCGCGCCCCGGCATCCGTATTCGCAGAAGCTTTTCGCCGCGCTGCCCGAGCGCCTGCCGGGCCGCGTCAGCGAAGAGGCGCAGGCCGCCTCCGCCGACGCCCCTGTGATCGCCGAGGCGCGCGACCTCAAGGTCTGGTTCCCGATCCGCAAGGGCGTCTTCAAGCGGGTGGTCGGCCACGTGCGCGCGGTGGACGGCGTGTCGCTCGCCGTGCGCGCAGGCCGCACGCTCGCGCTCGTCGGCGAATCGGGCAGCGGCAAGACCACCGCGGGCAAGGCGATGCTGAGGCTGATCGAGCCGACCGGCGGCGAGGTGATCTTCGAGGGGACGAGCCTGCGCATGCTCTCGCGCGCCGAGCTGCGCTCCAGGCGCCGGGCGATGCAGATCGTCTTCCAGGATCCCTACGCCTCGCTCAATCCGCGCATGCGCGTGACCGACATCCTCGCCGAGGGCATGAAGAGCCTCGGCGTCGGCACGAGCGATGCCGGGCGCGCCGCGCGCATGGCGGAGCTCCTCGAGCAGGTGGGGCTGCCGCGCGAGGCGCTCGGGCGCTATCCGCACGAATTCTCCGGCGGCCAGCGCCAGCGGATCGCGATCGCGCGCGCGCTCGCGGTGGAGCCGAAGCTGATCGTCTGCGACGAGCCGACGAGCGCGCTCGACGTGTCGGTGCAGGCGCAGATCCTCAACCTGCTCAAGTCGCTGCAGGAGCGCCTGGGCATCGCCTATCTCTTCATCACGCACAACATCGCCGTGGTCGAATACCTCGCGCACGAGGTGGCGGTGATGTACCAGGGGCGCATCGTCGAGCACGGCGCCGCGCAGGCGGTGCTGCGCAGCCCGCAGGACGACTACACCCGCGCCTTGCTTTCCGCGGTGCCGAGGGTGGGAACGAGCTAGGAAAAAAGCAGAACGCTATTCCGATTCGACCGTGCCGAGAAGCATGCGATTGAAGTCGCTCGGCACCGGCAGCAGGCCTTCTCGCAACAGCCCCGTCACGCGGGCTTTTTCTTCCGGCGGAAGCCCGGCGACTTCCTTCTTGAACTCGCCGGCGAGGAATTCCTTTTCCTTCGTGCTCATCTTCTCCAGCCGCTGCTGCGCGGCCCTGACCGCGAAGGCCTTCTCGGCGAAGTAGTCGATCATCGAGGCGCGGATCGGCGCGTTCTTGGGATTGAGCAGCTCCGCGTTCAGCGCGTCGAAGATCTCGGCGCGGCGCGAATCGGAGAGGTAGGGAAAGCAGTCGTCGATCAACTGGCGCAGGTGCGCCGGCTCGATCATGGTGCCGGGATAGACCTTCGGGAAGTCGGGGAGGCTCGCCATGCCCATCTCGGGGAGGGGCTTCGAGGCCGGCGGGCGCGCGGCGTTCGCCTCCATCATTTCGCGGGCGACGCTGAAGACGAACATGAGGATCGGGTCCATCGCCGCCGCCGGCGCGGCAAAGGCGAGGAGCAGAAGGAAAAAGACGGCCCTCCGGAAGACCCGGTCCATGGCCGCCATTCTACCTTTAAGTGCCTGACTTCCTTGAGGACTTTGACACGGTTGGTTGGCGCGGCTTGCCCTTGACCTTCACCGCGTGGCGCTTTGGCGCGGCGCGGTGGTGGGTCACGATGGTCAGGCGCTGGCCGGCGGAGAGCCGCCCGATCTTGTTCCAGCGCTTCAGGTCCGCGACGCTCACCCGGTACCGTCCGGCGATCGAGGCGAGCGTCTCGCCGTGCTTCACCGTGTGGGTGAACTTGCGCGGCCCGGACACCGGGATCGGTGGCGCATACATGATCGGCATGCGCCCGAGCTCGACCCCGCCATTGGACGGCACCACGAGCAGCGACGGCAGCCCGCGCGAACGCGGCGCGATGCCGTTCACTTCCTTCAGCTGCGCGAGGCTCATGTGGTGCTTGCGCGCGATCGACTCGAGCGTGTCGCCCTTCTTCGGCGTGTAGGCCTGCCAGGACACGAGCGACTTCTCGTCGTACTTGGCGAGGTTCTCGTGGAAGACCTCGACCCGGTCGGCGGGCAGCACGATGCGCGGCGTGTGCGCGGCGCGGATGACCGGGCGGCTGAAGCCCGGGTTGAGGGCGATGAACTCCTCGACCGTCATCTCGGCGAGCTTGGCGGCGAGCCGCACGTCGATGTCGATCGTGCGCGTGAGCGCGGTGAAGTAGGGCAGGTTGGGGATCGGGTCGAGCTCGATGCCGAAGAGCTGGGGATTGGCGATGATGTTCTTCAGCGCCTGGAGCTTGGGCACGTAGTTGCGCGTCTCGGCCGGCATGTTGAGGCTCATGTAGTCGATGGGCAGCCCCTCGCGCCGGTTCCTCTCCACGGCGCGCGCGACCGCGTTCTCGCCCCAGTTGTAGGAGGCGAGCGCGAGCTGCCAGTCGCCGTTCATCTCGTAGATGTCCTTCAGGTATTCGAGCGCCGCGTCGGTCGAGGCGATGATGTCGCGCCGCCCGTCGTACCACCAGTTCTGCGCGAGCTCGTAGCGCTTGCCCGTGCCCGGGATGAACTGCCACAGGCCCGAGGCGTGCGCGCGCGAGTACGCCATCGGGTTGAAGGAGCTCTCGACCATCGGCAGCAGCGCGAGCTCGGTGGGCAGGCCGCGCTTCTCGATCTCCTCGACGATGTGGTACAGGTAGCGGCGGCTGCGCTCGAACACGCGCTTCAGGTAGTCGGGCCGCGCCACGTACCAGGCCACTTTCTCGTCGACGAGCGGCCCGGTCAGGTCCGGCATCTGGAAGCCGTCGCGGATGCGCTGCCACAGGTCGTCGCGATGGACCGTGCGGTCGACGCGCTTCACGACCCGGTCCTTCACCTCCTCGCGGCTGCCTTCGAAGGGAGGCAGGCGGCTCGCGTCGAGGGGGCTGGCGAGGAGGGGATTGGGCGCCGGCGGTACGTCGCGAAAGCCGAGCACCGGCGAATCGGTGCGCACCTGCGGCGCCGGGGCGGGCTTTTCCTGCGGCGCCTGCGTCGCGCACGCCGCGAGGAGCGCGCACGCAGCGATCGTAACAATCCGGTACGCGGCCGCTCGCACAGCCGGTATTAGACCCGATTTTTCCAGTCGCGGATGGCGGCGAAAACCCGTACAGGATCGGCGACGCGGGCGCCAAGGTATTTATTCGCGGATTCGACCACGACCGGCTCGGCGCAGCGCAGGAACGGATTGGTCGCGCGCTCCTCCCCGAGCGTCGAAGGCAGCGTCGGCTTGCCCGCCGCGCGCTGCTGGCGCGCTTTTTCCTCGCGCGCCTTGAGCGTCGCGTTGTCCGGGTCGACCTGGCGCGCGAACTCGATGTTGGCGAGCGTGTACTCGTGCCCGCAATAGACGCGCGTGGCGTCGGGGAGCGCGGCGAGCTTGGAGAGCGACTCGAGCATCTGCTCGGGCGTGCCTTCGAACACGCGCCCGCAGCCGCAGGCGAAGAGCGTGTCGCCGCAGAAGAGCGCGCCTAGGCCATAATAGGCGACATGCGCACGCGTATGCCCGGGAATGTCCAGCACGGTGAACGACGCGGCGAGCTCCGGAATCTCCACCTTGTCGCCCTGGCCCACCGGATGCGTGAGCGCGGGAATCGGCTCGCCCTTCGGCCCGTGCACCGGCACGCGCTTCGCGGCGATCAGCTCGGCGATGCCGCCGGTGTGGTCCGGATGATGGTGCGTGGCGAGGATGGCGACGAGCTCCAGCTTCTCCTTCGCCAGATACGCTTTCACCGGCCCGGCCTCGCCGGGGTCGACGACCGCCGCGTGACGGCCGTCGCGCAGCGTCCAGATGTAGTTGTCTCGGAATGCGGGTAGCGGAACGATTTCCATGGATCGCCAATCTTTCATCAACAGCGGCGCTCACAAGTATAACGGCGCGCGCGCGGCGCTGGCCGAGTGGCTGCAGACGCCGCAGGGCCGCTACGTGCTCGACTGGGAGCTCGGCCAGTTCGAGAGCGCGACCGAGGACGTGTTCGGCTACAAGGCGCTCCAGGTCGGGCTGCCCGGGATCGACTTCCTGCGCGGCAACCGCATTCCGTTCCGCTTCGCCCTGGCGCTCGAGCACGGCGCGGCGCTCGCCGCCGACCCGATGCAGCTGCCGCTCGCCAACCAGAGCGTGGACCTCGTCGTCCTGCCGCACGTCCTGGAGACTTCGGCCGATCCGCACCTGGTGCTGCGCGAGGCCGAGCGCGTGCTCATGCCCGAGGGTCAACTGGTGATCTCCGGATTCAATCCGGCCTCGCTCTGGCGATTGCGCCAGATCTTTTCCGCCCGGCGCTCAGGCTCGCCCTGGGACGCGCGCTTCATCGGCCTGCTGCGCTTGAAGGACTGGCTGCACCTGCTCGGCTTCGAGCTGAACGGGGGGCGCTTTGGCCGCTATGCGCCGCCCTTTGCCAACCCGCAGTGGCTCGAGCGCTGTGCCTTCATGGAAAAGGCGGGCGACCGCTGGTGGCCGATCCTGGGCGGGCTGTACGTGGTGCGCGCGGTCAAGCGCGTGCACGGCATGCGCATCATCACGCCGGCCTGGCGCCAGGAGCGCGCCCGCCGGCGCGCCCTCGCCGCGATCCCGCAGCAGAACGGCATCCCGCGCCAGAACGGCCACGCCCATCGCCGCGATGACTGACAGCGTCGTCGAGATACACGCCGACGGCGCGTGCAAGGGCAATCCGGGCCGAGGCGGCTGGGGCGTGATCCTGCTTTCGGGCAAGAACCGGAAAGAGATGTTCGGCGGCGAGGCCCTCACCACAAATAACCGCATGGAGCTTACCGCCGTGATCGAGGGCCTCTCGGCTCTCAAGAAGCGCTCGCGCGTGCGGGTCTTCACCGACTCGCAGTACGTGCAAAAGGGCATCTCGGAGTGGATCCACTCCTGGAAGCGCCGCGGCTGGATGACCGCCGACAAGAAGCCGGTCAAGAACGACGACCTGTGGCGGCGCCTGGATGAGCTCGCCAGTGGTCACGAGATCGAGTGGCGCTGGGTGAAGGGCCATGCCGGCAACGTGGAGAACGAGCGCGCGGACGAGCTCGCCAACCTCGGCTGCGATGAGATCGCGAAAGGGGTCGCCTAGTGGCCTCGCGGCTCATCGTGCTCGACACGGAAACGACCGGCCTCAACGCGCGCATGGGCGACCGGATCATCGAGGTGGGCTGCGTGGAGCTGCTCGGCCGCAACGTGACGGAGCGGCATTTCCACCACTACGTCAATCCCGGGCGCGACATCGAGGAGGGCGCGCTCAAGGTCCATGGCATCACGAAGGAGTTTTTGCTCGACAAGCCGAAGTTCGCCGAGATCGCACGAGCGTTCCTCGATTACGTGCAGGGCGCCGACCTCGTCATCCACAACGCGCCCTTCGACGTGGAGTTCCTCGACATGGAGCTCGAGCTGGCCGGGCTGGGCAAGCTCTCCAGCCACGTCGCGACGGTGATCGACTCGCTGCCCATGGCGCGCGAGCTGCACCCGGGCAAGAAGAACTCGCTCGACGCGCTTTGCGAGCGCTACATGATCAACAACGCGCACCGCACCCTGCACGGCGCACTGCTCGATGCGCGCCTGCTTGCCGAGGTCTACCTCGCCATGACGCGCGGCCAGGAGAGCCTCGTCATGGAGCTCGACTCGCCCGCCATGGCCGCGGCCGCGATCGCGATGGTCGAGCTGAACAGGCTCGTCGTGCTGCCGCCGACCGTGGACGAGCTCGCGGCGCACGAAAGCTATCTCGACTCGCTCGACAAGGCTGCCGCCAAGGAAGGCGGCAGCGTCTGGCGGCGCCTTTCCTGACGTCGCCCCGCCTTTCTTGACGTCGCCCCCGCGAAAGCGGAGGTCCAGGTTTTTGTACTTCTCGTTCTAGGAGGCCTTGCCGCCGCCGGCGATGTTGCCGATGAAATACTTGCCGAGCGCGACCCAGAACGCCGGGCCGGAGTGCTTCTCCGCGATGATCGAGATGTCATGGTGGGCCTTGTGCGCGATCATCGAAAGCAACAGCACCATCGCGAGCACGGCGAGCCCTTGCTGAAGCCTCGGCCAAATTCTCATCGGCGATGTCACTCGGCCTGCTCTCCACCCTCGGCGCCATAGAACACGACCCAGACCTCCAAGTCCTCGTGCTCCTCGAAATGGTGCTCGGTGCCGGCGGCCACGAAGAGAAGGTCGCCCGGGCCGAACGCGTCGCGACGCCCGCCATGACAAAGCACGCCCCGGCCGCGGACGACGATATAGAGCTCGTCCTGGGCGTGCGGCGATTGGACATTGGGCCTGAGCGGGCGTGAGAGCCTTACCTGCAGGGTGCCGTGCTTGAGGAGGTCGACAAAATGGTCGCCCGGCGGGCCGGGGATACGCTGCTCTGCCTCGGCAAGGGAAATCACCATCTCAGAGCTCCTTCGTCATGTAGACGCTGTTCGGATCGTCCGTGTAGTCCGCAAATGGGCCGCAGACCCGGAATCCGAACCTCGAATAAAGAGCTTTTGCCGGTGCGAACGCTGCCGGCGCGCCTGTTTCGAGACTGAGGCACCTGTAGGACCGACGCTTGGCCTCGGCGATGATGTGCTCGAGCAGGGCGGCGGCGACGCCCTTGCGCAGATGGCGCTCGACGGTCCGCATCGACTTGATCTCGCCATGCCGGGGATCGAGCTCCTTGAGCGCGCCGCATCCCATCAATTCGCGGCCGCCCCACACGCTCCAGAACGTCACCTCGGGCGCGCGCAGGGCCTCGATCGGCAGGGCGTGCACGCTCTCGAGCGGCGTGATCGCCTGCATGCTGCGCAGGTGCTCGCGCAGGAGCTCGGCGATCTCGGGGCTCGTCAGGTCGTCAATCCGAATGTCCACAGGCTCGCTGCAGCGCCGCGCGGGCGAGCAGCCGGGTCGAGTCGAGCGTCGGCAAGGGCGAGTTGTCATCGCTGATGATGAGCGGGATCTCGGTGCAGCCGAGCACGACCGAGTCGCAGCCTTGCTCTTTCATCCTGCCGATGATCTTCTGGAAGTGCGCGACGCCCTCGGGCTTGAAGACGCCGCACACCAGCTCATCCATGATGATGCGGCTCGCCTCGTCGCGATCGGCGTCGCCCGGGCGCACGAAGCCGATGCCGCGCGCGGCGAGCTTCTGCGGGTAGGTCTCGCTCGAGACGAGCCAGCGCGTGCCGGTGATCCCGACCTTGCGAAACCCGCGCTTCGCCGCTTCGGCGGCCACGACCTCCGCGATATGGAGCCAGGGCTTGGGCGACTTCGGCTCGACCCTGGGCAGCGCCTGGTGCAGCGTGTTGTCGGGGCAGATGAAGAAATCGGCGCCGAGCCGCGCGAGCTTCTCGCAGGAGGCGAGCATGAGCTTCGCGACGCCATCCCAGTCGTTGCGGTCGAGATACTTCACGTACTCCGAGAGCGGGGGTGTGTGCATCGTGACTTCAGGATGGCCGTGCCGGCCGAGCAACCGCTCGCCCTCGGTGCAAATGGTGCGGTAGCAGAGCGCGGCGCCCTCGGCCGAGCACGCGACGATGCCGATGTGCCGGGTCATGAGCGTTTGCGAATGATCAGGTGCGTCGCGCGCTCGCCCTTGATCTCCTCGGCGACCTCGTAGCCGAGCGCGGGCAGGTCGAGGCCCTCGAAGAGGTTTTCGCCTTTGCCGAGCAGCACCGGGCGGACCGCCAGGTGCATCTCGTCGATGAGCCTTGCCTGCAGGTACTGGCGAACGCTTGCCGTGCCGCCACCTAAGCGCACGTCCCTGCCGCCCGCGGCGGCCTTCGCCTGCTTGAAAGCCGAGTCGATGCCGTCGGTGACGAAATGAAACGTCGTCCCGCCTTTCATTTCGATCGGCTGGCGGGGATGGTGCGTGAGGACGAAGACCGGCACGTGATAAGGCGGCTCGTCGCCCCACCAGCCTTTCCAGCTTTCATCCGGCCAGGGTCCGCGAACAGGGCCGAACATGTTGCGCCCGAGGATCCACGCGCCGACGTTGTGGAAGCCTTGCTCCGCCATCCGGTTGTCGGTGCCGGTCTCGCCGCCGGACTGTCCCTGCATCGCCTTGAAGAAGCGCGTGGGGAAGAACCATTCCATCACCTTGACGAAGCCGACGCCAAGCGGGTTCTCGAGGCTCTGGTCCGGCCCGGCGCTGAAGCCGTCGAGCGAGACGCCGAAGCATTGCACGCGAAGTTTCTGCATGGTCAGCGCTTGACTCCCGAAAGCACGCACCGGATGCCGCCGCTCGGGTCGGGCACATCGCCCGAGTAGCGCGGAATCAGGTGCACATGGACGTGCATGCGCGACTGGCCGGCCGCCTTGCCGACGTTGACGCCGATGTTGTAGCCATCGGGGGAATGATCGCGCTGGATCCGCTCCTGCGCTTCACGCAGCAATGCGGTGACGGCCGACTGCTCGGCGGCGGTCATGTCGAAGAAGCTCGCGACGTGGCGCCTGGGTACGACGAGCACATGTCCTCGGCTGAGGGAATGATTGTCCGAGCGCACATAGGCGAGCTCGTTCTGGATCAAAACATCCGCGGGCTCGCAGAGCTCGCAAGGCGAGGTGGCCATGGGCTCATTCTCCGGCAAAGAGCTGCTTGGTCAGCGCCGGATGCGGCCATTCCGGGAACTGGCGCTCGTTGCCGGCGATCTCGACCCAGGGTGCCTTGGAGGCGACGAACGCGTGATAGGCCACCCGCTTGCCCGGATCGCCGCGCAGCGTGCCGCAGCGCACCGAGACGATGTGCTTCGTCTTCTCGCCCTGGCTGTAGATCGGCGAGCCGCAGGTCGAGCAGAAGTGGCGGTGCTTGCCCGGGCTCGACTCGTAGGCGGAGAGCTTGTCCTTCCCCGCCGTGATCCTGAAGCTCTCGCTATCCACGATGATGTTCGTGACGAAGGACGCGCCCGAGGCCGCGCGGCACTTGCCGCAGTGGCACTGGTACATGAACCGGGGTTGCCCCTCGATCTCGTATTGGATCGCACCGCACATGCAGGCGCCGCTCAGCATCGGGTCTTGCCTCCTTGGAAGCTGACGTTACCTTTCCGACTGCGCTGCGGCAATCGGAAACTCGACTACACAGCTGCTGAAAGGGGCTACTTGCGATATGCGGCATCTAGCGCGATGCCGGCGAAGAGCGCGACAACAGCAAGGAGAAGGATGCCGGAAAGAACTTCCACGCTCACAGTTTACCTATTTGATCAATACGACGCTCGACTTGCCTGTGTGCGAGAAGAATGCCGGCCGCCAGCAACGTCCGCGTTAGCCGGCGCGCGACGACCTTGCGCGCGGCCGGGCTGAACGCGCGGTTAGAGCGCGCCGCGAATGATGCTCGGCATAGGCATCGAGCAGCCGACGGATCATCCGCTGGTACTGCGTGTTGTGCTTCTGCGCCTCACTCTTAAAGAACTCGACGCTGCGCTTGCTTAGCGCGATCGTCACTTTTACCCCTTCGTCCCGAAAAACGAGGTCTTCGGGGCGAGGAAGAAAATCAGGGACGACCTCGAGGTCTCCCAGGGGTTCGTCCGTGTACCGGATTCTCTCGCTCATAGATTCGCTTTCCTTTGCGCCAGTAGCCAGCCCCGTAGATGCGGATGATCTCGGCGCGGTAGGTAAAGCGGACCGTCAGAATGCCGCCACCGACTTCGCCGAAGCAGTAGTACCGCATCTCGCCAGAGCTGTGGGATAGGTCTTCCGCGATGACGCGCCTTGAATCGGCGAAGGCAAGCTGCGCCACCGCGAAGGCCACCCCATGCTTTTCCTGGTTCTCCTGGTCCTTGCGGGGATCCCATTCGAACCGCGCCTTCGCCATGCCTCAGATTACCACCGATATGGCCAAATAGCCATACGTCGGTATGGCCGTGTGAAGTGCTCTCTAGACAGAATGGCTAAACGCTGAGAGGCGGCCTGCCTCCGGCGTATCGTGGATTGCGTGTTTGCGCACGCAGAGCCACATGTTGAACGAGAGCGTCGTATCAACCAAGCAAAGGAGGCAGGCCATGGAAAAGTCTAGCACCGCGTATATCGGGATGGATGTGCACAAGGAGTCGATCGACATCGCGATCGCGGACGCCCGGGAAGCGCGTCACTTCGGCCGCATCGCGGGAGATGCTCACGCCGTGGACAAGGCGATCAGGAAGCTGCGTTCGGCTCGCGCTTCGGGCGCTTGAGCGCGCGTCGCCTGCCTCGCAACAAGGTGATCGTCGCCGTCGCGCGCGAGCTCGCGGGCTTCGTCTGGGCGATCGCGCGCGAGGTGAGACCCGCATGAAACAACCCTGCTTTGCAGCGAAAGGAGGCCGCTAGCGCGCAAACCTTCCTCCCGTCCCGATCGGCAACGCGGCTCGTCCCGGCTGGAGAATCCTCGTGGAACGTTATTGATCCGGCAGGCTCGGCTTGCCGGCACCTCAGCACCTAGAGCGAGGCAGCTCCGTGACGCACAACAGTCTTGTGGCTAGCCAACGCCCGCATATCAGCTTGATCGACCGTCGTCACTTCGACGACGCCGCGTTCCCCATCCGGACGTGCAACCGCCGTACAAGTGGCGATTATGTGAAGCCAAAAGCTGTCGCTCGCCCCTTGACAGCGTTTAGCCATATCAACGTTCGCGTTTTGCCGCATCGCGCCGAGCGCGGAGCAGCGAGGAGTAGGTGTCGGTCAACGACGCGCTGTTAGAGCGCAACCTTTGCCTCGCCGATGGTTGCGAACAACAGAAACAGCCCTACGACTAACACCGCTCCAAATAGCCAAGACAGCGGATTGTCGAGCGAGGGAAAGAAGCCGATCAAAAAGTAACCGGCTGCCAGAATGCCCAGGAGAAGCCCGGATTCAACTATGCCTCTCAGTACGGCTGACGTGCGGAACTGCTCTTGCACGATGATGCGTACCCACGCCGCGCAGATTCCCACGAATGCCGCAGCCCCCGCAGCGCCGAACGGGTCCATTTGGGCTTCTTCAGTCAGGATGGAAGCAACCATGGACCACACGCCCATGAGAGCGAACCCGCCCAACACAAAGGTGGCGAAGGCGCCAAACACTGCGACCCCAATTCGGACCGTATTCACTCGCAGCAACCTTGAACAGGCACTAAACATAACTAGCGCTCTAACGTCCACGCTCACCGGCGCGCGCCGATGGCGGTTGATCTAGCACGGAGCTCGCGCGCGCGTGATCTTCATCCGATTTCATGGACACATTGCTGGGCATTTGCCAAGCATTCGAACTCGACCGGGGAATGATAGCCCAGGCTCGAATGGATGCGTTTCTCGTTATAGAAGCGATCGATATAGCCGGCCAT